>NZ_AWNH01000015.1 GCF_000482245.1 Leptolyngbya sp. Heron Island J | reverse complement strand
GTACTGGGCTTCCCGTTGCCATCGCGCAACCAAATGTCATCGCCCTCTCGGTAAAGGGTCGCGTGAACTCTGGACAGAGATTGAAAATAAATAGACCGTGGGTCAACACCCACGGCCATTTGATACGTATCGCCCTGACCTTTGCCAATGGTGGCCGGTAGGTTTTCCAGGTCGATGGGCGTTGACTGTTGAGCTCGCCCAGGCCTGCATTCAACTATTTTCAACATTGAACTTACGGGTTCAAATCCTGCTCCTGATATTCGTCAACGAGGTCATCCACCAGCAGGTCAATGTCCTCGACGATGTCTTCAATGGGGTCTCGCTGCGGTACCCAATACTCCACCACCACACTCCACCCATCGACCGGCACATACCGGCTGCTTTTGAACTGCACCTCGTGACGGCCTAAGTCGGGTTCCCAGGGAGACATTACAACCATTTCTGATTGGGGTTTGGGCCAAATGCGAAGCCACCGATTAGAAACAATATTCTGATCGGTGAACTTCACCCGCATGTAGCCACGGAAGCCCGCATTTAGCACCGTTGGATTGGTGGAGCTATAGGTCAGCCTTACGTGCTCACCAAAGACGGGGATGGGAATGCTCCACAGAACACTCCCGGATACCTGTGCCTGCCCTGCATATTGCCAAACCATCTAATTAGTGGGAATGCCGAATTCCTGCATGACGGCGGCAATCACAGCGGTTGGATCAGACGGGATAGTTTCCCCGCTCCAAATGCCAACAAAGGCATAGTCAACCCCATACAGACTTAACGTGAGTGGCCCCAAATTCGGCTCAACAAAGGAGTCAGACGAACTAACCAAGGTCTCGTTCAGCCAGATATCTTGTCTATCAGGCGAGATATTGGCAGTCAACACCAAGGGTTGATCTGCGGCCATCGGTATCCCGGTGCCTAGATATGCCCCGCCTTTATTGACCCGAAAATAGGCAATCTCGTCTGAGAAGACGGTAAAGAGCCGATCAACTGCAGCACTGGAATTACCAACGTAGATATCGCCCCTATTGGGCTGGCCAGTGCGAGCCGCCGATAGACGAATGACCAAACTAATCAACCGAGTCGTTGGGACTGAAATCGGCGAAGAGCTAATCAAGCTAGCGCCATCTTGAGTGGTCAGCCAATCGTCATCCACTTGAATGGACCCGTGTTCTTTATTCAAGTGAATGGACTCACTGTTAAGGGTCAACAGGTCTGAGGGTGTCCCGTCAAAAAACGGCCCCGAAACCGAGCTGTACGCTTGCCGCAACGAAAATACAAGGCCACCTGGGAAAGCATCTAAAAAGCTTTGGGGGATGGTGACCTCACCCCCTGCACTATGAAAGAGCTACAGCTTCATCCAAGCTATCGCCGATGACCACCTTAGCAACGGCGGTGCCAGTGACCCGTAACGCTGGATCGCCATCAATGGTCGTCGGTACGCGGTTGATCACTGGGTAGGTAGAGCGGGCATCGTTAGCGTTGTCAGCGTCATATTCAGCAACGGCGGTCCCTGAAAGTGCATCTAAAAGCTTGATAGCGCCTTCTGCTAATGGGGAGTCCATACCGACTATGTCACCCGTCAGCAGGCTGAAATTAAGGGTGGCATTGCCACTGCCATCGTCTTCAAAAACGTTGGTGCCCAAGTGGGCGTTCACCATAGTGGGTGTGATGTCTGCCATAGTTGAAAAATCCTAAATTTGGGTTAGTCGTTGGTCGTATTCACCCTCATGGATGTATGCATCCAATTGGGTTTCAGTTGCTGGTCGCATCAGGCCATTGCGGCCAAAAATGATGTGCCGTTGGTTTGAGCTATCACCAAACCTGAGGCTGTCCAAAATGTCAGCGGATGGAGCGTTTAAGGTTTCTGCATACAACGGATGCCCTGGCAGGATAATGCCGCCTTGGGATAGCCATCCATTAGAGACCGATTCCTCATAGGTGATCACCACCTCCGGTACCCCATCTGCTGCAATCTCAGTCCTCATCGTGTGTAGCCCTATTAGTTTGCTGCGCGTGGATCGTCCGTCACGGCTCTGCCGAAAGCGGCCCAGCCAGCGGGCATATTGTCTACTCGGGTGTGGTCAATAAATCCGATGCTTAAGCCCTCATCAGAGCGAGCCCCAAAGACCGAAGCCCCCTCAATCTTGTTGTCACCCTGAATGACATTAGGGTTGTTCAGATCCGCCTGTACATAGGCTGATATCCCCATCTCAGCGAGCGTTGCAGCCGTAATCCGGTTGAACTGCTCAGTTTTCATGTCCCACACTTTGAGTAGCTGTGGAGCAATCTCAGCCTTAACCCGTATACTTCTAGACCCGCGCCCTAGCTTAGGATTCCGAGTGGAGCCCCGCACTAGTTTCCAGTCAGCGGCAATTGCGCCGTTGATTGACTCCCAATCCACAAACGACGTTGTGTTGGTATTGGGACCACCCTGAGCGCCATCTGGGTTTTTAGTCATTCGCCCAGGCTTGGGAGCGGATGCACCATACACGATGATGCCTACAACAGCAGCCACCTGAGTGTGTCCTAAAACGTTTTGCTCCGCTTCTGTGCAGTTGGTTGCAAAACCATAGTTGATCGTTGAACCATTAAACGGGGTGACAGCAACTTTAGTCCTGGCCCCATAGACAGAGCCCATACGCCTGTACTCCTATCGTGATTTCGTTCGCTACGATAGCAAAAGAATTTTGGTGAAACCACTGCCAGATGGGGCGTGTGGTGTATTACACCCCTTAAGGGAGTCTCTTAAGACAATTAGTTTTTAACCATGGTCACAATCGCTTACGCTCGCATGTCTACCTGTAGCCGCCGGGCGATGCTCCGAACAAAAACCAGGTTTGGGCGGCCCTATCAGTACAGGCCTAGAATCACGCTGGTTAGGCGGCTACAGAATGAGTTGAACATGACTCATGTTCAAGTGCTGGATCAAATCCAGAAAGAACGTGAATACCTGATTGCTAGGCAAACCTAAGGAGTTCGGCGATGTCTGCCTGAAAGTTGCGGGGGGCCGTATCGCGCCACAGCTCAAAACGCGCTTGCCTATCAATAAAACTACCGTTCACCGAGACCCGCCCTTGATCGGCGGCCAGCACCCGCTGTCGGTTGACCACTGTGACGTGACCGGGATACACCCTGGTCACGTTTTTCTGCAACCGGGGGTTTATGATTCGTTCGTCTGCCCGTCGTTCCTCCGTTACGGTGACGGTTTGAATCACCGAGTTACTGAGGGTCATTACAGCCCTTATTCGGTCTTCTGCTTCGTCTGCGGTCGCACCAAATGCAGACACATATTCGTTTTTGCCTAGCCGTGCTGTCGCTCGCCATCGTCCCCATAGATACCCATTTGGCCCACCTAAAGCGGCTCTGAGCTGCTGCCAGTCTAAGGCCGAACGTTTGACATCGGGGACCGTTATGGTGACCCTTTGTACAGCGTTAGCCCCGACCGTGATGTAGGGAGGAGCATCAACGCTGTATAGCTGGAATTTGATACGTAGACTGAGCTCTTTTTCTCTGACATAGTCATCAACCGGCGCACCGATCAGTTGCCCCACATCTCGACTCTGAATCAGCTGATGGGATACTAACGCTTGAGAAACGCCCGCTTTAACGTGACTTTCGGGACCGGCGAGCACAATTTTCTCACGGTCGTTTGTTCGATCCGGCTGAACTTCTACCACCCGCTCAGCTTCCTGTTGGGCCATTCTCTGTTGCGCAAACCAGCCATCGAGGGAGTACGCGACAACGTAGCCAGCTTCGATGCAGCTATCAAAGACTTCCTCGATCATTTCCTCAGTGAAGTTTCGCCAAAAGGCTGAGGGGATGCGCTCCACCTGCTCATCAATCGCGCCATAGATAGTAAAGGGGTTTGCACTTTGTTCGCCCCAGGTTGCCTTAATTTCTTCAGCTCTCTGAGACCCCAGAATGGTATTAAGAATGGGATTGGAATCTTCTTTCAGCCAGCGCCGGACATTTTTATAAACATCAAAGGCCCCTTGCTGGACTAAATTTCGAGCGGCGAGCCGGATGGCGAAAGCGGCCTGGCCAATGAACTCATCTATAAATTCCTCGCCAACCTGTTGGGTGACATACAAGGCCATGCGCTCATCAATGGCAAACAGCGATGTGGCTGGCAGAACGCCACAGGCTAGGTAACCAATGGTGCTACCCGTGACACTGCCGAGAACCGATCCATAGGCCGTCCATTGATTTCTGACTTGCTGGTCTAATGCCTCGTCAGGCCGGTTCCAGTCAAATGAAAAGATTTGAAGCGTACTCTGAAAAAACAGGGTCCACAGGCTTGAGAATGACCAAATCATACTGGGTATGGCCTGCAGTACCGCACCCACAGCAAACCCCTTCAGATGGTTGACCAACGACAGTGATCCGGCAGCGGCCCCAGCTGCACTAAGGCCGCCGCCCGCTTGAAATAGACCGCGTGAGAACTGCCGGGTACGAGCATTGACCCGGCTAAACAGGGTAGCGGCGTTGAGAGATATGCCCATGGTTATGGTGTGGTGTTGTCACTGCGATCTCTGAGTTGAGGCCCCTGAGTTTGGTCACGACCATAGGGGTTCGATAGCCCAAAGCCTTGTTCTACCTGTCGTAGATATTCGTCGAAGTCGGAGCCGCCTGCTGTTTCGTTGACATTACGGGCCTGGTCTAGTCGTTCGCGCAGGGCCTGTTCAATATCGTTAGTGCCGGTATTTCTAAAGAACACAGCCCGGATGATGGCGGCTGATGCACATAGCTCACGTAGACAGCTTTGCAGGTCCATGTTGTCAACATTTTCGACGGCTTCCATCGGTACATGACCTGGGTTAAGCAGCTCCAAGATGTTCTCTACACCGGGTGTATATGTGTTAGGCACCTGGCGAGTAGTCTGGCGCAGGTTGTACCCCAGATACTCAGCGTTACCTTGTGCAAATTGTCGGGCCAGCATGGTTTGCTGTTTGATGCCAGTGGTCTCGGTCAAGGTTTTGAAAATGCCCTGCTGGTTGATGCCTTGCCCCACAGCCATAGCCATTAGCATCCCTTGAATCTCAGCGAGTGAGTCACTGACGGTGAGGTTTTCTAGTGGGTTGCCACTATCTAAGTCCTGGATGGTATTGGGCCAGCCGCCAATGGTGGAATCTAAGTTTTTGGCCTGCCAAAGGTGAGCTTCACCCAGGTTGTTGAGCGTCGTGGTCTCGGTTGATTTTTTGTTCAATATGCTGGGGACTGACATGGGAAATGCTGAGACCCCAACAGCTGAACTAATGCCGTTGACGATGTCTAGGATGGTTACCAGCAGCCCTAGCCCTGATAGGTCAGTTAGGTTTCCAAGAGCGTCCAGTATCCTTTTTTCAGTTTTTTTAGTTTGGTTAATACCTGGGAGACCACATCGACTGTTGCAACTGTCCGGTGGGTTAGAGCTATTGCCGTTGTTGCCAGATTGAGTCTCTGGTTTCCGATTATTGCTAGCGTTGGTAGCGTTGCCGGGGATTAGCGGCAACGGTGGAAAACCCGGAACAGACGGTGCTGTTGGTGCTTCATTCCGGCCAGAGTCAGGTGCAACACCTGGCGACAAGCCTTGAGAGGGTGATGGGATAGTTGGAGAGGCGATGTCCTGGGGGGTTGCGTTAGGTGTTGGCTCTGGTGCGGATGAGTCTTGTGGGCCAGTGCCTGGGGATTCATATGGCGTTGACCTTGGTGCCAGTATTTTGGGGGCGCTTGGCAGATTTGGTGTGTAGTTATCAGGCAATCCATCCACAGGAGTTGAATCTGTAATTTCTCCCTCAGGATCAAACACATCCTCATTGGTAGAGCCTCTAATATTGAAATCATCTTCAGGATTGCCTGTGATAACTTTGACCGTTTTTCCATAAATGGGGCTTCCATCAGGATTTGGAGTTTGCTGTTCATTTCGCTCAATTTTTATCCTTACAGGTCCTACGACTCTTCTTTCTCCTTCACTCCAGTTACCGCAGGTCCCTTCTTTTGGTCTACATGACCTGCCCCTGAAGCTAATGTCATAAACTCTGCCAGGTTCTTGAGCTATGGGGTCTCCATTTTCATTGGTTGGGATGGTTATGCCAGAGGGAAGCTGACGGTCCTGTGTGATTTCTGGAGCACGCTCACTATCAGGTTTGTTTTTGCCAAACAACCTGTTGACAGCGCCTGTAGCAAGGCCAGTCAAAAAACCTGCTGCTGACGCTGAAGGGGAGAAAGGTGTCAGCGTATTTTGTAATCCTTGAGCAACGCCTGAGGCTTCGCTTAAACCAGGAACGTATCGCCCCCGGTTAAACCCTTCAGCATAACCTTGCCTAAAATTGCCGGGTGCGTTGACCGCACCATAAACGACTCCAAGTGCATTAGAGACTTTGTTTAACCCATTTAATGCTCGTGCTCCATTTCCTAAATTGGAACCAGCGCCTGGGTAACCCCTGCTAGGTGTAGGCCTTGTTTTTGGATTAATAAACTGATGACTACTTGTTAAAGGCCCTCCCTTTGATGGTGGGGTATGGTTGGAGCGTGATGTGACTTGTTGTTGTAGGTTTTGCCGCTGAACCCTACTAGCCTCTAAAGCCTGATTTTGGATTGCAGTACGTCTGTTAAATGCATCGCTACGTTGCCTCGGAGAGATGTCATCTCGCTGAATATATCTATCAATAGACTGGATTTGGGCTAGCGCTGTATCACCCGTTACGTTGAGTTTTGGCCCGTTAGTAGCGGGTGTAGGGCTGGCGCTACGCAACCTGTCTGTGTAACCTCTTGAGCGATTTGCCCATTGAGTTGCCAATGCATCACGTTGAGCTGTATACGATCTGCCTTGAGTCGTAAACTCGCCAGCTTCAGCAGCTAGGTTTTCTAATCTATTCAGTTCTGAGATGACTTCTTTAGGAACGCTCACACTTAATCGCCTACATAAGCGGCAGCTGGATCTGATGTGGTCATGGCTTCAGCAGCTTGATAAAGACCGCTATAGGTTGGGGACAATGCGTCTTCACTAACCAAAAAGTGAGCTACCACGGTGATTCTTGTTGTCCCATCGGCAGCTTTGTAGGGACCGTTCCAACTAATGACAGGTTCGTTCCCTGAATCGGAGCCCAAGGCTTCACGCAGCTTAAACGTCACACCATTAGCGATGTAATAGTAAGCCGTTAGTAACTGCAACAACACTTTCTCCATGCCGTTAGCCCCAGTCTTAGCGTCATCAAAAATATCAGTATCCAGAAATCGCATAGTTCGATAGTTCAATAATTTTGAATTAATCAGATAATAGCTTACGTGAACTTTTTAAATATGAGCTTGGTCAATTTTTAATGGTTGACCAGACAGTTGAATTCCGGGGTGAATTTCTAATAAGAGCTAGGGTTAAATATGCAAGTTGATATATCTGGTATTACCCGCCTAACAAAGGACAGAGCGACATCCATTCGGCTGTATCGAGGCTATAAGAAACGTCACCATGGTCAATCGCCGGAATGGGTAGTACAGAAGATAATTAGAGATTTGGAGCGGGAACGTGAGGTGGTAGGGAAAACACAGCCCGTGCGTACGCGAGGTGGTCAGAAAGCTCGAAAAACAACTAATAAAAATAAAGAATTTTATTGGTATCGTGGTGTTTCTATTGAGCGAGGTAGCTGGGCTGATCGGAATCGAGGGCTAGTTGTTTTTGGCTTTTTTGTAGCTCTGACAACTGGAAGATTGCTCAGCAATGGAGGCTTTGACTTTTCAAGCACTCAACAATTGGAATCGTTCAACACTTTAGAGGCTCCAGCGCTGCTTGAGCGAGTCGACAATGGTTCTGTTCTGACCATTCAGAATGAAGTACCTGAAACCGTTACGGTTACTCTGAACAGCTTGGAGTCTGAGACGACTTACTCATTTACAATCCCTGCTTACCCAGGTGGTAGATACTATTCAGACTCAGCAAGCTTGCCGGAGGAATGTAGCGATGATGCTCCTTTTCACAGCATCTCTGTAGAACCCGGTGTCTATGAGGCGACCATGAGTTACCTTGGCACTACGCGCACGGGTGCAGGGAATTGGATCATGGTTGAGGGTTGGGAGCAGTTTGGTTGCTACTACAGCGTCTATAACGATAACGACAACTATCAGTAATTACGCCCGCTTCTTTTGATTGCTGGGTAGGCTACGTTGCCAAATCTGGATTGCTCGCTGGTGGGCTGTGGGGTTTTCCTTATTGGCCTTCCAGTCGCGGAGCAGTGCCAGGTTGTAAGTCGGTTTGCGGCCCTGGTAGCTGTAGTGAACATTGAGTATCCATTCTTTGTGATAGCGTTCCACCTGGCGGACGCTGACACCTAGAACTTTGGCAGCTAGTTCCTTATCGCCAGTCTCGGGCAGCTGCTGAGTTTCCAGAGCCGTGGCAATTCGCTCTTGAGCCACGGCCTGGCGCTCCAGGGCCTGGGCGATCGCAACCAACACATTTAGCAACTTAAGCACGGCCTAACCCTCCGTCGATAAGTTCTATGCAAAGCCTTTCTTCGAGCAGCTCCATGTCATCAAAGCTGCACCAATCTTTCGTGGGCTGGTCTAGCCACTGAGTTAGCCACTGGTGAATTAATGGGGACCGCCAGGTCAATCCAGCCACCATCATTAGGACTTCTACCTTGGCTATCTGGTCTGAAAAGTCGATAGGTGGCTCTCTAAGAGCAGCCTCAGGACGGAGGTTTTCCACAGCTCAGACCCCCTGCCAGCCTGTGGAAAACCCCTCTCCTCCCCCTGAACCCCCTCCTTCTCCCCTGGGGTAAAGATTTTTTTGGGCGTCCCTCACGGGTACACACCTCAGTAACTCCCCTAAGGTGTGTAATCCCTCTGATGGTGGTTGTTCTGGGGGATTGGTTGATGTTTCGTTACAATCGCGCGATCGCACTCCACCCCCCTCAGGCTCTGGTATTACACACCAATGGTCCGGGTGCCAGAGAGCTAGGTTTTTGTAAAGGGTTTGAACGCTGGTCCGGGCTAGCTTGCATAATGCCTGTATCCTGGCCGTGACTCCCTCGGGTAGCTCTCCCTTCTTGCAAAGATGGGTGATGGCTTGGGATATGCGTCGCCGGGCGTCGAGTTGTTTCTCGTCGTTCTGGTTGACCACACCATCATGGATAGAAGTCGAAGCTGATGCTTGTTGCGTACCGATTGGCCACCAAAATCGTGTGGCCCATTTGGCCCAGGCGCGGCTTTTTTTTGCGATCGCACCCTGATGCCGACACCATTCCTGGTAGCCATCGCGGGTAAGCGCCATCTGCTCTACATAGGTCGCCAGTTCGTCATCGGCCAGGCCTTCAAATACTCGCCCATAACATGCGATCGCTTTTAGGATGCCGTTGGTCTGGCCGTGGCCGGTCCACCCCAGGTCAATTTCTCTTCGCAGGTCATCGGCCCACATTTCCAGTTTGCCTGCCTTCGATCGCCGTCGTTTGCGTTGCAGTTCACGGCCCTGCTCCAGCGCTGGGATAAGTAACTCCATGTCCTGGGCCTGCATACAAAAATCCCACTGCCAAAAGAAACGCTCCAGGGTTCCAGCAGTGGGATTGAGGTTGTGATCAAGAATGCAGCTGCCTGAACCTGGCTGTAGTGGCAGCCGGTGGCCGTTATATTCTGTGACTTCCCATTTCCTGCCATAGGGCTTGATATTGGGGAAGGTTTCACAATGGCCAGGTTTAACTTTGATTCCCTGGGCTTCCAGGCAGTGCTTTAAGGTGCATGCCAGGTTGAAGGTGCTCACCGGCGCTGGCAATGGGCAGTACAGATGCCACCCTCCCGACCAGGACGATCGGGTGAGGATCGTTCTTACAATGCCTATGGTTTCAAGGGCTTCACGGATTTGCTCTAAGCTGCTGGCGTCGTGGTAGTCGCCACCGGCGTCGATATCGATGAGCGCATAGCGGGTCTGATTGGGAAAACGGACGCCTATCAAAATGCCCGCGTCTTGCCATCTTGACCAAAGGGCACGCGGGCGCATAGGAAATGAATGGGTTGTCCAGTCGGTAGCGTTGGTAGCGTCCTCAGGACGTTCAATCGTTCGCCATTTATAGCCAAAGGTCGTACATAGACGCCTGGCCATTGGGTCATTGGGTAGTGCGTCTTTCAGGAGATTCAACATAAGGGGAATGGCCCATATTTATTAAATATGCATATCCAGGTACGGTAGTGCATACGTTCGGGGTGAAGTGAGTCCAATCAATTGAGACAATAGACATGCATTGGGGCCTTGTCGGCAAAGCAGAACCCCCATGCATGTCGTTAAGGAAGCTGCACTTCCGGCAAACATGTGTACCCGAAGTTGACTTCGGGTACATTATTGTCTAATATTTACCCGAAGTCAACTTCGGGTGACTTCTAATCGCCGGGAGCAGCTTCCATTGGAAGTTGGTCTCATGGATGTGTCTCGGAATGATGAATTTGTGAACAGACGTAAGGAGCTTAAGCTACGGCAACAGGATGTAGCAGACGCCTTAGGCGTCACTACCCGAACTGTCCAAAAGTGGGAAAGTGGGGAACACATTCCCGAATTTTCTCCTGACAAAATGGCTGATTTTTGTCGTTTATTTCAAGTTGATATTGATGGGTTAGCCGCTATTTTTAGGCAGCCACCTAACTCGCAATAAATCAATTGCGGCGTGGCTCCACCCACGCCGCAAAGTGTCCAATTCAATACCGCGATGTATTCAAGAAGGACTGATCAATTATGCCTGATTAACAGCCTTTCTAAGTAAATTAACGCTTCACCCACTGTGAGGCAGAGCACAGGTCGCATTGCGGCCACAGATTGTAGTGTCAAAAAACAATTTGCAATGTACCAACAACCATCATTCCTAAAGCTGAGCGAAGACCGCGTCATTGGCCTATTTGGCAATATCCACGAAATCAATCGCCTAACCGACGACAACGAAATCACTTACTGGCTCACCACGGTCACCGAACCCTATCGACTCAGCGAACAAGAGTTTACAAGTCTCATGGCCTGGGCCACCCACCCAGACCGCTGTGTCTTTGTGCAACCAGACGAGCAAGTCGATGCATACCAGGACTACAAGAACCGTGGCGGTTTCATGCAGTTTGACCAGTGGAAGCAAACCTATCAACGACACCAGCGATTAGTCAAAGAGCTGGATGCGATTGAGAAGCCATCACAATCCCTGCTCAACAAAGTGGGCCAGCTAGAAGGCTCATTGCTCCTGTAATTCAAAACTATTCTGAAATGTCGCAGTCCAACTTAACTCAACGACAAACAGCTCAAAATCCTGCTCTCGTCAGAATATTGACCTACTACCCACCAAGCGCTTTCTCAATCTGGGGCAATGACAACGTCGAAGTTGCCTTTTTCCCTGATCAACAAGAAGCCATGGTCATCAGCGGTGACTTTGAGGTGAGTCTTGTTGAAGGTGTTGATAGCGCAGAAAGTGCTGTAGTCCAGCACGAGTCCGATTAGCGTTCAGTGGAACGCGTCGGAACGTTGACAGAACTTGGATGGAACGGATTTTCTTGCTCAGGGCGTTCCAAAGCGTTCCAAGCCTGTTCCAGCAACGTTCCAAGACGTTCCAAATCCACTAAAACAACACTTTTAATCTGTTCCAAGGCGTTCTAAGCCTGTTCCAGCAACGTTCCAAAGGTTTTATCATGACTATTTCTCTGCATAAATTTTGCACACAAAACAACCTCTCTAAGTCCACCGTCCATCGGCGCTGTCAGGAGCTAAATATTGATACCAGTAACGGTCTTGACCAGGATGCTGTAACCCGCCTATTGAATGAGTTTTCAGTACAGCCTGAGCAGACACAGGAGTCTGAAGCAGCTGAAATATCAACGCTAACTATCAGCACAGGTAACCATCGAGGAGCACTTGATTTGCCCTCCCTGCCCACTGATATAAATCTCTCTGATGTACGCGGGAATGCGCCTCTGGCATCATTTGAGGCGGAAGATATTGAGCGTTTCTTAGATGCCTGCGATGGCTTTGTCGCTGCCACCGATGCTGACTACCAAAATCAGTTGGAAGTCACCAGGAAAAAGGAAGCAGCTGCGCTCAAAGTCAAAGCCAAGGCCGAGGAAGTAAAAACAGCATCATTGCGCTACCAGCTGCGGTCAGAAGCTCTCAGTATTCATAACCGTAATTTAGATACTGAATTACAAACTGCTATGGAGGAGTTACGGGGAAAGCCTACCCAGGCCGCTGGTGGTGCTGGGGGTTAGTTGCGATCGCCATAGTTCTCATGGGTGTGATGGCAATACAACACAATCCGCTCACCTGGGAGCCTGAAATTCAACTCAAACCAAAGGGATAGGCAGCCTGAGCCACCTATCCCCCTAGTGTCCCGCGAAAAGGACGAATTTATTATATGACAACAACACTCTTACAGCCCTATAGCCCTGGACAATCCTATGTCTTTAATGGGCTAGAAATACCCAGCCAACAAACTTTGCCGCCAGCCGGGCAAGAATCCTTTGCCTTTAGGCCTGCGTGCTCTCAACTGCAGGAAACATCCATCCCTGGCGATTCTACCCAGGTCAGCTGGGGGATGCCCTACAACAACAATTTTTATAGCTTCAGCGTCAAACCTGCTGGCCTCAGCACTCAACAGGCTCACCTTTACCTGGATGCAGAAGGCAATTGCAAAATCAATGGTGTTGAGGTTCCCCTGGTCCCTGCCACTCTGTTGCCTAAAGATCTGCTGCCCGAATCAGTGGTGACTACTGAGACGGTAGATCCAGCCATGATTAATGTTGAAGCTCCATCCCAGGGGCTATCCACTCAAACAATGACAGGCCTGGCTTTTATCCTCATTGGCTTAGCCATTGCCATCAGCGGCCTGTTTAGCCAGAAAACCACTCAGGTAGCGTCTTCTCTGGGTGCAACTGAGGGGGCTAGCACAAGCGGCCAGGACAGTTTAACGGCGTTAATGGAGTTGCTTAACAGTGATTAGACGAGTCAATGGAGATAACTTTTTCCAGGTTGCTGGCGGCCTGGTGCTGACAGCGGTGGGTGGCATCATTGTCATTACCAGCCTTAACCCTGATGTTCAGTCCCAGCAAGAGCATGCGGCCCAGGTCAAACAATTGCAAGTTAGCCAGGAGCGAGAGGCCCAACTAGCAGAGCTGGAGCGATACAAAGCAAATGAGCGCTATTTAAATCGGTGCTCATTGCTTAAATCCAGCCAGATTAGTGCCTCTCTTCAGGTGAAGAATGTGCCTCTCAATACCCCTGTGTGTGACTTATATGGCAACACAGCGCTACCTACTGCCGATGGCACGTTAACCGACATCGCTCGCACACCAGACCAAGACGTTATCCAACAACGAGTTTCCAGATAAGAGGAGAAAATCAATGACTGCAAAATCACAAGGATGGACCCGAGTTCAACGCACTGCTGAACGTGTACGGCAAGGGGCAGAAGACCTGAAAAAACAAGCAGATGCATTGGGCAACAATCCAGACAAGATTGATAGCTGGATAGTCAAGATATTGGTCTATGCCACGTTCATCATTCCGCTACAGCTGTTTGTTTCCAACATCAGCCCCTACATCAGATTGTTTGAGAATGTCCTAGACCGGGCAGGCATGATTGTCGATATCACTGGGCTGATTGCCATATTGGTCATCCAATATGCTGAGATTCGTCCCTTTACCTGCAGTGTCAATACACCCCGCAAGGCCTGGTTACGACGGATTTATGTTGCCCTGGCAGCGTTCACCATAGACCTGGCTGTCTGTAGCTGGGCCTGGGACATATTCGACAACCAATATGGGACACCCATGATCAGCGATATCAACTGGCTCAATATGGGGCGTATTGTCTCTATTGTTTGTGGCTTCTCCCTATGGTTCGCGTTTCGCAAAATGATGCAGCGGAGGGCTTAATCCATGGATGCAACTTTAAAGTCTCAGCTCAAGCAAGAGCTAAATGAAGCCTTGGGTGATTGCAGAAAAGTAGCGGTTGCTAATGCCTTAGAGCGATACAGTCTGCCATCTCAGCTGATAGCCGTAGTCGTTGGGGTGTTTGGTGGTGGCTTGCTATCAACAGTCATGCCAGGGGGTGTGATCGCATCGGCCCTGATCGGACTGATTATCTCCGGCGCGGCCACCAAACTCAGCGACGATGAAGCCAAGGCAATTGAGTTAGGAGACCTGGAAACGCTGAGGCGTTACTACCCTAAGGATCAACTAGATGAAAAGGTCAAACCTATCTTGGCCAAAGCTGTTGACGCAAAAAAGCTGCTAGCTCAGGGGGCACAGACTACGTCGCAGACGTCGACTACGACGGAGACGGTAACTGGCAGCCAGTCCCGTGAGCCTAAGGCTGCTGCTAAACCGAGTTCTACATTGCCGATTGCTCCGGTCAAACTGTCTGGCAATGCTCCGCATCTGCTGTTGTTTGGTCGCAGTCAAAACGGCAAGACAACCACAGCAGCCCATGTGCTAACGGACATTCAGGTTGACTACATATCCTTGAAAGCGTCTGACAAAGTGCCTGAGTCTTGGAATGGTTATCTAATCAGCCCGACAGATACAGACGGTCAGCTTAACTGGGTTCTCGACCGTTGGGAGGAGATGTTAAATAGCAGCCTCCAGGGTAAAGGTAAGCAAGCTAAACACGCCTTTGTCGTAGATGAATACATCAGCATCCGTGCCTTGGTCAAAAATCCCACCAAGGAGCGCTTAAAGACCTTCTTCATTCGGTTGCTGACTACAGGAGCAGGTATGGGGCTTTTGGGCGGTATCCTCACTCAGACATCCAATGCAGGAGCCTTGGATATTGAGGCTGACATCCTTAAAAACTGCTCCACTATTGCCGTTACTGGAGAGCGGAAAAACAACCCATGGATGGCCAAAGTTTTTTCTAAATTCACTGGGTATCAACTAGATGAAGAACAGAAAAAACAGGTTAAATCTCTATCTGGATACTGGCAAATTTGGGATAACAATGGCCCATGTCTATCTCAGATCCCTGATTATTTAGGTGCCTTAAAACCTTTGGGAAATTGCCCGACAAGGCAACCAGAAAGTGAAACCAGTCATCCTGGTTTTGCTGACAATCCGTTTATGAACACCATGAAAACGGATAAAACAATTGATGAGCGAATAGTTGAATACTTTCAGCGTAATCCTCAGCTGGCTACTCCCAGGACAGTCTATAGAGGCATCACCATCACCAAAAAAGATGGAGACCTAAAGGTAGGAGATATCAGGGAGAAGTTAATCAGTATGTCTGAAGAAGAAAAGCCAAGGATTGCAATGGAAAGTGCAGGGCACTTCTATAAGTTCAAGTTGATTGGCACATAGCGAAAGTGTCAGTGTCATGGGGTGTCATGGAAAAAGTCTTTTGTACTGTCGCTGACGTCACTGACATGTCACTGACAGGCCTTGACGTCACTGACATGTCACCCTGACACCTGTCAACGGACGTCAGCTGACAGGTGTCAGTGACACTCACTGACACTTAATTGTCACATTATTTACTAATGAGAAAACAATGAATATCGAAAGAGCAAACATACTTGCAAAAACTGTTCCTACCCCTGACTTTCTGTTGGGTGATGTTGTTAGGACAAACCAAGGAATTGGCATTGTTATTGGCATTTGTGCCTGGGATGATAATGAACCAGTTTACGTAGGCTATAAAGTGCAAATTAATGACCCAGGTCCAGTCGTAGATGAAACCGGCGATGTTTGGGATACATTCAATACACAAGAAGACTGTGTTGACTACTTTTATAAGTCTGAAGAATTGAGCTTGATTTCTCGATACCAAGCTGGTATTTGGATATCTGTTGAACAGAAATCACCTATTGCCAATAGTGTTGTTTTAGGGACTATTGCTGATGCTGATTCTTGCTATGCAATATGTGACTGGGATGGCTTTCTTTTTAGCAATCCTGATACTGGAATAACCCTTACTCCTCAACCCACCCATTGGGCTAATATTCCTCCAATGGATATAGACCCATTTGGACCATTAACTACAGACCCATTTGAGCCTGGACTAAGTCTGGTCTAAAAAGGCCAACTGGCACACAGGTCAACGCCCCATTCTTTCGTTGGGGCCTGTGCATGAAACCCGCGTAACTACGTTGACTAGTTGCGCGACTCGCAGGAAATCAGGGCCTGCCTCAATAGTCGATTTAAGTGCGGGCTTCCACCCAACAAAGACCTTGGCGATGATGTACTGAAATCGCTGTTATCCAATTTGTCTTTCTTCTGGAATGATTGGCAAGGGAGTATCTTGCGTAACTGTGTCTACCCTTTGAAGAAAAGCTAATAAAGTTCTTGGATCATCAAGAATATGTGGCGTAGACTCTAGCGTGTTTTGAATCTCCGTTGAAACAGTCCTGACAATTATCCTAGGCTCACAGTCTGGCGCGGTGTGCTTAACAACTATCAGTTTTCCGAGAGTTAAAACTACATTGTCAAAGTTCTCTACAGCTTTAAGAAGCTCAGCGGTTGCATTAGCCAGCTTTTGAGTCGATTCAACTCCTGTCTTCTCTAGCTGTGCTTTAAGGTTTTCTTTGCCGCGTCGATAAAAATCTTCTCCTTCCTGTGCAGCCTCTGCCATTACTTCAGGAGTCAAAATTTTGGCTACTTTGTATCGAATCCTACTAAAAAAAGAGCCTCGTTTTTCTGAAAGTATTTCTGGATCTGTGTAGCCAGCTGCCTCTGCGTAATTAGAAAGCGCGGTTTTTAATTTTTCGAGAGCTCTTGGATCTATTTCTTGGTCAAAAATCTTGATGCCGAAAGTTTCTTCTGCAGTAAGGTAAGCCCCAAAGAGGTTAGCCTCACTGAGGTCAGCCCCAAGGAGTTCAGCCCCAAGGAGTTCAGCCCCACGGAGTTCAGCCCCACTGAGGTCAGCCCCAAGGAGTTGAGCCCTACTGAGTTGAGCCCTACTGAGGTTAGCCCTACTGAGGTTAGCCTCACTGAGGTCAGCCCCACTGAGGTCAGCCCCAAGGAGGTAAGCCCCACGGAGTTGAGCCCCACGGAGTTGAGCCCCACTGAGGTCAGCCCCAAAGAGGTTAGCCTCACTGAGGTAAGCCCCACTGAGGTAAGCCCCACGGAGTTGAGCCTCAGTGAGGTTAGCTCCAAGGAGGTTAGCCCCACGGAGTTGAGCCCTACTGAGTTGAGCCCTACTGAGGTTAGCCCTACTGAGGTCAGCCTCACTGAGGTCAGCCCCACGGAGGTCAGCCCCACGGAGGTCAGCCCCACGGAGGTCAGCCCCACGGAGCTCTATAGAGTCATTCGGATTTTCCTTTCTCCATTGATTCCAGGTGTCTGAACCACGCAGCAAAATTTCTCGGAGGTCAAGCCGATCTAAATCTACAGATATATCGGTTGCCACTGGGTCTACCTCTATTTGCAAGCATATGAACGAGCTTCAACTGGAATGAAGCTCATTCAGGAAAGACTGAACAAAATAGAAACAATGAACAATTCCGATACTTACTACTCACTTTCCCAGACAGACTTAAGCTCTGCTTCCCCTCTAACACTTCCCGTATAGTGCCTCAAAATAGTCTCCTCACTGTTACCGGTGATGGAGGCTATTTCACTTACAGACCACCCCTGGTCTAGTGCCTGGGAAATGAACGAATGACGAGTATTGTACGGTTTCCGGTAAGGCACCGACGCTATATCTAGGGCCGGTGTCCAATGCCGCCGCCGGAAATTGTGGTCATCAATAGGGTTACCCTCGGCACTAGTAAACACTAAATCATCCGGTCGAACCTTGGTCGGTTGCCTTTTTCGCAGCATCTCCACCAGGTCGGCCGATAGTTTAAATGCCCGGTCACGGTTAGTTTTAGTCGGCTTCCGCTCACCACGGCCCCAGCTCTCACCAATCCAGATGCGATCGCACCCATCTGATAAATGCCCCCACCGCAGGCCTGCCGCTTCCCCCGGCCTGCAACCCACACCCATTAGGAATTTCACAAAGTCCAGGTAGTGGGGGTGATGCTCTGCAAACGCTTCCAAAATCCGCCGATACTCATCCTGAGTAAACGGCCTGGGTCGCTGCTTTGGCGGTGCCTTCACCCGTACATTCTTCCATGGGTTATCAGCCACCAGCTTCTTACCGATCGCCCAGCTCCAGCAGCTGCGCATCATGCCAATCCGCTCGCGGGCCGTCGCCGGTGAAAGCCGTTTCAGTAACCAGTCGCGGAAGTCTAAAGCATGGTCCTCGATGACCCGATCCGCCTGGCGGCTACCAAAGTAAGTTTCAAGTTGCGATCGCAAGCCAAAGTACTTATCTAGGGAGCGTTTCGTTACCTGTCGGCGTTTCCAATCAACATACTTTTGATAGAGTTCTAACACCGTCAGAGCATCTATCTGCTCATATCGATACTTCACAAGCGACTTATCGAACTGGTTTGACAGCATGTCAGCTCTGATAACCTCAGCTTTGGCAGCCGCAAGTGCGCGATTTGCGGGGGTATCCAGCAAACCAATGGCCATCACATGGCGTTTCCCTTGGTAACTCCACCGCAGCCGGAGCCACCCCTTATCGACATTGACTTTAACCTCACCCTTACGGGCACGTTTTACAGGTTCAACCACCAGTTTTTGCAGACCAACTATCGACCAGTTTATGTCGCTTCCAGTCGCAAAAATGTCGCTTCCAGTCGCCGACAATACCCAAACAATAAGTTGATACACCCCGCGCTTTAAAACACAAAAACCGCTGATATCAGCGGTTTTCATCAATCGGAGCGGCGGGATTTGAACCCACGACCCCTACTACCCCAAAGTAGTGCGCTACCAAGCTGCGCTACGCCCCGATGCGTTTTTAACGCTTGACTAGCATAGCATATGGTTAGAAATTCTTTCTGCAATATTTGGTGTAATCGAGCACTTAAATCAGAATGCAAATGTCGTTCGATCAGCTGCTAAGAGCTTTGCCTGAAGTATGCTAAAACCCGTAACTCCAGCGTGCGTAGTAGCCGCGCGTATCAATGTGGGTAAATACTGTGGCACTGGCTAGGCCACCCCTAGAGCCCCACCAGCGATTGAGCCGATCGTAAACATCGTAAGGATGAATGCCGGGGGCGACAAAATCTACGGCATCGCCAACTAGATGTCGTGAACGACTGGCTCCGCCGACACGGCGATTGGTGACCGGGTCGCGATACCAGGAGTTAATGGTAAGGGGACGTCCTCCTAAGCGATCACGCACTTCTTCCATAACGCGGGCAATGCGGATAATGCCATAAACGACATTGCGATCGACTGGAATGCGGCTACCGCCATGGGTGGCTTCTCCCCAGGTAAAGTGGCCGCCAGGAATGATGGAATTTGATAGGTAGAAGCTGCTCTGAAACCCTGGCAGTTTAATGGAGGGGCCGCTAGGTTTTGGCGGTGGGGTTTCGTTTTTGGGCTGGTTGTCTTCTTCGTTGCCTTCGATTTGAATATCGGGTTTATAGGCATACCAAATCCGCTCAGAACGATTGCTGAAACTAGGTTCAGCTAGTTCTAGTTTGACATGGTTAGCTTGGGCAGGCTCATGTTTAACGAGTTCTAGCTCTGTTTTGTTTTTGACGAAGACTTTCTCTTGGTTGCTAAGCTGTGATGCCATCTGTGGCGATGTCTTAAAGAGGGTGTCGCTAACAACGGTGAGGGTAACGGTGTCACCTAAAATACGAATGTCAGGTTTATAGGCGTACCAGACGGTACGATTTTCAGGGCCTAAAAAGGCGTTTGCGATCGCAACCCTAACATGTTGCCCCTCGGCTGGCAGGTAGGACTGTAAGTAATACTCTGTACCATTTGACACAAAAACCTTTTCGCGATCGCTAAGCTGGTTAGATAGTACAGGCCGCTGTTTGAATAAAGTATCGCTAATCACCGTCAGCTTTACCTTAGTGTCATAGATTCTGGCATCGGGCTTATAGACATACCAGTCCGTTTGCATGGCCGGACCCAGGGGTTTTGCTAGGGTGACCTTAAAATGGCCATTTTGAACGATATCTGCTTTGGCCAGATCAAACTCTGTGCCGCTGGCAACAAATACCTTTTCCTGTCTGGGTAAATCGCTTGATAAAACAGGACGCTGTTTAAACTGTGTATCGCTAACGACTTTTAGCTTTTTCATATTGTTTTACACCCTGATTGCCAAAGCACTCTGTCTGGTTACCGTTAACAGGAGATTCAAATATTAACCGGATTTTCCGTGCATTTGCCTAGTGTAAAACACTAAGTTAAAGTCCATATCAAAATACATCGATATGGGTTAAGCCATTTAAGACTTCTGGGACGGTGCTGGAAGGCCAGGCTCCTTCAGCACCGCGACCGTTAAGTAAAATAAATCGGAGACTGTAGCTATGGTGAAATCCCTCAGCTTCCATCCAAATCTGAGAGGTTTCTTGTTCACAGCTAATTTGCTCATCGGGCATGAGCTCACTGGCCAGTGATGCCATGATGGTGGCCAATTGCTGGGCCAGACGCCGTAGCGCTTCAAACTCATCCTGGGTTAGCTCCAGAGCCCAATTGTCGCCGCCGACTAAAGCCTTGAAATTTTCACGCTCGTCGTCCCAGCCTACTCGCCAGCCTTTACCCTCTCTGAGCAGTGCGGTCATTGGGTAAAGTGTTGCTCTAAGCTCCGTACGAGGTCGTGCCGCTGCTGACGACTTAGAGATTGCATTGCTTGCTGATCACGGCTGTTCAATGCGGGCTGCTCAGCCTTACTGCTGTAAGAGGCATTGAGATAATCAGCCATGGATAATTCCCAGTCAAGATGATACTGGGCAGGACGGGCCTGGGCATCAAGATGATAGTCAATAAATCGACTGAGGAGAGTGGTGTTGGCTGTCGTCGCGCGGGGAATGTCTGGATATTGACTGTATAGCTGATTGGCAATTGCGATCGCAGGTGCTTGACCTGCCATTAGAGGCTCACCCGTTTGTAAAATACTGCCAGCCAAAACCGTGAGGGTGGTCAAAGTGACCAAGAACCAAAACTTAAGCTGTTTGCCCATACCGCTGAGTAGAAATGCGAAGTAATAAATAAAAAAATATCTGCTAGTTGTATATACCGAAGCAAACTGACCTATCGGTGTAATAAGCCAGTTTCTTCAGTTCTTTACTCACCAATAATCTCAGGCTGAGTCAGCTCATCTGACATTTCCACAATGGCGCGTAATACCGGCTTCATCCGAGATTCATCAATACTGTCAAATTCTTCAAAGCGACGGCGCTGTGCCCGATTGGCCACCTGGACAGTGATGCGGTAGCGATTTGATGCAGCACTAATTAAGTCTTCAGTACGGCGCATCATCTGAGTGGTATCAATTGCCAGACGCTTCATTAATGAGTCCTCTAGGGTGGCTTTTACAACCCATCCATACTAGCGCAGCTTCCCATTAGTAATAGCACGGCAATTTTGCTTTTGTACCCCCAGCTGCCTTTATGAACTTTTACAATGATTTATATATGAATATTTTGCGGTCAGTTTTAAATTGAGCCAGGTTACTTAAATCCTGTGTTCATTGAGCTGGCTGCAATGGCTAGTTGGCCATCAGAGGCTTTGAGATTGAAGCGTTGCAGGTAGAGTCAGTTTTGGGAATATCTCTGCTGCCTATCCACAACACCAGTGTCTTGCTGTCACTCTGATGGCCAAGAGTCCTAATCACGTTTACCTGTCCGAGCACTATGCCAGATACGTTGACAAAACTTGCTTATCAAACTTTTCAGCAAGGCAAACAAGCCTTTGGGTACACCCATAAAACTCTGATTAACCGTCTGCGTGAAGTGGTTTCCCCAGTTGAGCCGGGCAGTACATCTAAAATTCCTGCCTCTACTCTATCGCTGCTAAAGCAGCGATTAGATGAGCTGACTGAGGTGGACTGGCAGGATGCTGAAGCTGGAGTCTATCCCGCAAGCTTGTTGTTTGATAATCCTTGGGATGACTTTTTCAAGTACTACCCCATGCTAGTTTTTGACACCCCCAGTGTTTGGGAACGTTCAAAAAAGAAGCAGTATCAAGACTTTGGGGCTGATGTTGATACTGATGGCTATCCCAGCTACTACGTACAAAACTTTCATCATCAAACGGATGGTTACCTGAGTGATATGTCCGCAAATCTCTACGATTTGCAAGTAGAGCTATTGTTTAATGGTGCGGCTGACCCAATGCGGCGGCGTATTCTAGCTCCGCTGAAGCGTCATCTTGACAATCTGACGGGGAACCCGAAGGTGCTGGATGTGGCCTGTGGTACCGGACGTACCTTGAAGATGATTCGGGATACGCTACCGCAAGCTTCACCTTATGGTGTAGACCTGTCTCCTACCTATCTGCGTAAAGCCAACGAGTTGCTAAGTCAAGAGCCAGGCACGCTGCCTCAGTTGATTCAGGCTAATGCTGAGGCATTACCCTATCTAGATAATTATTTTGAGGCCACGGTCAGTGTTTTCTTGTTCCATGAGCTACCTGCCGATGTGCGCCAAACGGTGATCAATGAGTGCTATCGCGTAACTAAGCCTGGTGGGGTGTTTATTATCTGTGACTCAATCCAGAAGTCAGATAATCCAGAGTTCGCACCGATGATGGATAACTTTCCTTCAGTTTTTCATGAGCCTTACTATCGGCATTACAGCACGGATGATATGCAGTCTCGATTGGAATCTGCCGGATTCCATAGTGTGGAGGTATCCAACCACTTTATGAGCAAGTATTGGGTGGCTAAGAAGGGATGATCGTTTTGTCGGAAATCCGGTGACTAGTGTCAATGGCTAACCCACCCCGCCTCAGGCACACCTCCTGGGAGGGTTAGTCGCTAGCGCTTCTCAGCCAATAAAAAAAGAGGATGGCTACTAGCCATCCCCTTTTCTAATCACGTATTAACGCTTTTAGCTAAACCAAACCATCACTTACTTAAACAGCGACAGCAACCTTCGCATCCAGCTCGCCAGCTTCGTACTTAGCTGCAAACACTTCAACGCCAGCCTGCTTAATCTTAGAAGCATTACCAGCAGTACCAAATGCCTGATAGCGATCAGAGCAAACTTGCTTCATGTACTTGATGGAAGGCTTGAGGAAGTGGCGAGGATCAAAGTTGGAAGGATCCTTCATGGCTGCTTCGCGGATAGCAGCTGTAATAGCCAGACGGTTATCAGTATCAATGTTCACCTTGCGAACACCGCTCTTAATACCTTTCTGAATTTCCTCAACAGGTACACCGTAAGTTTCAGGAATCTGACCGCCGTACTGGTTAATCATGTCTAGCCACTCCTGGGGAACGGAGGAAGATCCGTGCATGACCAGGTGAGTGTTGGGCAGACGCTTGTGGATTTCTTCAATGCGGCTGATGGCTAGAATTTCGCCAGTGGGCTTACGGGTGAACTTGTAAGCACCGTGGCTAGTCCCAATGGCAACTGCTAGCGCGTCAACCTGGGTAGCTTCTACGAACTGAACAGCCTCGTCGGGGTCAGTCAGTAGCTGATCGTGGGAGAGTGTGCCCTCAAAGCCATGACCATCTTCAGCTTCACCTTGACCAGTTTCCAAGGAGCCCAGGCAGCCTAGCTCACCTTCAACACTGGCACCGATGGAGTGAGCAACCTTAACCACTTCAGCAGTGACGTTAACGTTGTACTCAAAGCTAGCGGGAGTCTTGGCATCAGCTTCTAAGGAGCCGTCCATCATAACGCTAGTAAAGCCGTTGCGAATAGCAGAGTAGCAAGTCGCAGGGCTATTACCGTGATCCTGGTGCATAACCACAGGAATATGTGGATATGTCTCAATAGCCGCCAAAACAAGGTGGCGCAAGAAGTTTTCACCAGCGTACTTACGGGCACCGCGGGAAGCCTGTAGAATTACAGGGCTATCAGTCTCATCAGCAGCCTGCATAATAGCCAGGATCTGCTCCATATTGTTAACGTTGTAAGCGGGAATGCCGTAGCCGTTCTCAGCGGCGTGGTCCAGCAAGAGCCGCATAGGTACAAGCGCCATATAATCCTCCTAGTACTTTTCGCCGTTTTGGCAGCTTTAATTAAAGGGTCGAATAGGTATCCCTACTCATCAATATTAGGTCACAACTCCGAACTTATGACGAGTTGTTTCTAAAACCTGAGTATTTCATTAAGGATAACAGCATCTACGAAATGACTTTGTGGAATAGATAACTTTGCTATTTCCTTTGTTGAGGAAAATTAAATTTTAGGGACGTTCCATGGAACGTCCCTAAAATTTCTCTGAATGGGTCGCCTGGGATTCGAACCCAGGACCAATCGGTTAAAAGCCGAGTGCTCTACCGCTGAGCTAGCAACCCGTGTTGAAGAACGCTTCTCAAACACAGTTATTCAATATAACAGATAGTTTCCTAATTTGAATAAAAATTCGAAAAATGCCTGACGGGTCACGAGTTAGGGACCCGGTCAATGTAACGTCCATCAATCAGAAAGGATCCGCGCTCAAATCTGACAGCCCAATAACCACCGGGCTTTTGCTCCATGACAATCCCTTCTTCGCCCAGGGTGACTAAATCTGGAGGGCGCAGCATCGGCATCGGGTCAGCGGTTTTCAGATAGGGCGGCTGGGTGGTCACGGTGACACGATCGCCGACCGTGAATAGCTTGTCGACCATAAGGGGAACCTATAGAAAATTTATTGCCAGCCTATAGCATCTACAAACAAATGCCAAAGCAAGCAATATTTTTTGAAGAATATTATCTCTATTCGTACATTCCCTTTCTATAGGGTTTGCCGTCCTTTTGTTAGGGCGCTGAATTGAGACTGAATGGCATTCAATAATTGATTTATAAACAGTTTAAGGATTGATATTAGTCTAGGTTTTAGGGTAATTACTGATAAGTCTGTTCAAGAGAATAGCTTGTTTCTAATAGATTTGATTTATACACAATGGGAGATCCGGTGGCGACGCTGAAACTGCGCATACGCGCTGAGCTAGAGGAGGCGGAAACAAGTCTGGGGTTGGGGGTGAATATTGCGATCGCAGCCCTGATTCTCATTTCAGCCGGATTGTTTATTGCCGAAACCTACTCTTTGTCAGCGAATGTGAGTGCAGGATTAGCCATACTCGATTGGTTAATCCTGATACTCTTTTTAGTCGAGTATGGAGTGCGGTTGTGGGCGGCTGAACACCCCCTGCGCTATGCCATTAGCCCCTATGCAATCGTCGATTTAGTCGCAATTTTGCCCGTATTAGTTGGATTTTTTGATACCAGGTTGCTACGGTTGATCCGTTGGCTGCGTGTTCTCAAACTAGCTCGTTTTTTAGAAGAGGAGCACTGGCTGGGGCGGGAAGGACTGATCATTGCCCGCATCATTTTTACCCTGGTTTCCATTATATTTATTTACTCGGGAGCCATCTTTCAAGTGGAGCACCCGGTGCACCCCGAGGTATTCGGTACGTTTCTGGACGCCATGTACTTTGCGGTGGTGACTATGACCACCGTGGGCTATGGCGATGTTACCCCCGTGTCCGAGGCGGGACGCACCCTCACAATTATGATGATTTTGACAGGTATTGCCCTGATTCCCACCCAGGTAGGCAGCTTGATTCAAAACATTAATCGCATGCAGAACGTCAATACCCTGCGCTGTATCCAGTGTGGTTTATCCAGACATGAAAACGATGCCATTTACTGTCGGCGTTGCGGCACACGCTTACCTGAGGTGCAGGAGACTTCAAAAGCATAAATACAGTGTGGTGATGACTTACCTACTTGCACAAAACTCATTGCCCCATAGATCGTTATCCCAACGTCCGAAATGCCTCTTCTACCAAATGCTTAGCCTTTTGGTCTAAGGCAATCCAATCCACATCCCCAATCTCCAGATTAAGCAAATTCATATCTATGGTGATCGGGCCATCGCTAGTATCTACACTGTTGCAAAGCCGGTAGCACAGTTGCCAAACATCCATCTCCTGCTGCTGATCCTGCTTTTTGAGGCAGAGAATATAGGAGTGTTCAGGAACTGGCAGTTGTGCAAGAACTGCTTGGATTTGGTCATACTCCTCAGGTGTAGCTGTTTCTAGCATTTCCTGCAGAGATAAGTATTGCTGCTGCTGCTCAGGGGTTGCCTCAGTTGGCCAGCTCATATCATCGCGATAAGAGCCAGTCCACTCAGACACGTCTAACTGTTTACGAATATTGTCAATAATGCGAATCAAGGCAGGTTGCATCAGTGCCTGGGCATAGCGCTGGTCTTGGACAGTAGCAAACTGAGGCATGGGGGCAAATGAGATATTGAATTGAAAATAGTTTAGGTGAAAGCGATCCTTTATTTCTCTGTACTGTTTACGCCCTTTTCGTTGCGGCGTTTACGCTAAACTCCTAGGCGACTGCACCAGCCAAAGCTGTAAGATATCGTTGATCCAGCTGATATCTGTCTGGCTTACTCCGAGATCCTGGGCTGCAAGTTTGTGCTCCAGTGTGCCAACGGTGGTACGGTTCTGACGCAAACGGAACGTGATAGTAGAACTCCCCGGCTGGAGATCAATGTCTTCAATGTCTTGTTTGTAGGTGTTGATCTGATAATCCACCGGACGACAGGGAAAGCGATACCCCAGCAGCATAATGTCTGGCAAAAGCTGAATACTCACCTGTTGAAAAACAGTGGTTAGCATCGTCTTGAGCCCTCGCTGAGCGCAACAAAGACTAAGCTGAATCCAGCCCAGGCTAATCATAATGGTCAGTAGTCGCTGGGCAAAATCTGTTAGCTGTAGCCAGAGGTCTGGCAAATTTTGGAAAACAAGGGCAACTCCGGCGGCACCGATGACTGTTTGGAGAAGCCCTAGACAAAATGCTTTGTTTTTCCAACCTAAAGGCGGAAATAACATCTCTAGGGTTTGACTATACTCAAAAATCTTGAACTGAGCGTTGGCTGGGATGGTTGTTTTTGACGAAGTTTGCTGGAAATGCTGACCTGGTAGGCGAGGAAATCGGCAGTGAGTTGAAGCAAAGATTTTGTCGGCTTGTTCTAACCCATTTAGCGCGGCCTTGGCGGACACTGGTCGCTTATGTTGTTGAGGCTGAGTAAGCCAGCGTAACCAAGACTTAAACGGTCGACTCATATGTCCTAGCTCTTGGCAAAACAACATCCGTAGTCCCCGTTGAGGTAATGTGTGTGGATGTTGTCCGGTGGCAAGATGCACTAGTGTGGCCCCGAGGCTGTAGAGATCGCTGGCGGGTACAGCTCGATCACCCAGCTGCTCAGGTGGCCGATAGCCAGGAGTCCCCGAGATCAAAATAGGCAGATCTGCGGTATGTTCTGTATCATCCGAGTGCTGTACCAAACCAAAATCCACTAAATAAATCTTTCCCAGGGGTAAGTTACCGTATGGGCTGAGGACAAAACTACTCGGTTTGATATCGCGGTGAATAATTGTGGGGTGTTGTGTGTGCAGATAATCAAGAATCTCTAAAATTTGGCAGGCTAGCTGGCGCACTTCTGATTCAGTAAAAACTCTCCTGGGGTTGAGTAGGGCATAGAGAGATTGACCCTCAATATAGTTTTGCACCAGCATCAGACCGCGATAGCCATGGTGATTAATTTCAAAGCTGTCGCAGTAGCTTGGAATCGCTGGATGGTCTAGAACTTTGAGCACGGCCGTTTCTTTATGAAAGCGGGCTACGTCTGTGGTCTGAATAGGATCGTCAAAACATAGATACTTGATGACCACCCAGTTGTTGCAGCTATGGTCATAGCCTAGCAAGGTTCTACGGCCAAGTCGTGCTCCTAGATTTTGTTGAATACTGTAGCGATTACGTAGTCGAGGAGCGGTTTGTAACACTCTGGGGGAAGCCATTGTATTGTTGATGGTGTCGCTTATTGCTCAGAGTGCCCGCTTGCTGAGTCTTGGTAGCGAGGTAGAGGCATCTCCTTGTAGTGCTCTTGTGACAACCATTGACCTATGAGAATGGACATCGCCTACCGAATCATAGCCCGATAAAATGACACCCATGGTTTAACAGAGTTATCGGGAGTTGCCCCATGGTTCAGCCGAGGGTTTTTATTGATGGTGAAGCAGGTACAACTGGACTACAGATCTATGCTCGTTTAGCCCAGCGCGAGGATGTCACAACTGTCAGTATTGATCCTGCTAAACGTAAGGATGTGGCGGAACGGGCGCGGCTAATTGATACTGTTGATGTGGCTATTTTGTGTTTGCCGGATGCAGCGGCCCGTGAGGTGGTAAAGCTGATCTCCAGCCCCACGGTTAAAATTTTGGATGCTAGTACAGCCCATCGTACTCACTCGGATTGGGTGTATGGGTTTCCAGAATTAGCACCGGGTCAGCGGGATGCGATCGCAAAAGCCCACCGCGTTAGCAATCCAGGCTGTTATCCCACCGGTTTTCTAGCGGTGATTAAACCGTTAGTTGCAGCTGGACTGATTCCCGCTAGTTTTCCAGTAACCATTAATGCTATTTCTGGATATTCCGGCGGCGGTCGCAAGCTGATCGAAGTCTATGCAGGTTATCGAGGTACATCGGAACCGTTGTATCCCTATGGCGTTTATGGTTTGACCTTTGGTCACAAGCACGTACAAGAAATGCATCAATATTCTGGGCTGGCCCATGCACCCCTGTTTTTGCCAGCGGTGGGGGCATTTGAGCAAGGGATGCTTGTGCAAATGCCGCTGCCGCTTTGGACCTTGACACAGCCGCCTACTGGGCAGCAGCTCTATAATGCGCTGGCTGACTATTATGCCCAAGAACCATTTGTGCAGGTGAATGCCCTCGATGATATGGATGGACTGCGCGATCGCAAATTTCTCGATACTAAAACTGCCAATGGAACCAATCAGGTGCAACTGTTCGTCTTTGCTAACGATGATACCCACGAGGCATTGGTGGCCGCACGCTTAGATAATTTAGGCAAAGGGGCTTCAGGGGCTGCTGTGCAAAATATGAACATTATGCTGGGGCTACCGGAGCACACAGGCCTGAGTCCAGCAGTCTAGCCATGGAAACCTGATGCCGGTGCAGACAAAAGAGGAGTTGCTAGTACACTAGCGACTCCTCACTTAGAGACTTATTCCCACTGTGGAGATACCGATTCTCGCCATGGCGAGGATTACGGGGGAGAACAATTACTCCCAACCCTGATGCAAAGGTCATAGCTGAGTCGACTGATATGGTCAGACCAGCCACGCACTGTTTCACTCTTGATGCAAGCTGTTGCTACTGTGGCCTAACAACAGTGGATTTGGGTAGTACCCTTTTGTGTACTCCTACCGCAAAATTACTGAAAATTCAGTAGTTTTGGCGGACTGTCCGGAATTATGAATGATGATCGGGTAAGGATCAAAAGCCCTAAAAATCGACTGCGGCTCTAGGCGTCTTTCTATACGTTAAATTGCTATGGTTTTATCATTCCCTAGTCATGCCGCTCGGCTCCAGTTTGTGCCGTGTTCCCACAGTTGGGTTGCCCTTCATCCTCAACCTAAGGGAGTTATTCAGTTGGTGGGTAGTGGCGTTTTGGGTAAATTTCCGACAATTACCTACCGTCATTTTCTAAAAAGTCTCTTTGCTGCTGGTTATACCGTTGTTGCGTTTCCGTTTCGGTCTACCCTGCACCATTGGTCAGTTGCCATCGATCTATTAGATGAACACTATGGCCTACGGGCATCACTGGTGGAGTTGGCTATTGCTAAGGGATATGACCCCAGCGTTTATTTGGATGCGGCTAACTATACATGGATAGGCCACGGTCTAGGTTGCAAGTATGTAATCCTGCTAGAACTGTTGAGTGCTGCACCGAAGGAAGTAGAGACGTATTTTCACCAGGTGGGATCAGATAGACCGCAGCTACAAGAAATTCAGCAAGGACTGTCTTTGCTGGGCCATCGCCTAGGATTAGTTGAAAAACGTATCCAGCAGCTAACTGGGCGGTGTGTTGACTATGGTCAGCCTTCGATTATGCATCAAACGTCTTTGTTGCTGGCCCCGGCGCTCACAGATTCTATCCTGGTCAAGCTATTGCAGCTGGTTGCCAATCAGCGGCTGGTGGTATCACCCACCGTTGAGCAAACCCATCAGTTGGTTGAATACAGCCGTTTATTTCATCTGACGGGACTGATTCAATTTGCGCGCGATCGCAAAACTGCCAATGCCTGTCAACAGCTGATGCAAGAACAGCCTCACCTGCGTCGACGGTTGCTCAAGGGCAATCATCTAGAACCAGTTGGTATTCAGCTGGGGCAGCTGGTCGTTGACTTCAATCCTTTGGATAAATTTATCCAACCTTTGAACTGCCGTGACCTGGAATTCAAATCCCTGGCGCTGCTCCATTGCCTGCGCAAGACATCTGCATCATCCCGCCAGACTAAATGTGCGGCTCCTGCTAGACGTCGCTTCGCTGCTTGAACCCTGAGTTCCTGATTGATCTCTGCCTAGCTTGCTCCATTTTGGTGGCCTGGGCTGCTGAGATCGCTGCAGTTCAGCTACCCCATTGATTCGCCATAACTAATATAATGAGGGGTTTATGCGAGCATACCGGGGATTCAGATGGGTAGCTGGATGGATGATGATGTAGATCTGATAGAGGTGGAAGAGCTGCGATCGCAACTTTTCAGCCTCTACAAGCAGCAAACGTCTTTACGCAAAAGAATTGTCCAAATCTTCTCAATCTTCTACAGCCCCACCAGTATTGCCAACGTCGCTACCGCCCTGAACTATGTGGGTATCACCACCAAGACTGGCAAAAAAATCACCCCCAGTAATCTCAGACCCCAGATTGCTGTTCTGCTTGAGGCGCAGCTACTGGTCTATGGTGCGGGACAGCTACCCCAGTGTAATCCCCTAGTTGTGGAAAGCGTTACTCGGGATCTGCTGACGTCAGACAGCTTTGCACCTATGCTTCAGACCGTTAAGAACATCGTCCATCCTGGTCGTCATTACAGCGGTCGAGCTAATCGCATCCGTCACATTTGCCGGTCTAAGGATGAACTATACCGTGAGGCTCGTCTAGCCCTTTATGAAGAGAATTTTGACGCCTTACCTCAGCTATTTCTTGACTATAGCAACTATAACTACTACGCCAATCCCGTTGCCCTAGAAGATTTTCTCCTGGATGTAGCCAACAACCCGTTTGATGCTGATTGGCTACGTCAGTTGCCGACTGAACACTACGCTATGGTGTTGAAAATGCTGTTAGTGAGGGCAACAGCTGTATTAGAACCTGCTGATGAGTTATTAGAGCTATTAGAAGACCATACTGAGGGGTTAAGTGAACTCAAGGTATTGCTCGTGGAGCAATACCTATTGCGTAATCAGTTTGCCGAGGCTGAAACCATCCTAGACGGTCTTGTTGACGAACAATTTCAGATTTATGGGACGGCGTTGCGTGGCACTCTCGCGCTACTGATGGGGGACACTAACCTCTCGCTAGACTACTATGCAACGGCCACTAAACTGGCGCGTAAACAGCTCAATAAAAAAGCGGTCATTGGTGGCATTGCTGGACTGTTTTATATGCTGGCCTTGCTTAAATCAAGGGACCCAAAACATCTAAAACAAGCTGTGGCTATTAGTACCCCACTGATGCAAAATTCAGGGTACTTAAGCAACGCTTACACATTGCTCCATGAGATCACCTTATTGCACCAGGGACAACTCTCTGCTCGTCAGAGGCTGTTAGAGCTGATCGAATGTTATGGCACTGATTCAGACGACAGTTTTGGCATGTTTTTTAGTATGCTCTGCCTCTACTGGCTAGACCTAGACGAAGCTAGAGCTGTGGTGCCTCGTCCTCTGGCATTGTTTGCCGAGCAAGCTGAAGAAGCGGGGTTTGATTGGTTTGCTGTCGAGGCCGCTGAAATTTTAGGACGTTTGCTCCCCGATAGTGACTATAGGCAATGGGCTGCTCAGCGGTCTGGTATTTCCATTGTCGATACTCTAGAGCCCCAGAGTACCTGGGAAATTAGCTTAAAAGCCTTGACCAGCGTAGCAGGTGCGGCTACTAATGCCAGTCCAAAAACCGAACGACGTTTAGCCTGGTTTTTGACCTTATATACCAAACACTGGTTGTTGCAACCCAAGGAACAAAAACTGAGCGTTAAAGGAACCTGGACCAAAGGGCGTGTGATTGCCCTGAGCCGACTGGCTAAAAATGCGGCAGAATTTGATTATCTCACTGCTCAGGACCTCCAGGCCTGCAACCATATTAAGTATGACTACTATTCTGGCTCTCAATATACCCTCAATCGTGAAGCGATTAAGGCCTTGGTGGGACATCCTCTAGTATTTTGGGAAGACTCTCCGACGGTGCGTGTAGAGATTGTTGCTGCTACGCCAGAGCTGGTGATTGAACAGGCAGGGGATGGTACACTCACACTGCGAATGGAACCTGCCATCAGCCCTAGTGATGGCATCACTTTGGTTAAGGAAACACCCACTCGGGTAAAAGTGTTAGAAGTCAATGCCGAACACCAACGCATTGCCGAGATTTTGGGTAAACGCAATCAGCTAACGGTGCCTGCTGCTGGTCATGAACAGGTGTTGGCTGCAATTCAGTCGGTGTCTAGTTTGGTGACAATTCACTCCGATATTGGGGGTGATATGGATGATGTTGAAACCATTGAGGCGGATGCCAAACCCCATATCCACCTGATGCCAGCTGGTGACGGACTCAAACTGTCAATGTTAACCCGACCCTTTCCGAATTCTGGCGCGTACTATCCACCGGGTACGGGGCGGAAGACGGTAATTGCTGAGATCGATGGCAAACGCTCCCAAGCGACCCGTGATTTATCGATGGAAAAACGGTTGGCCCAAGATATTCAACAGGCTTGTCCGGCGTTACAGCTAGGTGAAGAAGCTGAGGGAGAATGGATTTTAGATGAACCAGACACCTGTTTAGAGCTGTTGCTACAGCTTGAAGCTGTAGAAGAAGATATTGTTCTAGAGTGGCCTGAAGGTGAAAAACTGCAAATTCGTAACAAGGCTGGCATCGACGGTTGGCGACTGCATATTAAACAGGAACAAGACTGGTTTTCCGTCAGTGGAGAGTTGGAATTAGACGACGGCAGTGTGATGGATATGCAGGCTTTACTGTCGCTGTTAGACCAAACATCCAGCCGGTTTGTACCCATTGGCGATGGTCAGTTTCTGGCATTGACCCAGGCGTTTCGTAAACGATTGGATGAATTTCGAACTTATGCGGAGCGGCACGGTCAGGGAGCGCGGTTTCATCCTCTCGCAGCTCTGGCGTTAGAAGAGACTCTAGATGAAGTTGGGCAGCTAAAAGCCGATAAAAACTGGAAGTCTCACATTAAAAAGCTTAAAGAAGCACAAACCATTGCTCCAGAGATTCCTTCCACCCTCCAGGCGGAGTTACGAGACTATCAGCAAGAAGGATTTCAATGGTTGGCGCAGTTGGCCCATTGGGGTGTGGGTGCTTGTCTGGCTGATGATATGGGCTTGGGTAAAACGCTGCAGGCACTGGCTGTAATTTTGTTGCGGGCACCTGAAGGGCCAACTCTGGTGGTGGCTCCTACTAGTGTGGGGGCTAACTGGATTAACGAGGCGCAGCGGTTTGCACCCACTCTGAATGTGATGCAGTTGGGCAGTGGCGATCGTCAGGCTGTGGTTGATCAGCTGAGTAAGTTTGATTTGTTAGTGTGCAGCTATGGACTGTTGCAGCAGCCAGATGTGGCGGCACTGCTGGCGGAGGTAGACTGGCAAACCATCGTGTTGGATGAGGCTCAGGCGATCAAAAATAGTGCCACTAAGCGTTCCCAGGCGGCGATGAAGCTTAAAGGTCGGTTTAAGGTGATGACCACCGGGACCCCAATTGAAAACCACTTGGGAGAATTGTGGAATCTGTTCCGATTTATTAATCCTGGATTGTTGGGGTCGTTAGAGAAATTTAATGAACGGTTTGCGACTCCAATTGAGCGCTATCAGGATAAACAGGCGCGTCTGCGACTCAAGAAATTAATTCAGCCGTTTATGTTGCGGCGTACGAAGTCTCAGGTGTTAGATGAGCTGCCCTCGCGTACGGAGATTACTCTCCATGTTGAGTTAAGTGCTGAAGAGAAAGCATTGTATGAGGCCTTAAGACGGGATGCGATCGCAAAACTAACTCAAACCGATGCCAAAGCCGGAGCCAAACATCTACAGGTGCTAGCTGAAATCACCCGACTACGACGCATGTGCTGCAATCCCAAGCTGATTATGCCAAAGGCGGCTCCTACCAGCGCTAAGCTCCAGTTATTTGGCGAGGTGCTTGAAGAACTCCTCAGCAATCGGCACAAAGCTCTGGTATTTAGCCAGTTTGTCGATCACCTGACGATTATTCGCCAGTATCTAGACGAGCAGCAAATCACCTATCAGTATCTGGACGGCAGCACACCAGCAAAACAACGCCAGCAGCGGGTTGATGCCTTTCAGTCAGGAGAAGGGAATGTATTCTTGATCAGTCTCAAGGCTGGAGGGACGGGGCTTAACCTGACAGCGGCTGACTACGTGATCCACATGGACCCTTGGTGGAACCCAGCGGTAGAAGACCAGGCCTCAGATCGGGCCCACCGTATTGGTCAGACCCGTCCGGTGACAATTTATCGATTGGTAACTAGAGATACAATTGAGGAAAAAATTGTTGAACTACACAACAAAAAACGCGATTTAGCCGACAGTCTTCTAGAAGGTGCTGATATGAGCGGTAAGCTTTCCACGGCAGCCCTGTTGGAACTGATGAGTGAGGCATAAGATAGCCAGACTACGGTCGATCCGCTAGTCGGATTACTACCTAGCTAATTCGGCACTAATTCGTGTAACAGACGAACTGACTTTTGTAAACACTGCTTTAGTCTTTGGAGATTCTTGATGTTAGGGTACGTACTTATGCGCCCAGGAGATATGGTGTATCTTGAGTAAGATAGGCGAACTCTCAGATTATTTAAAGAGTAAATTTACATTGATCACTCCCTTGAATCAGGTATCGTAAATTTATTTTTGTCGGCGAAAATAATTGTGCTCTAGACGTTTTTGCGAAGTATGTAGCGTAATTGTAATGGTGTTGTAATCGGTTCAAAAGAGGTTCTTCCTGCAGCCGTCTTTAAGCTGATGCACGGTGCACAAACTTGTTTATTCGTAGAACAGCTATCAGCTGTTCAACGTGCTTTTAAACGTATGTTTGATTGATATATCTGATGAATATAGAGCCCCCGAGTAGTGAGCCCCTTACTCCATCGCCTGTGAGTTTCATTGATCGGGTTGAATTTGATCAAACTCCTCTCATCGTAGAGCCTGATGTTTCCTTAAGTCAGGTTTTGACACGGATGTCCCAGGGATATACAGAGCAAGATACAGATAAAGCAGCTGAGACGCCTCCCATGGCCAGCTATTGTCTAGTGATGTTAGGAGGGCAGCTCCGAGGTATTTTCACGGAACGTGATGTTGTTAAAATTATCGCCGAGGGAAGTGATTTAGATGCTTTTGTAGTGGCTGATGTGATGACTCGCAATGTCATCACGATTTCTTCTGCAGAATTAGAGCGTCCATTTGATGTAGTTGCTCTGCTAAGGCAGCACCGTATTCGCCATTTACCAGTACTAAACGACCGCGGTCAGCTTCTCGGTGTTGTGACACAAACGAGTTTACGTCAATCGTTGCAAGCTACTGATCTATTGCGTCTACGGCGGGTAAATGAAGTCATGTCAACCCGTGTTGTAACGGCTACTCCTGATGCACAACTATTGAATGTGATCAGGCTAATGGCCACCTATCGGGTCAGCTGTGTCGTCATTGCTGAGGCTAATGATTTATCAGCTAGTCAGAGGCCCATTGGTATTGTCACCGAACGGGACATTGTTAAACTGCAAGCTCAAAATGCCGACTGGTCTGATCTCGTCGCCCAGGCTGTGATGAGTTCCCCGCTGCAGTGTGTTAGCTCTCAAGATAGCCTATGGTCTGTCCAGCAACGTATGCAAGCTATGCATGTGCGCCGATTAGTCGTTGCTGACGATGGTGTTCTGGTTGGGATTGTGACCCAAACCAGTATCTTGTTATCGCTTGATCCGGTAGAGATGTACCATACTATTCAAACTCTTAGCAAAGAGCTAAATCGATTACAGGATGAGCGTTTGGAGCTATTGCGGGCACAAACCTCTCGATTAGAGCAGCAGGTACAAGTTAGTGAAGCTCGTTTTCGGGCAATTTTTAACCATACGTTTCAGTTTATTGGTTTGCTAGCACCTGACGGTAGGCTGCTCGAAGCTAATCAGACTGCATTGAATTTTGGCGGTCTACGTCGAGAAGATGTCATCAACTTACCGTTTTGGCAGGCGTTCTGGTGGAGCTTATCTACTGCAACTCAGACCCAACTCCGCGAGAGTATCGAGCGAGCGGCTCAAGGTGAATTTATTCGATATGAGGTCGATGTCCTGGGGGCTGATAATCAAATCATCACCATTGATTTTTCACTGATTCCAGTCGTAGATGACTCGGGTGAGGTGATTTTGATTATTCCAGAAGGACGGGATATTAGCGATCGTAAACGCATAGAAATCGATCTAGCAGAAAGTCGAAATCACTATGTCAGTCTAGCAGCAGCTTCTCCTGTAGGGATTTTTCGTACGAATCAACAGGGCGATTGTCTATATGTGAACGAACGTTGGTGTGAGATTGCTGGTATCTCATCAGAGGAGGCCTTAGGACCAGGATGGACTGTAGCAATTCATTCAGACGATCGAGCCCGCGTCTCTCAAGAATGGTACCAAGCTGCCCAAGCAAATCAGACCTTCCAGTCTGAGTATCGCTTTCAAACACCTGCTGGCACTGTAACTTGGGTGTTTGGGCAGACTGTGGCTGAGTATGATGCTGAAGAAGCCCTGACGGGTTACGTAGGGACCATCACCGATATCACTGAGCGCAAACACCTGGAGGAAGAACTAGAAGCCGAAAAAGAAATGGCCCAGGTTACGTTGGATTCCATTGGTGATGCTGTCATTACCACCGATGCCAGTGGCAGGGTGAATCACCTCAATCCCATTGCTGAGACCATGACAGGATGGACAACCCAAACCGCTAGGGGATTGCCTTTAACCGAGGTCTTTCAAATTGTTAACGAAACGACTCGACAACCTGCCATAAACCCCGTAGATCAAGTGTTGTCAGCAGGAATCGTCACCGGGTTAGCTAATCACACGATTCTAATCCGAAGAGATGGCCAGGAATTTAGCATCGAAGATTCTGCTGCACCGATTCGAGACAAAACTGGTCAATTGATTGGAGTAGTGATGGTTTTTCACGATGTGACCCAGTCGCGCCTGATGGCAAGACAGCTAAGCTGGCAAGCCACCCATGACGCATTGACTGAGCTATATAATCGTCGCTATTTTGAGGCCGAGCTTGAAAACGTAGTGCAAACGACAGTACAGCAAAATCAGCACCATGTGCTCTGCTATTTAGACTTAGATCAGTTTAAGGTAGTCAACGATACCAGCGGCCATTTAGCTGGAGATGAGCTGTTACGGCAGTTGGCTCGATTGCTTAAACGACACATCCGAGCAGCCGATACCATGGCACGTCTAGGCGGTGATGAGTTTGGTATTTTACTAAACCAATGTCCCCTTGATCGGGCGGTCAATATTGCAGAGAATTTACGTCAGGAGATAGCAGATTATCCATTTATTTGGCAAGATCAAATCTTTCGTGTCGGTGTCAGTATTGGCTTAGTTGTCGTAGACTCGACCAGCACTACAGCGACTGCCGCGATGAGTGCGGCAGATGCGGCCTGTTATGCAGCTAAATATCGAGGTCGTAATCGCATTCAGATTTATCAAAAAAATGATGTCGAATTAAGCCAGCAACGGCAAGAACGACACTGGAGTATTGTTATCCGTCAAGCATTGGAGAATAATCGCTTCTGTCTTTATCGTCAGAAAATTACTCAAACACTTAATCCCGAGGGGACAGCTATTAATTTTTACGAGGTGCTTGTACGTATGCTAAATGACTCAGGAGAGAGCATTGCTCCAGTAGAGTTTATTCCAGCAGCAGAGCGATATAGCTTGATGCCGATGTTAGATCGGTGGATTATTCAAACCTGTCTAGAAAATCTGGAACAGCTATTGCAAGAAGGCGTTGAAAAAATACTCTACAGTATTAATCTCTCCGGTACGAGTCTTAATGATGAGCAGTTTCTTGAATTTGTAACTGCCCAATTTGCCAAGTTTAATGTGCCGCCTGACCACATCTGTTTTGAAATTACAGAAACAGCGGCAATTGCTGATTTTGAGCAGGCAACTTCGTTTATTCGAGCCTTGCGCCGTTTAGGATGTTGCTTTGCCTTAGATGATTTTGGCAGTGGCATGTCCTCATTTGCCTACCTCAAGGCATTGCCGGTTGATTTTCTCAAAATCGATGGTGGTTTTATTCGAGATATTACGTCTGATTCCACCACTGAGGCCATTGTTGAGTCTATCCATCGAATTGGCAACGTTATGGGTTTACAGATCATTGCGGAGTCGGTAGAAAATGACGCAATCTTAACCAAGATGCAAACAATTGGTATCGATTATGTCCAGGGGTATGCCATCAGTCGCCCATCTTTTTGGTGTTAAGACTTTGGGGCTACGGGGGCTGTTGTTCCATGGGTTAAAGTCCGTTTTCTAGGGCCGTCTGGATGTCCTTTTTATGCGCTATCTCGTAGTCGATATTAGCGACTGAATTGTCGACCAAACTCAGTACGCCTGTTCTGAATTCAGGCCATGAGCTGCCTTCATTAGTTTAGTGATGATGACTTTCAGGACTGTTGCCTGACTGGCTAAATAGAACTGTGCCAGCCTTGAAAGTTCCACACGTCAGTAGTTCTACGGACCTGCTTGGGAAGGGTTTTTAATGACTCACAAGCAAATCTCATCACGGACAGCTGATGAACTGATATAGTTGCTTACCGAATAGGCAATCTTTCTCGGAAAACTACGTAAATAACCGTTGGACGCCAACCCTGTGTTTCTTGTAATGTCACCTGCAGACAATCTATCTCCTACCCGCGACCCCTAAGGGATATGAAATCACTTCTTCGTCAACTCACCACACTATCGGCTATAGCAGCTACCACCTGTAGTGCAGCGATTGCGTTGCCATTGCAGGTATCGGCGGCTCAATTTGGCCAACAGCCGATTGCCGATGACCGTATCGTTGCTGTAGCCGAACCTGTAAATAATGGTCGGTTTTATAACCTGTTGATTATTGAGCAGCTGAGTTCGGCTCGGCGCTGTTGGCAGGAGCAAGGTAATAATCCGACAATCGTAAATCCGCTGCTGCTGACGTTTGATTTTTCGGGGATTTGTGGTCGGAGTTCCGATAGCAATGGCTATTCTGTCCGCGTTAATGGAGAAGACTTAGGGTCGCGCTATCGTCTCCGGGTGGAGCAGCAAGGGGATAGTTTGGTGCTGGTGGCGTCACCCAGCCCTTTACAGCGAGGTTTGCCAAAGCTGGAACTGGGTCGTTCTACCGGTGTGGTGAATGATTTTGTCAAACTTGAGCTAGATGCCGGTTGGACGCTCACCCGCCGCGTATTCAACGGTCAGACTCTGGGGCATATTTATCTGACTAATAATCAGCCTTTGGACACCGTGATTGCAGCGTCAGGGGCAAGACAACCAACTAGCCCTAGACCGCCAATCAGCAGCCCGACCCCCAGACCGCTGCCAACGCCGCCCAGTGGTAACCCGTTACCTCGTCCAGGTTCACCGCCACGAAATAATGACAATATTGATTACCAGGTGATTGTGCCAGGTGGGTCTGCCCTGTTGCGATCGCGTGTCAATTCGGTAGAACCGGGTGCCTTTCGAACTACGGTCAATGGTCAGTCAGTCATTCAAGCTGGGCGCTTTCGTGAGCAGTCCCGTGCCAATGAACTTCGTCAGCGGTTAGTGCAGGCAGGACTCTCAGCTCAAATTGTCGAAGTGGCTCAGGTGAACTCACCCACAACGCCAACACCGTCCACACCCTCGGCAAATGTCATTTATCAAGTGATTGTGCCAGGTGGGTCTGCTCTGTTGCGATCGCGTGTCAATTCAGTAGAACCGGGTGCCTTTCGAACTACGGTCAATGGTCAGTCAGTAATTCAAGCCGGGCGCTTTCGTGAGCAACCCCGTGCCAATCAGCTGCAGACCCGTTTGCAAAATGCTGGTCTTGATGCACGCATTGTCCAAACAACCGGCACGGCCGCTAGCCCACCCTCAAGTCCGTCTCCCAGATTGCCAACACCTGCGGCTAGACAAGGAGAGGTGCTGATAATGATTGACCCAGGCCATGGGGGACGCGATCCAGGGGCTGTAGGCCGGAACGGTTTGCTGGAAAAGGAAATTAATATTTTCATTGCCCGTCGTTTGCAGAGTACTTTAGAGCAGCGTGGCTATCGAGCAGCCCTTACCCGTACCCAGGATGTGGAAGTCGATTTACAACCTCGGGTGGATATTGCCGAGCGGGCTAATGCCACCATATTTGTCAGTATTCACGCCAATGCCATTAGTCTGAGCCGCCCTGAGGTGAATGGGCTGGAGACCTATTACTTCTCGACGGGGCGCAACCTGGCCCGTGCTATCCATAGTAGTGTACTGCGTAGTACAGACCTGCGCGATCGCGGTGTCCGCCAGGCTCGTTTTTATGTTCTTCGCAATACTTCCATGCCCGCAGTCTTAGTAGAAACCGGATTTGTCACCGGTCGTGAAGATGCGACCCGGTTTCAAAGTACTGCTGCCCGTGAGCAAATTGCTGATGCCATTGCTCAGGGAATTATCGACTACCTGCGCTGATCCAGGTGTGCTAGAACCTCGGATTATGCTCATGATCAATGCACTCTTGGTTGTTCCAAACTGCTCCATTCTTTTCGCAATTGCTCTGATCTTTGCGAAACGGTAGCACTGTCGGGTGGAAAGACGGATCTTGAGGTTGTCGTGAAGTGTTGGCGTAGACTGCTTGGTAGCCATAGCGAAACTTGACCAATCCGAGCATACACCCCATGCCTACCATGCTAGCTATCATGCAAAGGGCTGGTGCCAATATAGGTTGATGGATTGGTGTGGGCCTGATGCGCTGTTTGTGTCTCATGGCTGTGGCGAAATAAAACCGAGCTGGGATAGTGCAAAAACCGGATCTCTCTAAGAGGCTCTAAGAGACTCGGTTTGTTTGAGAGGGTGCGGCGATCGCAAGCGATGCTTGGCCAAAGCCTGGTGATAGGTAAGATGGCCTATACGGTTTATATCTAAAGCCATCAGCATTTCCACTCAAGAAAACTACTGAAGTTTTCTTGAGGTTTAGGTAAAGTGCCAAAATCTACTTAAATCTAAAGCTGTGCTTGGACTGGAAGTACCTGGTTAATCGCAGATTAATTGCACTGGTTGAGATCCATGTCTTAAATCATGCTGGCGAGCCAGCCATGCTTGTTGTAACCATGGCAATTTGCCAGCCAGTGGCAAAATCTGCTGGGCGATGGCTAATTTCCAGGGAGATGAGCGAATGACCTTTAAGCTATTGGCTTCTCGGATCTGTAGGGTTTGCGATCGCACCACTTCCGGCATTCGTTGTTGTTGAATCGTAGGTAAGGCGTTATCTATCGTCTCTAAAGTCTTTTGAAGGGCCGGTACCAGGTAGTTTGTAGCCACAATCGCATCTCTTAGGGCTAAATTAATCCCTTGGGCCCGTATCGGGGACATTGGATGGGCTGCATCCCCTAACAGTAAAACCCCAGGTCGCCACCACTGGTTACAGTGGCCAACCACCACATTCAAGCGCACCGGTTTACTAACCGCACCACGCTGGGCCAACACATGGGCCCCTAGCCAATCAGGAGCAGATTTTGCCGCTGCACTCAGCCAATCAACATCGCCTAACTGGCCTAATCCACCTTTAGGCAAAATCAGTCCATACTGCAGTTGGCCATCCCATGAGGTGTAACAACTAGCAGGATGCTGCTGAGCTTTGGCCATTAAGTAAAACTGACAAGTCTTCTGCAACTGTTGGGGAGCTGGTAGCTTAAACCACAGCACATCATACTGATCCGGTTGCAGTTCAATGGCCAACTTGGCTTTTCGCCGCACTAATGAGCCACGACCATCACAGCCAACCACTAAGTCAGCGCGTATTTCTGTGGTGCTGTTGCCTAGCTTAATCTGGACGCCAACTACTCGATTGTTCTCCCATAGCAGATCCTGCACCTGACAGTCTGTCTTAAACTCGAAACACTCATGCCGACTGGCCTCCTCCACCATGCCCTGGAGTAATGCAGGTTGGGAAATAATATTGAGCGATCTTTCTCCTAGATCAGGTTCGGGAATAACAAAAACCTCTTGACCGCCTAAGTGAATATTCCAGGATTCCAGTCGGCGGTGAGGTAACGTTTTCAGCAGTTCTGACAGACCCATCTGGTGCAGTGCATCCATGCCTGCAGGCATCAACCCTTCGCCGCGAAAAACTCGTTCGAAAGTTGTTTCTTGTTCTAGTAGCGTGACGTGAATGCCACTGCGAGCCAGTAATAGAGCTAGGCTAGCACCAGCAGGCCCCGCACCGACAATAATGACTCGCTTAGCCATGATCGATCTGGGGGACTAACGACTGACTGTTAACTGTTGTGTCTGCTCTGATGCCATTGGTGATTGCACGTTGGCTCTGACAGCACGAAACATGCCAAATCGACAGAGCCCAGCACCAAAGGCAAGACGCATTAATAGTAGGGTCGGGACCTCTCGTAGGGATTTAATGAATCCTGATGCACCAAAGCGGATCAGCCCTTTAGGACGAACAATACCTTGCCAAATTGAATCCAGCCATGAGGGCAGAGTCGCCTGTGTCCAGTCTGCAGTAACCACGCTACCGGCTACAAACCCCGTTGCTTCAAGGTTTTCAGCAAAGCCTTCAATGCTGGCAAAGGCAGGATGAGACCATTGGTCTAATAATTGCCGCATCACCGGCTTTTCCCAAAAATTGAGTGGTACCTGGCGATCATCTCGCTGATTCCAATCTGCCAAGACCAAAATGCCACCGGGTTTAAGCACCCGCATCAGCTCGCGGGCAAATACCGCCTTATCAGGCATGTGGGGGCCCGCTTCCACCGACCACACCACATCAAAGCTGGCATCTGGAAACGAGAGGGCCATGGCGTCGTCTATCTGAAACTGAGCTGTAACACCTGCTGGTGTTAGCTGCTGAGCCCGCTTTACCTGCTGAGGACTAATCGTTACACCGGTGACCTTAAACTGATACTCTCTGGCTAAAATTCGACTACTGCCACCAATACCGCAGCCCACGTCCAACACCGTAGTACCGGGGGCTAACTGATCTAATCCACCCCACTTCACCATTTCGTGGACAAAATCTGATTTAGCCTTAAGAAAATCCTTGGATCGTGGCGGTGATCCGTAGTGCCCTAAGTGAATATGCTCGCCCCAGTAAAACTCCAGGATGCCATCTTCAGTCCACTGGTCGTAGGAGTTGGCAACTGAGTCTGAGGACTGATAACGACGGGCTGTCAACAGATAAGCTGCCACTCCCAGTACGGACAATGTCAGGAGTAGCTTGAGCACAAAAAGTAGACCCATGGGAGATACGCAGGGATGTAAAAAGAAGATAAAGTTGTAACGCTGCAGCAACGTCTGGAAGCTGACGTTTCCAGGCTTTGCTTAGAAACGATACATTCCTTTACATTCTAATGTGTAGGGTGGCTATGCGGGTTGGAAGCCCTACAGATATCTACATCACCCTAAAGGGCTTTGAATCCTCTGTGAAGTTGATTGGCAGAACCGTCTCGATAGTTTTCTCTCTCAGATGAAAAACTACTGGGACAACGATTATCCGTTGTTGGCCTCCACCCATTGCCTAGCGTGATCTACCACTGCTGATTTTCCCGAGTATCTTTAACAGCCGCCATAAAAAATAGCACGGTGATGGGGATGCTCAAGGTTAAAACAATGGCAGTGGGTACTACACCCAAGTCTGGCTCCCCGTAGGCAAGCTCAAACACAGACCCTACACCGGCAATGGCGGTGATGCAGGTGCCAGCCAAAAATAAACCGCTTTTAGGGGTCACAGTATTCTCCTAATAATGAAAAAACAGTTGTTGCATGGTCTTGCGCGTAGGGGTGTTGCAGGCAATGCCCCTACATATTCCTAGGCAACGTTTCTAACATCATTGGCAGAAAATCCGCCTTTTTGCAGTTCTTGGGCCAGGGCAATTCTATTTTCTACCCGGTCAACAAACATGACTCCATTGAGATGATCCATCTCATGCTGAATCACACGGGCTAAAAGATCATCAGCCTGGATTTTTTGAGGACGACCATTTTCATCCTTAAAGCTAACTTCGATCGCAGCTGGGCGAATCACGTCAAGAAAGACACCGGGAATGCTCAGACAGCCTTCCTGGCCACAGGCCATTTCTTTGCTGTGGCGAATAATTTTAGGATTGATGAGTACCAGGGGCTGGTTAGATGCCTCTTCCGGATCGGTATCAACGACTAGAATCTGCTTATGAACGCCCACTTGGGGTGCAGCGAGTCCAATACCATCCTCGCTATACATGGTTTGCAACATCTTTTGGGCTAGAGCACGAATGTTCTCATCCACTTTGGCCACTCGTTTCGTTGCCTTTCTGAGGACGCGATCGCCCAAATAATGGAGTTCAAGAGGCGGTTTTTTTAACTTTTTTTTGCTGACTGAAATACCCACGGTTAAATTGATTAGGCTGATGGATCTAACCTTATCCTAGCAATTAGGGCTTCATCTCGCGTATGCCATTCCAATGTATGGAGGGGTGTACGCTTGAACGCTTTAGGCTGTGCCCTGGGGTAATATCTTCATCGGGCTGCTTGTGTGTTCTGCATTGTTCATAGTTATTCCTCAGCGTGTCAGTCAGCATGGGTAAGTTTTTTACTAAAGCTAGCTATCTTTTGCGGGAGACCTTTTTGGGGCTGCAGCGCGGTGGTTGGATGAATTGGGCTGCCGTGAGCACGATTATGGTGCTCCTATTCCTATTTGGGATTAGTTTGCAGGCAACCTGGCAGGTGGAAAGCTTACTGAATCAGTTTGGTAGTCAACTAGAAATTGCGGTTTATCTAGAAAGTGGTGTAACTGCCGATAGCCTTAGCGATCGCATTCGCAATTTAACCGATGTTGCAGAAGTAGAAACAGTCACAAAAGAAGAAGCCTGGACGCAGCTTAGTCAGGAACTGGGGATTGAAGATATGCCCCAGGCTACCGAGCAACTTAAGGGTAATCCTTTAGTAGACGAAATCAAGGTTAGGGTCAGAAACTCTGAAGCGGTGCCCAGTGTAGCGACTCAGCTGGAAGGAATTCCTGGTGTTGATGAGGTTCTCTATATTACAGAAGCGGTACAGCGTCTGACTGAACTTAATCAGGGATTGCAGTATGTCAGTTTTGGGGTGCTGGCAATTTTGAGTTTGACTGCGATCGCAGTGATCACCACCACCATTCGCCTGATTGTCATGGCCCGCCGCCGAGAAATCGAAGTAATGCAGCTGGTGGGGGCAACATCAGTATGGATTTACATGCCGTTTATTTTGCAAGGCATTACCTTTGGACTCATGGGCGCACTGATTGCCTGGGCATTATTAGTGGGCTCACATCAGTCCCTACAGCGCCTATCCGCCCAGCAACCCGAATTTTTACAGTTTTTGGCCGTAGGACTGCAGTTTACGCCAAGACAGCTAATCTTATTGCCAGCATCCCTATTTGCCTTGGGTAGTCTGGTGGGTCTGCTCGGTAGTTTAGTGGCTGTACGTAAGTTTGCTGTACGTGCCTAAATACCTCACGTGGCTTTCTGACAGTAGCTTCTTTAAAGCATAAAAAGCGGTTTCCAAAAAAAAACTCCCACCCCATCAGGGATAGGAGAGATAAACGTTTCGAGTGAAAGCTGTTATCGATTTTAAGAGTCTAGTAAGCCAGACCCATGCTACGAGTAGTCTCAGCACCCAGATATACGCGAATACTCAAGAAATCAGTCGGGCAAGCGGTCTCACAGCGCTTGCAGCCAACGCAGTCTTCAGTCCGAGGGGAAGAGGCAATTTGCCCAGCTTTGCAGCCATCCCAGGGCACCATTTCCAGTACATCCGTTGGGCAAGCCCGAACACACTGAGTGCAACCAATGCAGGTATCGTAAATCTTGACCGAATGAGACATCGAAGGAATGCTCCAATATTATTAAACGGTTTCAGCTATATAGCGGCTTGACGATGGCATTAAACAGCTATCTAGAGTGCGTCCCGTAGGATATATAAATCACATCTCAGAGAGCTTTGTTTACATTAACCAAAGTTAGCCAGAAGAGTTCTCCAATCAAGCTTTAGTCTATCAGTGCCGTTTTTTGGGAGCAGGGCAACGTGTCAAAAGTTTATGGATTGTAATATTGTCAGGTTCTAGTCCTTCCCAGTTGCCAGTGAGTCGAAATGCAGACGTCGTCTGTCCATGTAGGGCGCACGCTTTCCTATAAGATGAAAAAATGCCTAAATCCGGATAAACGTTCTGACGTCCTGGGGTATTCCAGTCTGGGTATTTAGGTCATGTTCTTTGCTGCCGCTGAAAAGGAAATTTGGAGATTATGGCTGACGACATTTTAGGAAAGGTTCAGAAAATCGTATCGGAGCAGCTCGGTGTTGATGTAGCTGAGGTTAAGCCTGAGGCTAGCTTTGCCAACGACTTGGGTGCTGACTCCCTCGATACCGTTGAGCTGGTAATGGCGCTTGAGGAAGAGTTTGATATTGAAATCCCAGACGAAGCGGCTGAGAACATTGGCACAGTGCAGGCAGCTGTTGACTTTATCAAAGAAAAATCGCCCGCATGAGCGCCCTTGCCTGTTTGAAACTCTGTTTTTTTAATACCTTGGGACCCTTACCCTTGTGTCGATGACCATGACAACTACTGAAAAAAAGCGCGTTGTGATTACTGGGATGGGGGCGATTACCCCCATCGGCAATACTTTAGAAGCCTATTGGCAAGGCCTGCTAGCTGCTAAAAATGGTATTGGGCCAATCACACTGTTTGACGCATCGAAGCACAAATGCCGCATTGCGGGTGAGGTCAAAGGGTTTGATCCTTTGGAATATATAGATGCTAAAGATGCTAAGCGGACTGACCGATTTGCTCAGTTTGCGATCGCAGCTAGCAAACAAGCCTTAGCCAATGCCAAGCTCACCATCACCGATCTCAACGCTGAACAAGTGGGTGTCATGATTGGTACAGGGGTGGGCGGCCTCAAGGTCATGGAAGAGCAGCAGTCTGTGTATATCAACAAGGGACCCAATCGCTGTAGTCCCTTTATGGTGCCGATGATGATTGCCAATATGGCAGCTGGTCTAACCGCCATTCATACCGGTGCTAAAGGCCCTAACTCCTGTGCAGTGACTGCCTGTGCTGCCGGGTCTAACGCTATCGGCGATGCGTTTCGTATTGTGCAAAACGGCTATGCCCAGGCCATGATTTGTGGCGGTACCGAAGCTGCAATTACGCCTTTGTCATTTGCCGGATTTGCCTCCGCTAGAGCCCTATCTACCCGCAATGATGATCCGGAGCACGCTAGCCGTCCCTTTGATAAGGATAGAGATGGCTTTGTGATGGGCGAAGGCGCTGGCATCTTGATCTTAGAAGAACTGGAACATGCCTTGAGTCGCGGTGCGTACATTTATGCCGAAATGGTGGGCTATGGCATGACCTGTGATGCCTATCATATGACGGCTCCAGTACCGGGTGGAACCGGTGCGGCTCGTTCGATGGAGCTAGCTCTCAAAGATGCAGATGTTTCTCCGTCAGAAGTTAGCTACATTAATGCCCACGGGACCAGTACCCCGGCCAATGATCCAACCGAAACGGCTGCAATTAAAACGGCTTTGGGGGACCATGCCAAACGGATTGCTGTAAGTTCTACCAAATCTATGACGGGGCATTTGTTAGGAGGCTCCGGTGGTATTGAGGGTGTGGCAGCCTGTATGGCGGTAGCCAATGATCAGGTGCCTCCTACGATTAATTTGCAAGCGCCTGATGATGATTGTGATCTAGACTATGTGCCCCATCAGAGTCGTGCCCAAACTGTAGATGTGGCCATGTCTAATTCATTTGGTTTTGGTGGTCATAACGTGACCCTAGTTTTTCGCAAGTATCGTAGCTAGTGCTACAGCTTGATAGGTATAATGACCTAACAGAAACATTAATTAACACGAAGGGTTGACCTGTTGTCAGGTTACTGTTCGTACCTGAGCATGTTCCAATTAATGAATGTGCTTGAAAGTCACGGTATAGGCTTAGACCAGTGGCTCTCCTTTGACAAGGTTGGGGTGGTTAACTCTCGTGCTCGGTGGGGTGCTGTGGAGGTCTGTCACAATCGGTTTTTGTGGATGAGTGGCTAAGTCCCTGCTCCCAACTGTTGTCTGTGGAATGTTTTTGCCACGTGGTTATGTGCTTGGGACTATGGGTTTAACCCTACAGGGTTAGTGCCCTATATCTAGAGTACACAATTATGTATGTAGATACGTACCTGTCCGTTTTTTAACCCATGCTTTGACGTGTTGGGGGTTACCTATTTGGTTGCTCTCAATCTGCTATCACCATCAGCAAAGGTGCGTTCGTCTACTTTGTTCACACCTGGACTGTACCGTTGTTAACTACTTGGAAGACTATGGCTGTTGCAACCCAATCTCTTGAAACGCAGTGTATTAATGCCATTCGGTTCTTGGCCATTGATGCTGTTGAAAAGGCTAAATCTGGTCATCCCGGTTTGCCCATGGGAGCTGCGCCAATGGCGTTTGTTCTGTGGGATCAATTTATGCGCTTTAATCCCAAAAACCCTCAGTGGTTTAATCGGGATCGCTTTGTTCTGTCTGCGGGTCATGGTTGCATGCTGCAGTATGCACTACTGCATCTGACGGGTTATGACAGTGTCAAGTTGGAGGACATCAAGAATTTCCGTCAGTGGGGGGCGACTACGCCTGGGCATCCTGAAAATTTTGAAACTCTTGGTGTAGAGGTGACTACTGGTCCTCTAGGTCAGGGTATCTGTAACGGTGTGGGTTTGGCGATGGCGGAAGCTCATCTGGCGGCTCGTTTTAATAAGCCTGACTGTACTCTGGTTGACCATTATACCTATGTGATTTTAGGTGATGGGTGCAATATGGAAGGAGTGTCTGGTGAGGCATGCTCATTGGCCGGACATCTGGGGCTGGGTAAGCTGATTGCCCTGTACGATGACAATCATATTTCCATCGACGGTTCCACTGACATTGCCTTTACTGAAGATGTCAGTAAGCGTTTCGAGGCCTATGGTTGGCATGTATTGCATGTGGAAGATGGCAATACTGATTTAAGTGCGATCGCAAAAGCCATTGAAGAAGCCAAGCAAGTAACTGACAAACCCACTATGATCAAGGTGACCACCACCATTGGTTATGGCTCCCCCAACAAAGCGGATACCGCTGGTGTTCACGGTGCGGCTCTGGGTGATGATGAAATCACCTTAACTCGTCAAAACCTGGGTTGGAACTACGCGCCGTTTGAAATTCCTGAGGACGTACTGACTCGTTTCCGTCAGGCTATTGATAAGGGTGCCAGCGCTGAAGCTGAGTGGACTCAGACCCTGGCTACCTATCGCACTAAGTACGCTGATGAGGCGGCCTTATTCGAGCGGATGATTTCTGGCAAGCTACCCGAAGGGTGGGAGGCTGCCCTGCCAACATATTCTCCAGAAGGTAAGGCTATTGCCACTCGGAAGACTTCTGAGGCCACATTAAATGCCTTGGCTCCTGCAGTTCCTGAGCTGGTGGGTGGTTCTGCCGACTTGGCAAAATCTAACAACACTTTGATGACAATTTCTGGTGATTTCCAGAAGGGTGCTTACGAGAATCGCAACCTGCGCTTTGGTGTGCGTGAGCATGGTATGGGAGCAATCTGCAACGGAATTGCGCTACACAACTCTGGCCTCATCCCCTACTGTGCTACGTTCCTGGTGTTTGCTGACTACATGCGGGCAGCAATTCGCTTGTCGGCACTGTCTGAAGCAGGTGTTCTCTACGTCATGACCCATGACTCCATTGGTCTGGGTGAAGATGGTCCCACTCACCAGCCTGTAGAAACAATTGCATCCTTACGGGCAATTCCCAATCTCTATGTGATTCGTCCGGCGGATGGTAATGAGACGTCGGGAGCCTATAAAGTTGCGATCGCAAGCCGCAAGACACCTACACTGATGGCGTTCTCTCGTCAGAATCTTCCCCAACTAGACGGTAGTTCCATTGACGGTGTGGCCAAGGGAGCCTACGTCATCTCGGATGATGCAGGTGCTGACCTAATTTTGATTGGTACTGGCAGTGAAGTGTCTCTCTGTGTTGAAGCAGCTGAGCAACTGCGGGCCGACGGTCAAAAGGTACGTGTAGTTTCCATGCCTTGCTGGGAGTTATTTGAAGCCCAAGATGCTGCCTATAAAGAATCTGTTCTACCTAAAGCGGTGACCAAGCGTCTGGCGGTTGAAGCTGGTATCTCCATGGGGTGGGGTAAGTATTACGGTGCTGAGGGCGACATCATTAGCGTTGATCGGTTTGGGGCATCTGCTCCCGGTGGTCGCATTATGCAAGAATTCGGCTATACCGTTGAAAACGTAGTTGCTCGCGCTAAAGCTCTCTAATCTAGGAAGCTCTTCTATGAGGACATCTATTGGAGATGTCCTCATAAGTTCTTGGTGAAACTGAACGGTGAAAGCAAAAGACGGAAAACTGGAAAAACTGTTTGCAGTAGCAAAGTTCCAGAATTCTAATGTGTCGTAACCATCCCATATATCGTTGGCTGAACGGAGTCGAAGCCAACTTTCCCAGCCAGCGCCTTTCGACTCCGCTCAGGGGATGCTCACAATTTGTCCTAACCAAACCTTCACTGGCTATATAAAACAAAAAAGCGGAAGTCGCGAGTAGTGGCTTCCGCTTTTTTGTTTTATATATTGCTGCCTTAGGCCTATTTGAGCCAGTCTTTACTCTGCAGTTGATCCAGGTACTTCAGGTGCACCTAGATCAGCAGGAATTGTTTCCGCTGCCGGAGCTGTTTCTTCAACGGGTAAGGCATCTACCGAGGTAGGTAATTCACCAATTGGAGTGGCTAGCCAGCCAGCACTTAGAATCACCGTAATTCCCATAAACAGAATAGTCAGAAGCCAGGTGGCACGATTTAGCGCAGTTTCAGCACTCTTGGTACTCGTAAACATCTGGGCCTGACCCCCCAAAGCACCAAGACCATCGCCCTTAGGGCTGTGAAACAGTACCAAAATAATTAACCCAATGGCAGAGACTAGCCATACCACCTGTAAAACCGATATTAGCATTGCAAATTTTTAGCCTGACTGTTCCTTAAACCAACCTAATATGTGACGCTCTAAAGGATCTAGACCCTTAGTCCTAACGCCAAACTATGGTACCTCAGGGCATGGTGCCATGGCGAACCCTTTGATATATCCTGTATCCCTACTTCTACGTTACAGCGATACCTTTACGGGGGTACGATTACGCTTTACATCAACAGAAATGGGAACAAGCATCGATTTACCAGTCATTTCCTTGGGTTGAGGTAGTTTGAGAATTTCTAAAATGGTGGGTGCAATATCAGCTAAACAGCCATTTTGACGGAGCTCAACCTCACCACCACGACCTGGAATCTTTAACCGTTCCCCTTCTAACAAAATAAATGGTACTGGATTAGTGGTGTGAGCCGTCCAAGGTCGACCTTCTTCGTCCCACATATACTCTGCATTGCCATGGTCTGCAATGATAATAGTGGTACCTCCAGCCTGGCCGACAGCATCAAGTAACCGCCCTAGCTGTACATCAACCGATTCAAGAGCTTGCACAGTGGCTTCCATATTGCCTGTATGTCCAACCATGTCAGGGTTGGCATAGTTGATCACCACCAAGCCATACTTCCCTTTGCTAACAGCGGTAATGGCCGTATCAGTAACAGACTTAGCGGACATGGCCGGTGCCTTATCATAAGTAGCGACCTGGGGGCTTGACACAAGTTCTCGGTCTTCACCTTCAAAGGGATCTTCCCGACCACCGTTAAAGAAGTAGGTGACGTGGGCATATTTTTCGGTCTCTGCAGTGCGAAACTGCTTAATCCCATGATCAGCCACAACCTCACCCAGAATGTTGCTCAGGTTTTGAGGCTCAAATGCAACCTGTACAGGTAGTGAGCCATCATACTGAGTCATGGTGACAAAGTTTAAGGGAGCGATACGCTGTCTATCAAACCCTTTGAATTTAGGATCAATAAAAGCTTGAGTAAGTTGACGGGCGCGATCGGGGCGGAAGTTGAAGAAGATGATGCCATCGTTGGGAGCAATGACACCAGATTCTAAACGAACTGGCTCGATAAATTCGTCGGTAACGTCTTGAGCATAGGCAGCCTGTATAGCTTCTAAAGCAGTCATGCCGCTACCGTTACCCTGATCTGTCATCACGCTGTAGACCTTTTCAATACGATCCCAACGTTGGTCGCGATCCATTGCATAGTAACGACCGCTAAGAGTGACAATGCGTCCTATTGCTTGCTGGTCTATGTGAGTCTGAAGTTTTTGAATTGATGATTGAGCGGCCTTGGGTTGGGTATCACGACCATCGGTAATGGCATGAATACAGACGTCTTGAATGTCTTGGGCTTTAGCTAAATCTAGAAGACCTAGCAGGTGATTCAAGTGCGAATGTACGCCACCTTCAGAGCAAAGGCCAACTAAATGAAGTTTGCTACCGCTGTAGCGGACCTTTTGGCATACGTCTAATAAGGCCTGATTTTCCTGAATGGAATCGTCTTCAACTGCATCGGAAATACGAACAAGTTCCTGAGGCACAATTCGACCTGCTCCGATGTTCAGGTGCCCTACTTCGGAGTTACCCATTTGGCCATCGGGTAAGCCCACGTGTTTACCTGAGGTCTGAATTAAAGTGTGTGGGTAGGCGGCCCAAAGACTATCGATGACCGGGGTTCTGGCATTTTTAATTGCGTTTCCATTGTTCTCATCGCGATATCCCCATCCGTCCAGGATGACGAGAACCATTGGAGAAACAGACTCCTGCGCCATACTTACAAATCCTTCTTCCGATTATGAACGACTGTGCCTTTTACTTAGCGAGATCATATCACTCGCGCTTTCCCAATCATTAAGGTTTTCTTAACAAGACCTTTTCGCCAGGAGAAAATAGCCTGTAATGTCTGGCTCAGAGACTTACTGAACCACAATTGGATATCTAAGTTCGCCGTTTCTAGGTTGCTTGGTCATGCCTACACTGCGATCCTTACCAGCCATTTTACCTATAGATAACAGCGCAAATGGTTACTAAAAATTATCGAGAATATAATGGTTTTAATTATATTTTTGACTTACGCTCCCCCTGATTTGTCAATGAGTCAAACTACTCATTCAAGGCTATTGCTTATCAGATGATTGCCCTGGTCAAATAGGTAGAGGGTCACTTTTTCTGTGCCTGGGTACCTGCTAGAAATAGCAATCGACCAATGCTTGCCCACTGTAATACCTACAAGTTTAGTTTGAGTTTTGAAGTCAGCACTCAGAACTATAGAAAGGTTTCGGGAACATGATGATAGTTACAGGACGACATCATGCATTTCTGACCTGAAAATAGACTGCTAGATTTTGTTAGCTTTTCTTTTTGGCTGCTGCTTTTGCCTTTTGTTTCTCTTTTTGCTTTTGGCGCTTAGCAGCTGTCTTGGCAGCGCGTTCCGCTTCTAGTTTTTCCAGCCGGGCACGCTCTTTTTCCTGTTCTATTTTTTCAAGATAGTAGCTGTAGTCTCCACGATACAAACGCAGCTCACCTTCTCGAATTTCAACGATCTTATTGGCAACTTGGGAAATAAAGAATCGATCGTGGGAAACAATCAGCACCGTGCCATCGTATTCTTGGAGGGCTGATTCCAACATTTCTTTGGCGGGGATATCCAGGTGATTAGTGGGCTCGTCTAGAACCAGGAGGTTAGCTGGAGCCAGTAGCATTTTAGCTAGGGCTAGACGTGCTTTTTCCCCGCCACTGAGGGCGTTAACAGATTTGCTTACCATGTCGCCGCTAAATAAAAACCGACCTAGCAGTGTGCGGACTTCCTCGTTTTTCCAGGTGGGGACCTCATCATGGATGGTGGCCATCACAGTTTTATCCAGGTCTAGAGCCTCTGCCTGATTTTGCTCAAAATAACTAGGGATGACATTGTGCTCCCCCAGGGTAGCTGAGCCCTCTACAGGCTCCTCTAGACTCATGATCAGCCGTAGCAAGGTGGATTTACCAGCACCGTTAGGACCGACAAAAGCGATGCGATCGCCCCGCTCAATCAATAATTCTGCCCCAAGAAACAGGATGTTATCTCCGTAGGTATGGGTCAGGTCGCTGATCTGTACTACCTCACGACCGCTGCGGGGGGCAGGTGGAAACTTAAATTGCAGAGTTTTAGCGTTAGAAATTGGAGCTTCAATCCGCTCAATTTTTTCTAACTGTTTCTCACGGCTCTTAGCCTGGGTACTACGGGTAGCGCTGGCCCGGAAACGATCGACAAAAACTTGCTGTTTGGCAATTTCCTTTTGCTGACGATCATAAGTAGCTTGCTGAGCCAGTTTGGTTTCTGCTTTTTGAGCCAGGTATGCACTGTAGTTACCCAGATAGGTGGTTGAGACTCCCCGCTCGGTTTCGACAATATGGGTACAAAGACGATCTAGGAACTCACGGTCATGGGAAACAATCACCATGGGGGTTGTTAATCCCTTTAGGTAGCTTTCTAACCACTCAATGGTTTCTAGATCTAAGTGGTTTGTCGGCTCGTCCAATAGCAGTAAGTCTGGCGCTTTGAGCATGACTTTGCCCAGGCCCATACGCATTTGCCAACCGCCGCTAAATGAGCTGACAAGGCGCTCTCCATCATCATTGTGAAAGCCCATCTCGGGCAAAATCTTTTCAATCTTGGCTTCTAGACCGTAGCCGTTTAAGGCTTCAAACTTGCGTTGTTCACGATCAAGTACTTTGATGAGCTTTTCTAGCTCATCTGGATCAGCCGTTTCCATTTGAATCGGAATTTCTGCCAGCTTGTGTTGGACGGCATTAGCTTCCTCAAAAACCGTCCAAAATTCTTCGCGAATTGTCCGACGAGGATCGACTTCAAATTCCTGATTGAGATAGCCAATATGCAGTTCATTAGGGCGAATCACATTACCGCTGGTGGGCTCAATCTCCCCCATGATGATTTTGAGCTGGGTGGATTTTCCGGCCCCATTCACACCTACAAGACCGATGCGATTACCTGGTTTGACTTCCCAGGTTACGTCCCGCAATACTTCTCCGGTGGGATAAACCTTAGTGATGTTTTCGAGACGCAGCATAAGTGAATAGTGGGATTACCAGCGTTGAATGTGTTCATAAACTTTAACAAATATCAACGTATACTTTGTTTGCTGCAGGTTAAAGCCTTGGTTTAATTTGGCAGTGAACTTAGCCAAAATAGTACCAATTAAGGTAATAGCGGGGCATCAGCAATATTCTCTAGCCCGATAGATTCTAGGAGTGTTTGCCAGCTATCTAGAGCCTGACGGTCGTTAGGTTGAGTGGTTAGATGATCGGTGAGGGCCCGGGTAGCATCAAACCATAGGCCATTTTCAGCTGCGATCGCAGCTCTATCGATCCCATCACTTTCTGCGAGGGCCGTTGCCAGTGTTGGCTCAGGTACTAGCACTTCAACAAAGCCATCTGCCATCATCACGGCAGCCAAATCGTCTGAGCAGTAAACGTCTACACTCCAGTAATAGTAATTATCTGGGCTCAGGGGAGCCAAACCAGCCGCTTCGGATAGCTGTAGCGTTGCAATACCAGCGGTTGACCTAGGGACAAACGTTGTTTGATAAACAGACTCGTAAATCCCATCCTCCTCATTGACAACTTCATACAGGTTGAATTCCACATAGCTAGCATTGTTGTCAGGCATATACCACTGGAATGCTGGGTAACGGTCAGTGGTGTAACCTAAGTCGTCATCTGGAAAGATAGAAGTCAGCTGCGGTGCTTGTGGATCGCTGATGCAACTTGAACCAGCTGGTGAACGAGTGCCGCCAGAAACGCGTACATTGGGAATGCCACGGGGTTGGGGTGTATAGCTAGGAAATGCTTCGGCGCTAGCGGCCATAGTAGTCAGCAGCCCCAACGCCACGGGAAATAGTGTAGAGAAAAGGCTAGAAATTTTCATGGAGACCTGAGATGCTTGACGTTAGGTGAGTGTGTTCAGTCGACTCAAGGTTGGAAAGCTAGGGTTTAAGATATGCGATCGCTAAACACTTATGAACTTTGATACTAAGCAGACCATAGGACAATTGCTGCTGAGCATGGGCGCTTTGGGGATCGTCCTAGCGCCAATCTTAGGTGGCAGTGCTGCTGCGATGTTAACTACAGAGCAGCACAGAGTAGCAAGTGCCGATAACAAAGACGCCCTGAATCGCAAGCAAGAGTCGCCTGAATCCGGTGAATTTGCTCGCTATGAATCTGCTCAATTTAGTGTGGATTACCCCAAGGAATGGCAAATAACCCCTCAAGGAGAGAATGGTTTGGCAATTGTCAGTCTTGCCGATGGCGTTAATATGCCTATTCGCACCGATATCGTAGTGCTCCGGGAAGATCCGCAGACGGTGGTTCCCCAGCGACTTGACCAACTTGTGGCTGAAGCGGTGGCTGTTCAACATTATTCTCTGGTTGCTATTGATGGCCAGTCAGGGTTTCGGATCTGGTACGAACCAGAGCAAGGACAGCGGGCTTTGATCACGTTTGTTGGCTATGGCAATTTACAGACAGTTGTGATTTCTAGCCAGTATGCCCAAGAGGCTGAGGCTGAGGCTCTAGTCACTCAAATCCATCAATCGTTTGTGAATCATTCAGTCACTCAAGCGACTACACCGACTACACCTTAGTTACGCTTAATGCCGTCGGGTATAGTAAGAAACCTCTAAATCAGCACACCAACTTTCATTAGTGTTTTCGTAGAGAAAAACTGCGTCTACACGAAAATAGCGACCATCGTGGAAAATACAGTCGCCAACCCGAGGAATGATGGGATATACCGCAAACCACAGATAGTCACGGCTGGGCATATTAGGGTTAGACGGCATTGGAATTTTTGCTAGCACCTGAACTTTATAGCCGTTCCCTGAGTATGCGGTCGGTGACAGCGGGGCTGGCTGGCTGGTGCGTTTTCGTTGGGTGCTAGGACGAGATTTAGCTGTAGACGATTTCGAGGCTGATTTGGATAGTGATTTCGACGATTTGGCAGGCTTGGCTGATTTTTTAGATGGTTCGGTCGGGGAGTTGAGTGGCTCGGGAGACGCTAAAGATAATTCTGTTGGAGTCTGGGGCTTAGGAATATCCTCGACAGGCGGTGTTTTTTTACCCTTTTGCATAAAGGGATTGCCGATAAACGGATTACCTTGCGCATCATCCATAGCTACCCCCAAAATTTGTTGTGGCTAACGTAGCACAGGTTGCCAACTCATAGGCAAGTTGGCTTGACATCTAGCCCTAGGGGTTAGATCGAGCTGGCCCCAACTCGATGGGGAAACCCAAGTTTCCCCATCAGTCGCCGAAAAGCGGTGCAAAATATAGTTCATGGGCAATTATTGGTCTTCACAGACATTCATATACGCTTCAGCATGCTTTATTCATCAGGTTCACGTTCAGTCAATCTCACGTATTTGATCTTAGAAGCGCTGAGAATGGCTCCGGCGTCGATTCCTTATTATGTCAGTCAGTTTTTGGCAGAGAGCTTTCCTGGGAAAGTCATTTTAGAAGGGGATAGCTACTACTTTGACTTACGTAAATATGCTGAAGAGGGGCTATGCACAACCCAAGTAATCAGTACGGTTGAGCTGCCACCAGGATATGCGGCCAGTGCCCGTGAAGCGGTTGTGCATAACCATGTGATGACCCTATGGGACGCAAAAAAACAAAAGCTTCGCTATGAGCAGAAGAACTTTTGTTTTGAGGTGCAGTGGCAAAGCCATAGATTAATGGTTTTGCAGCTTTCTTGGCCCCAAGGCTATTTTGACGACTGCGAATATTATTGGATTTTGGCAGATACCCAGGCTATTGCCGATGACTTTTTTACAGCCGTTTGTAAGTGGAATTCCCAGGTACGCGAAGAGGTTTTGGTATTTGAAGGTGGATTTTGGCAAAAAAACCGTGACCTGTATGCATCGATTAAAAGCGCTACGTTAGAAAATCTGGTGTTAGCTGGCACTCTTAAGGAGGATATTTATGAAGATGCCCAGCGATTTTTTGAATCTCAGTCAATGTACGCTGAGTACGATGTGCCCTGGAAACGAGGGTTGTTATTTATTGGCCCACCAGGGAATGGCAAAACCCACATGGTGAAGGCCCTGGTGAATTCATTGGGGTATCCCTGCTTATATATCAAAAGCTTTAAAACTCGTCAGAGCAGTGATACGGACAATATGCGTCTTGCCTTTAATCGAGTTCGGGAGGCAGCGCCATGTATCGTAGTCATTGAGGACTTAGATGCTCTGGTGGATGATGAAAACCGTTCGTTCTTTTTGAATGAATTGGATGGGTTTGCCCTCAACGATGGGGTGTTGATGATTGCTTCAACCAATCATCCGGAACGGTTGGATATTGCAATTTTGGAGCGGCCCAGTCGATTTGATCGTAAGTATCATTTTGAAGCACCGGAGGTTGCGGATCGGGTGGCATATTTGCAGCTGTGGAATCAAAAGTTGAACCCAGTAATGCAGCTCTCGATGCCTGAAATTAATGCGATCGCAACTGCCGCTGGAAACTTTTCCTATGCATATCTCAAAGAGCTACTCCTATCAGCCAGTATGGTTTGGGTACAAAAGCGTACACCGGGAACCATGGCTAGCATTATGACTGAGCAGCTTGAAAAGTTAAAAACCCAAATGGAGAGCCAATCCTCTGAAACTGCTTCTGAGGCGAGTGCTCGTAGCAACCACAGTGCAACTGAGGTGAATGGTACGGTGCCGGAACAATCGGCGGCTGAAGCAATGACTTCAGACCCTTAAGCGATGCAGCCGTAAGTGCTGCTGCTCTAGGACCGCAAATAGCTCACTAGAGCCCGTAGGCCTAAATCATAGCTATTGACACCAAAACCACAAATTTGCCCAATGGCAACGGGAGCAATGTAGGAATGGTGGCGAAAGGCCTCGCGCTTATGAATATTACTCAGATGGACTTCAACCGTTGGTAGCGCCACTGCTGCGATCGCATCACGAATAGCCACACTTGTATGGGTATAAGCTCCAGGATTTATTAACAATCCCTGATACTTGTCAACAGCTGCCTGTATAGCATCTACCAGGTCACCCTCATGATTAGACTGATAACAACTAACACTAACGCCTAAATCCTTCGATAGAGCGTGCAAAGCGTTATTTATATCCTCAAGGGTTTGACGACCGTATACCTCAGGTTCGCGCTTCCCTAACATATTCAAGTTGGGGCCATGAAGCACCAAAACAGTATCCAATGAGTTACCTAAAAACTACACATTGAATACTATCAGACTTAACTTATCAGAGCCTAGCCATCGTAGCGATACACGCTAGAAATCAAATAAAGCCAGTCAAATTAATGTTTTATAACTATCAAACGTTAACGACGACGATCGTTAACTGGGATAGGAATTGCTTCTGGCTCCGGCTGTGCTGAAGGGCCAAGGAGAGAATCTAAAACTCGGTTTACCCAGTTCTTCAGCTTTTCCAGAATTTTGCCAATATCCATGAGCCAGGTTGCTCCTAATCTCATCTGATGCGGTTCATTTGAAGAACCATTATAAGTTCCAAAAACAGTAGATCAACTCGAAGTAAACTTCAGTGAAGTTATTTATGGAATTATTCACTATGATAACGAATTGGCAGAAATGATCAAGGTACGGCCAGCGCTACTTTGGCATCTATGCAGAACAGGCACTATTCAACAGCGCTCGCCGTAGGACATCTAATGCCGTATTGCGGCTCATTAATCGAATCCACTCACGACTTTTACGATGGCCAAAACGACACTCAATGTGCCACGTCTTGGTTCGGTTGGCCACACCGATAAATACTAAGCCTACGGGTTTCTCAGCGCTACCACCACCAGGTCCAGCCACACCTGTAATGCTGACTCCCCAATCGGTGGCCAGTCGTTGGCGGACACCGGCTGCCATTTGTTGAGCTACTGGTGCACTGACAGCCCCATGACTGGCCAAGTCCTTCGCAGAAACGTCAAGGAGGTGTTCTTTAACGGCGTTGTCATAGGAAATAATCCCGCCCATAAAATAGGCTGAACTACCTGGAACAGCTGTAATCATGGCACCTAATCCGCCGCCGGTACAGGATTCGGCTATGGCCAGGGTGGCTTGGTGTGCTAAGAGCAGACGACCAACGGCATCGCCCAGGGTGTCATCGTCTTCTCCAAAGCAATCGATGCCGCCGATAGCTTTGATTTCCTTAGCAACAGGGTCGATTAGCTGTGCAGCTTCTGCCAGACTGTTGGCCTTAGCGGACACCCGCAGCTTGATCACACCATCACTGGCATAGGGGGCTACCGTAGGGTTCTCCAACTTAAGCAAGGTATCAACTTTGGCTGCTAGTCCTGATTCACTGGCACCCCAAAACTTCAGGGTGCGGCTGTGGATAATCCCGTTGCTCCATCCTTGGGCTTGCAGATATGGAATTGCCGTGGTTTGCCACATGGTATGCAATTCACGCGGCACCCCTGGAAAGGTGAGCATGTGCAATCCGGGGCGTGGTTGCCACAGAATGCCAGGAGCCGTACCTTGAGGGTTAGGTAGCACATCTGCCCCCTCAGGCATTAATGCCTGCTTACGGTTGTTGGCACTCATGGTGCGATCTCGCTGCGCCAATTTTGCTGTAATGTCAGCCAAAACTTCAGCATTTTCGACTAAGGGTACCCCAAAAAAGTCCGCAATTGTTTCGGTTGTAATGTCATCTGGTGTGGGACCTAGGCCACCGGTAAAAATTAGCAATCGTGATCGTTCACAGGCAATTGCAATGGCCCGCGCTAACCGCAGGGGATTATCACCAACAACGGTTTGATAATGATGGGAAATCCCGAGCTTAGCTAACTGTTGGGCTAAGTATTGGGCATTGCTGTTGAGAATGTCACCTAAAAGTAGCTCAGTTCCCACGCATATGATTTCTGCACTGCCGGTCATGATGGTTGGACAGGGGATAAGGGGATAAAAAAATGCTGTTTAAACTGCCCTGTGTTGGTTGATGGTAAAGCATTTCTTGCTGGTTTGATCCGATACTTGAAAGGTATAGGCGCTTGTCGGCAAGGGTGACACTATGGTCGCTGGAAAAAGAATGGGCTGGCCCAGGTGGTTAATTGGCATTGTCATCGGTTCCTGGGTACTGCGGATACTGATTGCATGGCTATTACCCCCTGGATTTGATGAAGCCTACTATTTTTTGTACACCCAGCATTGGGATTGGAGCTATTTTGATCATCCTGTGATGGTGGCGCTGACAACGGCGTTAGGGCCTTGGCTAACGGGATATATTTCCCCGTTGACTATACGGTTGGGGGCGCTGGTGCTGTATGGGGTGAGCACCGGGTTGCTCTATCTCAGTGCTCGACGGTTGTTTGATGCAACTGTGGCGATGTGGACAGTTGCGATCGCATCTCTGTGCCCCCTGTTTATCTTTAGCTTCGGTCTGCTAGCAGCTCCAGATAACGCGTTGATCCTTTGGTGGTCGGCAGCTGCCTATGTGGCCACAGTAGAGTTTTTTCCGAAGGATCAATCATATCGGCCCACGGCCAAACTTGTGTTGATAGGGTTACTGCTGGGTCTTGCCTGTTTGAGTAAATACCATGGCTTTATCCTCGGGCTGAGTGTAGTCGGGTTTTGCTTAACCAGTGTCCGACATCGACGAGCGCTGCTATCTCCATGGACTGGTGTAGCGCTGTTAGTGTTTTTCCTGACGCTGTTACCGCTGATTTACTGGAATATTCAACATAATTGGCTGTCCTTTGGATTTCACTTGTCTACCCGGTTTGATAACGACACCAGCAGGCTGCAGTTTAACGTACTGAATATGGTCGGTGTGTGGCTGGTGGGGATAGCGTATTTGTTTCCGTCCTTGGGTTTCCCCCTATGGTGGGTCAGTGGTCGCAGTCTTTGGCAAAGCCCGAAGGGCGGGTTACGGCAGCGGTTTGTGCTGTGGTTGGGGTTACCTATCGCGGCTGGGTTTACTTTGCTAGGCGGCGTCACTCATATCTATCCAGCCTGGCCTGCCCCAGGGTTGTGGAGCCTAAGCTTGTTGCTGGCGAGTGCTATGACGGCCTGGTCGTTGCGCACCATCAGACGTTGGTTGGTGGGGAGTGCCCTGGTGATGGCAGCGTTATTGTTGTTTGCCCTGGGGCATGTGGTACTGGGAACTTTGCAGCGTCCCGGTGGCGTGTTGCCATTGATTGCGCCGGAGGTAGATCCGACTACAACGATGATTGATGTGGTGCAGTTGCGACGGTTGTTGCAAGATGGGGAGTTGGGAGATGCGATCGCAACAACTGATTTTCTAGTAACCAATGAGTTTTGGCTCAGCGGCTATGTAGACATGGCCATTAGCCCTATGACCTCAGCCCCTGTGATGGCCTTCACCCAAGACCCCCGCGGTCACGCTATCTGGTTTACACCAGCTGATTGGGCTGGCACTTCAGGCTTATTTCTAACTATTGCCGACTACGACCAAAGCCAAATTCGAGCAACCTATGTTCCATATTTTGAAAAGTTCGATCTCCTCAAAAGCGTCGCAACACAGCGAGCAGGAGGAACTACCGAAACATTCTATATCTACGACGTGGGTGAGTTACGCCAGCCCTACGAATATCCCTATTAAAATCAACCAGTAGACGTAAGCTGGAGCCGGTATCTTTTGACTAGCCCTAGGTGCAATGAATGATGGCTGTTGAGAAGACCTATGGCTCTTTAGCGCGCATGACGCTTTGCTCGCCAGCTCGTATAACTTAGTAGTGCTGTTGAACCTAAGGCATAGACAATACCGCTGGGCATCCCCGAAAAAGCTAGTGCTAGACTGCCTACCCACAAAGTCAGGGCATAAATGAACAGCACAGTAAAACGATGAGAAAGCCCGGCATTCAAGAGCCGATGGTGTAGATGGCGCTTATCCGCCACAAACGGTGACAAACCACGACGCAGGCGAGCTAGAATGACTGCCGACATATCCAGAATAGGGACAGCCAGTATCAGTAAGTAGGGTAAGAAAACAGCAGCGGTAGTCACCCCCTTCACCAGACCGATGACCCCAATCCCTGCCAGAGTAAAGCCCATGTAATAGGCTCCACCATCCCCCATAAAGATCTGAGCCGGGTTGAAATTGTACTTTAAAAAGCTCAGCGCCCCCCCAGCTAGAGCCGCCGCAATAATAGCTGCAGCTGGCTGCTCCATAAATAGAGCAACCAGCATCATCACAATGGCTGCAATGCCAGAAACCCCAGCTGCTAGGCCATCTAAACCGTCAATCCAGTTAATGGCATTGGCCATACCCACTAGCCAGACAACCGTCAGGGGTAAGCTGATCCAGGCGTCTAATTGGACAATGTCTAACCCTGGAACAGAGATAAAGGCAATATCAACTCCCACATACCAGGTAATCGATGCCACAATGGCCTGCATTAGTAAACGGCTGACGGCTGAGAGCCCAAATAAATCATCTAAAAGACCAATTAAGAAAAATGCCAGGCCCCCTAGAGTCACTCCCCAAATTTCAGCTTCAGGCTCATTGACAAGTTGTTGACCTTGCGCATCTACAAAACCGCCAGTATTCCAGACAATTAATAAAGCGACGACCGTGCCCAGAAAGATAGATACGCCTCCGAGCCTTACCATAGGAACCTTATGAACCTTACGTCCCCCAGGCATATCAACTCGACCACTGTGTAACCCAATTCTCTTGATTATCGGCGTGGCTACAAGTACCACAGCGGCTGACAGTGTAAAAGCCAGGAGGGGATATATCTGAAAGGGCATGGGTGACAGAGAATGATAGGAGACGACGTAAGCTATCTAATGAACTCAATACAAAAAAGCTGACAGCATACACAACGATCACCGTCACACTAGCAGGTTTTTTAAATCTTTCAAGCGGCTATTTATAAGGTTCAGACTGCCGTTGGCAATTTCTCAAAGAAATTTTCTATGTAAATTGCTATCCGCAGACATTTGTCAAATATCTGACACGTTATGAGCATCTGACTTCGCAGCCGTAATTTATAAAAGCATGAGCTAGCCGTAATATACATCGGCTAGCTCACTGCTAGGTGCTTCCTAAGCAAATAAAGCCTCGGCCTGGTGCAGGTGCGGATACAGTGGAAAACGCTCGCAGAGAGCTGCGACACGATTGCGACAATCAGCCTCAACACTATTATCTTCAGGGGATAACAGCCGATCAGCAATAATGTTGGCAATCTCTTTGAACTCTTCAGTGCCCAACCCGCGAGTCGTCATCGCTGGTGAGCCCAAACGCAGACCGCTGGTCACAAATGGAGATTCAGGGTCAAAAGGAACAGTATTTTTATTGGCGGTAATATTGACCATGCTGACCAAAGCATCAGCTCGTTTCCCAGTCATGCCAATAGAGCGCAAATCAACTAAAACCAAGTGATTATCAGTACCGTCTGACACCACCTTAAAGCCTCGTGCCTGTAATTGAGCTGCTAGGGCCTGGGCATTGGCAATAACTTGTGAACAGTAAGCTTTGAAATCGGGTTTGAGAGCCTCACCAAAAGCAACGGCTTTAGCGGCTATCACATGCTCTAATGGTCCTCCCTGACTACCAGGAAAGACAGCCTTGTCGAATTTTTTGCCCAAATCTGGATCGCTGGTCATAATCAATCCACCCCGAGGACCTCGCAATGTTTTGTGGGTGGTGGTGGTGACTACATGACAATGAGGAATGGGGTCAGGATGATGACCGGTAGCCACTAACCCCGCAATGTGAGCAATATCAGCCATCAGGTAAGCGTCAATCTCATCAGCAATCGCTCGGAATTTATCAAAATGAATGGTCCGAGGATAAGCAGAATAGCCACAAATAATGATTTTGGGCCGATGCTCTAGCGCTAACTTCCTGACTTCATCGTAGTCGAGCTGTTCAGTTTCCCGACTGACACCATATTGCACAACGTTGAACCATTTCCCCGAAACATTGACCGGAGAGCCATGGGTAAGATGGCCACCATGGGAAAGATCCATGCCCATGATGGTGTCGCCAGGCTGGAGCAAGGCTAGAAAAACAGCGAAATTAGCTTGGGCTCCCGAGTGGGGCTGTACATTGGCGTGGGCGGCTCCAAATAGCTGCTTAATGCGCTCAATGGCCAGGGCTTCGGCCTGATCGACAAATTCACACCCGCCGTAGTATCGCTTGTTTGGTAGGCCTTCCGCATACTTATTAGTTAAGACGGAACCTTGTGCGGCCATCACTGCAGGTGATGTAAAGTTCTCACTAGCAATAAGTTCCAAATGCTCTTGTTGCCGCTGCCGCTCGCTTTCAATGATGGCAGTGATGTCTGGGTCAGTTTGTCTCAAAAAGTCAAAATTAGTGGTCATGGGGATGGATACTTTATATGGACAGGCTTAGCTAGCTCAGGAGTCAAGACAGGGAAATGATTCTTGTCGGCTTTACCAGCAAACTATAGTACCGTGCTGCTATGGCCCCTACCAGCCTATTAATCAAAAGCCTATATCTGTTTCAAGCAGTCGATTAATTGAAACTTGCACAAAGTTAATGTTACGTTTCTGTATCAGAATGTAACGCTTGAAAATCTATAATGGATGAAATTCACGAAAACACGTGAGTAATCTCTGCTATTGGGCGCTAGCAAATGCCTAAGAGCAGTAAAGTGAATTTAATTTGCCATACTGTGGCAGAAAAATCATCCACTGCTTTTTGACTCGCTACTAGCTCTTGACGCTTTTTGCATAAGAAGGATACCCATGCTGTTGCAACCCACCACTAAAGTCTCGCCTGCGTCTAAGTTGGCTTCTGTAGACGAGTCATACGAGCGCTGCCGACAAATCACAGCTAAATACTCGAAGACATTCTATATGGGTACTATGCTCATGTCTGAGGTCAAGCGTCGTGCTATCTGGGCCATTTATGTATGGTGTCGACGGACTGATGAGTTAGTGGATGGACCGTCTGCTAAATTCACAACTGAAGCCACATTAGACGACTGGGAGGAGCAATTAGAGTCTGTATTTTCGGGCTATCCTCAAGACGATTATGATGTGGCAATGGTGGATGCTCTGGATCACTTTTCTCTAGATATTCAGCCTTTTCGCGACATGATTTCAGGCCAGCGTATGGACTTGCAATGTTCGCGATACGAGACCTTTGAGGACCTGAAGCTCTACTGCTACCGAGTTGCTGGCACGGTAGGTTTGATGTCTACAGTTGTTATGGGAGTTGATCCCGAGTACAACACAGCGCCATGGGCTAAAGCATTACCCTGTCCTAAGGAAGAAGCGATTGCTTTGGGTATTGCTAACCAGCTCACCAACATTTTGCGTGATGTGGGAGAAGACGCTCGTCGTGGTCGCATCTATTTGCCCCTTGAGGACCTTGAGCTATTCAAATATAGCGAAACAGATTTGATCAATGGGGTAATTGATGAGCGTTGGCGGTCGTTGATGCGTTTCCAGATTCAGCGTGCATTAAAGTTTTATCGGAAAGCAGAGGGTGGTATCAGCGTATTGAGTCCAGATGCTCGTTGGCCAGTTTGGTCAGCTCTCATGCTTTATCGTAAGATTCTGGATGTAATTGCTGAAAACCAGTACGACGTCTTTAATCGACGAGCGTTTGTCCCGACAGTACGTAAGCTGCTGTGTCTGCCTCCTGCATTATTACGTGCTCGTGTACTCTAACAAATGTTAGTATGGCCCCTCACCTGGCCATATAGCTCTTAAAAAAGAATGCCAAAACAAAACGGCACCGAGGCTTCAAGCCTCGGTGCCGTTTTGTTCGATTTGATTGTTGAGACTTCCCAGGTAGACGCTAAGAAATCGCTATTAGGAAGCCGTTGTTTGAGCAGCCAGCATTTCCTTTAGCTTAGCTAGATCAGAAGCCCACCGAGGATCGGGTTGAGTGCTTTCAGGAGCTGGTGAAGAGTAACTGGCAGGTTTACGTCCACCACCACGCTTATTGCCACCTTTACGGTTGCCACCAGCATTACTGCTACTTCCGCCCTCGTTTTCCTTGCTACGTGGCATAGCTTTCTCAACTTTGAGGGTAATGTCCTGTAGAGGCTGACCGTTGTACTTGCTGACAAGAACATCTGCGATTTCATCAGTTTTAACAGTGACGAAACCAAAGCCACGACATTTGCCGGTTTTCCGGTCAGCAATCAACTTGACGGAAACGATATTATCAACATCTTCTGCGAAAACAGCCTCAAACTCCTCGCGTTCTAAGTCACGGGGTAGATTGCCAATATATAAGCGCACTGACATGGGATACCTCTTAAACAAATCTAAAAAACAATTGCGGCGGATGGGTAAATAAAACTGAGCCAACTAACTTTACTAGTGGTTGAGAACCTCTAGAAGAAAACCTGGAGCTGTGGCTTTAACCGATTTGACAAGTGACGAACCGCAGCAAAAAACAATTGGCCATCGTAAGCGAGCGACTATTTTGATGAGTTCAAACCTCAACTTGGACGGTTTGCAAAAATCACCTTCAAACCCTGGTAGCAGTCAACCAAAATGACTATCCATTACTATCCCTACCAGGAATATCTCATTAGATGAAATGAGAAACAGGCCGTATATCTACACCATCAAGGTATCACGCTGTCCGATGCCAAGCCAAGCTATTCAGTGGTTTTTTTGGTGAAGGCTCTCTAAAGATAACGTAGAGTACATTAACAAGCTTAGCCCTTGTTGCCCTAGTTTTTCGATTCAAAATACCGGAGTCTGAAGATTATTGAGTGGTAAAGGTATTGAGATAAGTAAATGTTCTGGGCTCATAAGATATAGTTTGTCAACGACAGCAGATGCTAATTGTTCATAAAAAAACCAGCCACTCAAGTAGGGCTGGCTTGCTGTGTTGAGAGTAGGAGAACCCGATGCCTAACACCAAATTGCCAAAGGCTAATTTGGAAGCGAAGTTAGGCGACCAGTATTCGTTAATAAAATTTAACATTTTATAAAAATGAATGCAATGCCAGGATTTAGGCTGACTGCCTGGCATGTTTTCTGGGGTTAGATTGGTTTGAGTTCTGAATAACAGTGCTTTTGGTATCACTAAGGCTGCCAGGTGATGAATTTCAGGCAGGCTAAGCGATCGCTGTCTGATTTTGCAACTAACCCCCTCTAAAGATGATCCATAGACCGTAGCTCAGGGAAATAAGGCTAATGATGACTGACCAGATGGGATGCTGAGAGGGTTTGATTTGGTTGGGCTGGGTTTGGATCTGATCGATATCAATCCATAGCTGATGACCTCGGCGGAACCAGCCCGTGACCTGCAGGTGTTGGTTTAGTAATGGAACGAGTTCTCTGGTGTTGCTCAGAGGGCCTAGATAGGGCATATAGTGCAGGGCAATACTGCCCTGGGTCGTCTGTAGTCGCCATTCTTGACCTAACCAGTTTGCCAGGTCTGGGCGACCTGTTAAGGTGCCGCTAATTTTGATTGGTCGTTGGCTCAGGGGAATAAGTGTGGGGTCGGTTTGCCAGGTTGTCAGTTTTTTGTCGCTAGTGGGTGGTATGTCTGCGATCTCTGGAAAGAATGGGTTGATTCGCAGCAGTTGGCCGGTTGCTGCACAAATGAGGGGAATACCAATGAGAATACTTTGGTCCTGGTAGAACCAGGCGAGGAGAGGGAAGTCGAGGCTTGTTGCGATCGCACCGATCAACCACATGATTACAGCAATCCCCAGACCAATAGCCAAGCCAGACCAGGCTCCCCCCTGCACTAGCAGATTGCGCCAATCTTCTCCCGAGAGACCCCGCGAACCATTATTTAATTGTAAATGCGCAAAGCTAAGACTGGGCTTGAGTCGCCAATGCCGACCATAGGCGCTAAGGGTATAGAGTCTATCCCCTAGTGGGGGACGAGCCTGATTAATTGAGAGCCAATGACGTAATGGATTCAATGCTCCCCATGCATAATCACGGGCTGATTTGCCAGCTCGGTGTGGCCCCACTGGCAACATTAGGTCCAGGCTTTCCAACAAAGGAGGTGTATATCCCTGTTGATCAACAGCAGCGGTCATTGTATATGCAATTTTGGCCAAAGCGCGTACAAGGCCATTAGGGTTACCTGTGAGTTCAGCGGTGGTACGATCTCGATAGGGAACCCGCGTACGTGCCAACCCGCACCCTACTTTTGCCAGTAACCAGAAAAGACTGTAGCTCAGAGTCGCCACACCACCCGCTGCTAGCCGGAGGCTCCTTGATCGTTCCGTTCCCCATCGCGCCAAAAACCAATAGGCCCGATGCAACCCCTGCAATAACAACCCATGAGTAGACAAAAACACCCAATCTAACGTCGACCAGTGACTCATTTCATACATGATTAATGCCGCCAACTCGTCGGGCTCCAACTGATCAAGCAGTCCCTGACTCACTACAAGCTGGCCATAGCGAGGTCGCCATCCATAGGAAAAAATCAGAGGAAGTTCACTGCTAATCAACTGAATTTTAGGAAACGGCCAACGTCGTTTGGCGCAGAGACGTCGTAAAAGTTGTACCGCTTCTGGGCTGTAGGTTTGTAACTTTGAGCTGGTGAGTTGATCGGTGGGGCGCAGCAGCAAGGGCCACAACCATGTGGCAGCAATGGTCAGAATACCTAGACTAATTAGGACGGTCCAGTACTGGGGCTCCCAGAAAATATTGCTAACCCGAAAGTTGATGGGTAATAGTCGCCTTAGAAACTGGAGATAATTGCCCGTGGACGTTAGGGCAGTTGCTACCAGCCAGCGCACTACCAAAAAAAGAATTGGAATAGTCGTCATTTGGGCAAACCAAAGTCGCCCTACACTCACCTTGCCTAAAGATTTCAACCGATTGAGTCGATCTCCTTTGGCCCAGGTCTCAGGTCCATTGGCTGTAGACTTTAATCGATTAGGTAAAACATCTTGGGATTGCTCAGGGACAATCTGAGTAGGGTCTTCTAAGGGATTGGGGGGTGGGCTGGGTGTAGTTGCAATTGATGAACTGGGTGTAGTTGCAATTGATGAACTGGGTGTAGTTGCAATTGATGAACTGGGTGTAGTTGCGATTGATGGATTGTTGTTGTCAGACCCGTCGGGCGTTTTGGGAGCATTGCCGTCCTCAAGTTCTAGAATTTCTCGACGGTTGAGTGTTTGATAATGAAAGAGGGATGAGCGATGTGTGCCAGTAGAGTCAGAAATGTTGTCTAGGGATGGGGACTCTGTATTCGATACTTTGTTGAGACTGGGCCTGTCTTTAATAGGCTTATCTGCAGATTTGTCGGTATCACCTTCAGGTTCGCTCTGAAAGGGAACAAATCCGCTAGTCTCAGGCACAAAGCCACTAGCTACATCAGAGATGTTATGGGATTGTTGAGGAGATATCTCGGCGTCTAGCTGTTTTACTTTATCGTGAGCCCATTGCCGAATAGCGGGACTGCGACTGTTTAGCAGGGGTTGACACAGTTCGTGAGCCCGAACATTGTTTCCTTGAGCTTTATAGGCACGGATAAGTCCCATTTGGGCCTTGAGCCGATAATTGGTACTGACTTCACCAGACTGACTAAGCTGCTGAAATGTTGAGATCGCACGCTCATAGTCTTTTTGTTTAAGTGCAGCTAACCCAACTTTAATCAACTGTTCTGGCGATTTATCCAAACCCATGCAAATATCCTCTGATGTCATTGACGGCAGTGCGGGGATTGTGCCGCAATCTTAGCGCGAATGATCAGAAGATGCCCGAGAAGAGGTTGGTGGAGGGGCAGCTAACATTTGTTCTACCATTGTGTAGAGAGTCTCCTCATCATCACCAGTCAGCTGACGATCCTTCAGCTCAATTAAACCAGCAGCCAGGGGCTGTGCTCGTTTTTTATAGACATTGTTCGCTGTTAAAAGATCGACAAAAATCTCTCGTTCAATTTGATGACGATCGGCGTCATCTGGCAGTGGAGTGCCGTAAGCAACATTGTCGACTTCATACTTAAGTAGAAAAATCAATGCGTTGCAATATGTTTGCAACAAATTTTGAAGACTGCGTGTATCCAGCTCCAGACGATCAAATCCTACCTCTCCCTCGATGCGTAATTCAACAATAGGTTGTTGATCGGGGAAGAGTCGTTTTTGATTAATCGCTTGATCAATTGTCTTAAGTGAAAGTCCTTCAATATCTTCTAATGCCTCATGTCCTCGAAGTTTCAAGCTCAGTCTGGTGATGGGTCGCTGGCGGTAATTAGTCTGGAGCTGGGCATTAATCTGCCCAGCATCAATATTGACTAATAGCGCCCCTCGTTCAAAGCTAGCTTCGTCTACATTGTTAGCTTCAAGAGAGCCAGGGTTAAAGACCCAATTATCGACAGTGTAGTGTTTGTGAATATGTCCCAATCCGAGATAGTCGACACCAGCCTCTTTGAGGGGGAGTAAATCGCTATAGCGAAGTGCTCCGGAGTAGCGAGCAATTTGACCTTCTAAGCCATGGTGAAACAGTAAAACAGTTGAACCAGGACCTGTAGGCAGTGTCTCTATCGCTGTGGCAATTTGCTCAATGGCCTTAGGTGCAGCGGCACCGTACCAGCTAGCGCCCAGGACTCGTACGCCGCAATCAAGATCAATGTAGCTCCCTCGTTTTGTTTTTTCATTCCAGGGAAGATACAAGGTGTCATCAGAGCCTGGCTCTAGCAACTTGAGCAATCCCCAGTCTGAGAGGTAGCGTAGCCAGCTGGTTTTGGTTCCATAGGGACAGTTATCGTGGTTTCCTTCAATCGCGATAACTGGAATTTCAGCTGCCTGTAGTTGCTGAAGACAGAGCTGAGCCTGGTTCAAGATGGCGGGTTGAATCATCCGATGCTCAAACAGATCACCCGCAATGGCTACAAAATCTACGTTTTGCTGGATGGCGTAACGCTCAAATACATCCCACAGGGTATGAAAAAAATCCTGGGTTCGCACCTTGCTGCTATAGCGATCAAACCCCAGATGCACATCGGCAATATGTAGAAATTTCGCCATGATTTAATGTATGCCAGCACTGCCGTTGGCTAACTGTCTTAAACAGGAGTCTCAGTTTCAGCGGCCAATTGCTCTAGCTTAGCTTGTTGATCTTGAGTGATGCAGGATTGCACCATAGTCTCAATGTCTCCTTCTAGGGCGGGGGCCAGACTGAAGTTTTGTCCTAGGCGATGGTCGGTGACTCGGTTATCTTTGTAGTTATAGGTGCGAATTTTTTCTGAGCGAGAGCCTGTTCCGACCTGTGAGCGACGCATGTCGGTTACTTCAGCTTGCTGTTCCTGGAGCATCATTTCATAGAGCTTGGCTCTCAAAATTTGCATGGCTCGCTCTCGGTTTTGTAGCTGCGATCGCTCTTCGGTACAAAAAATGCGAATGCCTGTAGGTTTGTGAAACAAATCAACCGCCGTCTCCACCTTATTGACGTTTTGTCCACCGGCACCCCCAGAACGAGCCGTGGTTAACTCAATATCTTTTGGATCAATTTTGACTTCCACATCATCGACCTCTGGCATGACCGCCACAGTGGCTGTTGATGTATGCACACGACCACTCGTCTCAGTAGCAGGGACTCGCTGTACACGATGAACACCTGCCTCAAACTTGAGCTTGCTATAAACCTGATCGCCGGTAATCTCCAGAATGGCTTCTTTACAACCACCCATGTCAGCGACCGACTGGCTAACCGTCTGCACTTTCCAACCCTGACCTTCAGAGTAGCGCGAATACATTCGTAACAGGTCTCCAGCCCAGATACCCGCCTCATCACCTCCGGTACCCGCTCGAATCTCCAACATAATATTTTTATCGTCGTTGGGATCACGGGGCAGTAGCAAAATTTTGAGGCGCTTTTCTTGGGAGGCAATTGTTGCCTGCAGTTCCTTGACTTCCATGGCAGCCATTTCCCGCAGCTCTTCGTCACCCGCAGACTCTTTAAGGACCTCCTGAGCACCCTCATAGTCTGACTGAGCTTTTTTCCACTCGTTATAGGTGGTAATAGTTTCCTCTAGTGATGCTCGGGCCTTGGCAATTTTTTGAAACTCATCTGGGTCTCTAGCCACATCCGGATCGGCAAGGCGGCGGGTCAGTTCTTCAAAGGTTCGATCAACTGACTGTAGTTTGTCGAGGAGATATTGCTCAGCCATGGAATTTACCTAATAACGTCAGCAGGTTAGTGCCACAAGAAATGTCAAATAAAAAATATCCGAAAGATACAATGATCCTTCGGACACAAAATAACTTGACTAGCTGCTAGCCTTCAGCGCTGTCGGTGGTTTTTTTCGTATCGTCAGCCATGCCATACTTCCGTAGGAAGCGCTCAACACGACCTTCAGTGTCAATGATCTTCTGAGTACCGGTATAAAAGGGATGGTTACCAGACCAAACGTCCACATGGAGTTCAGGCTTAGTAGAGCCTACGGTCATAATCAATTTGCCGTCGCAGTAAACCTTAGCGTCAGGGTACCACTCAGGATGAATATCAGCTTTGGGCATTTTTCTGTTCCGGGAATGAAATAATTGGTAAAACAAACGATATCCAAACTTAACGCTTGGAGAACTGGGAGGCTTTACGGGCTTTCTTCAAACCGTACTTCTTACGCTCTTTGCAGCGAGGATCACGGGTCAAATAACCTTCAGTCTTCAAAGGGCCACGGTTAGCAGGGTCTAGTTCGCAAAGAGCCCGAGCCACACCTAGCTTGATGGCATCAGCTTGACCTGTGAGCCCACCGCCACGAACATTGACCAAAATATCGTAATCACTCTCAAGTCCGAGAGTTTCTAATGGTGCTTTGGTAGCTGACATATAGGCTGCGTTGTTTTGCAGGTGGGTTTCACCAGGTTTGCCATTGACGACGAGCTTGCCATCTCCGGGCACCAAACGGACACGGGCAACAGACGCTTTGCGTCGGCCTGTACCCCAATAAACAACGCGATCGGACTGTCCTTCTGACATGGAACTATGCTCTCCTATAAATATTACGAGGTCTGCTGGGGCTATCAGATATTGATGGCTTCAGGCTTCTGAGCTGCGTGAGGATGCTCAGGGCCAGCGTAAACTTTCAAATTTGTAAACAGCTTGCGTCCTAAAGCATTCTTAGGCAGCATTCCCTTGACAGCTTTTTCAATAATTCGTTCAGGAATTCGGTTCTGAAGTTGGTCAAATGTTTCAACCTTCATACCACCGGGACGTCCAGAATGACGACGATAGAGCTTCTGTTGGCGTTTGTTGCCAGTAACATCTACCTTCTCAGCATTAATTACAATGACAAAATCGCCAGTATCCATATTTGGAGTGAAGGTGGGCTTATTTTTCCCACGCAGAATACTGGCAATTTCAGTTGCTAGACGGCCAAGTCTTTTATCGGCGGCATCGACAACGTACCATTTCTTGTCAATTTCTTGGACTGGGGGAATGTAGGTCTTAAACATGCTTAGGCTCTGATATCAACGATCTAGATGAAAGGTGGCCGCCACGATTATGAGGATGCTGGGTGACATCTCATCAGATTGCCCACAGCAATCTAAACAGCCAAATTCTGTATGGTGGAATGCAGCGTTAGCTGTGGTTGTGTATCAAACCATGCATCCGATGCAAAGGGGAAATGCTGGTAACCTACCCGCAACAGGCATAATCCCCGAGCAGGTGCGGCATGCTTGACTAAGTCACGACGCCCTAACTGCCAAAGTTCAGTAAAAGCAGCAGGGGTCAGACGACCTCGCCCCACGTTCACTAGCAAGCCCATCACCAGGCGCACCATGCCGTAGAGAAAACCAGCAGCCTGCAGCTCAACTTGAACAAACGGTCCACGCCGGGAACACTCAGCCGCTTGCAACTCAACCCATGAATGGGCACGACTAGATCCCGCGCGATGAAACGCAGTTAACTCATGATAACCCAACATGGGGGTTAATGCTGACTGCATTAGCTGTTCGTCCAGAGGTTCATGGTAAAAGTGCCATGTATAGGGACGAACGAAAAGGTTGGGGTACGCATCGGTGTAGATGGTATAGCGATAGCGTCGCCATTTGGCCGAATACTGGGCATGCCAGTCATCCGGGACATGGGCTGACGCTCGCACGACGATGTCTTCACTTAATCGATGGTTAAGGATAGAGGCCCAACGATACGCTGGAATAACCTTAGGCGCATCAAAATGGGCTACTTGGGCGGCTGCATGTACCCCTGTATCAGTCCGCCCCGCTCCGTGGATGGTTGTGCGAGTCCCCAACAGTGACTCAATGGCTAACTCAATCTCTGCTTGCACAGTACGCTTATTTGGCTGGCGTTGCCATCCATAGAAGTTAGTGCCCTGATATTGAACAACAATAGCTACCCGCTGGGTGCCTTGGTCGGTTTCAGGTACAGCTTCAAGCTGTTTAGCAAGCATAGGATTAGCCATCAAGCAGAACTAAGTGAGCTCAATAATAGCCATGTCTGAGTTATCGCCCCGACGACTCACTGTCCGCACGATACGGGTATAGCCTCCCTGGCGTTCAGCGTAGCGAGAGGGTGCTTGCTCAAATAAAGCATGGACAAGATCTTTGTCATACATATACCCCATGGCTCGACGACGAGCAGCTAGAGAGCCTTCTTTAGCTAGGGTAATCATTCTATCCGCTTCGGAACGGACAGCTTTCGCTCGGGTAAGTGTAGTTTTGATCCGCCCGTGCCGAATGAGTTCGGTAGTAAGCGATCGCAATAAAGCACGACGCTGATCAGCAGGTTTGCCCAATTGGGGCGTACGACGGCGATGGCGCATGGGATCTCCTTGTTGACGCTATAGACAAGAAAAAACCGAAGCCTGGGGCTTCGGAAAAGTGGCCTGAATGCTTTCAAGGCCAAAAAACTACCGACCTAAGATGACTTAGCCGGTTTCTCAATAGGCAGGGTAATGCCTAGACGATGTTGCAGTGAATCAATCACCTCTTCAGCTGACTTTTGGCCAAAGTTTTTAATCTCTAGAAGATCTTCTTGGCTGTAATCCAGTAGATCAGAAACAGAGTTAATCTGAGCCCGCTTTAGGCAGTTATAGGCACGTACAGACAGCTGCAGCTCCTCAATAGGAATCTGATAAGTAGTGTCTTCCTCTTTGATGTCCTCATCGCGCTTAGGTTCAAGAGTGACATCTTTGAGTGGACTAAACAGATCCACAAGAATATCAGCGGCTTGGCTCATCGCCTGCTGAGGAGTAAGACTACCATTGGTGCTGACTTCCATCAACAAACGGTCTTTGGGCTGATCAGCCCCCACAATGGTTTCCTCAACCGAATAGTTAACCTTGCGCACTGGCATAAAGATGGCGTCGATCTGCATAAAGTCCAATGCAGTGGCTTCATCTCGATTGTTGCTTACAGACCGATACCCACGACCGTTTTCTACCCGGAACTCCATCTCAAGCGTGTAGCCTTGAGCTACCGACGCTATGTAATGATCTGGATTGATGAGCTCGACTTCAGCAGGCAACTCAAAATGGGCAGCTGTCACTGTCGCTGGACCCTGTACGGCCAACCGTCCGATCTGTGGCTGGTTAGTATACGTCTTAAGAACAACCTCTTTCAGGTTGAGAATAATATCCAGGACATCCTCACGTACACCTGGAATAGTGGCAAACTCGTGATTAGCGCCGGCTATGCGCACAGCAGTAATCGCTGCACCCTCTAGATTAGAAAGCAACACCCGCCTTAGCGCATTACCTACGGTAATACCCTGACTACGCTCAAGGGGCTCAATGACGAACCGACTAAATTGACTCTGGTCGTCATCAACAATTGATTCTACACATTCAACTTGAAACTGTCCCACTGCAGTGACCTCCCTTAGATAGCTGTTGGGTCCATCTGTTAGCTGATAAGCATCAAACCTTTAAACACGGCGACGCTTTGGTGGACGGCATCCGTTGTGGGGAATGGGAGTCACATCGCGAATCAAAGTGATTTCCAACCCGGCACCCTGCAGGGCTCGTATAGCAGTTTCACGACCAGCACCAGGACCGCTAACCATTACTTCAACCTGACGCATGCCCTGGTCCATAGCACGACGGGCGGCACTATCAGCAGCAGTCTGAGCTGCAAAAGGAGTCCCCTTCTTAGCTCCTTTAAAGCCACTGGAACCAGCGGATGCCCAAGAAATGGCATCGCCCTTGGTATCTGTGATGGTCACAATGGTGTTATTGAATGTCGATTGAATATGGACGACACCGTTGGGGACATTCTTTCTTGGTTTGCGTCCACCTGAGCGCTTGACGCCTTTAGCCATAGTTCGTGTATTCCTGAAACGTTACTTTTCCAAAAACTTGTAGATCTTAATTCCCAGTGATTAATCTGCCTGCCGATGCACTGTCCTGCTAAACCACATTTTCTGTTCTACCAGCATGGTCCAACCAGCAACCCTAGATTAAAGATTGCTTGCAGATGGCGCTGTCAGACCTACTTCTTACCAGGCTTCTTCTTGCCAGCAATGGCTAAGCGCTTGCCTCGGCGAGTGCGTGCATTAGTGCGAGTCCGCTGTCCACGTACTGGCAACCCCATACGGTGACGACGTCCTCTATAGCAGCCAATATCCATTAGCCGCTTAATGTTCATGCTCTCCCATCGTCTCAGATCGCCCTCGATCTGATAGTCGTTCTCAACGACTTCTCGGAGCTTAGCGACATCACTATCGACTAAGTCCTTGACGCGAATGTCGGCATTGACCCCAGTCTTTGCCAAGATTTCTTTTGAACGGCTTAAACCAATACCGTAAATGTAGGTTAATCCAATCTCAATGCGCTTATCCCTGGGTAGGTCAACGCCTGCAATACGTGCCACCGTGCTTTCTCCCTAGTTGTCTGCCATGCGGTCACATCAGCACTGAAAAGTCAGCGGGTAACCGCTAGTTGAATGTGAAATAAATCGTTAAACTTGTTACTGTGACTAACCCTGGCGTTGCTTATGCTTAGGGTTAGAACAAATCACCATAACCCGACCGCGCCGACGGATCACCCGGCACTTGTCACACATCTTCTTGACGGATGCCCGTACTTTCATGCTGAAAAGTAATAAAACTTGCCTACAGAAGTGTGATTCTAGCAAACAGCTTAACAAGTGGTCAATTAATTTTTGTTGCGAATGGTTGATGGGGTTTTTTGATGGTTATTCAATGTCATTGAATAACCATCAAAAAACCCCACTACGGTTGATAGCGGAGCTTTCTGGATTTTAATTTAAGTGCTTACTGGCTGTTTACTAACGGTTTAAGCCTCTCGACGCAGGGCTGCTTCAACTTGCTTGAACTCTTGCTCAAGCCGAGTCTTAAGTTTTGAGGGGATAGGACGATTGGGATAGGAGCTGTAATGTCCTGCTAATGAATTTAATGCTGTTTGCATGGTGGAAAAAGAACTGAGGCTAGCTGCACTGGCAGAGCGACGGTATCGTGCTGAAAAGGCGTTGATTTGTTGCCTGGCCTGAGCACGAACCTCAGGAAGATTTGGGGCATCTGCAGGCAATTCAATGGCGGTTCTCAGGGTCTCTACTACTGCTATGGTGTCTTGACGATAGTTGCCGCTAAGGCCATCAGCTCCCATGCCGTCCCCACCACAGCCAGTGAGGCCTAGCAGCGCCACTAGGGTAAATGCAAACAAACGAGACAAAATACGTTTCATAAACTTATTCCCAATTACAGATGGCTCTACTTTGGTGTGCCTGGCCACTGGGCCTGTGGTGATTATCTTATCTGAATGGGGTACTCAGGAAAACTGACGATGAAACCGGTCATTCAGCCTAAGGGGGCTAGGCAGGAAAGATCCGTAGTCGCCGGTTAGGTTCGTCGCCAAAACTCAAGGACTTGAGTCGGTAGTGCTCGGCCAGTTCGTGCTGCATTTTTCGGATTTTGGCAGAGCGGGGTAGCAATTCTACAGGTTGACCTTTGGGAATCACAATTTGTTCAACAGCCAGTCTGGCTTCTTCAAGGGCTTCTAGTTCGTCATCTTGGCCTTGGCGGGTGAAGAGGGAAAGATCAATGGCCTCTGATTGATCTCGGGGATCAATGTCGAGGAGCCGCTGCAGTGCCCGTGTGATTTGGGGGATGGTATTGGATTTGACGGTGTAGATCGGGAGTTGGCGGGATTTGGCTAATGTTTTGAGCTTAGAGTGATTACGTACATGCGATCGCAACGCTAATACTGCCTGAGCTACCCCAAGTTCCTTAGTAATGGAGACCGGTAGCTTGAGGGTGTCAATCACGTGGTGCAGCTGTTCCCGACTAATTCCATAGGGGTAAATGGTTACTAAGTCTTCGCCATTGGGGCCGACGGGTGTGGACAATTCCAGATCAGCCGTATCCATCTGCCGGTCTAGCAAAGCCTGAAAATCATCATGGGCGGTGGACAGGGGCAGGGGTGTTGGCTGTGCTGGAGCAGATTGACGCATCCGAGGAGCTACTGGCTCCATTTGTCCTGCTTCTCGCCAGCCTCGCTGCGTCCGTCTTGTAGTACGTCGTTGGCTGACAACATCAGGCAGTTCATGGGTAATCAGCACCTTGCCGTTATCACCGACGGTGCGAATTTGAGTTTCGGGAGTTCGTCCACGTAGCAGATGGTCAACGGTAGCGGCCACGTCTTCATGAACCACCCATCGCTGTCTTTCTAACATCTCGACCGCCATGTCAAACGTGGGTGGAGCCTTGCGCTCTAGCACGCTTTTTTGGCTACCTCGACGGCGAGCTTCATCGTCTCCCAAGGTAACTGTTTGAATGCCGCCGATTAAATCAGCAAGGGTGGGGTTTTTGATCAAATTTTCTAGCTGATTACCGTGGGCTGTACCTACCAGTTGTACTCCTCTTTCTGCGATGGTTCTGGCTGCCAATGCTTCAAGCTCGGTACCGATCTCATCAATGATGATCACCTCAGGTGTATGATTTTCCACGGCTTCAATCATCACCTGATGCTGCTGCTCTGGATGCGCCACCTGCATGCGACGGGCCCGCCCAATAGCAGGGTGGGGAATGTCCCCATCCCCAGCAATTTCATTGGATGTGTCGATAATCACCACGCGTTTACTTAAGTCGTCGGCCAGCACCCGAGCAATTTCCCGTAGAGCCGTGGTTTTCCCTACCCCTGGTCGACCCAATAACAAAATTGATTGACCTGCTTCTACCAGGTCGCGAATCATTTCTACGGTGCCAAAAACAGCTCGACCTACCCGACAGGTCAGGCCAATGATGGTGCCAGCCCGATTTCGCATGGCACTGATTCGATGTAGGGTCTTTTCAATGCCGGCCCGATTATCGCCACCAAAAGTACCGACTCGCTCAATGCAGTGTTCTAAATCTGTTTTGGAGATGACCTGTTCTGCAAGATACTCGGCCTGTCCTGGAAATCTGGCTTCAGGTCGTCTGCCCAAGTCGAGAATGACTTCAATCAGCTGAGATCGCTTGGGATGGTCACTAAGAGGTTGACGCAGCTCAGGGGGCAGGATGCTGAGTAGCTGATTTAAATCATCGTGAATTGGAGCATTACTGCTAGAGAACGCAGAAATCGATTCAGGCGCAGATCCGTATTCGTCTGAACGAGCCATAAATTTGGAAACAGAAAGAAGCTTGAGTGGTTAGTAGAATCAACGGCTGTAACCGCAGCAGCCATGACAGGTGCTAGGTCTATAGCTGTCCTCCCATTCAGGCTAGGGGGGAATGGCGGTGGCTGAGGTTTGTGCTGAGCAATGGGACTGCTTTAAGAATTGTGAAATTTGATACTTTCTCAATTCATTAGGCTTAATTTGGCTGACGAGTGCATGGGCTAATTGCACCTGTTGCCATAGTTGCTCGGGCCGTTTCTCCAGTGGGCTGTCCCCCACATTGACCAATCGCCGTGCGTAGCTACCGTAGGCAATACCATGAATGCTAGGCGTTTCAGTTTGTTCCTGGCCGCTAGTGCTTGGGGGGGGGCTGAGCAGATCTAGCGATCGCAATTTCGCCACCGTATAATCGTTCGTACCGCCTGCCAGTTGAACATAGCCAGGTAAACGAGCGTTTAAGACTTTTTCCGCCAACCGGATCGTTGCGCGGGTAGTACCTTTGCCAATATCCCCGCTCATCGGTCGGCCATCTGTTTGCCACAGTAGCTGGCTGGGTTTAGGCTCCATTAACTGATAGAGCTGCGTCAAATAATCAACAATGGCATTACTCTGAATGTCACTGTCAGGACAGCTAATGGCCACTAGTTTGAGGTGTGGGATATAAGCAGCAAGCTGATGCCAAAGATGCTCAAACTCATTTTGCCTGCCAACTTGAGTATGGATTTCAATAGCGTCGATGTAGGGCATCAGGGTAGGTAAAACATCACCCGCAGCCACCGTAAACGCATGTTCTTTCAAGAGCCCATAGGGACACACTGGCACACAACGACCGCAGCCATAACAGCGTTCAGTTAGCACCCCTGGCACTGCCACCTGACTCAGGCCGATACTTAAAGACGGTGAAACTGGCAAGATAGCATCGGCTGGACAGATCCTTTCGCAGGGGCGAGAGCAATCAGTAGGACAGCTTTGAATATCAAACCAAGCTTTCCGAAAATGAGGATCTGCACCATCGTTAAAGCTCACCATTAACCATGGACGCTGGCCACAAAACGCTGGCGCAATAGTCTGTGATATCGCAATGCCTTCAACCGCTGCTCTAACTACGGCTAAATCAGCCGCTACATCAATACAATCTGCCCCTGCAAGGCTATACACCAGGGACAAATTTCGGACTTTTGAAACATCTTGGTAGCTAGCGCCGCAAATAAGTTTGAACCATTGACCAAACTTAAGAGCCTCTAACGAATTTCGGGGAATAATCACCCACCTATGCTATCTCTTCGCAAATCAATCTGAAATCATTGTAGAACAAGTGTTCTTGTTTTGGTTCGTGCCTTAGCATTTATCTACTGTGGCAAGTTACGCAGATTGCACAGCATCTTTTAGTGGGAACCACTTAAATGAGCGATCGCCTCCAAGTTCAACCACAACCTTGATGCGTGAATCAGATGCACACAGTGCTGCCAAAAATGCTAACTCTTGGCTCGAAAGAATATTTCCCTCAATTAGCCAAAGCACAATTCCTTTCATGCCTGGAGCTATTTGCTCTAGCCGATATCCCAACACTGGAGGCAGAAAATAGCGATCGCCAACTGCAGCCTGCCCCATACTTTTCTTGCCTAGGTGGGGGGGGCGAACACCATGGACATCGCCCAAGTAGGCTGATAAATCTCCCAGACCACGAGCTGTCATGTGTAAGCTTTCATAGCCTGCTGCTCGCATACGTCGCTGATAGCGTCCTTCAAAGCCACCCTCCAAAGGAACCCGTACTGCCAGCGCACCATTGCTTTCCAAATCACGAACAAATCGATTGCCTAATACAAGTAATCCCATAGCTTATGCAAACAGTGCCTATATGGTTTAGTTGATTCAGTACCACCTATATATTAGGACTGTTAACCACCAGCTTTCACAAAAGCATTACTAGTATTCCTATAAATACAACTCATACAGAATAGTGATTCAAACTAATCTCAAAAAAATAATGGACAAGTACGTCAAATCTCTGTACTATTAGAGACCGCTGCCAAGTTAGATACTAAGTGGTACATCTGCTTAAGTCTAAGGCATGCGTTTTGGGCTCAAAGAGTTTTAGTCCTTGTGCATTTCCTTGCATCTAAGGTTTGTCTGCTCTAGCCACTAACTAACGTATTCAATCAAATAAGGTTGAATTTCTAGGAAGGCAATCAAGTTCCTTGATTTTTTCGTGCTTTCCTAGGCAACTGCCCCCGCTGTGAAAAAACAAGGGGCTACAAACGCTGACTGCGAGTAATTGCAGTACAGCAAACTGTTTAGGGAGATTGATTGTGTCTGTCGGTATTCTCGGGACAAAGCTGGGAATGACTCAGGTGTTTGATGATGCTGGTAATGCAGTGCCAGTCACTGTCATCAAAGCAGGACCCTGTGTTGTGACCCAAGTAAAAACTCAGCAGACCGATGGCTACTGCGCCGTGCAGATTGGCTATCAGGAAGTTGCAGAAAAGGCATTGAGTAAGCCTGAGTTAGGTCACCTTAAAAAGTCAGGGGCTGCTGGCTTGCGTCATCTACGTGAATATCGTGTTGACGACAGTTCGACATTTGAACTGGGACAGACCCTGTCTGCAGATATTTTTGAGGCTGGTCAGTTAGTAGATGTTTCTGGAAAAAGCATTGGTAAAGGCTTTGCCGGCAACCAGAAGCGTCATAACTTTAGACGCGGTCCTATGACTCACGGTTCTAAGAATCATCGACTGCCTGGTTCGATTGGACCTGGTACAACACCTGGCCGAGTCTACCCTGGTAAGAAAATGGCTGGTCAGCTAGGTAACGTGCAAGTCACTATCCGCAAGTTGTCTGTTGTCAAGGTTGATGGTGAGCATAATGTTTTGCTAGTCAAGGGTGCCGTTCCTGGCAAGCCAGGCTCACTGTTGAATATTGCCCCTGCAAATATTGTTGGCAAGAAGTAAGAGGGCTAGGAACTCATCATGGTTGATTGCGTAGTAAAAGATTGGCAGGGCGCTGATGCCGGTACAGCCACCCTCGATCTAAGTGTGGCCAGCGAAGATAATGCGGCTCATATCGTGCATCGTGCCATCGTTCGTCAGATGCACAATGCACGTCAGGGTACCCTATCTTCCAAGACGCGTTCTGAGGTGCGCGGTGGTGGTCGTAAGCCTTGGCGGCAAAAAGGAACTGGACGTGCTCGGGCTGGTTCAAACCGTTCTCCATTGTGGCGCGGCGGTGGTGTTATTTTTGGCCCCAAGCCTCGTGACTTTGCAGTCAAAATGAATCGCAAAGAGCGACGCTTAGCTTTGCGTACTGCGTTTCAGAGTCGCGTTGACGACATGGTTGTAGTGCAGGGGTTTGAAGAGCAACTTTCAGCACCTAAGACTAAAGAGGTGCTCTCTGCCATGCAGCGTTGGGGAATTGAGCCTGATCAGAAAGTTTTGATGATTACGGCTGAAAAAAGCGATGTGATTCATCGTTCTGTGCGGAATGTGCCTAGCATTAAGCTTATTCTGGCTACAAACCTGAATGCTTATGACATTGTTTTAGCCGATCGTTTAGTGGTGACATCTGCTGCTCTCGAAAAAATTCAGGAGGTGTACAGTGCCTAAGGATATCAACTCCCGAGATCTTCCCGATATTATTCGGAAGCCTCTCATTACGGAGAAGGCGACTCTAAATCTAGAAAATAATCAATACACCTTTGAAGTCGCTCCAAAAGCAACAAAACCTGAAATTAAGGCAGCGGTTGAGGCTTTGTTTGAGGTCAAGGTGACTGGTATTAGCACTATGAACCCACCTCGTAAGAAGAAGCGTCTTGGTCGTTTTATCGGTTATAAGCCTACTTATAAGCGGGCGGTTGTGACTCTCGCTGAGGGCGATAGCATTCCCCTCTTCCCAGATGTTTAGTCCTGGCTTTAGCACTCAATTAGTTTGCAGATAAAATCATGGGAATTCGTACTTATCGGCCTCTGACTCCAGGTACTCGTGAGCGCAGTGTTTCTGACTTTTCAGAAATCACTCGGAGCAAGCCGGAAAAGAAACTAACGCGCTCTATTCATCGTGCTAAAGGCAGAAACAACCGTGGTGTCATTACTTGCCGCCATCGTGGTGGTGGTCACAAACGTCTCTACCGCGTGATCGACTTTAAGCGCGATAAGCGAGAGATGACTGCTGAGATCCTTTCAGTTGAATATGATCCCAATAGAAATGCTCGCATCTCCCTGGCTCAGTACGAGGATGGTGAGAAGCGCTACATCTTACATCCTGCAGGTTTAGCCGTAGGGGCGACTATTGTGGCTGGTCCTGATGCGCCACTTGAGGTGGGCAACGCGCTACCGCTGCATAAGATGCCCTTAGGTACTTCTGTACATAATGTGGAACTCTACCCTGGACGCGGTGGTCAGATTGTTCGTGCTGCTGGTGCTTCTGCCCAGGTGATGGCAAAAGAGGGTGGTTATGTCACACTCAAATTGCCTTCGAGTGAGGTGCGTATGGTTCGCCGCGAGTGCTATGCCACGATCGGTCAAGTGGGCAATGTGGAAGCTCGCAACGTCACCCTTGGTAAGGCTGGACGCAAACGCTGGTTAGGAAGACGTCCAGAAGTTCGGGGTAGTGTAATGAACCCGGTTGATCACCCCCACGGTGGTGGTGAAGGACGGGCTCCAATTGGTCGTAGTGGCCCTGTGACTCCTTGGGGTAAGCCAGCACTGGGTTACAAGACGCGTGACAAGAAAAAAGCCAGTACATCTTTGATTGTGCGTCGCCGTCGTCGCTCTTCTAAACGTGGTCGCGGTGGTCGTGATTCATAGATGTCTGTCCAATAGTTTGGGCTCGACAAGGTATCGATAGTTCTTTTTGTTATTCAACCGATTGTTTTTAGGCTGGCGAAACTATGGCTCGCTCTCTCAAAAAAGGTCCTTTTGTAGCAGATCACTTGCTCAAAAAGATTGAAAAGCTCAATGTCAAAGGAGACAAGCAGGTAATTAAAACCTGGTCTCGTGCTTCTACTATCATCCCTCAGATGATTGGTCATACCATTGCTGTCCACAATGGTCGGCAACATGTGCCAGTGTACGTGAGTGAACAGATGGTAGGGCACAAGCTAGGTGAATTTGCTCCCACACGCACGTTTCGTGGGCATGTCAAGAGTGATAAGAAGGCACGACGCTAGGGAGGTTAGCCATGGTTGAAATCGATAGTAGTAATCAAGTTAAGTCTGTCGCTCGCTACATTCGGATGTCTCCCCACAAGGTGCGTCGAGTGTTGGACCAAATTCGTGGTCTTTCTTACCGTGAGGCATTAATTATTCTTGAATTTATGCCTTACAGAGCTTGTGAGCCTATTCTTAAGGTCCTTCGTTCTGCTGTTGCTAATGCTGAACATAACAACGGCATGGATCCTGTCGATCTTTACATTAGTGAGGCTTTTGCTGATCAAGGTCCTGTGCTGAAGCGTTATCGCCCTAGAGCCCAGGGGCGTGCTTATCAAATTAGAAAACCAACTTGTCACATCACAATCGCTGTAGCTCCTGGCTCCGCTAGTTAAGGTCGATTGTTTTTAACTGTTAGCTCTGTATAAGGAAGGATCTGTGGGACAGAAAATTCACCCAATTGGCTTTCGGCTTGGTATTACTAAGGAACATGCATCTTGTTGGTATGCCGATTCAAAGCAATACCCGGCTCAGCTTGAAGAGGACCATGTCATTCGTCAGTTTATTGAGAAAACTCTCAATAATGCTGGTATTTCTGACATTAAGATTGCTCGCAAGGCTGACCAGATTGATTTAGAAGTGTACACTGCTCGGCCCGGTGTTGTCGTAGGGCGTGGTGGTACTGGTATTGAATCATTACGAGCTGGATTGCAGAAAAAGCTCAAAGACAATACCCGTCAGATTCGGATCAATGTAATTGAAGTTGCTCGTGTTGATGCTGAAGCAGCTCTGATTGCTGAATACATTACTCAACAGTTAGAACGTCGCGTATCTTTCCGTCGAGTTGTTCGACAGACGATTCAGCGTGCACAGCGTGCAGGTGTTGAAGGTATCAAGATTCAAGTTAGTGGTCGCCTGAATGGTGCTGAGATCGCTCGTACTGAGTGGACGCGTGAAGGTCGTGTGCCATTACATACCCTTCGTGCAAATATCGACTACGCCTATAAAACAGCTCAGACTACTTATGGAATCTTAGGAATTAAAGTCTGGGTTTTCAAGGGTGAAATTATTCCTGGTCAGGAAGATACTCCTCAGCCTGCTAATAATCAGCCACGTCGTCGTCAGCCACGTCGCCGTCAGCAGTTCGAGGATCGTTCTAACGATTCATAATTATTTCTCTTTAGCTGTTTAGCCTGTTTAAGCATCATGCTGAGTCCTAGAAGAACAAAATTTCGTAAACAGCATCGCGGGCGTATGCGCGGTATGGCCCACCGAGGTAGCACAATCAACTTCGGTGATTATGCTCTCCAGGCTACTGAGTGTTCCTGGATGACCTCTCGGCAAATTGAGGCTGCTCGTCGTGCAATGACCCGTTATGTAAAGCGTGGCGGCAAAATCTGGATTCGTGTTTTCCCAGATAAGCCTGTGACAATGCGTCCGGCTGAAACTCGTATGGGTTCTGGTAAAGGTAATCCGGAATTCTGGGTTGCTGTGATCAAACCTGGTCGGATTGTTTTTGAAATTACAGGTGTGCCTGAGGAAATTGCTCGTGAGGCAATGCGTTTGGCTTCCTTCAAGCTGCCATTTAAGACAAAATTTGTTGCCCGTGAAGGATTGGAGGGTTAAGTAATGGCGCTTTCTAAGGCTAAAGAGTTAAGAAAACTCAGCGATGAAGAGCTGGCTGCTGAAATCGCTGGTATCAAGCGTGAATTGTTTGATTTGCGGTTTCAACAGGCTACTCGGCAAATGGAAACCGGGTTTCATCAGTTTAAGCATGCTCGCCGTAAGTTGGCTCAGCTGATGACTATCGAGCGTGAGCGTCAATTAGCTGGTGGTGGTGTAACCGGCGATGATGCGGCAGTAAGTAGCGAGCAGTAGGAGTTAAACAGTTATGGCAGCTAAGGAACTAACGGGGCGAGTTGTTAGCGACAAGATGGACAAGACAGTAGTAGTAGCTGTCGAAAATCGTGTCCCCCACCCTAAGTATCAAAAAATTGTCGTCCGTACTAAGAAGTACAAGGCCCACGACGACTCTAACGAGTGTAAGGCCGGGGATATTGTGCGCATTCGTGAAACTCGTCCCCTAAGTCGGACTAAGTGCTGGGTTGTTGCCGATATTGTAGGCCGTTCTGAAAAAGTGTAGTGGAGCCAATCAATGATTCAGCAGGAAACATATCTGAATGTGGCGGATAACAGTGGTGCACGTAAGCTAATGTGTATCCGCGTTTTAGGCGGTAATCGTCGCTACGCTAGTGTGGGCGATGTCATTATCGCGGTGGTTAAAGATGCGCTGCCCAACATGGGTGTGAAGAAGTCTGATGTTGTGCGGGCTGTTGTGGTGCGTACCAAAAAGAACCTTCGCCGCAGTAGCGGTATGAGTATTCGTTTTGATGATAATGCTGCTGTGTTAATCAATAACGATAATAATCCTAAGGGGACCCGAGTTTTTGGACCTGTTGCTCGTGAACTTCGCGATCGCAACTTTACCAAAATTGTTTCACTAGCACCGGAGGTACTGTAGTGGCTAGCAAACAATCTGTGCGTCATAAAATGCACATCAAGAAGGGCGATACCGTACAGGTGATCACTGGTAAAGATAAGGGTAAAGTTGGCGAAGTTACAGCTGTCTTTCCCAAGAAAAGCCAAGTGATTGTTGAGGGTGTCAACATCTGTACGAAGCACGTAAAGCCTCGTCAGGAAGGAGAATCTGGTCAGATTGTTACGTCTGAGTTTCCGGTTCATAGTTCCAACGTGATGCTCTATTCCGAAAAGGAAAAAGTAGCCAGTCGCGTTGGCCATACCTTTACCGAAGATGGTCGTAAAGTCCGAATTTTGAAGAAGACGGGCGAAATCATTGATTAGCTTACTATTTGTCCCTGACCAAGCCCAGGGAAAGGAACGTGAAAATGGCTGAACAGCTAAAGGATTTTTATAATACGAAAGTTGTTCCTAAACTTATGGAGCAATTTGAGTACAAGAATGTCCATCAAGTACCCAAAGTCCTCAAGATAACTGTGAACCGCGGGTTAGGTGAAGCTTCACAAAATGCTAAGGCTCTAGAAGCGTCAGTGAGTGAGGTAGGTGTAATCACTGGTCAGCGACCGGTAATTACTCGAGCAAAAAAAGCAATTGCTGGATTTAAGATTCGTCAAGGTATGCCGGTTGGGGTGATGGTGACCCTGCGTTCTGAGCGAATGTATGCATTCTTAAATCGTCTAATTAATTTGGTTTTACCCCGTATTCGTGACTTTCGCGGTGTAAGCCCTAAGAGTTTTGATGGTCGGGGAAATTACACCCTGGGACTGCGTGAGCAGTTGATTTTCCCCGAGGTTGATTACGACGGCGTTGATCAGATTCGTGGCATGGACATCACTATCGTGACCAATGCCAAGACTGATGAGGAAGGGCGTGCTCTTCTAAAAGAGTTGGGAATGCCGTTCCGGGATAGCTGAGGTTTATACGAGAGAGAAATATGGCGTCTAACGATACGATTTCAGACATGCTGACGCGCATTCGAAATGCAAATCTTGCGCGGCATAGGACTGTCCAAATTCCATCTACCAAAGTTACCCGTAATATCGCCAAGGTGCTTCAAGAAGAAGGCTTTATTGGTGATACCTCGGAGTCAACTGAAGGGGTAGCACGAATGATGACCGTGAGCCTGAGGTATAAAGGCAAGATGCAGCAGCCGATCATTCGCAACCTGACTCGCGTCAGTAAACCAGGTTTGCGAGTCTATTCAAGCTGTAAGGACTTACCTCGCGTCTTGGGAGGTATCGGTATTGCCATTGTTTCTACCTCAAGTGGCATCATGACTGACAGAGCTGCCCGCAGTCAGGGCGTTGGCGGAGAAGTGCTCTGTTATATCTGGTAACGTGTTGCCTTACTTGTATTAGTTGTTATCATGGCCGCTGCTGGCGTTAGGGAAGATTAAAATGTCTCGGATTGGTAAAAAGCCGGTACCTGTACCTTCAGGTGTAACTGTGTCTATTGATGCTCAATCAGTAGTCGTCAAAGGTCCAAAGGGAGAGCTATCTCGTGTCCTCCCTGGGGAAGTCAACATTGCTCAAGAGGGTGAGCAAGTTGTTGTGACTCGCCAAGATGATTCACGGACAGCCCGTGCTCGTCATGGTTTATCACGCACTCTAATTGCCAACATGGTGGAAGGTGTGTCTAAAGGGTTTGAGAAGCGTCTGGAAATCAAGGGCGTGGGTTATCGAGCTGCTGTTAAAGGCAAGACATTAACCATGAACCTGGGCTATAGCCATCCGGTTGAGTTTGAACCGCCAGCAGGCATTGAGTTTAAAGTAGAAAGCAACACCAACGTGACTGTTTCTGGAATTGATAAGGAATTAGTAGGAACCGTTGCTGCCAAAATTCGTGATGCTCGTCCTCCTGAGCCATATAAGGGTAAAGGAGTGCGATACTCCGGTGAGATGGTTAGACGTAAGGCTGGTAAAGCAGGGAAGTAATTGAGTTATGAAAGCTACGCGTAAACAATCTACCCGCCGTCGCCACTCACGTATCCGTCGTCGAGTTAAAGGCACGGCTGAGCGGCCTCGTCTAGCGGTGTATCGCTCTAACAATCATATCTATGCTCAAGTCATTGATGACTATAAACACCACACTTTGGCGGCTGCGTCTACTTTAGATGCCGATTTAAAAGGCGAAGACAGTAGTTCTACAAAAGATGCTTCAGCGCAAGTGGGTAAGCTTATTGCTGAGCGTTCCTTGGCCAAGGGGGTTAAGCAGGTCGTTTTTGATCGTGGTGGTAAGCTTTATCACGGTCGAGTAGCGGCCCTGGCAGAGGCTGCTCGTGAAGCTGGGTTGGATTTCTAAGACTTCTACAAAGGTTGAATCATGGCAAAGGAACGTCGCAAAAGTAACAAGGGCAAGGAAAAAGAGTCAGAGTGGCAGGAAAGAGTGGTGCAAATCCGCCGCGTGACTAAGGTGGTTAAAGGTGGTAAGAAGCTGAGCTTTCGCGCCATTGTCGTGATTGGCAATGAAAAAGGCCAAGTTGGTGTGGGTGTTGGTAAGGCAAGTGATGTCATTGGTGCCGTTAAAAAAGGCGTAGCTGATGGCAAAAAAAATCTTGTGGATGTACCACTAAACAAGGCTTATTCCCTTCCTCATCCTGCTATTGGTGAGGCCGGTGGTGCTCGTGTCTTTATGCGTCCGGCAGCCCCTGGTACTGGTGTAATCGCTGGTGGTGCGGTACGTACTGTGCTTGAACTGGCAGGTGTACGAAACGTTTTAGCTAAGCAGCTGGGTTCTGGTAACCAGCTTAATAATGCTCGTGCAGCCGCTGATGCACTGGCTTCCTTGAGAACCTTTTCTGAGGTTGCTAAAGAGCGGGGCGTTTCCCTTGAGAAGCTCTACGCTTAAGTCTGAAATAGTTGAATTTGTTGGGATTTAGAACCATGAGACTAGAGGATGTTCAGCCAAAAGCCGGTTCCAGGCGTCGGCGTCGACGTTTGGGCCGTGGAATTGCAGCAGGACAGGGTGCTACCTGCGGCTTTGGTATGCGTGGCCAAAAAGCTCGTTCGGGACGTCCTACACGACCTGGATTTGAGGGTGGTCAGCTGCCGTTGTATCGCCGAATTCCAAAATTGAAGCACTTTCCTATTGTTAATCAGAAGGTCTTCACTATCCTCAATGTGTCACGGCTGGCTGAGCTGTCTGCTGGCTCGGAAGTTACTATGGAATCTTTGCTGGAGGCTGGCATCATTACATCTAATGACGGACCTCTGAAGATTTTGGGTAATGGTGAGCTAAGTGTTGCTTTGACAGTGAAAGCAGCGGCATTTACACAAAGTGCCAAAGCTAAAATCGAGGCAGCTGGCGGCACCTGTGAAATCGTGGCGTAAGCCTTTAGAATAAGCATATATCCCAATTGGCTGTGCCTTGGTTTTGGCCTGGGTGCAGCTTACGTGTAGATAGAATCTAAAATTATGGTTGTCAGTCGAGGAAAGACACCCACCGCCCAAGAAACTTTCTTGCAGATGGCTCAGGCTGCTGGTCTGCGTGGACGTTTGTTGGTGACTTTAGGGTTATTGGTGCTGGTACGCTTGGGAATGTATATTCCTGTGCCAGGGATTGATCGTGTTGCGTTCTCACAACAGGTTGATGCTGGAGGTCTTCTGGGCTTTTTAGACATCTTTGTGGGTGGTGGCTTGTCCCTGCTGGGTATTTTTGCACTGGGCATTTTGCCTTACATCAATGCCTCCATCATCATGCAGTTGCTGACAGCCGCAATTCCTCAGCTGGAAGATCTCCAAAAAAATGAGGGTGAAGCTGGGCGTCGAAAAATTTCTCAAATTACTCGCTATGTAGCAGTGGGTTGGGCAGTTTTGCAGAGTACCTTGTTGGCTAGCTTTTTACTGAGCCCCTTCGCAAATCAACCTGGTATTCCATTTGTTGTTGAAACTGCAGTCGCTCTGACGGCGGGGTCAATGTTTGTCATGTGGGTAGGTGAGTTAATCACCGAGCGTGGTGTTGGTAATGGTGCGTCATTGCTGATTTTTCTGAACATTGTGTCATCTCTGCCCCGTCTCCTAAACAGCGCTGTTACGGTAGCTCAATCACCTACATCATCTCGGCAAGATGTGGCAGGCATTATTATTGTTAGCCTGGTCTACTTGGCCATGATTGTGGGGATTGTGTTCGTTCAAGAGGGCATGCGTCGGATTCCGATTGTATCGGCACGACGTCAGGTAGGTCGTAAGCTTTATCTGGAGAAGAGTAATTATTTGCCCTTGCGACTTAATCAGGGTGGAGTGATGCCGATCATTTTTGCCTCGGCTATCCTGGTTTTGCCTTTGCAGGCAGCTCCTTACATTGCGACTACTTTGGCTAATCCAGGTGTTTCGGATTTCGTGAACCGGTTTTTGAGTCCAGGTTCGATTCCGTACAACTTGATGTATCTAGTAATGATTCTTTTCTTCAGCTACTTCTATGCGTCGCTGGTTGTAGATCCTGAGGATATGTCACGAAATTTGAAAAAAATGGGAGCAAGTATCCCAGGAATTCGGCCTGGAAAAGCCACCAGTGATTTCATTGGTAAGGTATTGAATCGACTAACTTTCTTAGGGGCTTTGTTTCTTGGAGTAGTTGCTGTAGTGCCAAGTATGGTGGAAAGTGGTTTGCGCGTAACTGTTTTCCAAGGCTTAGGTGCTACGTCTTTGCTGATTTTGGTGGGTGTTGCCATTGACACAGCGAAGCAAATTCAAACCTATGTGATTTCTCAACGTTACGAAGGCATGGTGAAAAAGTAGTGATAAGAGTAATTTTTTTGGGGCCTCCTGGGGCCGGTAAGGGGACTCAAGCCGCAGTTTTGTCTAAGGATTTTGAGGTTCCCCACATTTCAACTGGCGACATTTTACGTTCAGCAGTTGCCGATAAAACTGATCTGGGAACGAAAGCAGAATCTTACATGAATGCGGGAGAACTAGTTCCCGATGATTTAATTCTGGATCTCATCCGTGAGCGTTTAGGTCAAAAAGATGCTGATAAGGGTTGGATTTTAGATGGATTTCCTCGTAATGTTAGTCAGGCAAATTTTTTAGATAAGCTACTGGCAGAGATTGAGCAGCCTTGCGAGTGTGTGCTGAATTTGGAAGTACCGGATAAGGTACTCATATCGCGACTACTGGCACGTGGTCGTAAGGATGATAATGAAGAGGTGATTCGTCATCGATTGGAGGTTTATCGTCAGCAGACGGAACCTTTGATTGAGTTCTTTAGAAGTCGCCAGCAGCTGGTATCAATTAATGGCCACCAGCCTATGGATTCGGTAGCATCTGACTTGACGCAGGTTTTGCAAGCATAGAACAGATGCTAACTACCAACTGATTCTGGTTGTGGGTTTTGAAAGTTATTTACAGGGGACTGTTCCATGGCATTAGGAGTATCGTTTGTTACTCTTATAACGTTGACCCCGTTAGCTAGAGTTAGGAACAGCCTTGAAGACTTTCGATGATGCTAATGGGGTAAAAGTAGACCTAAAGTGTTGGGACTGCTGCTTGGAAGCGGGGGGACGGTTAGGGTCCGTCCGCTTCGTGTTTGCTTGTTTATTGAATTGAGGAATAGCTACTTGTCTAAGCAGGATTTAATTGAAATGGAAGGGACTGTTACCGAATCTCTTCCCAATGCTATGTTTCGGGTTGATTTAGATAATGGGTTTAACGTCTTGGCCCATATTTCTGGAAAAATCCGTCGTAATTACATCAAGATTTTGCCCGGAGATCGAGTCAAGGTGGAATTGACTCCCTATGACTTGACTAAGGGGCGTATTACCTATCGTTTAAGGAAGAAGTAACTTCAGAAATCTTCTATTTAAGTTCTAAAGCCAGATACTAGATCGTTAGGTATTTAAGATTGCATCTAAAATTGGGGCTGGGTTAAATCGGACAACGTCTGTACAGGGAAGACCTGTGATTTTTGTGAGATTAGAGATCGCATCTCTGGCCTCATCTTCATCCACACCAAAGGTATTTAGAGCAATGCCGGCAATATGAGGAGAGGTGAATGTCCCTCCTGCGGTGGCTACGGTTTGATATAAGTTAAGCACCTCCTGAATTGGAGGGATACTAAAGTCTGGAAAGTGTTGAATACGCTCCAGGTTGACTTTGTGTACCAGTACAAGATGGGTAGGCTGAGACCCACGCATAAGAGGTAATGTAGCGGTTGAGGCCGGGTTTAGTAGAGACCCTTGACCTTCTACATAGAGCACATCCTTGTCTTCTCCATGGGTAAGGACTGTTTGCTCAACGGCTCCAGCTGCAAAATCTACCCGCACGGCATCCAGTGCGATACCGGGTGATCCCAGCATTAGAGCGGTCTGTCCTGTAGCAATCAATTGCGATCGCAGTCCCCGAGTCTGAGTAGCGCGATTCAGCTCAATGCAGGTAGACATTTTGCCCACCGCCATGTCGGTGCCGACGGCTAATACCCGACGACAGTTAAGGTGACGGGCCTGGCCAGAGCCCACCGTGAGCCCACCGGGTTCCTGGCGCATATCCCAAATCCATTGGTTGGGATAACGATCGGAGTCAATGTGCTGGGTAAGGCTGGGATCATCATTAAAGTAGGTATGCAGGCCATTCATGATATTGAGACCTGCTGCGATCGCCACCCTGACATCTTCTATCCATGGAGCTGGCAAGCGGCCCCCAGATGGAGCTAAACCAATTGCCAGCACATCTGGCCCATAGTCCAAAGCATCTGCCATCGTCGCCACAATTGGCACATTTCGATCAATGCCGGTCAGGTCCTGAAGCGATCGACCAGCACATGTTTCGTCAATGACGACGGCGATGGGATTTTGGCTGTACCGTAGCAGTGCCAGCCCGGTTTTACCTTTAGTTCCAGTAATCCCGTTGTGAAGCAGAATAGCGATGCGGTGATGCGATTGGAGATGCATGGTAGGGAGCACTTTGGGGCGAAAAGTTTGGAGTTCTGAATAATGAGTTTTACACCTTAACGCTTTCCGGACTGTGTAAAGCGTTTTAACCGAAATAACTCAAAATTCAAGCCATAAACCTCAAAACTGGAGCCTAAGCAGTGCCTTCTAAGATAAGAGTGGATACCCGACTAAACCAAGGATGGCACCGCCAAGAATGAGCTTCCAGGCGGTTACCTTAAAGCGGATGATGGCAGTCAGAGATGCGATCGCGATAATTACCGCTAAGACTGACAAAGCCCACGTTTCCCGCCCAAAAGCCGTTTGTCCCAACGGTACTGCAGCTGCCATAATTGCCCCGACTACTGCCGGTTTAATACCCTTTAGAAACCCCTGTACCCAAGGGTTGCGACGCAGTCGAACCAACACGGGCGCTGCCAACATAATAAATAGAAACGACGGCGTAAAAATGCCTATAGCCGAAATCAGGGCCCCGAAAAATCCAGCCATTTTGTAGCCAACAAATGCTGCTGTGAGTACTACTGGCCCCGGACTGAGCTGTCCGATGGCGACGCCATTGATAAAGTCGGCAGTAGACAGCCAGCCTAGCTGTTCTACCACCTCAAACTCCAGTAGTGGGATGATCACCAACCCACCGCCAAAAATAAACGTGCCTACCTTTAAGAAGAACGTAAATAGAGGCCAGCCATATTCTGATAAGCGTTCGGTCCCCCAAAAGCTTGTCTGCTGCAATGTTGCTAGGACTCCAAGCGGCATAAAGCTATTGAGACGTAACCCTTTAGGACCATAAAGCCCCATACCCAAAAATCCTGCTAGCAAAAATAAAATGGGTGTGCTCAAGTCACTAAACGCACTGGCTAAAAAAGCTAAAACAGCTATGGTAATTCCTATCCAATTGCGAATAGATTTACGGCCCAACTTGTAGCAAAACCCTAGAATGATGGCGATCATCACAGGTGACAGGCCAAAAAATAAAGCAATTAGCTGAGGTAGCTGCTGAAACTGAAAATATACCCAGCTCAGACCCACCACAATAAAAAATGCAGGTGTAATAAAGGCTAAACCAGCTACCAAGGCCCCCAGCCAACCCCCGTAAACATAGCCAGTGTAAATGCCCATCTGCGTAGAGGCTGGCCCTGGCAACATCTCACATACTGCAAGACCATCGCTAAACTCATCAGCATCCAACCAGCCCCGATGCTCCACAGCTTCATCGTTAATCATGGCAATGTGAGCTTGGGGCCCACCGAAACCAATCGCCCCCAACTTTAAAAAGAGCCCCGCCAATTCCTGCAACCGACTAATCTGGGGATTCATAGAAAAATACCACTCAAATAGGTTTCTTTGATAGAATAGACTCTATCGAACGATACGTTACGATTGATTATCACTAACTGCAACGAGGATTCAGACCGTGATTCATGCGACGCTCCATCAGCTCAAAGTATTTGAAGCCACTGCGCGCCACGGTAGTTTTACCCGTGCAGCTGAAGAACTCTATTTAACCCAGCCGACTGTATCGATACAAGTCAAGCAGCTTACAAAAGCTGTAGGACTGCCCTTATTTGAACAAATTGGTAAGCGGTTATACCTAACTCAAGCCGGTAAGAAACTACTGGAAACCTGTCAAGAAATTTTTCAAGGTCTGTCTCAGTTTGAGATGTCCATTGCCGACCTCAAGGGCATGAAGCAGGGGCGCTTGAGTATAGCCGTCATCACCACAGCAAAATACTTTGTACCAAGGCTGCTAGGTCCATTCTGCAAACGTTATCCTGGCATCGATATTTCCCTCAAGGTAACCAATCATCAAAACATCCAGGAGCGGATGCTGAACAATCGCGATGATTTGTTTATCTTTAGTCAGTTGCCCAGCCAGCCCGACCTCAAAACCTATCCCTTTTTAGATAATCCGCTGGTGGTAATTGCGCCGACGGATCACCCCTTGGCTGGGAAGAGAAACATCCCGATTGAGGCTCTCAATAATGAGCCCTTTATTATGCGTGAGCCAGGGTCAGGTACTCGTGAAGCGGTACAAAAACTTTTCTCCGCGAACAATATAGATGTCAAAGTTCGCTTAGAGCTCGGTAGCAACGAAGCGATTAAGCAAGGTATTGCAGGTGGACTGGGGGTTTCTGTCCTATCCCAACACACTATCATCTCCGAAGGAACTACGGGTGAGTTTGCCATTCTTGATGTACAGGGCTTCCCTATTCCTCGCCAGTGGTATGTAGGTCACCTGGCTGGTAAGCAGCTGTCTGTAGTCGCTGAAAGCTTTTTAAACTACCTACTTGAAGAAAGCCCAGCGATGGCGAAGAAGTTTTTACCCGGACTTGGCCAGACACTGGCTGATAAAGAGGCTGCGATAGTTGGCTAGTCTGCGCTCAGGTTCAGAAAGTTGTTGTTGGTATAAGCAGTGGATACTGGTTTCAGGATTATCCACTGCTTTATCTGAGTTTGCCGGTTGCTGGATGGAGGAGCTGTAACGACGGTTATGAGGTCAGTGCTTGTTCTGCATTGCCAGCTGCCTCTGCCACTTCTCGTTCCTTGTCTAGACGACGCTTGCGAGCATAAAGCTGGATAGTTGCTAAAAACGAGATCGTTAAGCCCACAATCAGCCATGTGGTTGCGTTTGTAGGAAACTGACCCTTGAAAATGACCAGCATGACAATAACCACTAGCAGCAACGTTGGGCCTTCATTAAAAAGCCGTAGAGTTTTACTGTTCCACTTGCACTCGCCATTCTCTAACTGCTTGATCAAGCGACCGCAGTAAACGTGATAGGCCAATAGTAGGCCAACAAACCCTAACTTGGCATGCATCCAACCTTGGTGTAAATATTCGGGCATGACGTACAAGAGCCCTGCGGCCATCGCCACAGTCAGTACCATAGCGGGTGTCGTAATAATGTTGTACAGCCGTTTTTCCATAATGCTGTACTGCTTTTTCAAGATGCTTTGGGCAGGTTCAATCTCCATGTCCGCTTCAACGTGGTAGATGAATAACCGAGCCAGATAAAAAAGACCTGCAAACCAGGCCACAACACCAAAGATATGAAACGATTTAAACCAGTAGTACGCCATGGATGTAAACGGTCAAAAATTAAAATTGCTTTCTCTCTAGCGACTATTCTCCCGTAGATGCCATGACTTTGGCGGTGGAGTCATAGCTTTGTAACAGCCTTGTAATGATTAGATGCGATCGCCAAACTGACATAATATCTGTGGTTTTTAATGCACACTAATCAACAGATACACCATGCAAGTCGATTGGCAATCGGTCAAATCCTACGAAGATATCTTTTATCACAAAGCCAACGGCATCGCGAAAATCACCATCAATCGTCCCCATAAGCGCAATGCCTTTCGTCCCAAAACTGTCTTTGAACTGTATGACGCGTTTTGTGATGCCCGTGAAGACACCTCTATTGGTGTTGTGTTATTCACTGGGGCAGGGCCTCACACAGATGGCAAATATGCATTTTGTGCCGGGGGTGATCAAAGTGTGCGTGGCAAAGCAGGCTATGTAGGTGACGATGGCATTCCTCGTCTCAATGTCCTGGATCTGCAGCGTCTGATTCGGTCGATGCCGAAGGTGGTGATCGCCCTGGTGGCAGGGTACGCCATTGGGGGTGGCCATGTGCTCCATCTGATTTGCGACCTGACCATTGCTGCCGATAACGCTATTTTTGGTCAGACTGGCCCCAAAGTTGGCAGCTTTGACGGGGGCTTTGGAGCCAGCTACCTAGCTCGCATTGTGGGTCAGAAAAAAGCCCGAGAAATCTGGTTTCTCTGTCGGCAGTACGATGCGAGCCAGGCGCTAGATATGGGTCTGGTAAATCATGTAGTCCCTGTTGACCAGCTTGAGGCTGAAGGAATTCAATGGGCTCAGGAAGTGCTACAAAAAAGCCCCACGGCTATTCGCTGTCTTAAGTCTGCGTTTAATGCTGACTGCGATGGTCAGGCGGGTTTGCAAGAGCTGGCAGGTAATGCCACGTTGCTTTACTACTTGACCGAAGAAGGTGCTGAAGGGAAACAGGCATTCCTTGAAAAGCGTCCTCCAGATTTTAGCAAGTATCCCTGGCTTCCTTAGACGATGCATTGCTTGTCAGCAAACTAACTCAAGAGCTTGGCAACGGAGACTAAAATCTCAGGAAATGCGAGAGGTATAATCTCACCCGACTGGTGAATAGTTTCCGTTTGATAAGCTTTGTCTGCTGTTGGATTGCGAAAAACTCTAAGCTGCTTTGCTGCCAGGTCCAATACCCAATATTCAGGAATCTTCGCAGCAGCATATACTTCAGCTTTAACAGTCAGATCTTTTTGCAAACTAGAGTTAGCGACTTCAACAACCCAATAAATATCGTCTGGATAGGGATGACGATTGTCGTAGGCAGATTCTGGTAAGCGGACAATGGCGATATCGGGTTCTGGTTCGGAATTCTCCAAGGTAATTGGGCCATTAAACCGAACGTCGGCTTTGCTCTGAAGTAAAGTTTCTAAATACCGAGAATCACGCTTGGCCACGTTGTAATGGAGCGGTGTTTCCGGTGCCATCTCGATAATTTCCCCTGCTAGCAGTTCAACCTGGCGATTATCTAAAATGCCCGCTGTGACCATTTGGTGATATTCACTGATGGACCATTTTGCAAGGGTTTTCATCCTGTCATTGCTCCTAAGCGGCTGCCTGTGAGTATCCTAATGATGAAGGCTAATCCATAGTGCGGGTGTATCCCGGTTCTAAATAGAGTTTGTAGGCTAACCGTCATAAACCATCGCCACAACTGGATGTGACAGTCGCCACATGCTAGGCGCTCTCTAGGAAGGCACTAAATCTTTGGTCTGTTCAGTATCGGGTTGTTGAGTGCTCAAGTCGTCCAGTAGGGCCACCAGTTCTCGCTCAAAGACAACTTGAGCCCGGTTAGTACGACCGCCAACATAAAGCTGCTTGCCATCTTGTAAAGCCCATACCTGGGAATGGGAAACGTAGCTCATGATCACACCCAGCATCAGCAATCCAAACCCCAGATAGACAATGGGTACGCCTGGGTCTGCTTTGATTTGTAGTCCAGTGCTACCAATAATTTCAGCTACGGATAGTGTTACCCCGTTGACATCTACCGACATCCCTTCGCGTACGGTAGAAACCAGTTCGCCCTGTTCGCTGTAGACCAGCAACGTGCCCTGTAGGTCTTGGGCAATTAGTGAGACACCACTGCTCATATCTGGCTTGGTGGGGACCCAAGTGCCCCAGAGTTTGCCACCGTCTTCAGTCTCAAGCGGTGCCATAGGTAATTGTAAAATCGGGCTGTTGTTAACTTTGACCCGTACCCCAGCAATGGACCAATCGGCCTGGTACATGGTGACGTTGCGGTAGCGCAGGGGCTCATTGACCCAGACAGTTTTACGCTTAACCTCGTCGCCCTGGTCGTTCAAAACTGATAGGTCTGAGTAAAACTGGTCTACTCGTCCTTCAGGGCTGTAGTCGATCCAAAATCGGTTGACTTTCACCGACCAGTCTCTGGGAATTTGAGGGTCTGCCCAAGGACCGGCGTCAAAGATATTCTGAACTGTAAAGGTGTTGCCACTGGGTACCATCTCCTGGGCAAAGAACCCGGTCATGGCCCCATACATCGCCCCTAGCAAAATGATCAGCATGCTGGCATGAACCACAATGGGGCCGATACGACCGGCCAGACCCTTATGGGCATAGAGCATGGTGCCGTCTTTGTGGAAGGTTTTGTAGCGTTTTGCTTCCAACAGCTCAGTAAGCTGGGTAAGATCACCCTGGCTTAGTTCTGTGCTGAGGGCCATTTTTTCAAACTGGCGGGGTTTGCTGTAAAAGTTCCAGGTGCGTGAAAACCAGCGTAGGGCTGTGATTTGTCGGGTGAATGTGCAGGCAGTAAGGCTGCTACCAAACAGAATTAGCAGTGAGAGGTACCACCAGGTGCGATATACGTGATCTAAGCCTGCTGTGAGTAATACTTTCCAGCTAAGAAATCCAAATAGGGCTGGGTCTTCTGGATAGTTCTCTTGATAAAAGGTCAAGCTCTGCCCTTGCTCAATGACAGTGCCTAGAATGCTGAATACTGCAATGACCAGCAGCAAAACGATGGCAAGACGCAGGTCAGCAAGTAGGGGAATCAGTTCTTTTTTGAAGTAGCGTTTGAGGGCAGCAGGCATAGGAAAAATCTGTAATGGTCAACGGATGGGTAGTGTCCACCTTACGCAACCGGCATAAACCGTGATAGTAGCGAAAAGACGCCAAAGCCGATTAACAAAACGCCACTAGTTGGGGTAATCCAACCCGACCATTGGCGAATAGCCAGAATTTTTTTGATTGAAGCTGTAAAAATACCGGCAATCACTAGGGGAGCAACATAGCCGATAGTATAGGCCAGCAGTAGAGAGCTACCAAGAATTGGATCGCCTTTTTGGCCTACCCAGGCAAGCAGAGTGGCTAGGACGGGAGTGCTGCAGGGGGAGGCTACTAAGCCGAAGGTCAGACCTAATAAATAGGACTTTAGCGATCGCGGCATCTTGTTTTCCATAAACCCCATGCCGGTGTAGGAGGGGAGTGGCGGTAAAGGGAGGGCTTCAAGCAGATTGAGCCCCATGATGATTGCGATCGCGCTCACCACAATCGGTAAACCCACACCCACCTGACCATAGACCCAACCCAAACTACTGGCCACAATACCTAGACCGGCCAGGGTAGTCGCCAGCCCAAGTGCAAACCAACTCGATTGCCCGACAGCCTGCCAACGAGTTTCCAGTTCATAACTCCCCATGTAACCGACTGTAATCGGCAGCATAGAAAGCATACAGGGGGTCAGACTAGTCAGTAAGCCGGCTGCAGCAATCACCAAGATACTGACCAATGAAAGATGATCAAGCTGAGCACCAACCCACTGATTGGCTAACTGGCTCAGGTTATAAAGACTAAGCTGAAGCGTTTCCCACATAAAAAATCGGCTAAGCAAACCCATAAAGCCCATTGAACTCATGTCAAAAGGCCCTAGCTCTCTAATTGTAGTTGTATCGAAACATTAAAGACTTTGTATTCGTTTCCGCTTGCGGCTTGGTTTACGACTCAGCTTTGGTTCCAGTGTAACTTCAGGCCGAATACCAGTACGCGTATGACGGCGCACCCTCTTCTTTTGGGCGGGGGTGTGTTCAGCAGCAGTAGCCTCTTGTTGTGGTTGCTCATGACGACGACGACGGCTACCCGGTCGATGCCGTCGGGGCCGCATAGGTTGCTCAGTCATTGCCACAATATCTGCCTCATGCGCTTCACGGGCAACACGAATTAACAAGCCAGCAATGATCAAACTCGACATCATTGAGCTACCGCCATAACTCATCATTGGAAACGGTAGTCCAGTGGTGGGTAAAGATCCTGTTGCCACCCCAATATTAATCAGCGACTGTCCCACCAATAGCACCATGCAACCAATGGCAATGAGACGATTAACCGAAGACTTAGCCTTCAACGCGACCAGTAGTGCCACGGTACTAAAAACTGCTAGAAACAGCAGCAACATGACTGCTCCAACAAATCCAAATTCTTCAGCGTAAACCGAAAAAATAAAATCAGTGTACTGAATCGGCAAATACCCCAACTTTTGTTGACCCATACCAAAGCCAGTACCCCATAAGCCACCCGAGCCAATAGCATACAGACTCTGCACCAGCTGGTAGCCGTTATCGCTGGCCTGAGCCCAGGGATCAAGAAACGAAATAATCCGTTCACGTTGGTAAGCCTTAATGCTAATACTCATGACGGCAGCTAGTGCTCCAGCCCCAGCTGTTATGAATAAATGTTTGTAAGGCCGTCCCGAAGCCCAAGCAATCAGCCAAAGCGTAAACCCACAGACCGCAGTTGTACTTAAATTCGGTTGGATTAGAATCGCAATTAAACAAATGGCAAATACCCCAAGCCATAGCCAACGGGTACTAACGCGAAACCGATGCCATTGGCCAAACAATCTGGCACTTTGCAGAATCAAAAAAGGCTTAAGCAGCTCGGAGGGCTGGATCAAGAAAGGCCCTAATGGTAGCCAGCGGGTGGCCCCATTGACAGTGACCCCCATACTAGGAATATGGGTTGCGATGATGAGCCCCAAACACACAAACAGGCCTAATCCAGAGAACTGCATAATCAGCCGCAGCGGATGACGTGTAATCCACCGAGACATCAGCAAACCCACAAAAATCCATAAAATCTGAACTTTGAAATAACGAGCACCATCACCGACTTCTGCATCAGCCACTGGAAAGGAGGCTGAAAACAAAACCACTAAGCCAATAGTTAACCAAAGCATTGTTAACCATCGCAGCAGTCTAGCTTCCAGTGCCCAATCTTGCACCGAAAAAAAATTAATGACACCTGCAAAGCGATTCAAATTCAATGGACGATCTGGATGTAAGGGTGCTTAAGAGATAAATAAAACCACTGGAGCTTGTCAAGGGGCAATTACCGATAAGCTCGGTGGTTCATGTTGGATCATCCACAGATTAGACAGTTCTGGCAAAAATCTGGCCCACCATCGCAGAGGAATCTAGCCTACACATTATTGTTCAGGATTCATCCGTTGCCCGTAAATCTGCTCGCATCAGCAAAGAAAATTTTCGTCGTCGCTGATGCGAGCAGATGCAACCGATCTAGCAGCAATGCCATTTACCTGCAGCTTGTAGATGAAATCATCCCAAGGAGCAGCAACGCCAAATTTCCTTATGCAAAGGTCGTATTGTAATGATTGAATTCCAGGGTGTAACTAGTATTACTACTCAACTCATTGCTGTTACCTGCCGCCAGGGAACTGGCCACAAGAATATCATCACTAAAAGGGTGCATGTCATCCGACATGCACCCTTTACGCACCATTGCTATCTATGTAAGAGAGTAACGAGGCCTAGTTGGCAATAGTTGGAGCTTTGGTGGTGGGTATTGTGCCAATTGGCAATGGTGGGGTGCTATCAGCAATGGCAAATAGCTCTGTCCGCAACTCTTCACTGATCTGTATGGTCTTGGCATCGTAGACCTGGGTGAGGAGCTTGGGATAAAGACCAAACCCAACGATGGGCACCAGCAAGCATGCGACGATAAATACCTCACGGGGTTCCGCATCAATTAATGCTTGATGTTCAATTAGGTCTTTATTCTCGGGGCCAAAGAAAATTTCCCGCAGCATGGAAAGCAGGTAGATAGGTGTCAAAATAACACCCACAGCCATCAGCAGAATCATGACCAGCTTAAAATTAAAGCTGTAAGCATCGCTGTTGGCAAAGCCGACAAACACCATGAGCTCGGCGACAAATCCACTCATGCCGGGAAGGGCTAGAGATGCCATGGAGCAGGCGGTAAACATCGCGAAGATTTTTGGCATCTTAGTACCAACACCGCCCATTTCTGGCAAAACCAGAGTGTGGGTGCGATCATAAGTGGCTCCTACCAGGAAGAACAGGCTAGCTCCAATTAGTCCGTGGGATACCATCTGCAAAACTGCACCACTCATGCCCAGGTTGGTAAACGATGCAATACCGATAATCACAAATCCCATGTGGGAGATGGATGAGTAGGCAATCTTTCGTTTGAGGTTGCGTTGGGCAAAGGAGGTCAACGCAGCGTAAATAATGTTGATTACTCCGAAGAGAATCAACCCTGGTGCCACAATTGCATGGGCATCGGGCAGCATCTCTACATTCATGCGGATCAGAGCATAGCCACCCATCTTGAGCAGGATGCCTGCCAGCAGCATGTGTACCGGGGCTGTGGCTTCACCATGGGCATCGGGTAGCCAAGTGTGTAGTGGAAAGATCGGTAGTTTGACCGCATAGGCCACTAAAAATGCTGTATATAGCCAGAGCTGCAGACGTACAGGAAATTCCTTAGCCATCAGGGCCTGCATATCGAAGGTGACTGTGTCACCGTAGAAGGCCATAGCCAGGGCCGCCACTAGGATAAACAGTGAGCCGCCCGCTGTGTAAAGAATAAACTTAGTCGCTGCATAAAGACGTCGCTTACCCCCCCAGATTGACAGCAGCAGATATACCGGGATCAGCTCCAGTTCCCATACTAGGAAGAAGAGCAGCATGTCCTGCACGGCAAAGACTGCAATTTGAGCCCCGTACATTGACAGCAGTAGAAAATAGAAAAGTTTAGGTTTGAGGGTAACCGGCCAGGCTGCCAGAGTGGCTAGTGTGGTGATAAAGCCAGTTAACAAAACTAGCGGCATTGATAGACCATCCACACCCACGGACCACTTGAGGTCGAGAGCAGGTACCCAGCTATAGCTTTCTACTAGCTGCATCCCAGAGCTACTGGGATCATAGACAGTGACAAAAGCGGTGACAATCAGGGCAAAATCAATCAGTCCGACAATCAGGGAATACCACCGCACCGTTTTGCCATCCTTGTCGGGAATGATGGGGAGGATCAATGCGGCCACAATGGGCAGCAAAATGATGGTGGTTAACCAAGGAAATGTTGCAAAGTCCATAGACATAAGGCCAGTTTTTATAGCATTGACCACACCGCTCAGAGTATTCTCGAACCCTTTACAAGTGCTCCCTTCACAAGTGCTATGGAGCAACGATGACGATGTGGCTTTACGGGGTCGGCTGTCGCATGGTGCTGCTAAAAGCAGCAACCATCAGGCCTCAATTAACCACTGTATGAATAAAAATATTGATCCCCTGTTATCTGCTGGATTTCTTAAAGGTGTGTAATGGGAACGTTACAAGTGATTAATAAAAGTGAGCAATTTTTAGACTGATAAATTGGCATCAGCCCTTGAATTCGCTGATACCTGGCGGCTGCGGTTAGATGCTGAGCTGCTAGCCTGAGCTAAGCAGGCTTTTGGGCGATGACCACGCGATGCCTGGATGTGTTGGTAGCTTGGCTGGGTTGAGAAAACCCTCTCTCCATGAGAGCCTGATGTAGATCTAAGGCAAAGTATTGATCGAGATAGGGTTCAGTGCTTTTGAGTAACGTCAGCACATAGGCGGGCAGTTTTTTGTAGACCTCTGACTGAGGATTCATTTCCATGATGGTGAAGTGACCGCCGGGACGCAGGATGCGGTAGGCTTCGCGGATGATCTCCAGGGCTGCTGAGGTGGGTAGTTCGTGGAATAGTAAGGACGCCGACACTAAATCCACTGAGCTATCAGCAAGACCCGTATTTTCTGCGGCGGCGTGTAGCCATTGGGGGCTATTGGTGAGCTGTGTACTGTCTAACGCTACGTTGGTTTGGTAGTTGGCCACTGTTAGAAAATAATCTGACAGTTCTACGCCGATAATTTTGGCCTTGGGATAGGCCTGCTGCAGGGCATGGGTGCTGAGGCCGGTGCTGCAGCCTAAATCCACGATGGTTTCAGGGGTTTGGGGTAACTGCTCTAGTAAAACATCTAGATAGCTTTGCCGCAGACGGATATCGCCACGGGCATCGCCTTCGGGCCATAGTCGGGCATGGACGGCTTTCGCGGCGACGGTGGCTTCTAGCGCGGGTTCCCAGCCGAGATTGCCTTCTTCGTAGGCGTGGAAACTGGTGAGGTAATAGTTGGGATAGGTGAGGGCGCGATCGCAAATTTCCGCTCTTTCCTGTTCCCAAATCGGATTAAACGCCGCATCGCCATCCCGAGCCCTAAGCTGAGCTACCTCATCAAGCCAATACACCCCAATGGATTCCGCCCGTTTAATCATCATGTTCCTGGCCCGGTCCTTAGCAAAGTTGGCCAGCGGCTTAATCGCCAGAGCTCCATTAATCAGGCGAGTAATCGAACGAGAAGCAATAGCATTCATTTAGATAACGACGCAGACAACAACGGATCGAAGGATGGGCACGCGTACCACTTTAAGTATCCCAAAGCATGGCAGCGCAATCGTTGAGAAAACGTTAACCTAGATAGCCAAAATCACCCCAAACTCACCACAAATCTTCTATGTCCGTCGCTGCCTATTTCAACGCCGATGAAAACGGCCATAAGTCTTTTGAGCTGCCTGGTGCGTCGCCCCATTACAATCCTGATCGCCCTGGCCAAGTTGAGCACATTGCTCTGGATCTAGACTTTGATATTCCTAAAAAAAGCTATCGGGGTACCTGTACGATTCGTCTCAATCCAGTGCGCAACGGTGTAGACAGTTTGACCCTGGATGCTGTCAGTCTGTCCATTGATGCCATCACCATTGGCAATGAACAACAGAGCTTTGACTACGACGGTGAACAGCTTCATATTCACCTCAGCAAGCCCACCCTGGCAGGTCAGCCCATTACCCTGGCCATTGCCTACGCTGTTAAAGAACCCCAGCGCGGTATCTACTTTATTGCCCCAGACGAACACTATCCCGATAAGCCTTATCAGGTCTGGACCCAGGGTGAAGATGAAGACTCTCGCTTCTGGTTCCCTTGCTTTGACTATCCAGGCCAGCTAGCCACGTCTGAAGTGCGGGTGCGAGTACCGAAAAAGTATTTTGCCCTATCCAATGGCGAACTAGTCTCCACTGAAGAAGACGGCAAGGCCAAAATCTATCACTGGCAGCTGGATAAGGTTCACCCTAGCTATCTGATGACCCTGGCCATTGGTGAATATGACAGTATTGAAAACGAGTGGCGGGGACGTCCTGTACGCTACTACGTGGCCAAAGGCCGTAAGGACCAAATCGAGCTGACCATGGGCAAAACGCCCCAGATGATGGAGCGATTTAGCCAGGTATTTGGCTACGACTATCCTTTCTCCAACTATGATCAGGCCTGCCCTGCCGACTTCATCTTTGGCGGCATGGAGAATACGACTACCACATTACTCACCGATCGCTGTCTGCTAGATCAACGGGCCGCTATCGATAACCTGCGTTCTGAAACCCTGGTGGCCCATGAGCTGGCTCACCAGTGGTTTGGCGACCTGATTGTAATTAACCACTGGTCCCATGCCTGGGTCAAAGAAGGCATGGCCACCTATTCAGAAGTGCTGTGGCTAGAAGCAGCCTACGGTCGTGACGAGGCTATGTACTATCACCTCAACCACGCCCGTGCCTATCTTGCGGAAGATGCTAGCCGCTATCGTCGTCCGCTAGTGACCCACATTTATCGTGAGCCCATCGAGCTGTACGACCGCCACATTTACGAAAAAGGCTCCTGTGTTTATCACATGATCCGTCAGGCCCTGGGGGATCAGCTGTTTACCAAGACGTTAAAAACTCTTTTAACTGACAATGCCCACAGCACGGTAGAAACGGTCGATGTGTTGCGGGCTATCGACAAAGCCACTGGCAAGAATCTGCGCTATCTGTTTGACCAGTATGTCTATCGCGGTGGGCATCCCGATTATGCTGTCAGCTATAGCTGGGATGGGGATAGCAATCTTGTTAAGTTAATGGTGACCCAGACCCAGGTGGCCGATGGCAAATCTCAGGTCCAAGAGGGTTTGTTTGACCTGCAGATTCCTATCGGATTTGGCTATGTGGAGAACGACACTGCCAATGTGCAAACCGTAACGGTGAGAATTCACGAGCGGCAGCAGGCGTTCTATTTCCCACTGCAGAAAAAGCCAGACTTTATGAGTTTTGACGTGGGTAACCACACGCTCAAAACTGTCAAACTGGAGTATCCGTTAAAAGAACTACAGGCCCAGCTCAAGTATGATCCGGAGCCAATCTCTCGTTTGTATGCGGCCAAAGCGATCGCAAAAAAAGGCACGCTGGAAGCGGTGGAAACTCTGAGCGCGGCTCTGATTAACGACTCTTTTTGGGCTGTGCGAGCAGAAGTGGCAGAAGCGTTAGCTACGATTCAGTTAGATCAAGCGGTTGAGGGGCTGCTAAAAGGCTTAAACGACAAACATCCCAAGGTACGACGAGCGGTTGTTAATGCCCTGGCCGGGGTGAAAACAGCTGCCAGCTACAAGGCTCTAAAATCTGTTGTTGAAAACGGTGATGAGAGTTACTACGTTGAAGGGGCGGCTGTTAATGCCCTGGGTAAAGTAGGCTCTAGCACTTTAGACAATGGCAAAAGCAAAGAGAAAAAGACTCTGAAGCTATTAAAAATGGTGTTGGAGGAGCGGGCAGGCTGGAATGAAGTGGTGCGCTCTGGCGCGATCGCAGGTCTAAGCGTATTCAAATCCTCAGAAGCCGCCTTAGATTTGTTGCTACCCTATACCGAGATTGGCGTACCTCAGGCGCTGCGGCTCAATGCCATTCGCTCATTAGGGAAGATTGCGGCAGGTCAGAGTAAAGTGGGGTGCGATCGCATCCTGGATCGCCTGGAGGCCATCGCCCGTGAAGAATTCTTCCTCACCCAGGTAGCTGTCGTTATGGCCCTGGGGCAAATGGAAGTCTCCGGTGCCGTGCGAGTCCTCCAAGGATTGGCCGAACAAAGTCCAGATGGACGCGTCAAACGCCGTGCCGAAGAAGCCATGGGCAAGGTGCGCAAAGCAATTGGCGCAGATAAAGCCGTCGATGAGCTCCGCAAAGATCTCGATGAACTCAAGCAGTTAAACCGGGATCTAAAGAGTCGGTTAGAAACCTTGGAAGCCAAGGCCAAAGCAGAGAAAAAGGCCAAGGAGAAATAAACACCTGTAGGGGCTGCCCTTGTGGCTGCCCCTACGGCGTACAGACTATTCCTACCAACCCATGGCCGCTAACTGGGATGTCTGATCAAATGCCTCAACCGCTGCGGTATCTTCCAAAGGCGTTCCTGCGATCGCTTTGCCATCCACCACCCGAGTTTCAGCACAAAACGACGCCGTATTAAACCCACCAAAGCGTTTCACAATGCTGCTCCGCATGCGTAGATCCGGTGTCACAAACCAAAACCGCTCTACCGAACTCATGGTGTCATACTCAGTTTCCAGCACCAGACCGTCTTCATCATCCATTTCATAACGGCCAACTACTGGCACAATTTCCGCATAGCCCCGCTCCCGCAGCAGCCGACCCTTGCGAGGATTATCCTCATCAGGAACCAGCGCAAAAATAGTTGTCCCTTCATGGTTGCCCTCGCCATCACGGTCCCAGGCCATTTCACCATTCCAGGCCACATAGGCACCACCGACAGCCAGCGCCGGTTCAATTTCGTGGAGTTCGCAAATGGCAATAATTTTTTCGTTATCTTTGTCGAGGGCTTCGACCGTAATATTAGAGCCGCCTAATTCTGCACGGCGGAACGGTAAATGATGAGTGGTGCGTTGCGATTGCCATTGCCCAGCACTGTGCTGGAAGAATTCCATTACATCCATAAGGAAGGCGTTATGAGGGTTTGGTATTTTTCCTTTATGATAAACCGCTGGTGAAATGTAAACTACGGCTCACGGCGAATTTGATCGCCGTTTAGGTTAGTCCGGTAAACGTAGGTTTGATTAGTATCAGTATCGACTGCTTCGACTTGCCAGCCTTCGGTAAGAGCGGCCAGACACAGCTCAGCAGGCCCCCCCAGGCCCAGGCAGCCATCGGACCAGGTTTGGCGACTATAGCTCTGGATCGTAATTTGGTCGACGGAGATGCCAAGGTGATTAGCGAGGTTGGTGCGGACCTGGGTTTGGATATTCTCGGATAGCTCGGTTTGGGAATTATCAGCCACAGGTATGGTAGGCATGGGTTTGGTCTCTGCCTGGAGCGCTTCCCAGCCCTGGGTAACAGTTTGGAGTTGGGGAGGCACATCGCTAAAGATAAAGTCGGCAAAAGCTACCTGGCTGGCTCCATTTGTGAGGGTAACAATCCCGTAGTCTGCTGCATCTACTTTAGGTAAATAGAGCAGGCCATTAAAGCTATTAAAGTTGTTTTCTGTGAGCTGATTGTAGAAGCCATCAAGCTGTTGCGGACTGATGTTAGCCGTGTTTCTGTTGTGAATCTGTTGGTCAGGGCTATGGCTATAGACCAGCAGTTCACCATCGTTGTTTAAGCGAGAAACCGTGGTTAAGCCGATAATGCCTCCCATCACGTTGCTATAAAAAGTGGTTTCGCTGCCCAGTTCTTCAAACTCAGCGTCGTTAATAAATGTGGGTACAGCAGTGTTGGTGCTAGCGATATCATTAAGCCGAATCGTGTTGCCAAGATTGTCGGTGTGATAAATCCAATAATGGTCACCGTCGGTAACAATAGCTTGCCAGCCGTAAATTCCAATAGCGCTACAGATATCGGCTGTGGTGGGTAGACCATAGCAGCTGTCCCATAGTTTGGGCTGAGCTTCAACAATGGATAGGTCTTCGCCAAATCCTGCGGCTTCAGCAGTTTGTAAAAGTCGGGTTTGGAGAGAAGAGGGCAGATTGTTGTCCAGGGTGGAGCGGCGGATTTGGTTGCCGCTGAGGTCAGTGTGGTAGAAGAAAGATTGGCCTTGATAGATGGCTTCTATCTGCCAGCCTTCGGTCGGGGTGGCCAGGCATGATTCGGCTGGGCCACCTAGCCCTAAGCAGCTATCGGACCAGGTTTCGCGGCTGTAGCGATCAATGCTGATGTCTTCAATGGTGATGTTATTTTTGAAGACAAAGCTGAGGATTTGGGCGAGGTCGGTGTGTACTTGCTGGCTGACGATATCGGGTAAACGCTCTGTTTCGGTAATTGTGGTTTCGGGAGAGCTGATGGTGCCAGCATTGGGCTGAGCAACGGTGCGATGGAGGGGGCTGCTGAGGAGCAGGGTGGTGAGGACCAGAGTAGGTAGGTGACGCATGGGGAATACCTGAGGAGCTTATGGGCCTACTCTAGCTTCGGTAATTAGAAGAATGGGGAGACGTTACAGATTTTGAGACGAAGTTAGTAATGCCCTGTATACACAGCTTCATAGCCGACCTTTCGCTTTAGCAGACAGTCTTCGATTAGCGCTAGATTTTGAATCTGGCGCGAGCTGATGCTTCACTAACGAAATATTGTGGGAGGCAACTATGAGTCAATTTCAGTTATTTGATGCGGTCAAACTTAGGGAAAGTCTTGTCTTGGAAGATGGCAATACTGCGCCTGTGGGTACGGCTGGGGCGATTGTCGAGGTGTTTAATAATGGTGAAGCCTACATGGTAGAGCTGTTTGGCCGTTGGGTGACGGCTGAACCGGGTGGTGATTTTGTAGATAGCTCGGCTGATGAACCAGAGGCCTTTATGGAGACTATTGGTGTAGAAACAGTTAGTCCTGAGCAGATTCATTTGGTAACGCCTGCTCGTGAGACGGTAGGGGTGAGGGCTGAGTTGTTGGCGTTGATGGAAGAATTATCTGAAGAGAAACTTGAAGCGGTACTTCATTTTGCTGAGTTTTTGAAGTACAAGGGGACTCAGGCGGCCAAGGCATCTTAAACAGTCAGATTAGGAATAAGGATTTTATAGTATCCACATTTGCACAGGTAGGATAGCCTAAAAAATAGGTAGTTTCAGAGAACCAATGCTTGTGTCCTATTCTGCTGAAATCGAAGTCCAGATGCAGCGTTATTACCAGTCACTGTCAGAAAAAGATCGTCGTCGCTATGCGGGCATTGAAGCAGTCAAATTAGGT
>NZ_AWNH01000014.1 GCF_000482245.1 Leptolyngbya sp. Heron Island J | reverse complement strand
CTGACGGGGTTACACAACTGCTGAAAGGCCTATAACTTCAGTGGTTAAGAATGGGTAGATAAAAAAAGATAGGCTAGTTTTACGAACACGACCTATCACGACCTATGATACCGTCAATCTACCAAAGCTATCTAGAGAAGAAGCTCAGTGCCCGTCAGTCGTTGTTACTGTCATTGTTAGTCACGGTCGTGCACACGATCCGTGATGTGCGACTAGAGACCATAGCTGAGGCCCTGCCGCTGCCGATTCTATTTGAAAGTCGGCGAAAAAAGTACAACGGTTCCTTATGCTGGGTGCCATGGATGTAAATCGTCTCTGGCTGGGCCTATTCACCGTTTTCCTAAGGCATCAGCAGGTGACTAGAGGTAGCACCGTGTACGTGGCTATCGACCGCACAAGTTGGGGGCAGATCAATTTGTTGATGGTGAGTTTGATCTGGCGAAACCGAGCCATTCCGCTCTATTGGCAACGGCTAAAGAATCTGGGTAATAGCAACCTCAGGACTCAGCGTAAAGTACTGCGAGTAGCCTTATCGAGACTCTCAGACTACAAGGTAGTGGTACTCGGTGACCGAGAGTTTTGCTCGGTAGACTTGGCCTGTTGGCTGGGTGAGCAGCAGTGTTACTTTTGTCTGCGGCAGAAGAAATCAACCCACATTCAGTCCAATAATGATGACTGGATAGCCCTCTCTGAGCTTGAACTCACACCAGGAATGAGCTGTTTTTTCAATCAAATTACGGTCACCGAAAGCAAAGGGTTTGGACCGGTTCAGGTCGCGGGAAAATGGAAGCGACGTTACCAGGGCTTTGCACCTGACGAACCTTGGTATATTCTCACCAACTTCGATAGCCTGGATGCGGCGATCTCAGGATATCAGAAGAGGTTCTCCATAGAGGAACTGTTTCGTGACCTAAAATTAGGGGGCTACTGCCTCGAAAAAACGCGAGTTGAGGGCAGGCGATTTATGACCATGGTGCTCTTAATCGCCATTGCCTATACTTGTGCGACCACTCAGGGACAGCGGCTTAAACAGAAGGCGTTGCAAAAGTATATTGCTAGACCCGAAACTCAAGGCCTTAACCAAAAGCGACACAGTGCTTTTCATGTCGGATTAACCGCTTATCGCTGGGTTCCTTTTTGGCACCGTTGCCACAAACAAGTTCAGGCTTTGATGAGACTCGACCGAAACAAAATTGAGTATCATTTACGAGGGTTAAGAGCTATAGAAGCTGTCCTAGATACGCTTTAGCCGTTGTGTCTCCCTTTCAGAGATCATGCAAAGATTTCCAGGGAAATCTCTTGTTATTAATCGGAAAAATATAAATCTAAAATCCTGTATTAAGGAGTTATCAAAAGAATTTTGATTAAGATGTTTTGATATTCAAAACTCCGTACTTGCAAACATATGATGTATCTGATTTTAGCAGTATTCATGATGCCAACAAACAACCATTCTTAACTTGCAAAATTTGTGAAGATGTCAGCCACTTGGCATCAAAAGAACCCAAGTGCGTTGTTGTGATCAAGGTTTGAAAACGTTCTTGAATTGTGTCGAGCAGATGATTTTGCCGATTCAAATCTAACTCGGCTAGAACATCATCCAGTAGCAACAATGGCGGTTCGCCTATCACATCTTCAATTAACTGCAGCTCAGAGAGTTTGAGCGCCAGCACAAGGGTGCGTTGTTGTCCTTGAGAGCCATATTGTCGAGCGGGGGTGTTGTTGATCAAAAAGCTAATATCATCTCGATGGGGGCCGACTAATGTAGTGCGTTGATAATATTCAGCCATGCTACGAGACTGCAGCTTCTCTAGAAATGCTTGTTGGATCTGGCTAACATCGTCGGTGTCTATATCTACATTAGGACTGTAGTGAATTTCTAGTTGTTCAGTGCTGTTGCTAATGGCCTGATGCCAGGTTTGGGCAATGGGAATGAGTCTTTGTAGCATCCGTGCCCGGCGTCGAATGACGCGGGTTCCTAGGGTAGCCAGTTGCGCGTCCCACAGGGCAAGCTGAGTTGGATCGAGCGGAGGCGTATGCTCTGGCTCGGCTGTCTGTTGTTTAATAAAGGCATTACGCTGTTTGAGCACTTGATTGTACTGTTGCAGGATGTGAACATAGACCGGCTCCAACTGCATCAGTAATGTGTCGGTCCAGGTACGTCGGGTACCAGGGCCTCCTCGCACCAGGTCTAGGTCCAGGCAAGAAAATTGCACAGCGTTGAGATTGCCCAGAAAATCCTGCTGTCGCCGTAGGGTTTCGCCGTTAATTATGGCGGTTCGACGACTGCCCTTGCGTAAGGTGAGCTGTAGGGATGATAGGCCTAATTCTCGCTTGAGGCTGACCTGGATTTGAGCTGTGGTGGTGCCGTTTTGGATCAGGTCGCGATCTCGACTGGTGCGATGTGACTTCAGCGTCGCCAGTAGCTCTACTGCTTCTAGTAAATTGGATTTACCCTGGGCATTTTCTCCCAGCAAAATTGTTTTGGGTGCCAAAAACTTAACAGCTTGGTCACTGTAGTTGCGAAACTGCCGTAAATGTAGGGATTGGAGAAACATAGAAGGGCCAGAGCATTATCCCAGTCTAAGGTCAGACATTGCTTTACGGTACGTTACATTTAGATGGCGAGCTTTTGGGGTGATGAGCCAATGATGAGTGGGCAATGGATATGGATAGGACTGTGGAGTTTAGCATTGGCGGTGGCAATGGTTGCGATCTCAATTTTCCATCGTCGCCTACAGGCATCGTTAGCCACAGCCCCTCGATTACCCTATTTACAGACGGCTCCCGAAACACTGCCAACCGTTTCCCTCATTATTCCGGCCTATAACGAAAGCGTAAATATTACCGAGTGCCTGGATGCTGCTTTAGCCAGCCATTTACCCAACCCTGACAATCTACAGATCATTGTGGCTGACGATGAATCGACCGATGATACGGCGGTACTCGCGACGACAGTTGCACGGACTGACAAACGAGTGCACGTATTCACGGTGCCGCCTCGCCCGACTGATATTTCCTGGCGTGGCAAAAACTGGGCCTGTGCTAATGCTGTGGAAAAAGCAACTGGTGACTATGTGCTTTTTATCGATGCAGATGTGCGCCTTGAGCCTGATGCTATTGCCACCGCGCTAGTCGATTGCCAAAAACACGATGCTGATTTGTTGAGTTGTGGCCCTGGTATTATCTGTGGTTGCCTAGCTGAATGGCTGGTGCAGCCAGTGATGATGAGCTGTATTGCCGTTGGCTTTAACTTTGAAGCGGTGAATGATCCAAAGGACATGGGAACAGCCTTTGCTGCCGGGCCGTTTATGTTATTCCGCCGCAGTGCCTATGACCAAATTGGCGGTCACCAAGCAGTTGCCACTGAAACCGTAGAAGATGTAGAGCTGGCTAAGCGGATTAAGGGCAGTGGTCTAAAACTACGTTATTTGCTCAGTACCGACCTGATTAAAGTCCGCATGTATCGCTCGTTTGTATCCCTTTGGGAAGGTTGGACTAAAAATTACTATGAAGGAGGAGGTCGCAACCTGGGTGGCACCCTCTATTCTGCCTTTGCTCTCAGTCTAATTTTTGTGATGCCCTGGCTGGGATTCGTCGTTGGGCTATCGCGGGCAGTGGTCGGCGACGGTGCAGGCTGGTGGTTAGTTAGCGGGTTAGGCGGTTTAAGTATTGGACTACAGGTGTATATGCGCTGGGCAGCACAGCGGGTCTTTAATCAGCCGTTTCGCTATTGGTGGCTAGGGTGGTTGAGTGGCGGGATTGTGGTTGCGATCGCAATTACTTCCATCATTAAAACCGAGACTGGCTGGGGTTGGACCTGGCGCGGACGGTCTTTAGCCACACCTTAGACCCTCTCCCCAGACACTAGCGGGCTGTGGTTACGACAATGGTTTAACTACAGCCCAAAAAAAGTCGATACAGTTATTGACATTGCCACACTAAAAGCTGCTACTATACATAGGCTGGTAATCGCGGTTGTATAGAACTGTGCATCAGCTCACATCGTTGGGGTGTGGCCAAGCGGTAAGGCAGCGGGTTTTGGTCCCGTCATTCGTAGGTTCGAATCCTACCACCCCAGTTAATTTGAAAAATTCATTCAAATGATTTTCTGCAAGTTTACTGCAGATATTTTGAGCAACCTATCAATTTCGGTATGGCGGATGGTTAATCCAATTGCATAGATGATGGATTGCTATGGACCGTAATTCCCTAGAATGCGCCTTCAGTTCTATCTCTCATGGATTGACAGCTGGTAATGCTGTAGTAGGTTTGTAGCTCTATGAGAGAGTTGGATCGGCAGTAAATCGGTAATAAATAATGGAAGAGAAACCTTGTGAAGGGTTCTCCTAACCTTGACTATCATCTTTCTGTGAGATTTCTCTATGACACTGTATAGCAAGCTTTAGAAGTCTGGAGCTTATATCTATCGCGCAGTTTTTGATAGAGGTGTTCGATGATGTCCTCGGACTTTGAGTCAGCGACTGTTGACCGTTCTGCAAGGTATGCAAGGAGTCGCTATTGGCAGTATTGGCTCCTTTGGTTGGTAATAGGAACCCTGATTGGGGGTGGATCTGTTTGGTTAATTAACCGGGGGAGTAGTGAAGCGACTGCCCCAGAGACTCTTGCCCAAGGGCCACCGCCGCGACCAGTTGAAATTTCGAGACTAACTACGGGAGAAGGTATCCAGTCGATTGAACTGATTGGTCAGGTCGAGGCCAGAACCAGTGCGACGGTGCGATCGCAAACCACAGGTGTTGTACAACAAATTTTGGTTGAGCCTGGAGACACTATCAGCGTAGGTGCAACAATGGCAGTTCTCGATGACTCTGACCAACGCCTAGCCCTTTCCCAAGCCCAGGCGAATCTCGCCTCTGAGCGTAGCAACCTAGCCGAGTTAGAAGTCGGCACTCGTCCCGAGATTATTGAACAACGTCGAGCCCTATTGCAGTCAGCTCAGGCCAGAGAAGCAGAAGCCTTAGACAATCTGCAGCGAACGCAAGAATTAGTAACTGTGGGCGGTCTACCTCAGCGATCGCTAATCGAAGCCAGAACTGCTGTTGCCGATGCCCAGTCGTCGCGTTTAGAAGCTGCTGCTGTCCTTGCCGAAGCCACTGCAGGCCCCACTACAGAAGAAATTGCCGCCCAGCGTGCCACTGTTACTGCCAGTCAGGCCGCAGTTGATCAAACGCAGCTTGAACTTAGTCGCACACAAATTCAGGCAACCACGGCTGGAACTGTTGAGGAGCGCATGGCAAATATAGGCGACTACCTGGAGGTCGGCGATCCAATTCTGTCGATGATTAACCGTTCTGACCTGGATATTTTTCTAGAAATTCCTGAAGATCTTGCGGGTCAAATTACGCCAGGGCTAACTGTTGAACTCACCAGCCGTGCTCTACCCGAGTGGCAGGGGCAGGCTGCGATCGCAGGCATCATACCCATCGCCGATGAAGCCTCACGACGCCAGCGAGTCCGCCTCCAGCTAGCTGACCCACCCCCCGGTTTACTCCCCGGCATGGCCATCCAAGGCACCCTAGAGCTAGCAAGTAACGCCTCCGGCTTTATCCTTTCCCGTGATGCGCTGGTTCAAAGGGCTGAAGAATGGATTGTCTTTGCAATTACCGACGACCAAGCACAGGCCATCGAAGTTGAAATTGTGGCTGATATGGGGACATCTGTGGCTATTACTTCTGATCAGCTTGAAGACGGTCAATCTATCGTTATGCGGGGTTCTGAGGGGTTGCAGGATGGGGCAGTGGTAAATGTTACGGATGATCGACCGGTGGGTGAAGAGGGTGGGTAGGTGTTATTTGTTATTCGTTATTTTAACAAAACCTTCTCCAACCCCAAAATGCCCCAATCCAACCCCCAATAACCAATAACCAATAACCAATAACAAACCCACCTCCGAAACTCCCCGCCTAAGCTTCAATCCCCAATAACCAATAACAAACCCACCTCCAATATTCTCGCCTAATATCCAACCCCAAAATCATGAACCTCATCAAAACCTCCGTCCGCTGGCGACACGGAACCGCCGTTCTCTTTTGCCTAATCGCTCTTTTTGGCACCTTGGCATTATTCAGATTACCGTTAGAGCTGCAGCCGGGCGGAGATCGCCCCGAGATTACCATTACAACACCCTATCCAGGGGCGAGTCCTACTGAAGTAGAAGAACTGGTCACACGCCCCATCGAAGAACGCATGGAGGAAGTCGAAGGGGTTCAAGAAATCACTAGCATTAACCGCTTGGGTTTGAGCATCATCAATCTTGAATTTGAATGGGATGTGGATGTCGATGGGCGGTTTGTAGATGTGCTGAGTAAGCTCCAGCAGGTTGGTTCACTGCCCTCTGAGGCGGATGAATCGGATGTTGAAGTGGTGAGCAGTAGCAGCAGCCCGATGATGTGGGTCATCCTGACGCCTAAGGAGGGTTTCACGTCGGATGATTATCGCTACCGCGATTTAGTGGATGATGTTGTGGTCCCCCGATTTCGCCAGGTAGAAGGGGTGGGCCAATTTCAGATTTCAGGCGGACGAGAGCGTGAGGTTGAGGTGGTTGTTGATCCGCGCGCCCTGGCCGATCGTAATCTCACCATTGAAGATGTGGTGGAAACACTACGAGAGAATAATCGAGATATTCGAAGTGGTCCCTTGGTGGTGGGGCGGCGGGAATATCGTGTGCGTACGGTCAGTCGTTCCAATGATGTTGCGCAGTTGGAAACGTTTGTCCTGCGGCGAGATCCTTCTGGAACGGTCTATTTAGGAGATGTGGCTCGAGCGCAATTCGGACGTAGGATTCGAGACCGGGCATTGATTCGGGATGGAGAACCTACAGTTGCTGTGGGTATCATTCGCCAGGTGGGCGGAAATGTTCCCGAAATTTCTCAAGGTATTCGTACAGCTTTGGTTGAACTTGAAGAACGCTTTGATCGTGAAGGTGAGGGCATCGTATTTGATATTCCCTATGACGAAAATGACTACATTAACGACTCTATCTCTTTTGTTCGAGGTAACTTGATCATCGGAGCCATTCTTGCATCGTTGGTGCTGCTCCTTTTTCTAGGGTCGCTGCGCACAGTGGCGGTAATTGCGATTACCATTCCCACTACCTTAATTGCAGTATTTATGGTGTTTGCGGCCCTGGGGCGCTCGCTCAACGTGATCAGTCTGGCCGGATTAGCCTTTGCTGTGGGGATGGTGGTGGATAACGCCATTGTGGTGCTTGAGAGCGTATTTACTCATATGCAGCAGCAAAAGTCACCTGTGCAGGCGGCGATTGACGGCACTCAAGAGGTTGGTGGGGCTATGCTGGCCTCAACGCTGACAACAATTGCGGTATTTGCTCCCATTGTGTTGGTCACCGGAGAAGCCGGACAGCTTTTCTTTGACATCGGCATGGCTTTGTCAGCGTCTGTTCTGTTTTCACTTTTTGCTGCCCTGACGTTGGTTCCCATGCTGTCGGGTCTGTTTCTCAATCAGGTTGAAGCTCAGCAAATGCTGTTGGATCAAGTTTATCGACAGGGTAACTGGTTTGAACGAGTGGTAGCGAAGACGTCTGGCATGTTCCGTCGGTTGCAAGGTCGACTGGAACGAGGTCTGCTAGCAACGGTTGGTTGGTCCTTAGGCGCAGGTCGTCAGGGTCGACGTCTCGTGGTCTTGGCCATTCCGATTGGCTTGCTTGTGATGACTACACGCTTGTTACCAGCAGCGGATTATTTACCAGAAGGCAACCGTAACTTGGTGCTTTGGCTGGCCGCTCCTTTTCCTGGAACAAGCATCCCAGAAGCTGTTGCCCTATCTGAAGAACCTCTTCAGTTTGCCAGTGAACAACCGGGGGTGTTTCGCACCCTCTATGTGCATCGTCCAGGATTACAAGCGATCGCAGCCTTCCTTGAGCGAGATGAGGCTACGGGTGGGAATCTAGACGATATGGTCAATCGGATGCGGGAGGTCAGTGTCAACTATCCCGGCTATCGGTTTCTGGTGCCACGACGGGTGCCCATATTTCGTGATCCGGGTAAAGAGTTTGAAGTCCAGATTATTGGGGCAGATCTAGAGCAACTCAATCAACTTCAACAAGATGTTAGTAATCAGTTGCGATCGCTCCCCGGTATCCAAAACGTCCGTTCGGACTTTGTCACTGGTGCACCAGAACTACAGGTGATTCCCAATCGAGAACGGCTCGCTGAAGCAGGATTGTCCGAACTAGAGCTGGGAACGCTGGTTGAGGCAGCCCTTGGCGGTGTACGCGCCTCTGAATTTTCGGATGGACGTCGCGAACTCGATGTGACAGTGGAGCTACAGGATACATTCGTGGAATCGCCAGAGCAACTGCGGCAGCTAGCGATTTTCAGTGACGGCGGCTTTCAACTACAGCTGGATGATGTGGCCGATGTGGTCGAAACTACAGGGCCTGACATCATTAACCACGTAGATTTGGAGCGTTCTGTAACACTGACAGTTAGTGTGGCACGAGAAGCTCCCCTAGGTGCTCTGTTGGAGCAAACTGAGCAGGGCATCCTAGAACCGTTGCGAGCGTCTTTGCCCGCAGGCTATCGAACTGAGCTAGCCGGATCTGCCGATGTGTTGACGGAAACTTTGTTGCAGCTAGGAAAGGCATTTCTCCTGTCGCTGGTGATCACCTATTTGTTATTGGTGGCGCTGTATCGGTCGTTGATTTACCCCATGGTGATTATGGTGACGGTTCCCATGGGGATGACGGGGGCTGTCTTGAGTTTGGTTGTCGCTAATCTGATTCCGGGTATTGTTGTGCCCCTTGACATGATTACCGGGTTAGGGTTTGTCATTCTCACAGGGGTGGTTGTCAACAATGCGATTCTTTTGGTAGATCGCGCTCTGCAACTCCAAGACATGGAATGCTGTGGGCTAGATGAGGCGCTCTACCATGCAGTACGCGACCGGTTGCGTCCTATCTTTATGTCGGCTGGCACTAGTGTGCTAGGCATGTTACCGCTGGCTGTTTTTCCTGGTAAAGGGGCAGAGCTTTACCAGGGGCTAGGAATCGCGTTAACTGGCGGTCTGGCTCTTTCAACGTTTCTGACGCCAACGGTAGTTCCAGCCATCATGCGTCTGTTAAGTGATATGACTTACCGAAAATCTCGACAACTTAAGCCTGATCTCAATGTTGAATATGCCGACTTGAGATCTGAACCTGTGCTGGCAGGCAATGTTAATCGCTCTGAAGGGGAGTGAGGTTATGCCAATGATTGACTATGGCTAATTTCGGCGTTTGTCATGGGTCTGCTAGCAGAGTGAGTCGAAATAATTCGTTGAAACAATCTTTCGTTGACGTAACCCATCCTAAATCTATGGCAATTCAGATTTTAGTAGCCTCTAACCATTCGTCTTTAACGACGTTAATAACAACCGAACTACGCTACGAAGGCTATCAATTGAGGATAGTAGACGATAGTATCTCTGCCCTGATGGCACTGCGTGAACGGCAGCCTGATTTAGCAATTTTAGATCTTGCATTGTCAGGGGCATCAGGGTTAGAAATTTGTCGACGATTGCGCTCAACTCAGCAGGAAATGCCGATAATTTTGCTGGATGAGAGTAGTGTTAACCATTGTGCGATCGCATTTGATTCTGGTGCAGATGACTACTTGCGATGGCCTGCCAGCATTGAAGAACTGGTTGCCCGCATTCGGTTACACCTCAGACGCCACGGTCATGGTAGGCGAGATACTCTTAACTTTCAGGACTTAAAGATTGATTTGAGAACCTGGGAAGTCTATCGGGGAAACCGTTTGATCAAACTAACACCCAAAGAATTTAGTTTGTTGGTCTATCTGATTTCCCACCCGCGACAGGTCTTGTCGTGCGATCGCATTATCCAAGAAGTCTGGGGCTATGACTTTGGTGGGGAAACCAATATATTGCACGTTTACATTCGCTACCTGAGATTAAAGCTAGAAGCCAATCGTGAAAGTCGCTTAATTCACACTATACGAGGTGCAGGCTATGTTCTAAGAGAAGCCTTTTCTTCTCGATCTATGTTAGTTCAATGACGATATCTACTTTCGACTTCGTTCAATCCAGGAACGTACTGTATGCTTAAACAGCTAACGCGCCTTCTTCAACTATCCTTGACCTGGTGTCGCTTGAGCAACAAACCACCGACCCCCAGAGTCGCAAACCCCAACAGACTCATCGGCTCTGGTACCGATTCAGCATCTACTCGATCAATAAATTCATCAAAGATTAGCGTGTAATTTCGCGTGCGCTCCTCAATCAAACCAGGAAAAATTGTATTGATAAACTTTCGATTATCAGTGGCTGGGTCATGCCAGGTGCGCCCATTAGGTACCCTAGGATCAGAGGTCTGAGTAAAGCCATCTTGAGCACCAATGTCCCAGTTCGTCGCCTCAGCTGCCAACACGGGCATCAAAAAATCAAACGATTCTAAATCACTGCAGCAGCCGGTCCCCTTTGGATAGAAGGCATTGAACCCTGGATTACTTTCTGCCGCAATGCCATTTTCGGCGGCAATTTCAAGGGCAAGATCTCGATACCTGAACCATGAAGGTTTCTCTGTGGCCCCACGCCCCGCATTGAAGTACATCTTGTCGCCTACCACCAAGCTATCGAGGTTAGCCATCAGTAACGTATCGTCAATCTCTTGCTTACTCAGGCTGTTAGCATAAAACTCCGAGCCAACCAACCCAATTTCTTCAGCTCCAAAAAAAATAAATTTGATTGTGTTGTTAGTTTCTGGTTCCAGACGCTGCGCCAGTTCTAGCAAAACACCAACACCTGAAGCATTGTCGTTAACGCCTTCCAGATTGGTACGATCTAGCGTAGCGCTGCTAGGAGCATTGTCGTAGTGCGCCCCTAACAGAATTTGCTGACCCGAGGTGCCAGTGCGCTCAGCCAAAATATTATAAGAAGTTAGTGTCTCACCTTGCCATTCATAGCTAAATGGCTGCAAGGTAGGCTTATACCCAAATCCCTTGAGCTGCTGTACAAGATAGGCAACCGTTTCGGCCTCCTTTTGGGTACCTACACTCCGTCCTTTTAAATTTTCAGCCAGATAGTTGATGGTCTCAACGGCAGTCTCGCCAAAGCCAAAGGATGCCGCCTGAACAGACGATGATAAAAATGGCTGAGCAGCGATGCCCAATAATATCCAAGAAAAAGCTGTTTTTTCAATCTTGATAGACACAATAGAAACCTTCAGTGGGGGTTGAGAAGATTGTTGAACATTAATCTGAGCGATTGCTCACGCCAAAAAAAGTTAGCGAAGTACCCCTGCCAGTAAATGTTGTGACTGATACGTATCCTTGGACATTTCACAGGATTTTCATCAAAAGAGCTATATATGAACTTCAGATGATGCTGAGGATTAAGAAATATTGCCGATTAGACAATGCTTACCCTAATACCCGATCTAAGAAGTTTGGGTCTACGACTTTGATTAGGTTAAACTTATCTTTTCATTCTTTTTCGCCTTCTTCAGTAGCTAGGTCAGGAACATCTAATCCTAATCTGGCTATCATGCGGAGATTTTCTTTACGCTGCCTTTCCGCAAGACGATTGAGAGCATCAAAGTCAATATTGGCGAGCATGCGACGTGCCATTTCACCCTGTTTTTCTACAGCACGATTGAGAGCATCAAGGTCGATGTTGGCGAGTACTCTGCCCATCACCTCACTCTGCCGATATAGAGATGGCAGAGACCTTTCTTCCTTTTCGATTTCTTGCGTCTCTTCAGGTGTCAATTGCTTTTCAGCTCGTACCCCTGTCGTTTTAACAAAATGCTGTAGGCCCTTACTTAGATCTTCAAAGATATAAACTTCATGTTCAGGTGTGACCCGACATAGTTCGTCGTACAGAAAACAATTCAGAAAGCTCTGATTACCATAGGCTGCATCGTAGTCACTATCTCTGGAAATGATCCACAATCTTTTCTTTCCCTTGAAGTGGGTAAGAATTTCCTCCCAGGTGAGTTGATCACCCAGTGGATCTGTCTTTTTCCCTGGAGGGTTACCAAGTTCCCTGCGATTCCTAGCCCTTTGCAATTCTTCGGAAGAAGGAGCAACTGCATTTGCAAATATATGAGAAAGAGCCTTTGATATGTCGTCTTCTGAACGACTAATTTGTTCAATAATCTTGAGAAGTAAACTATCAAATTGGTTGAGCAGTTTTTTTCTATCTTGCCCCAGACTTTGTAGTTGTTGGAGAGTATGGTCTTGATCGATGCTTTGGCTAGAAAGATGATCTGGTAGATTAAAATTTGTGAGTCTCAGCGCCTTAGATTTCTCCTTGAAGGATTCTGCTGCTACCGAAAGCTTATTACGCTTGAATTCGTCAAATATCTGTTGTGTCACAAATATATGATCTACTTGCTCTAATAGTAGTTCAAGTAACTTTTTATCTCGATTTATGCGATAAAGATCAAGGTATTTGTTGGTATCAATAAATACCAAAGAATCATTAGCTGACATACGAGTACTACTTAAATTACAGAATACTGAGCTTTGTGAATAGCTTTATATTGCATATGGCATACATTGATCCTCTATGCAGCAACGTAGAATCATTCAAAAAAATGGAATATTTTTAGCCTTATCGCAAGCTAAGACTAACAGTATATGCTTAATAAATGTCTTATCAGCCACCCTTTGATATCACTCCCAAGAGTATCAATCAAATTAGTGCCATTGCCGAGCAGGTAGGCCGATTAGATAGTCGTGGGCTGAGTGCATCACCCCAGCTGCGGAAGCAAAACCGCATTCGTACCATTCAAGGAACCCTGGCTATAGAAGGCAATACCCTATCCTTAGAACAGGTGACCGCAATTCTAGAGGGTAAGCGCATACTGGGACAGCCTAGAGAAATCAGTGAAGTGCAGGGAGCAATTCGGGCCTATGAGGCACTAACGACTTGGAAGCCTGCCTCAGTAGAAGATCTTCTAACCGCCCACCAATATTTAATGGGTGACATTCTCACCGATGCAGGCAAATTTCGGCGAGCAGGTGTAGGCATCCATAAAGAAAGCAAAGTTGTCCATGTGGCTCCGCCTGCCAAACGAGTACCGCTGTTAATGTCAGATCTACTCGATTGGCTAGACCATGCAGAAGATCATGCACTGATTAAAAGCTGTGTATTTCACTATGAATTAGAGTTTATCCATCCATTTATGGATGGGAATGGTCGCATGGGGCGTCTGTGGCAGACATTAATCTTGAGCCAGTGGAACCCAATCTTTTTTCTCTTACCAATTGAGAGTCTGATCAAAGATGAGCAAGAACGCTATTACCAAACACTAGAACAAGCCGATAAGGCCGCTAACAGCACTGTCTTCATCGAGTTTATGTTGGACATTATTGACAATGCTCTAACCCAGGCAGTTTCAGGAACCGACCAAGCTACCGACCAAGCTACCGACCAAGCTACCGACCAAGCTACCGACCAAGCTACCGACCAAGTTCAAAAATTATTAGCGGTCATGGATGACGGCTATTTCACAACTCATACACTGATGGAGCGTCTAGGGTTATCCCATCGGGCAACGTTTCGAAAGAACTACTTGATTCCGGCATTAGAAGCTGGACTATTAGAAATGAAATACCCAGATAGACCCCGCAGTCCAAAGCAGCAATATAAGAAGAAAAACTAGACCGAAAACTGGCAGTTCAATGTCTATGGTTTACTGCTATGGCCACTCCTTGGCCCCCTTGTCTGTGGTGCTTTGCTATTAGCTATCAGTGTGCTTATTGGATATGGTCAAATCCATTAGCTCAAGATTTTAAGCGCGGCAACTGAACTTGAAAAGTACTGCCTTTGCCCACAATACTCGTTGCCGTGATTTGTCCATTGTGAGCACGCACCACCTGTTGAGCAATCGATAGACCGAGACCAAATCCGCCTGTGTGTCGCGATCGCGCTGCATCAACCCGATAAAATCGCTCAAAAATTTGGAGCAAATCCGCTTCTGGAATACCAACACCATCATCTTCAACCTGAATCAGCACATAATTGGCCTGAACTTGGAGACGAAGCTGAACGATGCCGCCATCTTTTGTGTACTTAAACGCATTATCCAAAAGATTAGTTAGGGCTCGGCGCAGGAGCTGTGCATTCACTTTGACCGTAGCGGTATGGTTTGGGATGTCATGAACAAATGTACGATTTCGTCGGAATGCTTGAGTTTTACCATAGTCCACTAGAGGTTTGAGCAGGTCTCCAACGCTAATTTGCTCAATCAGTGCAGCTCCATTAATGGGCCCCTCATGGCGGGCTAAAAACAAGAGATCGTCAATGAGGCCACTCATCGCCTTAGCTGCAGTCTCGATCTCTTTCACACATTCCTCCTGAGAACTTCCCTGAACACCAGGAATAAGAGCAACCTGAGCGTTGCTGAGGATGGCCGCCAACGGATTACGTAATTCGTGAGAGGCGTCAGCGGTAAAGCGTTGCAGGCGCTCGTAAGATTGTCGGATGGGTTGCATAGCGATGCCGCCTAAAATCCATCCGGTTAGGCCAATGATGCCAAGGGTGACAGGGACACCAAGAGTCAAAACAACAAGCGTCCGATTTAAATCAGCCTGTAGGGGAGCTAATGGGGTGGCTGCTTGGATATATCCAACAACGCGCTTGTTATATTTAATCGGGACAGTTAACTGACGCAGAATCTGTTTCTCTGAACCATCAACACCGTTGATATCAATTGTCTCAAAGCGCTTTTTGGGGGCCATCACCTGCTTTAGGTCATGGGTGGATCCAACAAACTGAGTTAATTTCCAATTGCGATCATACCAACGGATATAAAGTAATTCATTCTGTGGAGATAGGGCATTTTCTCCCACCAATGCGGTACCCTTGGCCAAAAGCCAGTCTCCCTGCTCTGGGCGGTAATAGGTGCGATTGTCGATGTCCTTCACTGTCAAGTACAACTTCTCATCGAAGTCTTGGAGCTTATCTTCAGCTTCGAGGGTGTAAACCACACCGGTAAACGCAATCAAAATACTCCCCATGGAAAGGGCGAACCAGTAAGCCAGATTGAGACGACTGCGATTGAACATTGCGACAGGTGTATAACCCTCTACGAAATTTTTTCAGGGATTTTAAGACGATAGCCCATCCCATAAACTGTCTCTAGCCAGCTTTTGGCGTCCAGCTCATCCAGCCGCTGCCGCAGTCGCCAGATGAGGGCCGTCACTGCATTGCTTTCTGGTTCAGTGCCCCACGTCCACAGCGTTTGTTCGATATTATCGCGAGTGATCACCTGGCCCGAACGCCGCATCAGATATTCCATTAAATGAAATTCGCGACTGGAGAGACGAATGCTTGTCTGCTGGCGTTCTAGGGTGAGAGTGGAAATATGGAGATACAGATCACCCAGACTAAGCAGATCTCCATGCCATTGAGGTGAGCGGCGACCCAGGGCTCGTACTCTGGCCAACAGTTCTGGAATATCCACAGGCTTTACTAAATAGTCATCAGCTCCAGCATCCAAACCCACTACTTTGTCTGCTGTTGTATCCTTGGCCGTTAACATTAGCACAGGGGATGCTTTACCCAGGGCTCGATACTGCTGACATAATGACACGCCACTAACTATGGGCAGCATCCAGTCTAAAATCAGCAAATCGTAATCCTTGTTGTTGATCAGCCATTGAGCCTCCTGGGGATCTTCTACACCATCCACTAAATGACCTGATTCAGAAAGAGCAATGCCTAACGGACGTAGTTGGGCGGGGTCATCTTCAACCAGCAGGATAATCATAGGGGGCTACCCAATACAAGCAAGTAGAGTTTACCGACCTTAGTATGGGCAACGAATATAACAGAAATGTGAGGTTGTTAATGGCCGAGTATGATCAGTGCATTGGGTGTCTAAGGTCATTATGCGAAAACTCAAGCGTTTGCCGCTATTCAATTGGAGGGTTCTACGGCTCTGGCTAGCATTGTTAGTGTTAGGGGGGGGCTTTTGGCTCATGGGTCAGCTTATGATGCTGAGAATTCTGGGGCGTACCTATGACACACCGCGTTACGTGATTACAAATCCCCAGCCTGAAGACACTACACAACCATCTATTACGGCTATCTATGTGGAAATTTGTAATGAATCCAGTAGTGCTGAAGCCAAGGTGATTTCTGATCAGTCGGGCGATCGCAAACTTCAATTTGACCTGATAGTGCCTGAGGATGTTGAGCAAGCTATTTCAAGAAAGCTGGCTATCCCGCTACAAGAAGTCAGCAGTTTAGTTCAATATAAGGTAAGCAATGCCTGCTCAAGATGAAACAACAAACCTAAATGTGCTTGGATATAACTACAAAATGATAAAGTCTTCATGAATACAGTATGTCTACTTAACAAAATTGTTTTGTAGCAGCTTATTGCTGATGGTATTCACTGTGGGATGCATGAAATTTATCCAAATTGCCGGGTTTTTCTGTCTACGCAGCACCGACTGTAAAAAAGTTGCTGTAATTTCTATGAATTATCAACAGTTTTACTGATGGATATGTTTCTGTGGAATTATTCATTTCAGGGGTTCTTGAGCGTTACGCGCAGACTAAATGATTATGCAACCGCCAAATAAGCAGATTTTTGACCTTTTTATAGGAAACTATTGCCAATAATTGGTGGTCTATAGGTGAAGTGCAACAGCATCAGGACATGGCTTTCTTGTAAAAGTTGCCTGATGGTTGTTTAGCAGTATTAAAGACGGAGCCTGAAACTTTGGTCTGCTACTGCTTGGGGACTATTGTGATTTTACTTACGTAGGTATTAGGGGTATCTTCTCATCGGTTCTTTATTATCTGATTAAGTTTATTCGATGAGTGTAGATAAGGCGCGGAACGACTATCTATCTGGTGGTATAACGCTATTGGAACAGTTGTTTAGGTGCTATCTCCCCCTTTACCAACAGCCCTCAGGTTGATAGGCAAATTGTTCCTCTTATAGAACATAGATTATCATTTTTGTCTTTCAGCTTCAGTTGTAAATGTTTTTGTATTAGTAGAAAGGTAGCCTTCTAAAATCATGCAGTACCAAGCCTCGGTCGTCACTTCAGACCAAAATTTTAAGAACTCTTATGCAAATTCATCGGCTCTGACTACTGACAAAACTGCCACAGTAAATATCTTAGATGTTGAGATTGACAACCTTTCTCGTGAAGAGCTGTTAGAACGTCTAGATGTTGATGGCGGTGTTGTCGTGACTCCTAATGTGGATCACCTGATGAAGCTGCAGCATGATGCAGAATTTCGCAAAGTATACGAGGCTGTAGACTTTCGCGTATGCGATAGTAAAATTCTGATGTATGCTGCTCAGTTTTTGGGTACGCCAATTTGTGATAAGATTTCGGGCTCTGATTTGTTGCCTTGGTTTTGTGACTATCATCGAGATAATCCCGATGTGAAAATATATCTGTTGGGTGCGGCTCCTGGTGTGGCTAAACTAGCGCAACAGCGTATCAATGAGCGCATTGGACGTGAGATTATTGTTGAGGCACACTCTCCTTCTTTTGGCTTTGAGAAGAGTCCTGAGGAATGTGAAGCTATTATTGAACGTATTCGTGCTTCCTCTGCCAATGTATTAGTGGTTGGTGTTGGTGCTCCTAAGCAAGAGAAGTGGATTGTTAAGCATAGAAGTAAGCTGTCTAATATCAAAACATTTTTAGCTGTTGGTGCGGCGATTGACTTTGAGGCTGGCCATAAGCCGCGTTCTCCTGAGTTTGTTACTGAACTAGGGTTGGAGTGGCTATATCGGACAATGTCTGAGCCTAAGCGTCTTTGGAAACGCTACTTGATTGAAGATATGCCATTCTTTAAGTTGCTGTTTCAACAGTGGTGGACGGCTAGAAGAGAGCGTAAGTCAGTTTAGAGCTGTCAAGTTATAGTCTCAGGCTACGGTTTCTATAGCTGATGTAGTCTGTGTCATAGTGAAAGCCCTTGAATGTTGAAGGCATTCAAGGGCTTTTTGAGGTTAGTCTCCGGCGAGATGAGATTATCTTGGTTGTTAACTTTCTGTTGATGTTTTATAAAGGCTTGAATTGACTGGTTTATAGCTCTTCAATGTAGGCGTCTTGACCTTGTAAGTTTCGTAGTGAGGGAGAATTTTGACTAACAATGTAGGGAAACTGGCCGGTTACTAGGGGGACAACTAGACGATTAGGCTGATGTGTTTTGAGAGCCTCTAAGGTGTCTTGTACAGTTGCGATCGCATTTTCCCCTTGCCACCGAGTTAGCCACACATGTACCTGATCGTTGGATTTATTGGCATTTGGGACTGAAGCTACCGCAAACATATTATCCCCAGGATCAATCACGAGACGCTGGGAAATACCAGTTTTTAGAACAGCAAATGATTGCGTGATAATCATTGCTTTCACGGTGTTTTCAGTTAAATTGCCAGCACTTTGGGCATCACCCCATACCAGCAGCTTTTCACCTACCTGAGAGGCAACCTGACCTTGAATAGCGGTCACAATGGCTAGAACAACAGGTCCTTGAGAGAGCTGCTCTAATAAACAAGAAAAGAGTTCTAGCGAAGAGGCTTGTGTATTAACCGTCATCTGAGTCATCGATAAAAAAATAATAAGGTGTTATCAATTCTCGGCAGAGACCAACCTGTAGAGTACATAAAACATGCACATTACAGCCGGGAGCGTTCCCTAGATCAACAACAGATAAACATGTTGGCAGGGAGAGCGCTACTATTGGTTGGGCAATTGGGACGGAGCAACCTGTCTAATTTAAGGGGAATCGTAAAGTTATATTATGACAAGCATCCTTAAAAAAGACATCCCCTGTCTCGCTTAAGGGGACAGTTAAAAAAGGTGACCTCCCAGTGTATTCTTTGCATTGGATATGGGACAAACAGTAAAAAAAATCGGCATTATTGGTGGCGGACAACTAGCGTGGATGATGGCCGCTGGAGCTAAACGTTTGGGACTAAGCTTGCTCATCCAAACGCCAAAGCGCTCTGATCCCGCCGTTGCTATTGCTGACCATGTAGTTATTGGTGCGGTTGCGGATGCAGATGCCACGGCGATTTTGGCTCAGCAATGTGATGTGATTAGCTTTGAAAATGAGTTTATTGATTTACCGGCGCTACAGCAACTGGAACGTCAAGGTATCCGGTTTTATCCTCAGCTCAGCTGTTTAGCACCGCTATTAGACAAATATGATCAGCGACTGTACTGTCAAAAATTGGGGTTGCCTGCTCCGAAGTTTGTCACCTTAAGCTCAGAAGCCGATTTGCCCCAGTTAGCAGCCAGCATCGCTACGGTGGGTTTGCCGCTGGCTCTCAAAACCCGTCGTCATGGTTATGACGGTCAGGGCACCTTTATTTTGCGTGACTTTGATGCAGTCCAGGCTACGTGGGCTCAGCTCGGCTATCAGCCGGTTTTATTAGAGGCGTTTGTGCCGTTTGAACGAGAATTGGCGGTCATGGCTGCCCGTTCTCAGTCTGGAGAAATTGTTCTCTATCCTGTAGTCGAGTCTCAGCAAATAGATCAAGTATGTCGCCGTGTGATTGCGCCAGCGGATGTGAGCGAGTCGGTGGGGCAGCAGGTTGCTCATATTGCTACTACTTTATTAGGTCAGCTTGGTGTCGTTGGGATCTTTGGTATTGAGCTATTTCTAACTGCTAACGACCGTGTGTTGGTGAATGAAATTGCACCGCGCACCCACAATTCCGGTCACTATACGTTAGATGCTTGTGTGACTTCGCAATTTGAACAACAGCTGCGAGCGGTATCTGGACTATCGCTGGGATCGCCTCAACTCAATTGTTCTCAGGCCCTGATGATCAATCTGCTGGGCTTTGAAAGTTCCACATCAGACTATAGGGATCGACGGGCGGCTCTGGCGGCGTTACCCAATACTCATGTCCATTGGTATGGCAAAGGTGAATCCCGGCCTGGGCGAAAATTAGGTCATGTCACAGTGACATGCGATCGCATCCATACCCGTGATGAACTAAACCAATTAATTCATCAGATAGAGGCTCTTTGGTATCCCGAATCCTCTTAAAACCTAGGAGTGTTCCATGGAACACCCCTAGGTTTTTGGGTCCTATTTGAAATAGTGATTGAGGTGAGGAAAACCGCTCAATCATCCCTATCGATCAACCCTTGTCGATTTACCAGGACAGTTGGTTATGATGACTCTAGTTTCACTACGGCGTTGGTGACTGCCAACAATGTTTCTTGATCTATGCTTTTCACTTAAGGGCATCGAATAAGTTCGCGGTGGCAGTATACCGGGCTTGCACCCGGAAACTTTAAATCGCGACTACGGGCCCACCTGGATTTTCCAGGTCAAAAACTGAGGTAAGACGGCGTTGCGGTGAAACTTTTAAGATTTGAAAAGCTCTTGGTCATTAGATCAAGAGCTTTTTGCTGTGGGGTTCACTATCCGGTAGTATTATTGGTATTGTTGGTGGGTACAAATATACTATCCCATGGTTCAATACACGATTCCTCAAAGCCCTGAAGATGTATTGATTACCGTTTCTGGACGGGATTCGGCAAAAGCCCGTGAAAAGGCGATGGATCAGCTTCTAGAAATGATGGGCGATGGTAAGCTAACGGCTGATTTGGATGATGGCTTTACCCCAAAGGATTTTATTGAAGTGAAAGAACAAAAGACAGACCCTACACCTGAGGAAAATGCAATTGTTGATGCGGTTCAGGTGCTGAGTAACCTGGCTAATTTGAAAGTGAAGGTGCAGGGGTCCCGCAGTGAAGCCTTAAAGGTTAGAAAATTGGTAGATTTGCTGTTCACCGATGATGTTATAGAAGACGAGCAGCTGGAAGAGTTAAAGAATGGGTTTAAGGTGCTAAAAACCTTTGCTCAAAGCAATCTGCGCTATCGTGATGCGCGGGCTAATGCTGAAGACGCTCGCAAGGTCTTAGATGCGGCGCTGGGGAAGTAGGGTATTTATCGAAAGATGCGATCGCGATCATTATCGATAAAATAAAGCCGCCCATGACCAGCAATATGTGCTTGGGGTTGGTCTCCCTCTGGGATAGCTGTAACCCGAAATACATAGGTGCCGTCTAGTCTGGGGTTGCGCTGTGGGCGTAACCCAATCGTGACCAATCGGCCGGGTTCAACGGGGGGCTCAAACTCTACTGTGACCGCTTTAGTATTTTCATCAATGGAAACATCGCCCAGACTCAGCTCGCTTTGCTCGTCTCCAGGAGTCTCTGCAAACGCGATCGTTCGGTCTAGTTGGTAAGGCTGCAGATAGCGTGTCAGGTTTTGAGGTTCAATGACAACGCTTTGTAGAGGGGCATCAGCATTAGCCGGCAAATCGAGGGTAAAGAAATAGGTGGCATTACGACGCATAACTGAGTCGTTGGTGGTAGACGCATTCAGAAATTGAGGAGGTTGTATAAATGCGGTGGTACCATCGGCTAGTTCAATGGCCTGGGCATTGAATGTCATGGCAGCTACTGTGCCGATTGATAGCGGTAGCCATCTGATTTGCATGACTGGGGCCTCTAATGCTAATACCCCCATTGTGGAAAATTTTATTGGAATTGTGGGGTGGAGCTAGTACGACCAGGACTGATGCTGGATAGCGCCATAATATTGGATAAGTGGACAAGTGGGTGTTACATAGGTTTGAGGATGAGGATGAATCACGGTCCTGAATTGCTAGCGCCAGCGGGTACGTGGGAATGTGTGCAAGCGGCGGTGGAAAATGGTGCGGATGCGATTTACTTTGGGCTGGATCGGTTTAATGCGCGCATGCGATCGCAAAACTTCACCGAAGCCGATCTCCCTGAACTGATGGCCTTTCTTCACAGTCGCGGTGTCAAGGGCTATGTCACTTTCAACACGTTGATTTTTCCAAGGGAGCTGGCGGCAGCAGAACGCTATCTACGGACCATGATTACTGCGGGTGTGGATGCCGCGATTGTCCAGGATGTGGGTATGTGTCGTCTGATTCGGCATCTGTCCTCTGATTTTCCTATTCATGGCTCTACCCAAATGACTGTTACCTCAGCGGCAGGGGTGGAGTTCGCCAACAATCTTGGTGCTCAACTGGTCGTGCTGGCGAGAGAATGTTCTCTCAAAGATATTGAGAAAATACAACAACAAACAGAAGATATTGCCCTGCCGCTAGAGGTGTTTGTGCATGGGGCTCTGTGCGTTGCTTATTCTGGGCAGTGTCTAACCAGTGAAGCGTTGGGAGGGCGTTCTGCCAACAGAGGTGAATGCGCCCAGGCCTGCCGGATGACCTACGATATGAAGGTAGATGGAGAACTGGTTGATCTAGGCGATAAGCAATATCTGCTCAGTCCTCAAGATCTCTCGGGGCTACCTGTATTACCCGATTTAATTAAATCGGGTGTTAGCTGTTTAAAGATAGAAGGACGACTCAAGTCGCCGGAATATGTGGCTAATGTTACCCGTGTCTACAGACAGGCATTAGATCGAGCGCTGCAGACCGTTGTTCCAACTTCAACAACACAACAATCTTCTCTGAAATTGGGCAATCGATTGGCTTCATATCAGCCCACAGCCGATGAGCGCTACAACTTGGAAATGGCCTTTTCCCGTGGTCTGTATACGGGCTGGTTTCGCGGCATTAATAACCAGGAATTAGTCCATGCCCGGTTTGCCAAAAAGCGGGGGGTGTATCTGGGTGATGTCGTGCGTGTGACTAAACAGCAGGTGGAGCTGGAGACCAAGGTATCGGTTAAGGCTGGCGATGGCATTGTGTTTGATTCGGGCCACCCGGATACGGATCAGGGTGGGCGAATTTATGGTGTGGAAGAGCGGGGCCGCAGTGTCTGGCTGAATTTTGCTAAACAGGGCATCGATCTGCGTCGGGTAAAACCAGGCTATAAGGTTTGGAAGACGTCTGATCCAGAGTTGGATAAGACCCTCCGTCAGACATACAGCGGCGATCAGCCCCAGGTGCAGCAGTCGATTGATATTGAGGTGTATGGGACTGAAGGGGAGCCGGTGATTGCGATCGCAACCGATCCCCAGGGCCATATAGCCAGAGTCGCATCTGAAAAGGCATTGGAGGTGGCTCGTAACCGGCCACTGACGTCTGAAAAGTTGATACAACAACTTTCGCGATTGGGGAATACACCGTTTAGGCTCGGTACTTTAACAAATAATCTGGCTGATGGGCTGATTGTGCCAGTGAGTGAGCTAAATCGTCTGCGGCGGGAACTGGTGGAGCAATTGTTGGGGCAACGGATGCGACCAAGGGTTTGGAGGTTGGAGACGGGACATACGTATGGGGATTTGGTGCCGGAGCGGTTGGGGGTTGGAGAGGCAACTCGACCTACGGGTTCGTTGGGTTTCACGTGTTCAACCCAACCCACGTTGATTCCTCTGGTTCGGAATCTTGATCAACTCCGTGCTGTGCTGGCTGCGGACATGACTACGGTTTATTGCGAGCTGGAGAATCCTGTGCGTTATCGGGATGCGGTGGCACTTACTCGTGAGCTAAATTCTGAGGCTAAGTTGTATGTTGCGCCGCCACGGATTACCAAGCCGGGAGAGCAATACATTCTCAAGCAGGTGCGCCAAGCGGATGCTGATGGTTATCTGGTGCGCAATTATGACCATCTCAAATTCTTTGCCGATTCGCCTTGTGTTGGGGATTTTTCGCTGAATGTGGCTAATCTGATTACGGCGGATTATTTCAAAACGGAGTTTGGCTTAGAACGGCTGACGGCTAGCTACGACCTGAATGTGACGCAGCTGCTCGATTTGCTCAAGACCACACCTCCTGACTGGTTTGATATTACGGTGCATCAGCATATGCCGATGTTTCACATGGAGCACTGTGTGTTCTGCGCCTTTTTGTCGGAGGGGACGGACTTTACGAACTGTGGCCGACCCTGTGAGCAACATGAGGTGATGCTTCGCGATCGCACCGGCACTGAGCATATTCTGCAAGCTGATGCTGGCTGTCGTAATACTCTGTATAACGGTGTCGCTCAAACCGGCGCAGAGTTTATTCCTCGGCTAATTGAGCAAGGCGCACGTCACTTTCGGATTGATTTCCTCAACGAAACACCGACTCAGGTTCAACATATTCTCACCCGTTATCAGCAGCTCCTCCAGGGAGAAATAAACGGACGTCAGCTGTGGCAAACTCTTAAATTATCTAGCAGGCTTGGTGTAACCCGCGGCGCTTTAGAATGAAAATCGTTGGGATTTCCCAGGAAATTTTCCTAACCTTACTCACAAGAGACTGTTAGCATACGAGATACTATCCCTTCCCATACACTGCGAGAAACACGCACTGATGCTTTTTGACATTTCATGATTAATAAGTTTGTAGCTAAATATTGCGTTAATGCCTCAGTTTCCTCGGAAGATAGTGTAATCTCTTCGATGGTTAGTCCAAAAGCTTTGAGCCAGGTTTCTAAAACACTTGCTGCTAGTATTTTGTAAGTTTTGCTATTTTGTGGAGATACTGGAAACTGTGTTTTAAGGCTCTCTAAATTTGCCTTCAATACAGGACAGTTTATACTTTGAAATACTTGCAACTTTCTAAAAGTTATGTCGAGAGAGCGAACCCGTTTTCGATGATTTCCAAGGGCATTCACACTAGCACCAGAATATACAATCCTCCAAATTCGATCAAATTCACCATAGAGCTTTCCGTCAAGTTGTGATGTTAACCGTCGACTGTAATTGAATGCTTTAGCAATTTCATCGAATGAATCAAACTCCCTTTTATAGCCATATACTAGGGCACAGAGCAAGCCTAGTGCTGCAACACGTTTACCTGTTGGATGAAAATACTTATCCCACTCAATGGTAATTTCATTGGTCCACTGTAATAAAGCCAGTAACTTGTCAGTTGTAATAAATTTCCGAGACTCCTCTTCCATCGATAGAAGTAATTCATCTGCTCCAGCTCTCATCAAACCCGAAACCAGTAAAAAAACACCTTCCCAGCGAGAATCGGTTAGATGTTCAGTCACGAGTTTTTTAACTTGCCGATGATCATCTATGTACTGGGCAGTTAAATATTCTTGAAATGTTGTATGTGAGAATGAGTGGATATTATGGGCGCGTTCTACTAAAATTCCTTGCTGTATCTCAATAGATCTTAAAATCTCCTCGCCATCCAAATGTCTTGGTGCATTTAGATTCTCTCGTAAAAAAGTTGTAATTCTCTGAACAACTTCTCTTTCCGAAAAGAAAAATCTATCTGCTTCATACCCTTTATAAGCAATTTCTGATAGCATTGCTCTTTCTATAGGAGGATTTAGATCTTGATAAATAGGATTTCGTTGAACTCGTTTTTCCACGAGCCACTTATTCATAAATAGGTCTAGGGCTTCATCATAAAGAGATGCACGATTTTTGGGTAGATTTTGAGAACCTGCATATACAAAGCATAAGAGTGTTAGTAATAAGGGATTATGGGCAAGCTCTTTCGCACCGGAGTTTTTAGGTTTCTGTAGAATGTCCCAACATTTCTGAGCAGTTTTATTATTTTTATCATCTTCTGACTGAAACCACTTATATAAAAAACTCTCAATTTGAGCATCATCAAATTCAGTTATTAAAAAATCATTGAAATTAAGATAGCTATTGTAACAAGCTGCACTTCTACAAGATGCAACAAAGCGATTTTTACCATATTTGTCTACAAAATTTTTAATGTGTATCAGGACATCATTTAAGTTGCTGCTTGGAACTTCATCTAGAGCATCAAGTAATATCAAAAGGTTGCCTTGAGATAGTGCTTTAGAGGTAAACTCCTCTGCATTTGGAAACCCGCAAATGTCAAACTCTTCTGAGATTTTGTTCTCAAGATTAATATTTTTTTCGGTAAACTGTTTTAGTTCAATAAAAACAGGGATTCCAGGGTTGGATAATCCTCCTTGTTTTGGTTTAAGTGCCTCTAATCCTATTTTTCTCAGTAACGTAGATTTGCCAGCACCCGGTCCCCCAAGGATCATAAGAAACTGCTCTTCATTCACTATTTCTATTGCTTCTTGTTTAGTAAGATTAACAGCATGAAATTTTCTTCTACCTATCTGACGATGAGATTCTTCCAGGGTCTGAATTGATTTGAACTGTCGATCTTTAAACTTGCCTAATTTAATATTTGTAAAAATAGAATCGATATCTATTGCTTCAGTCATTCCTAATAATTTGATCCGACCATGACGACTGTGATATCTATTTTCGTATTCGCGAATAGCAATTTCTAACTCTTGTCTATATTTTTTTCTCTGGGTAAACCGTTGGAATAGGTTTTTCCCAGAAGCTGACATCAACTCATAAATAGGAACGACTAAACTCGTCAATACTGATTGCGCTAAAGGGTCCATTAGACAATTCTCAGGGCTACACAATGGTTTATGTTGAGATCTACACTCTATTCAGAGTTTAGGATTAACTAAGAATAAATAGGTTCTCCTCGCCTCAGGGATTTATATGAAATGGTAACCAGTAGCTCATCTCTAATAAGAGACTAAAGCTTGGTTTTTAAATCACTATGATGCTATGTCCCTAAGAGTCAAACTAGGTCGGACATAAGGCGAAAAGATGTTAATGTGAGACTCAAAAATTACTTTCCTGCATTAACTCATCATAAGAATCTATCCCTGACAGATTCATGAGTGCGAGCTTTTTTAGCTAATGCAACTGCACTTATCAATAACGCTTAGATAGCCTCAATATATCGTAAAAAACTTGGGTGCGGCAATAGTTTACCTAGGATAAAACTCGCCAAACCTCAATTCATAACTTGGTATTATAGGTATCAGCTTAGACTAAGAATCTTCTCTGTGTAGAGCATCTGAAGCCATCAATCAGATGTCCTTGAGAGATTCAAGAAAATCTAAATTCCATAGAATGTTACCTTCCTCACAGCATATTTCACTATTGTGATAACGCACTGCTATAAGTCGGTATTCATCTTGACTGACGGTCGTTTGGAATCTTAAACAGCACTAATTGTGCGTCTAGATTTGCAGACGTTAAAAAAATGACTGCTTATTTAAAGCTCTGTTGGATAGTGCTGTTAAGTCAATTAAAGGTCTGTATCCAATAAATAACCCCGACATTGCTGCCGGGGTTAGTTTACACATAGTGGGTTTCATATAAGGTGTGCCTCAAGCACATATTCAATGTAATTAATTTTCGTCTCTGGCACCGTAAATACCCTGCAAATTTGCTTGAAGACTGGTTAAAGTTACTGATCTATTTGCAGTTAAGATGTCTGTACCCCTCTCATTAAAGGGCTTTAGGTGTATTTTTTGAACATGTCTGAAATTTATTTCTTATTAGCTGATTTTTGAAGTCAAATTCAGAAAAAGTGACCTAGATCACCTATCTAAACGATTTCAATTAATGTGATTTTGCCTGATATACGCATTGAGATATCAGTGTAATTCCATACTTTAAACCTAATAAATAACCCCGGCATTTCTGCCGGGGCGGGTTACACATAGGGTGTTTATATAGATTGTGTTGCAAGAACAAATCCAATGTAACCAATTCTTAAGCACATCACCGTAAAACCACCGTAAAATCTCTTAAAGAGAGCCTAAAGTCTGTTGTGCTACGGGTGGGGTGACTGGCAACTGTGAGATTAGCCAAAGGTTCTGCTATTCCAGCCCCACATAGCACCGTCGGAATCAGCAAATTCAATATAGGTGCGGTTGGGAGGAATACCTAACGCTGCTTGTACCTGAGCACAAAATTCCTGGCTCATGGTTTTGGTTTTGCTGCCCATGGTGCCAACGCTTTTGATTTCGATATAGCAGGTGGGCTCAGTACTGCCAGCAAAGGTCATGGGAGTGCTGGGTTGAAAGGCGGTCATGACGTAAGATTCGGGCTTGCCCAGATGTTTGGCCAGGCTAGCCGAAAGTTGCTTGAGCATGTCTTCCACAGCGCCTTTAGAGGGGGCTTCGACCGAGGTTTGAACTTTGATCAGAGGCATAAGTGATTTGGGGTAAATGAGATGTTGGTTGAGGCAGGCTAATAGGCAGGATAGGGGCATGCCCTTGTGGATGCCCTAGGTAGCTATGGGTTTGCACTAACCGCCATAGTTCCAGCCAGTTGTCGATAGCAACAGCGCATCGCCTTCCCGATGAATGCCTGCACCGATAACTTCGCCAACAAAGACAGTATGGTCGCCATGTTCAACGGCGCTGATGACGTTGCACTCGACGTAGCCCAGGGTGTCTTTGATGATGGGACAGCCAGTTTCCGGTCCAGGGTAAAACTCGATGTCTTCAAATTTATTGCCGACGCGACGCAGAGGCTTAAAAAAGTTTTGAGCCAGGTCTTTTTGGCCATCTTCTAAAACGCTAAGGGCAAACACCCCGCTGGCTTTGATCATGGCGTGAGAAGTTGAATCGGCTTTGACGCAGTTGACGACCAGCGGTGGGGCAAAGGATGCCTGCATGACCCAGCTAGCGGTAAAGCCATTGACTTCTTCGCCATCTTTGACACCACAGATATACAGCGCATGGGGAATTTTGCGCAGCATCGTTTTTTTTGCCTGTTCGTCGAGCATGGGTACTCACCCTTTATGTTGCTTACAACGCTTCAGTTTAAACGAATTGAGAGAGGTGAGTGTGTTGCGCGGGCGAGTGATTTTTGGGCTGTTTTACTGAGCGACTTGGTCCATGTAGTTGCCCCAGAGCTGGGCGGCTTGAGAACTGCTGCCGTTGGTGGGGGTGTTATCGTCATTGCCAAGCCAGATGCCGGTGACCAGGTTGGCATTGGGGACAAAGCCGACAAACCAGAGGTCAACGCCGTCGTTGGTGGTGCCGGTTTTGCCAGCCTCACCTAGCCCCAGATAGGCACTGCGACCGGTGCCGCTGTTGATGGTGCCTCGCATAAAGGAGGTAATGGTGCGGGCGGTGCTGGGGGTGATGACATTGATATCGCGACCGGCACTGTTGTCGGTTGTAAAGTCAAAGATGACGCGGCAGGTGCTAGGGTCGCTGTCATCGCTGCAGGCGCTACTGTCCAAGATTCGTTGAATGCCATGGGGTCGATTCCAAACGCCATCATTTGCGATCGCGCCTACCGCTCCCGTCATTTCTAGGGGGGTCACTCCGCTCTGACCGAGCACTAATCCAGGCACCGGGTCTAATGTCGATTCAATACCCATAGTTCGGGCCAGGTTCACAATGTTGTCTAACCCAGCTTCACGGGCAATCCGGAGGGCGACCACATTTTCCGATAGGGCAAAACCGTCATACATATCGAGGGTTCCGCCCCCAGAGCGACATCCCTGATAAAATTGACCACCCCAGTTCATATCGCTACAGCTAAAGCCAGTCCCTGCAGAAATGCCTTGTTCTAGAGCACTGGCATAGGCAAAAATTTTGAACGTGGAACCAGGCTGTCTGACAGCTTGCGAGGCCCGATTAAACTGGCTCTGGCTGTAATCTGTGCCGCCCACCAGGGCCTTGATCTCACCTGTAGAAGATTGCAGGGTAACCAAGGCTCCCTGGGAAAACCCATACCGGTCACCTATATTGACAATGCCGGAGCGCATGGAGGTTTCTGCCTGACTTTGCAGCTCTAAATCCAGGCTGGTTTCCACATAGAAATTGCCTTCTCGGGCTAAGCTGGCTCCTAGAAGCTGATCCAATTCGTCAAAAATATAGCTGTAAAAGTAGGGAGCCCGAATGCTCTGGAGCTGTTCTCGCGCTTTGGGACTAATGTCAATCCGCGATCTTCGAGCGCTACGACCTTCTTCCTGGTTAATCATACCCAGGGCCACCATCCGCTCAATTACGCGGTTGCGATAATCCAGGGCATCGTCGTAGCTCTGCACCGGATTAAAGGCATTGGGGGCCGGTAAAATGCCGACTAAAGTAGCGGCTTCTTGAATGTTGAGGTCTTTAGCAGACTTATCAAAGTAAAACTGGGAAGCGTCTTCAAATCCGTAGAGATTATTGCCCAGATACACTCGATTGAGATACAGCAACATGATGGTGTTCTTGCTGTAAAACGTTTCTAGCTTGAGGGCGACAATCATTTCGCGAATTTTGCGCATGGCGCTGTCGTCGCTGCCCACATATTCCCGATAGATATTACGGGCCATCTGCTGGGTCAAGGTGCTAGCGCCTTCGCGGATGGTGCCACTTCTAATGTTGGTTTTGGCGGCTCGGGCAATACCCCAGGGATCAACGCCCAGGTGCCAGTGATAACGAGAATCTTCTGAGGCAATCACGGCCTGGGGTAAATATTTGGAATATTCCCGCAGTTTTGTTTTCTCGATGTGAGCCTGGTTGGTAATCGGATTTAGCAAGACGCGATCGCCATTTTCATTGCCATACACTGAAACTGGCCCTTGCACTGATTCGGGAATGGGGCGAATGGGGATTTTGGGCCATTCAATGACTACGACCCAAAAGGCAGTGAGGGCAATACTGCCGGTAATGCCATAAAGACCATAGCGGATCGTTTTGAGATACCACGGTGCTGGGTTTTGGAACCGGACAGTAACGGCATCATTGAGTTCTTTCGGTCCCAGGCTCAGGACGTCGCCATCTTGGAGCTTAAAGGTTTTAAGCCGTTTTTTGCCGCAGTAGGTGCCGTTGGTGGATTTTTGATCTTTGAGGACAAAGGGGTTGCCAGGTTGGTTGCGATCGCGAGTCAGCGTTAAATGCGTCTGACTGACCAGCGGACTGCGCACCACAATGTCACAGTTCTTGGAGCTACGCCCCAACACATAGTGATCGCCCACCAGATCATATTCTTGCCGCTGGCTGTCATAGTCCACTACCAGCTTTGGCACTCGGGCACCGGGCTTCAACGCCAATTTATTGAAATCTACCCGAGCCACATTTTGAATCACCTGGGTCATCGTTCCCAAGATGGTTCGTGGGGGTGTCGTCGATGAATTACGGTGAGGTGGCTGAGTCATCCTTAGACGTAGAGTGTTTGAAAATACGGATGTTTGATGTATGGGTTCACTATAACCCCTCAATCATTGACCCCTGATCCAGCTATTACAACTACAGTCAACACAACCAGGATTGCGAATATGAATATGGCTTATTCTAAGTCCCTAAATAGAGTTAGATAGGGTCAATATAATATCCCCCACATTTCTAAAGACGTTTAAGCATAGGTCTCAGCAAATATCCTTTAAGACTTCTTCTTTTGTTCACGTTTTTCTGCCACAAAAATAGCGATCAATAGACAGACAATACCCACGTTGATCCAGATATCCGCCAGATTAAACACCGGAAATCGGGTAATAGGAAATGCTTGAATAAAATCCACCACTTCACCGGCTTTGACCCGATCGACGCCATTCCCCATGGCCCCGGCCAATATAAATCCCCAGCCAGCACGCTCCCAGCGATCTTCAATCCGCATCACCAGACCATAGCCTGCGATCGCGAGGCTGACAATGACCGATAGCCAGGGCAGTATCCAACGACAATTATCGCCGCTGCAAATACTCCACGCAGCCCCTCGATTCAGCACATAGGTAAAATTGAGCACCCCTGGAATAATCGTTACCGGTTCGCCCAAATTAAAGTTTTGGACGACCCAGTGCTTGGTGATTTGATCTAGAAGCAGCCCGATAAAAGCCGCCACCCAGAACAGACGATTGATTTGTTTTCTCCTTAACCTACCCATGCTGTTATGACGGTGCTAATAGAACATGATCTGGCGCATACCGTAGGCCAGCACCGAAACCGCACAGACCAAGACCAGCTGCCCTGGAATGGGCGCAATTGAGAATGTGAAAATAGCCTCTGCCAAAGATGGCGCATTTTCACCAGTCCACTGTAATACATAGGCCAGGGGCAAATACACTAATCCCACTACATGAATAGTAAGCAGGCCGCCTAAACAACTCAGCGCTAATGTTTCTAGCTTCAGCGTTTCCCAAAATGCCAGATAGCCGCAGACCCATGCCGCTGGAATAAATCCAAGTAAATAGCCAAAGCTCGGTTCTCTGACATAGCTCAACCCACCCCCTTGGGTAAAGACTTGAAAATCAAATGCCTGGAATAGAAAAAGCCCCAGACTGAGATAAGCGACCTGTGACAGAGCCGCTGCATTTTGCCCCCCCAAACAGCCGATTAATAAAACAGCTCCGACTTGAAAGCTGACCCCAAGCGAAAGAACGTCTATACCATTAGCCCAATTCCAAGGTCCAGTGGTAATAAAGACCTCTAACCATGTGCCCCCGATGGTCAAAATCAAGCCAATTAATGCCCACAGCAACTCTGCCGTTGCAAACACCTAAATACTCCTCTTGGTGACGGTGGCTTATTTTATCGTTTGCCGCGAACGTTACTTTTTTTAATCTGACTGAAAGTATAGGTCCAGGCAGGTTTTAGACTGTTTACTTAATCCTTTTACAGGCTTTCTTTAAGAACTGACATGTTTCCCACTCATCGCCCCCGCCGGTTGCGCAGCCACCCACAATTGCGTCGTATGGTTCGTGAAAACGTTGTTACCACCAGTGACTTCATCTATCCGCTGTTTGCGGTTCCTGGTGAGGGCGTTGCTAATGAAGTAAAGTCGATGCCCGGTGTTTACCAGCTATCGGTAGACAAGATTGTAGAGGAAGCTAAAGAAGTTTACGATCTCGGTATTCCCTCAATTATTTTGTTTGGGATTCCAGAGGGTAAGGATGACGACGCTACAGGGGCATGGCATGACTGCGGCATTGTGCAAAAGGCAACAGAGGCGGTCAAAAAGGCTGTTCCTGACCTAATTGTGACAGTCGATACCTGTCTCTGTGAATATACTCCCCACGGTCACTGTGGTTACTTGGAAGTAGGGGACCTGACTGGTCGAGTGCTGAATGACCCTACCCTAGATCTACTCAAGAAAACCGCTGTGTCTCAAGCCAATGCCGGAGCAGATATTATTGCACCGTCTGGCATGATGGATGGCTTTGTTGGGGCTATTCGGTCCGGTCTGGATGCAGCCGGGTTTGAGAATATTCCAATTTTGTCCTATGCCGCTAAGTATGCGTCGTCCTACTATGGCCCGTTTCGGGATGTTGCAGAGTCTGCACCCCAGTTTGGTGATCGTCGCACCTATCAAATGGACCCGGCCAATGGTCAGGAAGCTCTCAAGGAAATCGAATTAGACATTACTGAAGGAGCTGACATGCTGATGGTGAAGCCAGCTCTGGCCTACATGGACATCATTTGGCGAGTGAAAGAAGCCAGCAATCTGCCTGTAGCGGCGTATAACGTATCGGGCGAATATTCTATGGTTAAAGCAGCAGCTCTCAATGGCTGGGTGGATGAACAAAAGCTGGTGATGGAGACTATGATGAGTTTTAAGCGATCAGGGGCTGATTTGATTCTGTCCTATCACGCCAAAGACGTGGCTCGATGGTTAAAAGGCCAGTAAAACGGACCTGATTCATAAAACCTGTTTGACGTGACAAAAAAACGTAGAAACGTAACAATATGTAACGAATGCCTCAGTCGAGGTGTTCGTTATTTTTTTTACACTTCATTCAACCTCTACTGATCATAGCCTTGAGCATCTCTTCAGACGCCATTTCCCATTCCCATTCCCATGATGCGAATGGCCATGGCCACACCCACAGTGAAGAATCCTTAAAACGGATTGTCAATCGCTTATCCCGCATCGAGGGCCATGTCCGTGGTATCAAGACCATGGTGCATGAAGGCAGGCCTTGTCCAGATGTCCTTGTACAGGTTGCTGCTGTTCGAGGAGCCCTGGATCGTGTCGCTCGATTGATATTAGATGAGCATCTGAGCGAGTGTATTAGTCGAGCTGTAACCGAAGGCAATATTGAAGCCGAGCTGACCGAGTTAAAAGCTGCCCTTGATCGTTTTTTTGACTAGTGTGACCTCGTGTTTGGTGAGGTACCTCACGACGCAGTAACGAGTTGTCTTGTAGCCAGGCCGCAATCAATTTTTTTAGAATTGCCCGCTAAAAATTTCAAAAAGTTTCGAAATGCTACGAAAAAGATACGTTGCTATATCTGATGAACCAAATGCGGTGATAGCCTTGTGGCTTTCTAAGGAGGATTTTGGTAGGAATTTTCTTTTCTCCCGCGTAAAAAAATGTAATGTAATGGCTCATCGAAACGGTCTACGGTAGCAATTGTGGCGATGTCCCTATTTCTTAAGCGGCCTTGGACCACATGCATTTTAGAGCTGACAAAGACTCTAGAGCATGGCTAATGCCGTTTAACTCTTCGTCGTCCTACGCGTACGGCGGACGATATTAAATTCATTTAACGTCGAGATATTTAGTATGAGCAGCAATTTAGCCGAGAAGCTCAAGAAAGGTACGCAGAAAGCGCACACAATGGCCGAGAACGTAGGCTTTGTTCGTTGTTTTTTACGTGGCGTTGTTGAGAAGAAGTCCTACCGTAAGCTGGTGGCTAACTTCTACTATGTGTACGCTGCTATGGAAGAAGAATTAGAGCGTCACAAGGACCATCCTGTGGTTTCGTCGGTTTACTATCCTGAGTTATATCGTAAGGAAACTCTGGAGACTGACCTAGCCTACTACTACGGCCCAAATTGGAAAGAGCAAATTTCGATTTCTCCAGAGGGTCAAGCTTACGTTGAGCGAATTCGTGAGATTTCTAATGAGTCGCCTGAATTGCTCGTAGGTCATTCTTACACCCGCTATTTGGGTGATTTGTCCGGTGGTCAGATTCTGAAGAACATTGCCCAGCGTGCGATGAATTTAGCGGATGATGAGGGAGTTGCTTTTTATGAGTTCCCCACTATCCCTGATGAGGGTGCGTTTAAGGATAATTATCGCAGCACGATTAATGCAGCACCTGTTGATGAGGCCATGGCCGATCGCATCGTAGAGGAAGCTAACGATGCCTTTGGGATCAACATGCGGCTGTTCCAAGAGCTTGAAGGTAACCTGGTTAAGGCTATTGGTCAGATGCTGTTTAATAGCCTTACCCGTGGGCGTCGGCGTGGCAGTACTGAGCTGGTTGCGGCTGAATAGCGTTTGCCAGGCGACCGGTTGACTCGGTCGCTATCAAAAGCTTTAAAGATGGGCAGCATTCCTTAGGGAGCTGCCTATTTTCTTTTTGGTTAAAGTATGTCTGTTCCAAGGGTTGCTGATTGCTGGTGGCGCGGCGAATCTATTTGAAGCTTGCCCTTTAGAAAAGACTCCTGTAGCATAGTGCTCAATTTCTAAGTAACAATTACGCTATTCCTGATAAGACCGGGTTTCTACTGAAATAGTTAGATTAGCTATTTATAGTTTTACATTGGGTGCCAAAAAATACTTGATAAGTTCACCTTTTCTGCTATTTTCTTGGTGAAGCATGGAATGTTAAGTCTATTTCAGAGTTAGGGCTGTCGGTTTTAATAGTGAAAACTGCAGCTTTTACTCAGATTGGGTTTAATGTTGGTGCGTTTGAGCGGATATAGTTCTAACGCATGGGGCAACGCTAAAAGTAAGGAGTAAACGAGTGGGTTTTGCCGTTAGAGCTGATCAAGGTAAGAGTGATAGCGTTAAAAGCTCTAGGAAGCAAAATCTAGTGTTATTGCGTTCTAAGGGTCAGCAAGATGTGTCTCCTGAGGCACTGTTTGAAGCGCCTGTTCGTTCTGTTCCTTCTAGAGCTAAGACGCTTCAGGCCGTACCCGCTGAGGTAAAGCAGCTACCTAGAACGCCTCGGTTACCGCTGGGTCTGAAGCTTTTGGTGGGTGTGCAGCAGAGTTCTACTGTGCTGACAGGTGGATTGGTGGCGACAGCCTTAATTATCTACAGCTGGACAGTTTACTTGGATAAGGCTGTGGCTCGCTCGTTTAACCGTCTAGATACATTAAAGGCTGCAATTCAACAGGTGACGACTGCAAACGCGACGTTGAAAAATACCATGGCCGAGCAAGCGGAATCACCCACAGCCGGATTTAAGCCCTTTGAGCCTAAGCGTGCTATCTTCTTGTCACCTGCTCCGGCGCGTCCGTCAGTTGAGCCTGGGCTGGAGCCTGATGCTCCAGAGCCTATGCCCCATCATCCTCTGGGGTATTGAAAGGTCACTGCTTTTTTGATGTGAGCGCCTCTGTTTTGCTTGCTTAAAATTTATGGTTACACAGCCATCTAATTCAGAGCGTCGTCGGTTTAGTCGTCGGCCTCGTCATGTGTCTTCGCCTCGGTTTCGTCTGGTGACGGTTTGGGCGTTGATGGTGATGTCTATGGTGGGCTTGAGTGCTCGCATGGCTCGTTTGCAGCTGGTTTTGGGAGATAATCTCAAAGCTCAGGCTCAGCAGCAACGGCAGAATTTGCCCCAGGTGCCCCGGACTTCACGGCGACCGATGATTGATCGCCAGGGGAATGTGTTGGCGGTGGATCGAGTCGTTTACACCATTTATGCCCATCCGATGTTGTTTAGTCGCTCCCGTGAGGAGATGGCTAATACGTTGGGGAATGTTTTGGGTAAATCCCAGGATTCGCTATTACAACGGTTTCAACAGCAGGAAACCGGACTTAAGGTGGCGGTAGATGTGTCAGAGGAGCTGGCAAAACGGATTCGTGATCTGAGGATGGATGGTTTGGATCTGTTGCCAAGCCAGCAACGTTTTTATCCACAGCAGTCATTGATGTCTCAGCTGGTGGGATATGTGAATCTGGAAGGAGTTCCCCAGGCGGGTCTGGAGTATGCGCTGCAGGAACGCTTGCTGTATGAGCTGGATGATGTGCCTCTGCCCTACACGCCGCAGCAGTTGCCTAACCGCGATGGACTCAGGCTGCAGTTAACTGTAGACAGCCGTTTACAGCGAATTGCCCAGCGCAATTTAGAGGCTACTGTTCGTCAACATGGGGCTAAGCAGGGGGCCTTGGTGGTGATGGATAGTCGCGATGGGGCTATTTTGTCTTTGGCCGTTGCGCCCACCTATGATCCCAACCGCTATTACGAAGCAGAGGTTGAGCAGTTTAAGAACTGGGTTGTCAGCGATCTTTATGAGCCGGGATCAACGTTTAAGCCGATTAACGTTGCGATCGCCGTTGAAGAAGGGTTGCTTGCCCCGGACGAATACATTTTTGATGAAGGGCGTCTACAGTACGATCAATGGACCATTCAAAATGTCGACTATAACGAAGTGGGCGGTCGTGGTTCCATAACAGTCACTGATATTCTGCGCTATTCCAGCAATGTGGGCATGGTTCACATTATGGAGCGGCTAAAGCGATCTGAATACTATCAATGGCTTGAACGCTTAGGTTTAGGCGAACCTGTTGGGATTGAACTGCCTGCTGAGGCGACGGCCCAGCTCAAAAGCCGGTCTCAATTTGTCAATAGCGCTGTTGAAGCGGCCACAACATCCTTTGGGCAAGGCTTTTCGCTGAATCCGCTCCAGCTGGTCCAGCTCCATAGCGCTTTGGCCAATGGTGGCAAGCTTGTTACCCCCCACGTGGTGAGGGGACTGGTGGATCAAGAGGGGAATTTGACCTGGCAGCCGGAACGCCCAGAGCCCAAGACGGTTTTTTCTCGGGAAACCACTCAGACTGTGGTGGAAATGATGGAGGATGTGGTGGAGTCTGGATCTGGGCAAACGGCCCGGATCGCCAACTACCGCATGGGAGGTAAGACGGGCACAGCGCAAAAGGCCAATGCCTATGGGGAATATGGCGATGGTCGCTTAGTTAGTTTCGTTGGTATTTTGCCAGTAGAGAATCCTCGCTATGTGGTGCTGGCGGTGATTGATGAACCCTTGGGGGACGATGCCTATGGTTCAACGGTGGCAGCCCCCCTAGTTAAGTCGGTTGTTGAATCTCTTGTGGTGATGGCGGGTGTTCCTCCCTCGTCGTCGGGGTCAGCTGACTGAAGACGGCTTTCTCTAGGTCGGTGAGAGCCCGCTCTAGATCATCGTTAATGATCTGTATGTCAAACTCACTGGCGGCAGCGATTTCAACTTCGGCCCGTGTCAGGCGCTTTGCGATCGCAGCGTCCGAATCCTGTCCTCGCTGACGAATACGGGCTTCCAACTCTTGCAAGCTGGGCGGCAACACAAAAATTTGCGGTGCTTTTGGTAACGTTTGACGTACCTGGCGGGCTCCTTCCAGCTCGATTTCTAAAATCACCACATGACCACGGTCGATCATCGCTTCTAGCGGCTGACGCGGTGTGCCATAGTAATTGCCTGCAAATTCAGCCCATTCCAAAAGCTGCTCCTGGGCCACCATGACATCAAATTCAGCACGAGACACAAAGTAATAATGTTTGCCGTGCTCTTCACCGGGTCGAGGCTGACGAGTAGTCGCTGAAATCGATAGCTGAATGTCTGGATGACGCTTCAGTAACTGACGTAATAATGTACCCTTGCCAACGCCGCTGGGGCCTGTAAAGACGATCAATTGCCCTGAGGCTGATGACGTAGCAACTGTTTGGGAACTGACGGGCAATGAAATTGAAGGCATCGGTAACACAGGAAACTACGGAAATTCTACTGTCCCATTTTTTTAGCCTATTCTTTGGGTAAATCAAATAGCACAGTGGTCATGTAGCGTTCTGCCCAAGCTGAATCAAAGGCTTTTTCTAAAATGCGACGGGTTTTGTCGTTTTGCTGCTGATGGGTGCAATAGTTACGTTGCCCGGCTAAAATTTCAGCTCGCTGGCGAGGGGTAGGGGATGTAGTTGTGGCTTGTTGGCAATGCAAGGTCAGATAGTGGCGTACCTGGTTTAGAAACCGCTCATTTTCCTGGGGGCCAATGGGTCTGATAAAGCAACAGTAGTCTGAAAAAATATGACCCCAGCTAGGTAGCTCCCGTGGATTGCTGTAGCCGTTAGTGCCCATCCCTGCTAAAGCACGGGTGTAGGCGACGGGTAAACCATTAGAACTGGTAGGCGAGAGATCAACAACGGCAGCACTGATTTGCCCGCGACCGCTAACAATGTCGCAACCAAACATCGGCAGTGCATAGTCGGGGTTGGGGAACATGACGCAGTGCAAGATGTCTAGATTTGGACCCACCTGGGCAAGTTCTAGATGCAGCTTCCGAAATTCTGGAGTCTGATAGCAGACATTTTCAATGACTAAGCGCTCACCTTCTAAACGACTTTCTACATAGCCAAGATCGCTAGGGAGATGATAAGGCGAGACGTCAAGGTGATGCTGCCAGGTTTCTTCAATAATATCGGCCAGCTCACAGATGACAGAGTTCTGATGCTGACGGATGGATGACTTTACCGTAATCGACATGTATGAGCGTTCTGTTCACCTTATAAACGGATCGGACTGCACCATTAGCAAAACGGTATCGTCACGGATAATGGACTATATCAAGTTTACAGTAGCGCTTCAGTCTCAGGCAGAATCAACTAGCTATGATCCAATTTGTCACCTTAATTCGCGTGAATTCATTACCTTATTCCTGATGTGAATTGTTTTTTAGGGAAAAGATGGGTACTTGACTGTTGTGCCTATTAGGGCATAGCGCAGGCTATACCAGTATTCCACTGTTGGATGCTAGTTGGCCTCAGCCTCCACTTTTGTTGCCCCGTTCCCTTGTTTCACACACTTTTTTGACGCTATGGTGGCTACACAACTCAAATCTCGCAAAGTTTTGGGGCTCAATCAACGGCAGTACGAAGAACTGAAAACTGTACTCCAGCTCAATCTTAGACGCCAGCTTTTGATTGCGGTCTGTGACAGCGATACGCTACAAGCACAGCTTGTAGCCAGACTGCAGTCAGATTTGGCTACTGCGGATAGTACTTTAGACGATGGTGGTGCAGTTGGTCTGGCTCAACTGAATTTTGACCCCAGGCAGCCTGATTTGATGCTGCAGCTGGTGCAGTGGCTCAAACAAGCACCGACGCCGACGCCACATCTGCAGGTTGTCGGGCTGGATGCGATGACCCATGCGTCGCTCCGATCGCAAAATCATTTGTTACGCTCCCTTGAAAGTATGCAGTCACTGCTGCCTCATCTGGACAGCAGCTTGGTGATCTGGCTATCGTGGCCCTGGTATCGCAAATTGGAGCAGTCTGCGCCTGAGTTTTGGCAGTGGCGTAGCGGTGTCTTTCGGTTTGTGGGTGAGCCTGTGCCGATTGTACCGGAGACGGCGGCTGTGCCTGCGGTCGAGGATGGTCTTTATGGTGATGTCGAAACTGCTCAGAGTCCTGATATTTGGCAAATTTTGAGCGCGGATCTGGCCCAACTTGACCAAACTTCTGACGTTGCGGCGGCGGCTCCATTAAACCCACCGCCACTCCCCAAGTCTGTGACCCTGGATGTGACAGCGTTGGAGAATCCGCTGGAAACCTTGGCCCAGCTAGAAGCGAAAGGGGCTACTCCGGTCGAGATTATGCAGGCTTATCGGGCTTTGGGGAATCACTATCGCGATCGCATTGAAGCAGGGGAAATGACCCCCAATTTGCTAACGACTGCTATTGAAACCTTTGAGATTTATCTACGCTGGCTGCCAACGGACGATAGCCAGCGAGCAGCGGGATTAAATGATCTGGGCACCCTGCATTGGCTCCAGGCTCAGCATCAAAACGAGCGTTCGGCTCTGCTGGAGGGGATGCACCGCAGTGCTGAACTATATAAAGAAGGTCTCCAGTGCACCAACGCCGATGCGGATACTGCCAGCCGTCTCTACGGTAATTTAGGTGCTGTATACAGTGCCTTAGCCAACCATGACGATTCGGTTACCCATCTCAAAGAGGCGGTTACAGCTTATCGTCAGGCCCTGCCGTTTTGTTCAGCGGAAACGACGCCTGAGGAATATGGCACGTTGCAAAATAGTCTGGGCTCGGTGTATTGGAAACTGGCTTACTACGAGCAGCCTAAGCATCATCTTCATCGTGCAATTGCAGCCTATAACGAGGCGCTACGCTGTCATCATCCTGAAACTGCTCCGCTAGAGTATGCAGCAGTACAAAACAATTTGGGTATTGCTTACTGGAGTCTATCCCGTTATGAGCGTCCCATCTTTTTGCTCAAACATGCGATCGCAGCCTACCGTGACGCCTTAAATTATCGCACCCCGACCACTGATCCAGGAGCCTGTGCCAGTACCTATAACAATTTGGGAACGGCCTTTTGGGAATTAGCTAATCACCCAGAGGCTCCAGCCGATCCTGAAGGACGCTATCAGCAAAATGCCATCATTGCCTATGAGGCTGCCCTGAAGGCTTCAGAACTGGCCCCGTCAAGTCTGGAACTAGCGTCGATTCGCCACTGTTTAGGCAGTATTTATGACAGATTGGCGCGATCCGCAGAGCATCGCACCGAAATCGTTGGTAACTTAGACCGGGCGCTGACACACTACATTGCGGCCTTGCAACAATCCCCCAAAGGCACTGCGACCTACACACCGCTATTTAATGCCCTGGTTCGGAATGTCTCTGCTCACTATGAGCTGCTGGGTCTGGAGGGACAGCAAGGAGCGCTGAACCAGGTGCCTGCCGAGCTTTTGCCTGAGGTGATGTTAAAGCTGTAGCGCAGGACGGGGAGTATGAGGGCGGAGGACGATGCCTGAAGTAGCAACGTTTCAGCCCTCTGAATTGTCTTCACCAGTCTGTCACTGGCTAGCCAGGCTTTTTACCCCTTAGTGCTGGCTAGTTCTGGTACATTTTTTTCTAATACGGCCCTCAGTTCTTTACTCAGATCGTTATCACTGCGATGGGCTTCCCAGGAACCGCTGTGTCTAGAATTCTGTCGCCACTGGCCTGTAATGTGGTCGCCGTCCTCTGAGACAGTGCCTGTGTACTGAGTGGTATAGCTGGGATTATTGAAATAGGTTTTGGTAAAGCTAATGTGCCGTCCGGTCACTTGTCCATGGACTTGGGCTTCACCCAAAGGACCATCGTCAACGATGCGGCCACTTAAACTATTACGTGCTTGGACAAAGGTGGCTTCAAAACGGGTAGGGTCTTTTGCCTGCCAGTAAGACCCTAACCAGGGACCGGTTAATTCAGCCATCATTTATGTCCTCGTGTAAAAACACTCTCTTTTGATTTTGATGCAACTATTTGGATTTGGCAGGGAAGATAATGATTAGTATATGACCGCCAAAATTGAAGGATTCTGCAATTTTGGCTGATGTGCGTTGATATTCAGTTTCACTAAGCTTTGGGTAACTGCTGTCCTACTGCTCTTTCGTTAGCTATTGTTCTATGGCACTGTTTCTTATCTTTGCTCTGATAGTTGCGTTTTTTGCGATCGCATTTGCTCTCCAAAACGATCAGCTCGTCACCATCAACTTCTTTATCTGGCAGCTAGAGCAGCAACATCTGGCTACTGTGTTACTGCTATCGTCGGGCTTAGGTGTTCTTTTCGGATTGTTAGTGACCATACCAGCCTTTCTCAAGCGGGAGTGGCGCATTTCCCGAGGTAAGCGACAGGCCCATAGTTTAGAAGATCAGCTATTGGTCAAACAAAAAGAAGTGGATAGTCAAACCCGCAAAGCAACCACCCTGCGCAACAGCTATCAAACTCTGTTGCAATCCCTGGATCTGCTTGACCACACTACTAGCCTCGTTAGCGATGCTGCCATCCCACGCATCATCCGCGCCCTGCTGCAGCAAATGAAAATGCAGCCGCTTAATGAACAATTTCAGGCTGTGGGGCTACTGCTGATTCACCCCCAGCGACAGCAGCCCGACACCAGCGACCTCAAACAAGATCAGGCGCTGTGGTTAGCGATTGCCCATGTACTGCAGCGAAACTTGACCGTTGATGCTTGGCTGTTCAGTAATAACCAGGGTCAATTTACCTGTAGCCTGACGGGTTTAGATGTTAAAGCCGTCACCAAATACGCAGAAACTATCAAAGTAGCCCTGAGCGATCAGCCCCTTACCCTGCAAGACGGCACTAAGACGGCCTTAGATGTCAATATTGGTGGGGTCGTCACCGATCTCGAACATCCCACTGAGCGTGAAGAACTACTGTTGAGTAAAGCTGAAGAGGCCCTGGCGATCGCTAAAAAACGTGGTCGCAATCGTCTGCTAGTGATGTGGGTGACAGACTAATATGACGTCAAATTAAATCCTGAACGCACTGCGCACTGCCCTGTATGTGCCAGAGGTTAAGCAGGAGCCTGTTAAGTAAATTTTTGTTAAATGTTTTTGGCATTGTTGCCCATTATAAGGATCGCTATGGGCGTTATTTCTCAATGGTTATGAGTATTTTTACTCAATAGATCGATTATGGGGCAGAGCGTATTCTTTTACACAGATTCTTGAGCCTCGTACCGTTGGTGCATAAGATAAAACTAACGCCTGAGTTTAAGAAAGTCTAAAGAAGCAGGAGATACGTCCATGGCAGAGCGTCCAATTATCCTTGGTATTGTTGGAGACAGTGCCGCTGGTAAAACTACCCTAACTCGCGGGATTGCCCAGGTGCTTGGTGAGCATGAGGTGACGACCATCTGCACCGATGACTACCATCGTTATGATCGTCAGCAGCGTAAAGAAATGGGAATATCTGCGCTGCATCCTGATTGCAATTATGTTGACATCATTGAGCAGCATCTAGCGCTGCTGCGTCAGGGCCAACCCATCCTCAAGCCGATCTACAACCACACATCTGGTGAGTTTGATCCCCCGGAGTATATTCAGCCTAAAAAGTTTGTCATTGTTGAAGGGTTGCTGGGCTACTCTAGCAAGCTTGCTCGCGATGCCTACGATGTCAAAGTTTATTTGGCTCCTCCTGAAGAGCTGCGCACTAAGTGGAAAATCAAGCGTGATACTCGCAAGCGTGGCTACAACGAAGAGCAGGTGCTATCCGCTCTACGCCAGCGAGAGCCTGATTCTGAAGCCTTTATTCGTCCCCAGCGCAAGTGGTCTGATGTCATCGTTACTTTCTATCCACCCGAAAATCCTGAGGAAAAGGCTAACGACTTGTTGCTTAATGTCAATTTGGTGTTGCGCCCCACAATTCCACACCCTGACTTTACCGAGATTCTTGATGATGACCTGAGTAAGGCTATTCGCCTGGGATTGCAGCGTGACATGGGTAAACCCGTAGATGTGCTGGCTATTGATGGTCATGCCACGCCAGAACAGGTACAAAAGCTTGAACGTATGTTGTGTAGCGAAGTTCCCTATCTAGGTCAGTTCTGCAGCCTGGAAGGCAACCAAGAAGTCGGTAAAATTGTTGGTACCACTGGTGAAACGTTGCAGAGCTATCCGCTGGCACTGACTCAGTTGCTGATCACTTACCATATGCTGAAGGCGATGAATACTGCTGGCAAAATGAAGCTAGCTGCATAGGTTCTGACCAAGCATTTTAACCTTGATGAATACCCGTCAGATTGCAGTCTGGCGGGTATTTGTTTGGGTATTGGCTACAGAATCTTGAGCCCTACTGACCGACAGCGGTGTAGTGATATGAAGAAATGCCATTGTCTCACTAACGAACAAGGTTTTGGCCTCGGTCCGTGTGCCACAATTACCGTGCCTGAATTTGTCAGTCTGTGCTTTATCAACAGCGTTGAGCCCTAAAGCTGTTTTACCATGCTTGGTTTTTTTCGAGTAACGCCCATCCATGAGTTTGCATCCTACGCCCATTGGCGTCACCAATTTATGCAGCGGCGGCTGCGGCTGGGGATCTTATTTGGTCTCTTTTATTTCGTTACATTTTTACCCCTGGATACGCTGACGTACCTGACGGATGGTCATGATCCGTTTGTACTGCTGTGGATTATTACGAATCTGGCACGGATGGCACTCTTGTTACTCTGTCTGTGGTTGATTCGTAAACAGAACTATCGGCCTCGTCAAATTATTGCTGTTTTTTTACTGGCATCGTGGTCCATTAGTCTGTTACACCGATTCCATGAAACCTATACCGGCTTGGCCACCAATACCCCAATTGCAGAACCCGATCTATTTAGCTGGGCGCTCTCTTTTATTACTCAGGCTACTCTGGTTCCAGTCAGTTGGCCGTTGCATCTAATCTCTCAGCTGGGGGTGATTGTCTACTACTTTGGTGTTAATTCGTTGTTGGGCCTCCAGGTGGTGACACCAGGGTTGCCCGCCGCTAGCCTGTTGCTCAATACGTTTTGGATTTGCTGTATCTGTAATTGCTCGGTTTACTTTTATGAAAAGCTATCGCGAGCAAACTTTGCCACTAATCGTCAACTGCTAGAGGCTCAAGAAAAGTCTGAACGGTTACTGCTCAATATTTTGCCGCGTCCCATTGCTGAGCAGCTCAAGCAAGGGCCCGACATTATTGCTGAAAGTTTTGCCGAAGTGACAGTACTGTTTGCCGATATTGTTAACTTTACGCAGCTAACCGAGACCCAGCCAGCTGCCAATATTGTCGACTTACTAAACCAAGTGTTTTCGAGATTTGATCAGCTAGCTGAAAGCCACGGGTTAGAAAAGATCAAAACTATTGGGGATGCCTATATGGTGGCGGCAGGTTTGCCCCAACCTCAGGCTAACCACGCGGCGGCAGTCGCTGCCATGGCAGTGAAAATGCAGGAAACGCTGGCTGAGTTTAATGCTCAGACCAATCAAAATATTTCTCTACGTATCGGGATTCATACGGGACCAGTGGTGGCTGGAGTGATTGGTCTCAAGAAGTTTGCCTATGATCTGTGGGGTGACACGGTGAACACAGCCAGCCGGATGGAATCTCATGGGATTCCTAATGGAATTCAGATCAGTGAAGCGACCTATCAACGGCTGCAAGCGTGTGACGACCGCTATCAGTTCCGGCAGCGAGGGCCAATTGTGATTAAGGGTAAAGGGCGGATGGTGACCTATCTGTTAGAGCCTTGTGCAACGGACGTTGATATCGATCAGGCGGTGACTCAATCGTAAGCATGCTAAAAATGATCATTTTCAGCCACTGTGCCATAATCTGTCTCCACCCCTAATCTGTAACAATTAGGGTTTGTATGGATCGCGAAGGAGTTAATCATGGCCGACAACCGTAAAAGCCGTGTCATTACCCAGGGAGTACAGCGCTCACCCAACCGTGCCATGCTACGGGCCGTGGGTTTTCAGGATGATGATTTTAATAAGCCCATTGTGGGCATAGCGAATGGCTATAGCACGATTACCCCTTGCAATATGGGGATTAATGCCCTGGCACTGCGGGGGGAAGCGGCGCTGCGGGAGTCAGGAGCCATGCCCCAATTGTTTGGCACGATTACTATCAGTGATGGTATTTCTATGGGGACTGAGGGGATGAAGTATTCCCTGGTGTCCCGGGATGTGATTGCTGACTCGATTGAGACTGCCTGCACGGGCCAGAGTATGGATGCTGTGCTGGCTATTGGTGGCTGTGATAAGAATATGCCGGGGGCGATTATTGCGATCGCACGCATTAACATCCCTGCCATATTTGTTTACGGCGGCACCATCAAACCCGGTCATCTTGATGGCGAAGACTTAACTGTTGTCAGTGCCTTTGAAGCCGTTGGTCAATATAGTGCTGGCAAGATCGACGAAGAACGCCTAATAGCTGTTGAGAAAAACGCTTGCCCTGGTGCCGGTTCCTGTGGAGGGATGTTCACAGCCAACACCATGTCATCAGCCATTGAAGCCATGGGTCTGAGCCTACCTTATTCCTCCACCATGGCTGCAGAAGACGCTGAAAAAGCTGACAGTACTGAGAAATCAGCCCATGTACTGGTTGAGGCTATCCGCAAGCAGATTCTGCCGAGCCAGATTTTGACTCGCAAAGCCTTTGAAAACGCAATTTCCGTAATCATGGCGGTGGGTGGCTCGACGAACTCAGTGTTGCACCTATTAGCCATTGCCCACACCATGGGGGTCGAACTCACCATTGACGACTTTGAGGTGATCCGTAATCGGGTGCCCGTGTTCTGCGATCTCAAACCCTCAGGACGTTATGTGGCTACTGACCTACACAAAGCAGGTGGTATCCCACTGGTCATGAAGATGCTGCTAAATCAAGGGTTACTCCACGGCGATGCCCTGACAGTTAGCGGTCAAACCATTGCCGATGTCTTGGCTGATGTTCCGGATCAGCCCAGTCCCGATCAAGATGTCATTCGCCCCTTTGATCAGCCGCTCTATGCCCAAGGCCACCTGGGTATTCTCAAAGGCAATCTCGCCACAGAAGGGGCAGTCGCTAAGCTAACCGGCATCAAAAATCGTAGTATCACCGGGCCTGCCCGTGTCTTCGAGTCTGAAGAAGATTGCCTAGATGCCATTTTGGCAGGCAAAATTCAGGCAGGTAATATTGTAGTGGTGCGGTACGAAGGCCCCAAAGGCGGTCCTGGTATGCGCGAAATGCTAGCACCCACCTCAGCCATTATTGGTGCTGGTCTGGGAGACTCGGTCGGGTTAATCACTGATGGTCGCTTCTCCGGTGGCACCTACGGTATGGTAGTTGGCCATGTTGCGCCTGAGGCAGCAGTAGGAGGCACCATCGGTCTGGTGGAAGAAGGCGACTCGATTACAATTGACGCCGACCAGCTGTTACTGCAGTTGAACGTATCTGATGAAGAACTGGCTCAGCGACGAGCTAAGTGGACTGCCCCTGCACCTCGCTACAAGCGGGGCGTGTTGGCGAAGTATGCCACCTTAGTATCGTCTAGCAGTCAGGGTGCGGTTACTGACAAGGATCTGTTTTAGAACGATTTTTGTAGGGCCAGAAAAACGAGTCAGAATTCCTTCCTTGGTTGGGTTCTGATTCGTTTCAGCTTTCCTCATCTTGAATACTGGTTTTTTCAGTTAATTGCTATCAGCTTTAACATTGCTTCCTGTGCAATAGCTGTACTGGAAGCAAGCTTTTGTTGCAATTTGTCTATACATATATATAATGTCTTGACTAGTAAAGCGTTCTTCTAAAATATGCTGTCACATCTCGTTACGGAAAATGAGGATGAGTTTTTTTACTTTTTCTGATTGTGATAGCTAGCAACTGTGAATAATCAAGTTGTGTGGATTTTCTGCTGACGATCAAGTTGTTGGCTCGCGTTTCAGCTTCAGTTTCTACAAGATGACGACATACGTAGAACAGTCTGCTGTTCGATTCACCTCACAATAGCATATACCTCTCTGATCAAAATCATAAAATGACTGTTCCCGACTCCTACAAACAACCTGAAATCGATAATCTTTTATATCCGCGCAGTCGCTACCATGGGCGCTTCTCTCCACAGAATTTGGCCTTTAATGCTAATCTGCAGGAATTTTCACAGCGCATTGGTTATATCTGTGCCTTGGAAACAGGTGGAAAGCTTACCTCAATGGAAGCTTATTACGAGATTAGACAGCTTTGGAAAGAGCTTAAAAAGAGTAAAAAAGAGCTTGGAATTGGGGCTTCTGGATCTTCATCTAATGAATCTTAGGGAGAAGGCGACTTCTTTGTTATTCATTGCTTTGTTTGTTGAGCATGGAAAACGCTCTTTCTCCATGAGCTAATGCGTTTTCCAAACTGCTCTTAATTTAGCTGCTTTATCTTCATATTGCGCTTTTTTCTCTTGCGCAGCTAGTATCAGCTTCTGTTCTGCTTCTTTCATAGCTTTTTGCAAAACCCTCATCGTCCAAACGATGAGGATATGATAAACTTTGCTGCTTCTATCAGAAATGATCGAGCGATGATTTGTGTTGTCTAGTGAAATACTAGGTTTAGCTGAGGCAGTAGTCCTCAAATAACAACACCATGAATCATCGATTCGCTCTACGTTTGGTAACCAGTCTGACTGTCTGGTTATTATCTCTTTCCTGTGTAGGTATTGTGCTATGGGTGATTGATGAATTTTTAGGATGGGATATTTTGCCCGATGCTCTGACGCTGGTTGTGCGGGCTCTATTAGTAGCAAGTGGCATTATTGCTCTGGTGCTGGTGGTGATGAATGTGGTGTTGAGTTTGGCCTTGATAGCAGAAGCCAATGCCAGTCGTGCTCAGCTACCTGACTATGCTATTTCAAGATGGTTTACGCGACGGATGAGACGGACAATCCTAGCTGGCTGTTTAGCGATCGCACTTCTCTTAGGAGGTCTGCAAATAATCAATCAGGTACGTCTGCAGTCATTCATTCGGGCAGACAGAGTAGAGTTTAACCAAGTCCAGGATGATATGGATGCGGCAGTGGAGCAGGTGGTTGGCTTATTTCCTTCACCGCTGCTAGAGGCTTTAAAGACCAATACGCTCGAACAGCAAGGACAGCTAGGCAACCTTAAAAAGCTGTTACAATCTATTTCCTCTTCGTTTCCCCACAATCCCATAGCGGTCATTTTAATACCCACAAATGAGGCACCTTTCAAATATGCTCGCATCGAAGCTGGGACGATCGTTGCCAATGACGAGGGTCAGCTAGCACTCACACCAAAACTATATACTAGCTTTCCTACCCAGACCGAATCTCAGGTGGTTGAGCAACTGTTTTCAGGTCAACATACAAAGCTACAGGCTGAAGTCAACGGTGACTTTATTCGCACAAATATACCGAGTTCATGGGGAGTATTGAATCATGATGGTCAGCCAGTTGCGATCGTATATTTAGAATCCACACAGCATGGTAACTTTCATCAACCACCGTTTCATCATGATGGACCTGATACGCTGATTACCAACTAATGGGGCTGAAAAGTTAGCCTGTAACGTTGGTCTGTTTTGTTCTTTTCAAAAAAGAAACATCCTAAACAGCTAGCGTGCCGCCGCTTAGGATGTCGTGTTAGTGCGTCCGCTGTTCTATACGCGACTTAATCGCGATTAAATGTGGGCGGCGCATCATCAAATCTAAACGGGCGTTCAGGTACCTCTCTCATGTAGATGCCGTTGGTTCCTAACCAGCGGAAACGAGGCAGAGTCGTGTAGGTCGTACTTACCTGAAGCCTGGATGGACTGTCGATAACGACCACACCATTTAGAAAATTGTTGGGAAGTTTGCCGTTAAAGACTTTCTTCTTAAGAAAATCACAATCAATCGTTAAGGCCTCATTGCGGCCCAATCGGGCATCGCCAATGGAAATGGTTTTGCTACGATTTTTGGTACTAAAGGAAGACGCCAGCACAAGATCTATGGACAGCGAACTTCTAAACCTGTTGGGATTGTGGATAGTGATGTTAGTGTCGTAATAACCGTTGGTTCCCTCTTTTCGACCGCACATCAGTTGAGCTGAATACTCATACTTGTTGGATTGTTTGGCAGGCACATCAACGGGAATTTTGACGCCACCAATAGTAATTAGCTCAAGCCCAGATATGCCCTCTGGAAATCCCACCTCAGTGGTGTAAACACCATTAAGTTTTCGATCTGCAAATGGGGTTAAGATGTCGCCCCTAAAGTTTGGTAAGCTGAACAGCTTTTCTTTGCTTGGCCCAAGCAAATCCTTGTTTTTGTTCATCGGGCTGATGGAGACTGAAAAACATCCGCCAGCATACTTTCTGGAGCAATTAGAAAGTGAAGCTACTCTCAAACTATCTGCTGTGATCTCTGCATCTGGAGCCATTGGTACATAGTAGGTTTGTCCAAATGTACGGGTAAAGGGCCCGTTGATGGCACCCTTGGCATCTACCAAAAAGTCTATGAAATAAACGCCATCGACAAATGTATCTTTGTAAAGTCCAGTGTAAACTCCGGGTGAAGATTCAGTCAGAACAACCTCTTCAACTTTGTTGGCCTGGAGGGCGGCAAGAATTTCTGGGCGATAATTGGGATCTTTTAGCATAGCTTCTACCTTGAGCGCTGTAAGACTAAGCGGTTCAAGATCACTTTGCTGGTCAGCAGGTCTGATGTCTGCTAGGGAAAGCACGTTACCTAAGCCTGCTTCAGCCCTTCTAATGACAGCTTTGACCTTGCCCCCTTGTAACGGTTTACTGGCTTCGCTCAAAGTGGCGGTTAATTCGATGGGCTGGAGAATACCTGGGATCGGCTGTGTCGCTTTAAATTCACTGGCGATAGAGGCGTTATCAGCATTGACAAACAGATCATAAGTAAAACTCTCTGCACTTTGAAAGAAAGGTCGGAAATAGATTTTCCATTTGCCTGCACTATCTACACATTTGCCCTCATCGTTACAAAAGGGTTGACGTAGTGTGGCTGATATGTGATTTTCCCCAGTCTGGACGATGGCAGCATCTGTATTTAGTAGGGGAAATGTTACCCCATCTTTTTCCAGTACTAATTCTGAAAGGCCGTTGAATGTCTCATTCCATTGGATAAGAATAGTAAACGCCTGGACATCTTGACCAGTTATAAACAGCTCGGACGTCCCCTCATCCCTGAATAACTGGCCGTTCGCTTTCTTGACAATTTCAAGTTTATCGCCAACCAGGGTGTTGTTGAGAACCTGCAAAAAGAACTGAGTCAGGGCTGGATTATCTTGACCCAATAGATCGGTGACGCTGTAAGCGAGATCGTCGCAGCGATGCTCCGCAATAAAGGCTAATTGGTCGGTTGGATCAACATTATTTGGATCGCTGCTGCGCATGGCAAAAGGACAAATGCGCACACCAGGTGCAAATTCGCTAGCACCTGCAGCTCCACCCGGATCGTCTGTATTACTGATGCCAATTGTGGGTGGGGATGCATCTTCTAACATCACGATAAATTGAGCTGTATTTTCTTCTCCATCACTAAATACAAGAATGGACTGGTTGTAGTCACCTGCATCTGGGCCGGTGACCAGGTCATCAAAGTATTCCATGCCATCACCGATAGAGGTACTGCCACCGGGGGTTTGGCCGCCTAATTCAGTTCCACTTAAGAAGGTGGCAATATTGTTTGGCCCCAGTAACGTATCTTTGTTGGCTGCATCCATTGATGGGAAGGTATAGCTGACGTTGCCATTGAACAGGGCTGCAGCAAACCGATCGTGACCTGCTAAGGCATAGGGCTCCGCTACGCTGAGAGCAGCTTCTACTGAGTCGTTGAGGACTTTCCAGCGAGATGGTCCACAGGGATCGATCATCGGGTCGTCGTTGACGGGAGTATTCGTGCCACATCCCATGTCAGTTGGATGTGATGACCATCTCATACTGCCAGACTTGTCTAACACCATGAGTAAACGGGCCGGATCTCGAGCTGGATCAGGTATTAGAGCGACTCCAGTATCGGCACTATTAAAATCATTGATGCTAAAGGCAACAGGATTGGCGGAGAGAAGATCGGTACCGCGAAATGTGAAGTTGTCGGAGAGATTGCCCAGGTATTCAATGCGAATTCTGCGATCGCCATCCGAGAGACTGAAATAGCAGCTACCTGGTGCGGCATTCATGGGCGCACCGCCGAGCGTACACGGAACTTCGCTAGCGGTGGCACTGGGCTGAAGAAATATATTGGCGGTTGATAGATCGATGGGATAAGCAAAGCCATTGGGGGGATAGGTAACGATAATTCCGCCTTTGGCTGGCTGAGCTTGGGCGCTATCAAACGGGTCCCAGGTCATGGAGCCGTTATCAAATGTTGGTGTGGAAGTACCGGGGTCCCAATCAATTGGTGTTTGGGCATAGGCCGGGGTTGCCATTAAAAAGAGGGTAGAGAAAATGGCTAAGAACGCCATTAGTAATCGATTTTTCATTGTCTGTGCATTCCTTGTTATAACTACGGCTGTTGGTCAGATAGAGCTGATTAAGCGCAGTCTTTGTAGGGTGGTAGTCAGACCGGGACCAACGATGGTCACAAACGTTGCTTGTAGGTTACCTTCAGAGTCCTGGGTGCTGGTGAGGTTAAGGGGTGCAGCTGATGTCTCTGCTAACACAAGTGGCGGATCGGGTGGGTTGTTGGGTCTCAAGTAGCTGCCCGTGATCGAAACTTCTCCGTTGGTGTAAAGCAGCCAGGTGCCGCCAAAGGGATCGTCTGCGGCGGCGAGTTCTAGCGGTCCAGCGGTAATGCTAACACCTGTGGGTGTGGGTACATTCCAGGTGGTTATGTCGGCCTGCCAGGTGGCGCGGAGAATTGAGGCTGGTAAGCCATTGCTGTCTAGACCATGGATATGGAATTGATTATCTGCGCTGATAACCAGGGCTGGGGCTACTGCGAAATCACTGGAAACATCAATTACACCTGTGGCAACAGCAGGTTCTCCGTTGTAGAGCCGAGACTGAAATGTTGATGTAGAGGAGTTTTGCCAAACCACCATCACCTGATTACTGTTGTTAGCCTGGGTGGAAACACTCCGATTAAATTGACCGGCAATACTGTTGCTGACTGTAAATTCAGGTCCAAATACACCATTACGGAAGACCTGTCCAAAAATATCAGCGCGTGTCCCGGCTTCATCTTCGTCACTCCAGAATATCCAGATAGCGCCGTCAGATGTCCCGGTGGCGGAGAGTCCGGTAGTGACGTTGGTGTTTCTTAAGAGTGCGGCTGGTAGCCAGGTTTGACCATCGATTTGTCGCTGAAACCAAATTTCGTTGGCCGCAACCCCCCGTACCCAAAACAACCATTGGTTACCATTGGCATCAAAACTAGTGGCAGGGTTAGAATGGGGACCCTCGATTGCGAGTAATTCGTCAGGACCGATGATGGCAGGTCTGCCGCCCCGCAGTATGGCGTTAATGACTTCGCGCATGCTAATTGGTAGGGCGGGCTGCCCTCGACCATTAAAACCGTAGCTGCTACCAAAGGCATCGTTGGTTAGCTGGGTGATATCTAGCTGTGAGGGCACTTTAAGACCTAACCGACGACGGTCAGTCAGGCGTTCAGGGGTGATTAGCCCGGTAGAATCCTGACGGATTTCTGCGAGGGCGATATAGCTATGCTCAGGTAAATAGTCTGAATCACCCGAGCTGGGAACATCGCTGCTAGGCCTCACTCGGATAACCCACTCCCGTCGCAGACGAGCACAGCTTTCGGTACCCAGGCTGGGTAATACTAAACTGGGTTCTTCGGCAGGCATGACTAGCCGTTCCCAGACATCGAGATAGACTGTGAGTATAACAATCTCGTCTGGGTTCTCTGGAGGATCTGGAATTGGGGTAATAACCGGGACATTGAGAATTTCTGCTAGTTGGGCTGCCCCTGGCTGGCTGGTATGGAGCTGCTGGTTGGTAAAGCTGGTATCAATATCCGAAACAAACATGCCAGCGGTGATAAACACATCTAACCCATCGACCAGGTAGCGACCTGCGTTAAGGCCTTCGTTCCCGCCCCCGACAGAAATGTTAAAGTTGTTGTCTGCGCCCGTGGCGATGATGCGAAAGCTGTCTTCCAGACCGTCTGGAATGCCGTCACCTACAAACCACTTGAGGAAGGCCCGCAGTTCGAATCTGCGGATATCTTCCATCTCATTCCAGTCGGCGTCTACTAGGGGAACGCCTTGTTGTAAGCGCAAACTGACATATCGGCTGAGGTCATTAAATGTATCTTCTGAGATAATGGCCATCTCTCCTCCTTCGGGGTCAAACTTCAGGCTCAAAGTGTGTGGTTAAAACACTAGCCAAATGGTGCGTTCCAGGGTGCTAGCGGGATCTTTGGGAATGGCAGGATGGGTGACGTAGTTGATTAAGATTTCTTCTCCGGCTAGCTGTCCTACCAGGCCAAACTCTCTTAGGGTAGATGAGGGGTGATTGGCATCGGGCCAGGGAGGAACGTTAGGTCCCAAACTGGCGAATATTTGTAGCCGATTGGTGGGGTTAGCGGTTTCGCTGTCGGTGTCTGGAATCAGATAGTTTAGCTGTAGGGCATCGCTGGGGACAAAGTGGGCATTGGCATCGACGAGCTGGGTTTGTGCGGGCGTTGAAGGCGGTGTGCCTGGGGGCTGGTCCCAGGCTGGATTGCCTGCCCCCAGGCGAATACCTTGAATCCCCAGGGTGGTGTTTTCGCCGAGCATAAAACCGGCCAGCAGACGGCGACAATCGGTAACAATGGCGTTGCTATGCCAACCGCGATCGCAAATCACACGACCCTGGGCATCACGTAGTACATCTCGGTATAGTCCCCGGAGAGTCATTACTTTTTCGGCTTTAGGCATGGGACGGGCTCCTTAGGAATCATCAGGTTCATTGTTGGGGGGAAGATAGGGAGGGAAATGGGTGCGATCGCGTAGTGTGGTCAAATCTGTGGGGTCGGCGGACACCTGATCGATCGAGTTGGAAAGTAAAAGCACCCAGTCGGGTAGATCCAGGTCGGTGGCATCGGTCAGACCGCTGTAGTAATCCACAAAGGGATACTGATCCTGGTAGCGTTCCTCAATGTCTTCACCGGGTGGATAGAGATACTCAATGTCGACGCGAGGGGCCAAAATCACCACCACCCGCACATTGATCGGCAAAAAATTCTCCAGGACTGCTTTGAGCCGTTCAACTTTTTCTCGTGAGAGTGGACTGTCGGGAATGGTGCGACTCAGGTATAGACCAATGGTGCCTCGCGTGTAGAGGTCGTCGTTGGCCAGGAGACCACCATCTGGTTTTTGGGGCGTGTAGGACAATAAATCATCCCACTGACGCTGTCGTTGAATCCGGGCAATGTCGGCGAGTACGATGCTGTTGGCTCCAGCAAACCGTTTAAGGGTGCCGGTGTCCGGTCGACGAAAGCTTTGTGAGGTGTTGGAATTTGGGGTTGTGGAGCCGGTGTTGGGTTGAATGATGCGATGGTTGAGGGCCACCATGGGCCGGTTGGCAATTTGGGAGAGGGAGACGCTGCGATCGCTACGATAGAGTAGCCACAACGCTCCTTCTGGCATTTGCACCGGAGCTGGGGCGCTGTCCAGGGTAGGGCCAGTGGTAATGGCCACAGGCTCGATGGGGGTAGTGTTTGTCGGATCGGCAATCACCGTCGCCGACCATAGATCGCTGCCGCCGTTGCGGTTGGACTGGAAGAAGAGTTGAAAATTATTATCTTCAAGGCGAATTGCTTGGGGGGTGAGATCGCGAACCTGACTGTTAACTGGCGGCGGCACCGTGACTGCTACTTCTGGCCCCCAGCTGGTGGTCCCCGGATCAAACACCCGTCGTCGCAGGGTCCAACTTTCTGGGCCTGAACCCACCTGACGCTGAGACCAAAATAGCCAAATCCGATTGGCGGTATCCAGGATGGCATAGGGCTCACGATTGCCTCCCGCCGTCTCGGCTAATGGCTCAATCGGTGACCAGGCGGTTTCAGGTGGGGCCGCGCTGTTCCATTGGGCGGTGACAATTGACCAGCGCCGTCCAGTATGGGTGGACCAGAACAGCCACACCCGGCCATCGCCAGCCACTACAGCGGCCAGATCGCTGTGACGGCCAGGGTCGCCCGTAGCGGTAACAGGCTGCCAGGTAATGGCATCGCCCCAGGTGCCGGTGGCCACTGAGTTGCGTTGATCAAATCCTAGAGCGGCGGCGGCGCTGGACAGAGACAACACCAGCTCTAATCGCTGATCGCCTCCTGAAGCTGGCGTTTCCAGGACCAGTCGTCCGTTTTCGGCCACGGCACTGACGCTAGTGAGCTGGGTATTCAGCACTGTCCTCACCGCTTCTGCGGTAGCCTGGCTGAGGTCTGCGCCCGAAAACTGTACCCCGACCAAGCGATTCCCATTGACTCGAAATACCAGACTCATGCCCGGTGAAAGAGTGTAGGGCCCCGATTTTTGACTCACCAAACGAGCGGGCTGGGGTGGGGCGGGCTGGCCGAGGATAAATTCTAGCTGGCCGCTGGCCGTATCTGGATACCGCACCCAGGCTACCCACAGACGATCGTCCGGCAGGACGACAGCAGTGGGATGACCGGCAGCTCCCTCGCTTAGATGGGTTAGGGGTTGGGCCTCGCCCCACTGCCCGCTGCGAAAAGACTTGTAGTGAATTTCTCCTTGAGGTGTGGCTGGTCGGTAGGGAGATGATTGGAGGTTAGGTGTGGCTGTTTCTCCAGCGATAGATCCTATAGGATTGCCCTGCAGTTGTTGCAGAGCGGCGGCGGTTGTTGCCTCGGTTAATGGTGTAACTGTCTCATAAAACAGACGTAGATGATTGAGAGAATCGGTGACTGGCGAGAGACGCCCCCGAGGTGCTCCTTCTAACGAGACCAGGGCGGCAACAGACTGACCAATTTGCAAAGCGGAGCTGTCACCCACGGTGTGAGACTGTAGCCGAATTTGTCCATCGACGGCAGTGGCTGTCACCTCGGAGAAGGTGCGGTTGAGGACAGCAACTACTTCAGTTGCCACTGCTGCACCCATATCCACAAAGTCACCGGGTAAAAAAGTCACGCCGTTGGGAACTCGACCATCGGCGGTGATGGTCAATTCCATGCCAGGAGTGAGGACAAAGGGTTCGCTGGCTGTGCTAGTTAGCTGGGCCGCAGTGCTTGCTGTGCCAGTGGTACTGGCGTTGTCTTCAATAAATCCCAGCGCCAGCGCAGCGTTGGTCGGACTGTGCCACTGGTTAGGTTCAGTGCCAGCAACCAGAGCAAAAATGTTGAGCTGAGCGGGCAGATTGGTGCGGATAATCTGTTGTTCAAATTCAGCGACCTGGGTATACCAACCGGTGTAGCGAGTCACCAGGCTGCGCAAGCTGGGGATGGTGCTGACCTGGCGATAAAGATGCGGTGCAAACTGTACTTCATTACGCTGGGAGAACAGCGGCAGAGTTTGATCTAAGTCCCATCCCATCCATTGGGCGAGGGCTGGCAAGAATTCTGGTCGGACAATATCGGGCTGATGTAACTGTGGCAGTCCTTCTGCCAGACTGCGCATCATATCCAGGGGGGAGGCGGTTGCCTGTAAAAATCGCCACAGCTGACCCCGGTTTTTGAGCTGTGGTGGCAGGGTATCGAGGGCCTGGGCTAAGGCAGGATTTGTGGTTTGTAAGGTAACTTGTTGGGCGGCATCCAGGGGCGTATCATAGCGCTGATGGACGGCGGGTAACAGTTTGTATAGCTGTGTGGCTAGATTATAGTTTTGGGTGGAAAAACAGGCTACGCGAGCCTGTAGGTCTGTGTGAATACTGCCGGTACTGTCGAGGGTGAATAGGGTGTAGTAGTAGGTGGTTTGAGGAGATAAATTCTGATCGCTAAAGTGCGAAATAATTGCGCCGTTATATACAATCTGACCATCGGCTAACAGTTCTCCATCGCCCCCAATGTCACTGGCTTCTGTAAATGTGCGTTGGCGACGCACAATTTGGATGCCGACAAGAGATATCCCTGGTTCAAATTCTGCAGCCAAAGGATTTTGCCAGGAGAGATCGATGCGATGACCGGCCAAATGAGGTTTGGCCTGTAGGGCGGTGACAGTCTTCATGCGACCACCTCCCCTTGGATGCGAAGTGCGATCGCAGGTCGATAACTATTATTGCCAGGCGCTGCCAGCGTATTAGGGTTATCACGATAGCCTAAGCGGGGGAGCTCATTGGGCGATAGCTCGATGATGCCATCGCTTTCAATATCCATGCCCATCCCCGTATTGGGCTGACGGCTAAACTGAGTGACGGTGAGTGACGCCACCTGCGGCAGACTCTGAATAATTTCATAGACCTTACTGAGATAAATACGCTGACCAAATTCCAGCGTGTCAAAGGCCAGATAGTCAGCTACTGCCTGCTCCACCGCCTGTTGCACGTCAATTTGGCGATAGTAGGGCTGAGCTCGGATGTCGGCTCGCAGATAGATATCAGCCGGTTGCGGCCCAACCACAGTTAGGGCTGTTGTCACCGGACGACGAGACTCAAAAAACGCCAACACATTTTGCTGCAACAACTCGGTCGGAGTTGCCACCTGACCTGCTGGTGCAATATAGAGCACCACTTGATTCCAATTGGTGGCCACCGCCTTGGCCTTGCCCACCCCAGGCACCATTAATGCCAGATCCGCATAGTCTCGTGGGGTCACCGCGCGTTCCTGGGTGCGATAGAGTCGGGGAGCCAGCCGCCTAGCCCGATCCAGACTCTCACCCACTTGCCCACCGGCAGCAGCGGCCAGATTAGTAACGTTTAACAGACTGATGTTGCCCGGTAGTGTAGACGCTGGCGTAAAGACTGTTCCTGCCGCCACATTTCCCTGGGGACCACCCCCCACTCGGTAGGTTGCCCGAATGAGTACTGGTGAAATCGCCGTGCCGCGCAGGGGAGCCATCCCATTCAGGTTGTCACCAAATCGCAGGGTTGCTCTACCTTGAGCGTCCCACTGCACCACAAAATTTCGATCCGCAGGGCTGCTATCTGCCAGGGAATCAACCGCCTGCCACCGAGTCTCCCCACCGGGTTCACTGACCGTTACCTCGATAGAATCAGCAATCACTGGCCCTGCTTCTAGACTATAACTTTGATTGGGACTGCCATCGGATTCAGCCACCGCTTCATCCAAAATGCTCTGTCCTTGCACAACCGGAATGGGGAGAAAATAGCGCAGATTCTGGACATCGGGTAGCGAAAGCTGGTGGGGGGCAATGGTAATTTCATCAACGGTTTCAAAAACAACCTGTTCCCCTGTCGGTAAGGAGACAAAAAACTGTGTGCGATTTGGAATTAAAATCGACGTTTCATCACTGATAACAGCTGCATCAACTGCAGCACTTAAATTGACAGTAGCCGGTGATGCCGGTCGCAGCTCGTAGCCAATCAGCCGTAACAGCTGGATCAGGGCTTCCGGTTCATCAGCGGTCTCAGGCAACAAGTTATTAGCAATGCGTGTTTGATAGTAGAGGGTAATATCACAGGCATAGGCGAACAACTCTACCAACAGCACCCCCAAGTCGTTTTCGCTCAGGTCGGTCCATTCTGGAAGAGTCTCCTGCGCCAGACCCAGCATGGCCTCGCGGAGTGATTCGTAGTCTAGGTTGGTGTAGTCAATGGGAAGCACGGGTTTGTCTCCCACGCCCCATAGGGGCGATCTCAGATAATCTGTAATTCCAGCTGCCGAATGGTGTCTTGCGGACTGGCTTGATACTCAACCACAATGGTGAGTTCACTGGCGTTAGCGGTCAGGCTTAGAGGGGCCGTTAGCTGTACTTCTGGCATGTACTCGCGCAGGGCCTGTTCAATTTCGTGGCGAATCAGTGTCTGTAGCGTACTGTCGTTGGGGCTTTGCAAACGGTGATGAACGCCGCCGCCATAGCGACGGAGCATCGTCCGTTCACCCAAACGTGTACTGAGTAGATGACGCACATTCTGTTTAAGCTTTTCAAAGTCTCGACTGCGACTCACCCCTCCGTTCACAATGCGAAAAGGAAAGCTAAATCCCATGATTGGTGGTGTGTTCATTGTATTCTTCCGGTTAAGCTGTGGGGTGGCTGGGGTGGTGCTCCTGGGTTGGGTAAGCGCAAAATCGCTTCCCTGAGGGCTCTATCGGCGGGTCGCTCCGGTTCCCAGTTGGCAAATATCTTGACTAGATCTTGTTGCCAATTAGAGCTTGCCGATGCCCATTTTTCTAGTGATTCAAACCATTGCCAGAACTGGTCATCGGTGTCGGCTGCTGATACCACTTCAGCATGGCTGGTGGCGATGCGATAGACTGCTAAGCCAAAAGCCCCCAGATTTTTTTGAGCCCCCGGTTTATCGACCGTATCCCCCAGCTCTGGTCTATCCGAGGCCAGCCGTGCCCGCATCGCCTCTACAAATTCTGTTTTACAAATGATGTGATCGGTTCCTAACCCCATGGTATTTCTCTCGGTTAAAGGTGTTTTGCTGGTGAATAGTGGTTTTGACTAAACATTTTTCTTGATTCCAGGCATTCTCTAGTTAGCCTGTCTCATTCAGTTCTAAACAGGCAGGGCTTCGATTGTTGCTTCAATTGAGCTAACCGTCTCTTTTAGACTGCTAATCATCTCCACTGAGTCGGCTGATGCGGATACATCCAGCGATAGCTCCAGGGGAATGCCAGCAATGTCAGCCACTAGCGTGATCATCTCGATCAGCGGCTGCACGGGGCCAAGGGATGCCATAACATGCTCTAAAGATAATTCTGCATTGGCCTGGGCACAGGAGAGTGAGGCGGTTAGCACCGGGCTCACCGACACCGGATCAAGATCGGCTTGAGCCTGGAGCTCGGCAATGTTGGCCTGAAATTTGACACTGGCTTCTAACTGCAGAATAAAACAGTTGAGAAAACTAATGATTAACCGCAGCATGCCTGCAATTGTGACCGCCATACCAGCTGGTGTCAGCGAGACAAAGATGGGGGCCAGATCCACCAGAGAGACTAACAGATCCCCTGAGTCTAAGAAGGCGCTCTCGGCAGCAGCCTGTAATGCCTTTAGGACAGCCAAAATCTTGAGCACAATGGTCATGCTGGCCAGAGTGGGAGCGAGCTGCTGAATCAGGCTAAAGTTAGCACTACATTGATTGGGCACCCCCGCAGAGAAATCAAGAAATCCATTTAGAGAAACTCCCCCAAACAGCTGGATCTGGGGAATTTCTGGAAGCTCTGGGAGTTCAACACAGGGGACTTCAACGTTTAGCTCAGCCATAATAATTCAAAGAGAGAATGCAAAATAGGAAGATTCTGCCCACATAGAGCAGTGCTTTTGTTTAGATGGGTTGATTGGGTGGCAGCGGTGCCACCAAGCGTCCGTTCAAAATTAAATTGGGGGATTCAATCACGATGGTGCCCGGACAGCGAATCACAATGCGGGCGTTGCTTTCAATTTCAATCCCTTCTTCACCGCCTTTGTCGTTGAACAACAGCAGGTGGCCAGATGCGGTTTTCATCAATCGTTTTTGCGGTGGCGAGATATCGGCTTCTTGGGGCCATTCTCCTGGTACCGACTGCAGACCTGTCCAGATCGGGAGACCGGGGTCACCCCCTTCAAACTCTATCCAGACCTTGGCGTCTACCTCGGGAACAAAGTAAACACCATAGGGGAGTGCTGGCCGGGCAACAACGGCGTCATCGCCTGGAAAGATGGCTGGCACCGATACTTGCAACTGTCCCAGCCGCTGATCGTCCCGGTTGTCCATCACAATTCCTGAGTATTTACCAAAGTATTTTTCCATCATTGGTGACAGTTTCTCCGGGTTAACGAACGCATTGAAAATCTGTTTTATAGCCGCCACGGTCGATCTTGTGGGTGACGTTAGTGACGTACCACTCGCCGTTAAAGCGTTCACTGACGCCCTCCACAATGACGTTGGATTTAGCCCGCAGCCAGATGTTGCCAAAGGTGGTGCCCCTGGCGGTCATGCCTAAACGACGTGCTTCCAGGGCATCATTGGTGGATTCAATTTGGCCCTGGTTAGGGGCGACTTCACCCGCCGTCACTCGTCGGGCCGTAAGCTGGCGCTGTAAGTCTTGTTTGCGCGCAACTCCCTGGGTATAAAGCTGTTGTATTTGGGCGCGATCTCGATCATTGGCCTGGGCCAAACGTACTGGATTTAGCGGCCAGATAAAGATATCGGGTGAGGGTTGTTCGGAGCTTTCGATCCGCTGCCCTCGATCGTCAATATCATTAATCTCCTTCAGCCGATCAATATAACTACTGTCAAAGCTGGGGGTAAAGCTAAACAGATTACTGGTGGGGCCCATGCGATAGCGTAATACCAGAGTGTCGGCTCGCTGCAGCTGGATAATTGCCCGCTCCGGGATGAAATAAAGCACCTCGCGTCCCTGTTCATCCAGTTCGACAAAACATTTGGCGTGGTAGGTTTCGGCCAGATCCTGCAAAAACGCTAAGTCGGTCTGTCCTCCTTGATGGATGGGTCTGCCAGGGATTGGATCGCGGGATAATCGGGCCTCCACCCGTTCAAACCCATAGGGAGCGGCTACGGCTTTAACAATGTCGGTAACGGTGCGATCGCGCCAGCGTTTTCGCTTTTCCGTTAACCCCATTTCAATCGATTTATCTTCTCCCTTCAGGGTCAAGGTGGGAATGCCATCCTGGGGATAGCGCAACTCAACTTTGGTGATTAACGCCCGCAACATCAGCGCATGCTGATGGGCCTCGGCATAGCCAATATCAATCTCGGCCCAGCTCCCCTCAAACAATGCATCCGCATAGAGCAGGCGTGGGTCCTGAATCGTCAGCATGACATGATCGGTCTGGCGATCATCTTCCACCAGGCTAATGCTCGTGATCCAGGGAGTGATATCGACGCCCTCTAAGGTGACTGCGTAGAACGGAGTGCGGGTGCCCATCTTAAAACCTCCGAGCGCGAGTAATACGAGTGGCGGGTCCCGGTGCTGGAATTGTTAGTATCTGCCCCACAGGAATATCGAAGGGATACACCAGGGGATTGGCATCTAGAATGCGCCACCAAAGGCGTTCGTCTCCAAAGTAGCGCAACGCCAGCTGGTCCAGCGTTTCTCCCTGGACCAGCCGATGTTGGGTCAGGGATGTGGTGGGCTCAGCTTGACCCAGCCGCAGAGCAATGGTGGACCGCAGAGTGCCATCCGGACTGACGGTTTGGTTAATTGGTAAATTGGCATGACGAGAATCAGGCTTGACGGGCATTGACTTGTCCTCCAGGAGCGGGGCGATTGTAAGGGGTGAGTTCCACCAGGCTGATGGCGACATCGGCCCGTAGCGGTGCTAGCTGGGTGTTGAAATAGAGTTCGGTGATAGAGACATCGGTGACAATGCAATCAATCACGCGATTGCCTAAACTGAGGCGACAGGGGGGCGGACTGGCAAATTGTTGGGTGTCTGCGTATAGGGGCATAAAACTACCGCCTGCTCGCTGCCACTGTTCCGATTGGGGATATAGAAAGGTGCGATATTTGTTCAGTTCTGGGGTGATCCCCCCATCGGCGTCGCGGCTAATGTTAATGGTTTTATCCATGGGGCCTGGCATGAGTCCATCAATCCGCACGGTAAAGCTCAGGGTGCGATCGCCACCAGACACATACTGACGGGTGGGCATAATCAGCCCCGGCGCGTTGAGTGTGGCATAGCTCACCGACCGCCGATCGCTCAGCTGCGAAGGGTTGTACTGGAATTCGACCAGAAGCTCTGGGGTCAGCCCCACACTGACCAAAAATCCCCGAATTGGATGGCGCTGCTCTCGTCTCATCGAACTTTTGTTGTCTTAAGTCTGCTGGTCATAAAATGCACTGTGATTATGCTCCCTAGAGAATTAAGCCGGGGCGCTGCTGCGAACGCCTGTGCGGAAATTTTCTTCTGTTTGTAAGTTGGCCAGCTTCGCCCGCAGCTGTTGAACAATTTCATCGCTCAGAATATTGGCAGAATCACCATCGAGCCGATCGGCGTTGATGGTAATGTTGATGCCTCCTAGATGCATGGATTGATCAACAGCTCCTGCTGCTGTGGCTGATGGTGAAGCTGTTAGGAGGTTGCCTCCCCTGGCCCCTCGGTTGAAGGCTTGGGTCTCTTCCACATTGAGCACACGTTCTCCTGCATGCAGATACGCTAAGCCTGTGTGTGGCATAATCCCCCCGGTCTGGAAGGATGGAATCAAGTCCGAGATGCCGATATCAAAGTCTGGCAAGCTGGGCAGACTGGGAATCGAACTGATGGCATCGGCCAAATTGCCAGCGGCTTCTGCAGCGGTGTTGAGCAGGCTTTCCATGCTGCCTAACACAGCGGCCATGGCATTGAGTCCAGGGGTAGCCAGATTAAGGGCCAGAGCCAAACCAAACATAAAGGCAGTTAATATGGCCAGACCTGCAGCAATTAAAAGTAGTTCTCCAATCGTAAACCCGGCCAGGGCGGTCATCAGGTTGACCAGACTGTTTAATAACTCTGAAAGCGCTGGTAGTGCATTCAAGACATCAACATTGAAATTGTTGATGGCGAAGCTAAGCAAGAACAAAAAGGTGACAATACCGGCTAGACCAAAGGCAATTTGAATCATCTGATCAACGCTAAAATTAGCAATGGTCTCAGCCAAACTTACCAGTCCATCAAACAGGTCTTTCAGTCCAGGAATAGCATTTAATACATCCGCATTAAATAGTCGTAGCGCCAGTCCTAATAGCCCGAGGAAAACAACAATTCCTAGAAATCCTAACCCAATCTTTTTTAACTGAGCTTCGTCAAATTCTGCGATGGATGTTGCCAATGCGATCAGCCCATCAAATAAATCCTTGAGACCCGGAATGGCTTCGAGAACTTCAGTATTAAACAGTCGTAAGGCTAGCCCTAGCAGCCCGAGAAAAACGACAATTCCCAACAACCCGACAGCAATTTTCTTAAAGCTTTCTTCTTCAATTTCGGCTAGAGCATTGACTAAGGCAATAACTGCCTCAAACAGTTCATTCAGGGCTGGAATCGCGGCTAGAGAGGCTTCGTTAAAGAGCCGTAAGGCTAGGCCCACCAGTAGCAAAAAGACTCCGATCGCCAGCAGTCCCAGGGCCACTTGCTTAAACTTGTCTGCCCCCAATAGGGCAATGGCCGCACCGAGTAAAATCAGTCCGCCATAGAGTTTTAAGAGGCCTTTGGCGATGTCGTCTAGGTTGTCGGGCATCAGGTGGAGAACACCCGCCAATATGGCTAAAAAGACCAGAATAGCAGCTAAGCCAGCAATGATTGGCACCAGGGTACCAGTGGCAAAGGCAATTGCGATCGCAGCTCCCAGCACAATCAGTCCTGCCCCCAGCCACAGCAAAGCATTGACAATGTCCTGCAGATTATCAGGCATCAGTCCCAGGGCCAGGGCCAACAACGCCAGTCCCCCCGCCAGCAGGGCCAGCACCCCTGACATTGCTGTAAGAGCTGGAATCAGCAACCCCAGGGCCGCGGTCAAGGCGGTGGCGGCGGCGGCCAGACCAAACATCTTTAGGGTCAGTTCCAACAGGTCAATGTCGCCTAAGCCCTTTAGCTCCAGGGTAAAAGAAAATGAACCGTCAACGCTTAATCCTGCCTGCAGTTGAATGGCAATGTCTGCCAACAGTTTTAACGTAACTTCCAGCAATGCTTTGAGGGTGACACTGATGCTGAGCAGCACGTTGAGCAACATCGTTAAACAGGTGACGATGCGATCGCAAATGGAAATCAACAGAGCCTCCAATTTGACCCAAAGGAAGTTCTTGATCACCCCACTCATACATCGGTGCAGACTGCGAATCTCTCGTTCAATATCGAACAGCTTGAGAAAGATCAACACCAGGAAGGCAAAACTCCCCGCCCCCATAATTTCTAAGAACCCCAGATTAACCACCTGGACCGACTGCACCCCTAGCTGTAGCCCCTGAATCAGACCCAAGGTGCCAATCACCAGGGTCATCACCCCAAAGCCAATACGAGACAATTCATCTCCACGACGCTGCAGGATGCCATTCATTTGCTCTAGAAAGGGAGTCAGCCCCTGTTGCATCTGCTGACCAATGCTTTCTGCCGCATTTCCAAGGCTAAAACTAATTGGGAGAACCCCGTCCATATCAGTGATTTTCCTACATGGGTTAGCAACGATGATCTACACTGCTATCTGTTCTTGTTATCTGCCTTTTTTGGCCTTTTCGACCGCTTCTTTCTCTCGCTCCAGCTGCTCCATCAACAACCGCAGATACGCCCGGCGGGTTTCCACATCCAGCTCAATCACATCGTTAGGCGACCAGTGCAGATGATAGGCCAGGTAAAATACTTCCTGGTGTAGCTGGGCTAGGCTGCCGATGGCAGAGAGAAAAAACTTTTCATATCCAATGTGGTTTTGATCGGGCTGCCACAATGTTCACAGGTCAATTCTCGCGTTAGATCCACCCCTGGCATCTCCTGACGAAAGGCCCGTTCAATTCGGGCGCGGTCCCCCATGGTCAAATCGCCTAAAATTTTTGTTCCTAAGGCCTCACGGCGATTGGTTGGCATGTCCCCCAGACCCACCATGCAGCGGCTTAACAGGGCATTAGTCCCCCGTGAGGCATTGCTTTTAACAATGTTGGCGGTCTTCTCCTCATCGACCCCTGTAGGTAATCGGAAGCTCATGGTCGTATAGACTTCGCCGTTTTTATCTTCATAGCCGTCTTCCAGTTCCACCATGATTTCTGGAGGACCGCCGTTGTCGGCACGATTAACGGGGAGTTCGTCTAGCTCCTCTAAAATATGATTGGTGCCCCCGCAGGCGGGACAGCGATAATTCGCTTCAATGGTTTCTCCAAAGGTGATTTTGCGCAGCTCTAACAACAAATAGTTGCGGTCAGCGGAGGTTAGATCGGCAATCAGTTGGCGGTTGACACTGGTCACGTCATCTAGCTTTTTGGTGCAGCTGGTCAGCAGTTCTGTGACCAGCTTGCCAGCATTCTGACGTAGTTTTCGATCCGCCAGCATGGCCTCTTCATGGCCGCTCATTTTGCGCAGTGTAGCTGTTCGGTGTACCCGTCCATCCTCATCCATGTAGCCCACGGGTAGCTCAAAGTCAAATTCTCTTGTCGGTCGATTTCCCATTGATAGTCTCCTTTGCAGTTAAATCGAGTGATGCATAGGCTTGTCAACCAGAGCGGGCAGACTATGCGGTAATGCGCTCCAAACCGTTGTGTTCAATTTCAATGATTTGCTTAAACAGGTTGGCGGAGGCGGCTTCTAAATCAGAAAAGCTGGATTTTTTGACCCAGCCTTCAAAGAAAGCAAATCGCATCACCTCTTGTCCGTTTTCCATTTTGACGACGGCTCCGTTGCGGCGCACCGAAGAGCCGCCGCTAGCTCCGTTGAGCTGAAACATTTCATTAAACCAGTCCTGAAAAATCTGATCGTTGGGGCTGCCATCCATATTGCGCTCAATCACCAGGGGATCAAACTTAACGATGCCACTGGTGATTTTACGAACAATGGTGTCGCCGCCATCTGCTTGTTCAATGGTTTCGGTCATGCCTTCATTGAGACCAGTCACTTTGGTGATGGGCACTGAGGGAATGCCTTCAATCTCCAAACGAAACCCATGGGTGCGCCAGGATTCGCTAAAGGTAAGTTCTGCCATTGTTACTCTCCAATAATGTTGCAAAAATTGAGTGACTGCCTGCACCCACATCTAGTCAAGTGTGTCTTTTCTAAAGACAGAGAATAGATGGGGCTAGTTTTCTGTTGCGATCGCACCGCTTTCCTGTTGGCCAACCACCAAAATAATGGTTTCAGCCGGACGCACCGGATAGAAATACACTTCCACCGTTAGATTGCCTTGAGTGACCTGATCCGGCGGATTGTTCTCAGCATCGATTTTTATGGTCACTACCTGCTCCAGCGGATCGGATCCAAACGCGCCCTGACGCCACAAGCCCGTAAGGAATGGGGTGATCACGTTATAGTTAATCCGGTTCCACAGGGTTTGACTATTGGGTTCTTGAAGCACCCAGCGGAGACCATCTTTCAGCGATGTTTTAACAAAGTTAAACAGCCGTCGCGTGCCCACATACAGCCAGCGGGTGTCGGTACTCAAGGTGCGCGATGCATCCAGCACAATACCTCTACGAGGAATCGCGCGAATCCCGTTAACCCCACCGTTCTTCACCAGATCGGTATGGTCCACATCACTCATGTCAAACTCCACTCCCAGCACATTGCTGAGCTGGGCTTCATCCCCTGCGGGGGCTTTCCAAACCCCACGACTTCTGGCAATCCGGGCATAGGTCCCCAAGACATGACCATCGGGGGGGATCTCTAAACGAGGATTTGCCCCCGTGGTGTCAGTTGGGTTAGCCACCTGAATCCAAGGAGCGTAAAGCGCCCCGTAGACTTTGCTAGCACGCAGCTCACTGGCGTAGGTCTTAATCCCCTCCAGGTCATAGCCGCTAGGTGCTGTACCGACAAACATCGCGTCTCCACGTCGTTCACAGTAGGCCAAACTCGCAATGACCACTCCAGCAGACTGGGCCTCAGGGCAGGCCAACAGCTGTATTGAGGCCATATCGAAGGCATAAAGTCCTGTGCGCAAGGCTGGGTCACCTGTGTAGTCAGTATCTACTGGTGCGCCACCATCGCTGCCCGCTGTGGCAGGGGTTGCTCCCAACTCAAATACTCCCTGAGCCGGTGCTGTCTGTCCGACTCCAGAACCACTGTTCTGATTGGTGACGGTGATATAGCGAGAGCCGCTGATACCATTGTTCACCACTGCCTCAATCGCGTAGTCCAGGGTGGGCTGCATACTCAGGGCTTCAAACCGTTCAACCTCTACACCGTTCTGGCTGACAATCACGTCAAACTCTACCGATTGAATCCGGGCAAAGTTGGCGGGTAGACCCAACGCCGGGGACCAGGTAACAAATTTATAGACTTCAGACACCATATTTAAGGCCCGATAGTCTCGTTGCCCGGCAACAGCTGGACTGGTAACGGTATCAAATCCCAACAGAACGGTAGCATCGGGGGGAGACACGGGCGGGGGTGCGATCTCAATACTGGAACCAGCCCCGTAGCTATTGGCAAGCAACACTAGCTGCTGTGTGTGATCGAGGGCCGCTGTGAATCCCTGAGCCTGTCGGTTGATTGCCGCAACAATCTCTGTTGGCATAATGTTGGCAGCATCTAAAAAGTCACTGGCTGTAAAGGTAATCACGTTGGCGGACCCACCATCAACGCTAACCTCTATGCCTGTATCCACCAGGCCACTGGCCGCCGCTGTGTTAGGGGCGATCACATGTCCCCGTGTTTCCAGACGCACCGCCGACCCCGGCAAAAAACCAGCCGTATTTTGTAGAGTCGCCAGGGTAGTGGTGCCCACTAAGGCCCCCTCGCTGGTACTGGGAGCACCGCCAAACCCCAGGGCCGCTGCCGCATCACCAGCCACGGACAGGTGAGAGGTCGATCCAGCCACTGCGCTCGCTAACATCAGCTCCAGCTCGGGGGTAATTCCCACTCGGAGGGCTGTAGTTTGACGACTAATCGCAGCCACAACTTCGGCGGCTGAAGCCGAGGCAATGTTGATAAAATCCGTCTCTGCAAACGTGATGGTAATTGGTGGACTCTCACCGTTGACAATTACCTGCAGACTCTGGCCATCGGCCAGAGCAAACGGTTCCGCTGTAGTACCCCTAATTTGGGCAGGGATAGCTGCTGTACCTCGCGAATTATCAACAATACTTACCGACAGGGCATCTCCCCACCCCCCCGGATCCAGCTGACCGCGCATGCCAGCCTGAACATCAAGGGTGGCTGTGCCTAAGCGATCATTGAGAATTGCATTCGCTGGTCGGTGCCCGCTACCGACAATTCTCACCGCGTAAGCATCAGTGCCACCACTATCAAAAAAGCCGCGAATCGTGTGGGCTCCATAAAGAGGCTGATTGTCAGAACCAGTGGCGTAGCCGCCAAAAAAGTTAGCGTAGTCTGTAAACCCCTTGAGAGCAACCGGAACATTCGGTACACCCCGCTGACTGCGGATTAGAAAACCGGCTACTGATGTTTGGGCAGCGACAATGGTAGGGGCGGCACGACCATCCACTTCAACAACATTAACCCCAAGGTTAAAGGCCATAAGAGTTTCTCCTTGAGTGTTTCTCCTTATAGTTCATTTGCGGATGCACCGCTCGGCTGTTGCCCGACGATCAGGCGAATAGTTTCTACGGGGCGAGCAGCATAAAAGTAGACTTCTATGCGAAAATTTCCCAGGTTGACCTCTGTGGGAGGATTGTTTTCAGCGTCACACTTAATGCTAAAAACAGTATCCGGATCCTCGCTACCGAAGGCTCCCTGACGCCAAAGTCCCAGCAAAAAGGGTCTCACTACGTTTAACTGCACATTGCGCCGCAGGTCAGCAGTGTGGGGTTCCTGACGAACAAAATGTAATCCATCTCTGAGAGAGGTTTTGACAAAGTTAAACAACAATCGGACGTTCACAAACCACCAGCGAGTATCGGTACTCAATGTGCGGGAAGCGGTGAGCGTAATCCCGCTTCCGGCGGTAAAGCGAATGCTGTTGACTAAACCGTCACGCACCAGGCTGGTATGCTGACGATCGGTAAACTCTGCTGCAACAGACAACCCGCCTCGTACTTGTGCTGCGAGGCCAGCCGGTGCTTTCCAGATACCACGCTCTCGTTCTGTGCGAGCATAAATGCCCATAATGTGACCGTCGGCAGGGCTGTATCGAGTTGGGGCTGGGCCATTGCCAACGGGGTCATTGACTTCGATCCAGGGACCATAGAGGGCTCCATAGACTTTGCTACTTTGAAACTGGCTGGAATAGGTTTGGATACGAGAGAGATAATTGCTTTCCAGTTCATTGGGCTGACGGTGGGGCACCGTACCGACAAACATTAGATCGCCACGCTGGGCACAGTAGTCGAGGGCACTTTGGACGACGGTTTCTCGACCTGCATCTGCCCCTAACCCATCCACCAGAGTATGGGCATCAGGGATGGCCAGCAGCTGTACCTGAACCGTGTCAAACCCGTGGAATCCGGTCGTCGAATCTCCAATATAGTCATTAGCGCTGGGGACAGTCTCAGTCGCCAGGGTGCCAGGAGCCAGATTGGAGACAACCGCTGGCTGGCGTTGCAGACCCGTTGCACTGCTATTCAGATTGGTGAGAACAATGTAGTTCGAACCGGTAAATGCATTGTTTAAACGCGTGACTGCGTAGTTGGGCGAGTTGACCTCCATGGTCAGACCAGACCAGTCTTCGACAACGGTAAATGACTCACTAGGGGTGGCCTGATAGCGCACAATCAGTCGGAAGCTGTCGGTCTCGGCCCGGATATCCAACCGTAGGCGATTGCCCCAAATACCTGGGTCTACCTGCCCACGATAGCCAGCGGTCACCTGGAGCGTGGGTGCAGGGGTGATCTGGCGGTCATTGAGCACCCACGAGGTCGCTGTCGTGGTGCTGGCGACAATTCGATTGACATGGGCTTCTCGTCCGCCGTTGCCGAAAAAACCTGCGATCGCATACGCCAAATAGCCATTGGTCCCATGGCGACCAAAACGGTTACGAAATTGTTCTGGGCTACTAATGCGGACAGGTCGATTAGGCACTCCCCGTTCAGTCACCCCCAGGAAAGCTGCAACAGATGTAGGTGCAGCCTCAATGGTGGGAGTTGACCGACCATTTGCTTCAATAACATTGATACCGACATCTAAAACCATAATTTTCGTATCTCATGCTAAAAGAGGAATTGTGTAACAATCGGCTGTCAGCGCTAACCAGTGGAGAGATTTTGAAAGTTCAAAACGATTCCCTCCTGCTCTAAGGGAGCATTAGTCTGGGCTGTATAGATGCCGACCTGCTGTGCCCAGGGCTGTTCCTGACGCTGGGCCGTTTCCAAACGAGTGCCAATACGCACCCGTACCGTGGTCAAAATGCCGAGTTGTCTATCATCGGCCTCCAGGGGAGGCAGCACCCAAACCGGTGCGTTACTGCCATTAATGGGCAGGCCGATATCAATAGAGAGTCGTTGCAACAACCAACGATAGATTGCTAACTGCTGCTGCCGCTGGGGCGCAAGCACCACCAATTGATACTCCACCAAATAGGCCCGTGCTGCCGCTCGTGTGCTACACACCGTCAGGTCGCCTCGCTGCCGAAAACTATCTCGCTGAAGTGCATAGCCTGTCCTTTCTAGATCTTCTTGTACATCCAGCAGTGTCAATACAACCGATGGACTAGGAGGACTGGTGACAACAGAGGATGTTTCAACAATACTGGGTACAGTAATCGAAACCGTTGCAATATCAGCGGCAAGCACTCCTCTAAGCGGACTCTCTGGATCTAGCTCTAACGTCGTACTATCTCCAGCAGAATCGTGGGTGACTCCGATAACCGTATGGATTTCATCTCCTTCGCTGCCACCTTGTACCAAAATGCGATTGTCAACCGCAAAATCAGGCGTAAACGGTAAAACAAGTTGGACATCTCCAGGGCTGGCAGCCTGGCTCAGAGGGATATCGTCACGGATAAGCTGGATTCCCTGGGTATCAATCTGCTGCAATAGTGCTTGCTCCAAATCCAGGAGCATATCTTCACGCACAGTGAGCAGATCATCAATATTGCAAGTGAAGGGTAAATTGGTTAGACATCGCAGCTGAAAACCAGTGACGGCGCTACGCCGATCGTTCTCAACGCCAATGCGCCGCTCTTCCCAGGTATTAGAGCGATTGACCGGAACCAACCAACGATGCTCTTCCTCTGGGGCATCACCCGAGTCTTGATAGGCAAATTCTAGATAGAACGGATGTTGACTGGAGCCATTGGCCTGCCGGGACGAGCGAATCCAAAAACGAATTTCCTCAAATGCTTCTAAATCAATGGGAGCATCCGGTGTAAATGTAATCTGACTACCCAAGGCATCGGAGCTAGCAACCAAACGATTGCTAATACCATCGTCACCAACAAACTGTTGCGTATCAGTGGAAGTGACCAATTGCGCTGGGTTCGATGAAATCCATTCTGAATCCATGCGATGCAATATCAGGCTTGGCATCTGCTCCTTTACCTCAAGTTAATTGCTCAAGCTCTATTTCCCAAGGGCGAGTCCAAAGGATGCTACAACAAGACATGGCAGCAGTCAGCCAGATAATTGGCTCAAACAGCTAAGGCCACTCCCTTGTCTGCAGAATAAGTTGTTATTTCCAAATCATTTGTATATTGCAAACCCAGGTTTCTTCAAGCCCTATTCTTTGCTAGGTCAATATACTTAGCACATTTTAGTTAGTCCAAATATGCTACCCAAGACGAGTAGTTTCATTGTTTTACCATTAACGATATCGTGTATGGGCAATGGTAATAACCTTGATCACATATAATGCTTGGGTCGGTTCAGAATGGCGAAATACGATCTCTCCTGTGTGATTGACCCCATTCTCGCTTTGTCAAAGTATGGGCCTGATATCACTCGCCAATTGTCATCCATTTTAAATTTGTGGGTTTCAAGAGAGCTATGGAATATCCTGAACGATACAGATTTCTATCTCAATAATCTAGCAAAATTAGTTCCTCAAAATGTTAGCCATCCTCTGTTTGGAAGAGGATATACAACCTCTTTGGCAGGCTTGACTCAGTCCCTTAAAATCTGGGAAGAAATACGATCCGCATCCGACCTCAATGGCCTTCAGTTTTTTTGGATTGGGGATAGTCTTAAAAATTCTCTATTTCCAGAAAGGGACTATCTGTTGGTCGAAAAGTGGGAAAGGCTAACCAGCACGCTAGATGTTGAAATAGGCAATAATCATGCTGATAATAATGCGTTGATTTTTGCGTGTCGCGATGCAATATCACTATTAGCAACGATACAAACGTCGTTTATATTGTCCTATCAAGATGAAAATGAGTATTTAAATGGACACCCCCCTAAAATCTGCAAATTTCTGGAAAGCCTGAATATATCTTGTAGAAGTATTGTTTTAGAGGATGCATTCGCCAGTATTGAGACGGATAATTTACGTCAGGTGTTGACCTTGGCAAATTTGGCTCAATATAAATGGTGTGGTATCCATTTTTGCGTCATCTTTATGGTGCTACCGCTTACACGAACACAAATTTCTATGGGTATAGATAATAATTATCCAACTGCCTCACAGAGTGTTAGCATCCGGCCTGCAGTGGATGAAACGCTGGATATTTGGCGAGAGGCATCAGTATTCTGGTTAAAGATTTAATACTGAACATTTAATTATTTTAATCTTTTATTGTCGTTGAAGACAGCTGGAAAATCATGCAGTCATTAGGGTTACACCTCGATACATTGATCTTTTATGGGTTTGCATTGCCTAATCTTTATGCTAACAATTAAGTTGATTATGTGTTCAGCTACTTGCTAGATTCCGTTGATTGGCAGTTTCTTTATGAGGTTTAGTGGCGTAACTAAGCCGAAATCATTGATAAATGGCTAAAAGCTTTAAGTTTTTCAGCCTCAGCCTTTAAAACAGCCAGTTTCTCTAGGAAAAACTATTGTCAATCATCGCTCAAAGCAAGATCTTGTTCTGAGGGGATGAAGCGATCGCAACCCAAGGTAGAGTATTCGCAACGTATTATGTCAAATCTACTGGGTGATCATTGCTACTGGGCATGGTGCGATCTGTATTGCTTTTTTCTAGGCTACTTACTTTTAGAACTTTAACTAAGATTGGCCATGAACAGTGTTACAGCCTCCAAGATAGAAAAGTTGAGTTTGTTCGGTTCAGACTTGCTGACTAATGCCCTAGTCAATTTCAAGTTGTTTGAACTGTCTCTTTATATTGTTTCTTACAATGATCTTAAACAGGTGTTAAACAAAACAGAAGGCTCAAGCATAACAGGGCTTTTATCTGAACCTACTAATAAGGTGGTTGGGAAAATCACTATAGATGGGCAAGATTTTATGGTGGTCCTAGGAAAAGATATCTCTGCCCCTGTGTCCAGTAAAATCACCCATCAAGGAGATATGCTTCATGTTCTAACGGGGCGGGAACTTGAAATTGCTATTTTGGTAGCCTCAGGTTGTTCAAATAAACTAATTGCTAAAAAGCTCGGTATTAGTTCATGGACTGTTTCATCACATCTGCGACGAATCTATTCAAAGCTGAGTATAGAAAATAGGGCGGCGTTGGCTTGTAGATGTGCGGCCTTGGTTACCTCACAAAACTTATAAGTGAGTAGACAAAACTATCCATCAATTTTAAACCATCAGGATATTTGACTCCCTTCCTTGACCATCATCCAATGCCGGAGAAGGCTAGCTTCAAGAAATGGGTTGATAAGTTATTAATCTGTCATCATTTGAACCAGATGAGCGGGTCATAATGGGAATGTAAGGGTGTCAAACATTACAAATAGCAAAGGAGGTATTTTTATGCACGGTGTCGCCCCTTTCGTTTGTTTTGACTGCCAAACTACTTTTAAACGTCCTGGTAAGTTTCCAGGATTTATCAGGGTGTGTCCTCACTGTGGTCATACTGCTTACCAGATGGGTGTTAAATTTCATCCACCTAAAAAAACAAACCAAGCGCTGTGGGATGTCGTTATCTATCTTGCCAAGCACGGTTTCTATTATCAGGAAATACACAATCTGCATGGATATATCTGGGAGAAGGTCAGATATCCAAATACCCTCGCTAAAGCCCAAGAATTCGTAAAGCACTTCTGTGATCAAGCCATTCGTGTCCTTGCTGAGGATCCATCAGATATTGAGCTGCCTTCTCATCCAGGAGTATTGAGGTCTAGAAGCGACGTTTAGGCTAATTTGGCATTTTTATGTACAGCCGTTCATACTGTATCTGCCTCAGTGAACTAGATGGTATTTCTCAGATGCTTTTCAGTTTAGAGGCGTATTACTTTATGTGATCTTTCTTTCTCTGCGCCATGAAACGCTCAATTCTTCTTTCTCTAGCACTGGCGAGTACGGTGCTCTTAGCTAGTTGTGGCACATCTAGCCCATCCTCAACTGCTACCGCACCCGCTGGCACTGAACAGGCTGCAGCACCGACCTATGCAGTATTTGCTGAAGACGGTATAGCAATTCGTGGTGCCGATCCGGTGGCTTACTTTACTGTGGGTGAATACACACCGGGTAGCGATGAATTTACCTATGACTGGGAAGGGACCACCTGGCAGTTTGCCTCAGCAGAAAATCGCGACCTGTTTGCGGCTAACCCTGAGGACTATGCTCCACAGTATGGTGGTTTCTGTGCCTATGCTGTGAGTCAGGGAACCACAGCATCCATAGAACCTACTTCTTGGAAGATTGTTGATGGCAAACTGTACTTGAACTACGATGCCAGGATTCAAGAGCGTTGGTCTAAGGATATTCCTGGCCACATTGCCCAGGCTGACCAAAACTGGCCTGGCGTGTTAGCGAACTAAGGGTGATTCTGGCTCCGTTCTGGTTGTTCTGATGCATTCTGCTGGAAGGTTTCCCCTGGGCGGAGTCGTAGGGGGCAAATTATCTAAGACTTGGTTGAATGGTACACTGGCGCGGCCTGGAATAATGAACTTTCAGGTCATTCTACTTAGTCGAGATGTCCGTGAAGTCTGCGCGCCAAAAGCCATCTTTCCTACATGCCTGGGTATTGCCCGTTGCCACCATCACCTTATTTTTGTGTCTCAAATTTTTATTTATTCGCAATATGGGGTTGGTGAATGAGATCCATCATTTGCCGCTGTCTCGTCATTTTGCTGAGCCTACCTGGCTGGCACAGGATATTTACTACAGTGAGCCACCAGGCTATCGCGTACTTTTTCAGATTTTATTTGGCCATCTGACGACAACAGTAGGGTTTCTGGCCACATCAATCATCGGGCGCATTTTAGGCTATCTGTCTGTAGCGATTGGTCTGTGGGCTCTGGCCCGACGGTTGGGGATAGGTTTGCTCACGCTACTGGTGGCCATTGGTTTGTTTGTGTATGTGCGTAGACCCCAGGGGGTGATGGCTGGCGAGTGGCTGTTGGGGGGAATTGAGCCTAAGGTATTTGCTTACAGTGCTCTGTTTATGGCGCTGTCGGCTATGGTCGCGGCTCGCTATCTATGGATGACTGCATGGCTGGGGCTAGCAGCATCGTTCCATGCTCTGGTGGGGGGCTGGGCGTCGATCGCTGTCCTATTGTGGTTGATGTGGCGACGCTCTGATGTGTTGCTGGATGGTCGTCGCTGGCTGGCTGCGATCGCAATCTATGGTCTTACCGGGGTGTTTGCCCTCTCCGCTGTTTTAACCCAGCTACTGAGTCCTGTCGAAGCAAGCAGTATCTCTCCGGCCTATATTTATTCTTTTTTACGCAATCCGCACCATGTTAATCCTTTGGCCTGGCCTATGGATGAATGGTGGTTGTTATTAGCTTACCTGTTGGTGTTTGGCAGCTGTGCTTTCTATCTGCTGCGGGCGGTACCTCAAGATTCAAAAGCTGCTGAGCTGACCCGTCACCGGACAGACTTTTTCTGTTACGTCCTCTGTACGCTGATCCTATTTGGGGCAGGCATTCTGATTGCTCCGCTGGACCGCAATGGTCAAATTTTGCAATACTACCCCTTCCGGGTGGGGGATTTAATGTTGGCCTTAGGAGCCGCCATTTTTCTAGCGCTAACTCTGGAGAAATTACTGTGGCAGCATCGGCGGGGTGCGATCGCAATCACCCTAATTATTCTGACGGCCTTTGGCGCAGAAGCCGTACGTTTTTATAGCAAAGGCATGGAGTTAAGAATGTTCCCTATTGAAGCCAATGGGGTCAACGCTGAAATGGTGCCATTGGCTGACTGGCTAAAACAAAATGTCCCAGATGGAGAAATTGTCATTTCATCTCCCGTCAAAGCTGCTGCCCTGCCCTGGCTTTCCGATCATCCATCGGTGGCTAAATTCCGGTTTGTTCCTAGTGCATCGTCTGCCGATGTTGAAGACTGGTACGAACGCATAAGTGATCTGGGGGGTGGCATTGATCTGCTGAGCAACGTCAACCGTCGGACTGACTCTCGCCGTCCGATTAGGCATATCCTGAGTGAGGCCTACGATAGCTTAGATACTGCCCAGGTCATCACCTTGATGGATAAGTATCAAAGCAACTATATAGTAACCATTGCCCAGCAGCAGCTAGAGCTGCCTGTTGTCTATGAAAACTCTCGATATCGAGTGTATGCCTTAGATGATAAAGATACCTAGCAATCGTTTTTAGAACTCATATCGGGCACCTAGCTGCAGAGAATGCACTAGGAACGTGTCAGCATCGAAATCAGTGTCAAAAACCTCAAAGTCTTGACCTGGTATGCCATGTAGTCGATAGCCTAAAAAGATATTAGCCTGTCTGCTAATCTGATAGCCAACGCCTGCCTTAACCTGGAAAACAAAGCTGGTGCCAGTGTCATCCAATGCTACTAAGCCAAGACCTGGGATATCGGTTTCAATATCATCTGCGGTTAATGTAGCGATGCCAACACCACCACCGATATAAGGGCTAAACCGGCTGTTAGTTGGGATGTCATAGTAGCCAGTGACCATAAACTGGGTAGATTCGATTTCTCCATCCAGGGAAATTTCATCTAAGTCGTTGACTGTAATACTTTCAACATCGTTATTGGTGTAAGCCACTTCTAGTTCTACGCGAGCATCGTCAAAACGATAGCCAACTGCCCCATTAATCCCAAATCCTGTTTCCGTGTCTAAAGAAATATCAATGGGAATATTCGTCACGACAGCTGGGCCACCAGGAACTAGAGGGGCTGTAGTTACTGCAACAGGACCATCGGAATCAATGTCGATTGGATAATCAAAGATTAAACTTGGTCCCAGGGAAACATACCAGCCATTTTCATCCGCAGCCTCTAAAGCAGCCTGAGCGACAAAAGTGTTCGAACTATCGCCTAAAGACTCTGACTCTAACGTCTCTGAATTATCGTCTAAAGACTGCGATTCTGTTGTCTGTGCTTTGGCAGGAGAGAGGATACCTGTTAGGAGCACCATCAAAGTTGCTGAGGTGTAAACCAGAGCGTTTAACTTATACATATCAGTTCTGACTTGAGAGTAGATGTCTGTCAGTATGATATGCCTTCTATGGAATAAAAAAAGAGCTCGTTACAACAATATGCAAGATCTCTCACAATCTGTGGGGAAACTACAAACTGTCGGTATAGAGCAAAGAAAGAAAGAGTAAAGGTAAGAGGATAAGAGAAAAAAAACGAGATTTGAATTTTTAGGAGCTTACACTGTCTTTTTCAGCCTGTCACTTGCTATAGCTGTGGTTTCAAGGTGTTTGGCAAACAGCTGTCCTCGCCTGAAAGATTGAAGACGCTCAAATTGTGATTCTGAAATAAACCACAATTTGAGACGTCTATGGGATATATAGAGATCTGTAGTCTGACAGAACCGAAGATTTACCCTAACAGCAAAGTCTTGCTTCTCGCTGCAATAGCATCTGCGGTTAAACCGTTGAAGGTAAAGAGTTGACCTGGGCTAGCAGTTGTTTCACCCCGTTTCCAGGCCAGCACATCGCGGGTCAGGCTGCTGCGCAGCATAACCGGCTCTAGCATGGCGCTGGTACCACCGGTAACACCAAGCAATGCATCGCCTGCAAAGAGGTTGGCAAAATCACTATCGCTCAAAAAGCCATCGTCACCATTGCGGCAGGTTTCCCAGGCTACATCGCTAGAACGATAGAGTCGTCGAGGATTGACAACTCCGACAACCTTAGAACCAATGCCAGCTGCCTTCAGAGTTTCAGCTGCTTCTAGAACAGGCAACAGCATCATGTCGCCAATTACTGCAAAGACAACAGTCTTCTCGCCGGGGGTCTCTTGGAGAATAATGGCTCCTTTTTCTAACGCCTCACGAGTTTGAGCTAGTGTAGTCCGGATCGGTAGAGGAGACTTGCTAGCCGTGATGGTGATGCCCTTATTGCTAGTGCCCACGGCCCATTCATAACAAGCTTGGATACTGTTGGCATCAATGGGGAACAACGGGAAGACATTGCCGTTACGCATCATCGCAGCAAAGTAATTCTCGATTTCAGGGCGTTGGTGAGTCCAGCCGTTACGTCCCTGCTCCAACGCACCTGCGGTAAAGAGACAGATAGTAGACGGTGTGTTCCGGCGTAGTTCAGCCATGGCTTGGGTAACGGTTTGCCAAATAGGCAATCCATTAATGGCAAAAGACTCATAAGAGCACCACAGGCTGCGGCCGCCAAACAGCGCCTGGGCAGCAGCCATGCCAGCACAAGCATCTTCGCTCAGCGGTTCATAAACCTGACCGTTAGGTCCCTGGAAATATAGCTCGTCTGTTGTCGGGTGAACAATCTTCAGTGCCTGGTTGATATTGTTGATGCCTGAGGCAGCATTACCATCGGCATTGGTGACAACAAAGTTAGAATCCTGTTGCCCCACATGAGCTACCAGGGCCCCCATTGCGGTGGTGGCCACTTGCTTATCACCGCCAATTGGGAATTCATTGAAGGGGAATTGCCCCAGGTTTGCTAGACGTAGTTCTGATTCAGTAACGGCAGTTTTTACATTGGGGCCACCGTTAGAGCGCTCAAAGTTGGTACGTACCAGGTCCCAGCCAACAGCTGGCAGTGCCCGTGCCTGTAAAGCACTAACAATGTAATCTTTGTCCAGGTTGTCACCGGGGTAGAGATTATGGGATTTGGCACCTCGCTTGTGGACACCAGCTCCTTTGAGCTGTTTGATGATCAAAACGGTTAGCGTGCCAGATAGAGCCTGTTTGGCGGCTTTGTCTGTGGCTTCAAGAATGGCCTGGGTAAAGGCGAGGCGTTGTTTGAGGGAAAATGCGGTGCTGTCTACATAAGGACCCGACTGATCGGCATCGTCATAGTTTTTGGCATCCACCAAAATCACGTCCTTAAAGCCATTCCCTTGCCAGTAGGCGATCATAGCCTCATTTGACTGGGTGGACACCATACTGTGGTGTTCCTGGGAGAAGCCGTTCCACACCAGAATTGGTAAGAAATTGGTGCGTTGGGGATAGGCCGTGTTGAAGTGGGCCATGCTGCTCATGATGTAGGGCTCACCCAGACCACCATCGCCAATGGTGACGGGGAATAGAGTACCGGGGTTAAGTTTGGCACCGGCCATGGCAAAATGTTGTCCCTGTCCCAGGGGACCGGCGGGATTGAGCAGCCCTGGAATTTGACCTGACAGATGACCGAGCAGACCATGGGTTTCGCGAAAGCGATCGCAAAGTTGGCTGACGGTCTCAATCTCCATGGCTTCTAACGAGCGATCCAAAAAGACCGTGCTGTAAAAGCCAGGGGCATGGTGTCCCACTTCCGTAATTAAGTTTTTGTAGCCCAACATCACCAGGGCCGCAATCCCGTCGGCCACACTGGCAAAGCCACCTGGATGACCAGACTGTTTGCTGGCTGTCATTTGTAGCGTCAGGTAACGTAGGGCGTCAGCGGCCAACATAGTTTGGTAAACGGCTTTAGGATCGCTGGGGGATGAGATCGCAGCCTCCCCTTCTCCGATCGCAGCTGAGTCTAGATAGGCCACCATTTCAGCAGGAGCCTCACCAAAATATTGAATACCGTCACAGAATGCCGGAGTGGCGTATGCAGTTACCGTCATGGACTTTCGGACCCCTGAACTAGAGATGGGCAGCAAATAGAAATGGCCAGCAGCCCAGAAGACAACGCTGCCGACGTAAAAATCATAGCGTATTTTCTATAGTAAACTCGGCGATCATAGAGAAAAGCAGTGATTAAATATAGACGTCATTTGATCAGCCCGGAAATCGCTCAGGGTAGGCACTCTCTATCCGGCATTATGCATGGGTGAAGCGTGTCACCAGCATTTTTTCAATCAGAGCATCGGACGGTTGCTGCTGGCCGCTATGTACCCATTGGGCAAACCGCCGGGCTACGGGGAGGAGCATGGCAAAGGGGCTGGTAAAGCCAGAAAAGACGTGGACGCCGTCTATGTCAGGCAGTGGGCCGATTAGCGGTAGGTCATCACGGCTAAAGGTGACTAAACAGTGTCGCCAGTGGCCGGGAAGATTGGCCAGGCAAGGTAATTGAGCTGTAATTCCCTGACGCAGGCTCGCTTCACTTTGGGCAGCGTCAATCAATGAGGTGTCCAGGTCCGTTCGAAACCGACTGATCTGGCCGATATAAGTAGAACCATCTAAAAACTGAATTACTCCAGTGTCTAAAATTGGCGGGGCGATTTTGTGGGGTGGCCCATCCCAAAGGCTATCGGTGGCTGGTGCACTGGCTGTGGCCTCAGCGTCAAAGCGGCTGGCCACAGCTGGCATAATCAGAGTGCGCAGGGATTGTTCCACCTGGGGTAACGCCATAATTTCAGCATGGGTGTGATACAGCGGCACCGACAGCTGCGCAGCGTTTAGCAGTTTTCGACTGTAACCGCCTGCGGCTACGGCCACATTGGCGGCGGCATAAGCTTGAGTTGCGGTCAGAATGCCAGTGATACGGTTTTTGACGCGCACTAAGCCAGTGACTGAGGCAATCATTTGCTGGCCGCCTAGGCGTCGAAAAGCCTGGTTAAAAGCTTCTAAGGTTTTCAGGGGATTAACGTGACCATGCTTGATGGTGAACGCTCCGCCAATGGCATCGAGCTTAAGTTGGGGTTCAAGAGCGTGGGCCTCTTGGGCTGAGATCAAACGCGGTGCGATCGCAAACTGCCCATACTGTTTTTCCAAACGGCTGCCATCGACATCAGGGGCAAATGTCAGCAGCAAATCCAATTCCCGAAACTCCGTTGGCGCTTCCAACTCATCCGACAGCTGACGATGGCGTTTAATTCCCTGTTCACAAAGCTCTTGGGTGATGGCATCGGTCCCCGACCAATAAGCAACCCCCCCATAGCTGCAGCGAGTCGCACTGTCTGCATTACCATCATCCACCAGCAGCACCGATAGCCCTAGTCTGGCTAGCTCATAGCTCAAAGCGGCACCAGCTAGGCCATTGCCAATCACAATCCAATCAAACGTTTCCATCAGCTCCCCCTTTAACCCAGTACGGCTGCACGGCCCATACAATAATGGCCATACCATCGGGCATGATAGTACGGCCATTGATCTAATTGTGAGTGTCTAAAGTCCTTGACTCAGCCCTTGGTAGCATGCCCAGTCAATTCAGCGCTGGGTTGTGCAACTAAACTCTCCAGATAAAAACTGTTGACGCAGCGAGAGAGCCAGAAGCAGCTACACCTAAGCGGCACAGCCAAATAAACTATCCAGGTAAAGACTGTTCACATGGGGTTGATTGACCCCATTTTGCAATAAGAATAAAGAAAGTGCGGCCTGCATCATCCGTTCCTGACTCCACAATTCGTGGGTATTTAAATACTCCTGAACAGATACATGTAAAGTCTCGGGAATCTCTACCATGAGACTGACGGTAACGGGGGCTGTCGCTGAATTCATCGGCTGTAAAGCTCCTTCAAAAAGTACATGTAAACATGACAAATTAAGGCCTGGTTGCCACCCTTGTCCAAGTGTTGCTGAAGTATCTTTTGGTCGCACCCTATATGCAGGACAAGGAAGTAACAGACCGTCTGAGTTAGTGGAGTTTCATTGTGCAGGAGCCTATAGAAAATCGCAATGGCTCTGAATCTTTAGATTTTCCTAACAAGATTTTGACCCCCACGAGACAATCGGGGTTAAGCCAGGGTTTTGTTTACATGTGGTTACTCAACCATGCTGATCCCCATGGGTTGAGAGTTTTCCACAGAATCGCTGAATTGACACAGTTTTGGTTACGGCCTGGGGAGAACTTATCCAAAGATGTGGAAAACCTGAGGAAAGCCCTGGGGAAAACCTGCGATCTTGTGAAGAAATATAATATTTGTAGCGGAGCCGACGTTAGATCCTGGATTAAACGTGCTGTGGTGCCAAAGCATCAGTTCTGTGGATGGCTAGTGCTGCCCTCTGAGAAGCTGGGATAGCTGGTGTTTGTATATTCCCTCTGAGCTTGTTTACCCGATGGAGCGCTCTCACTATAAGTGAGGCACTAGGGATGAATCTGATTCAAAATCATCCTTAGCCGGTCATAATCATCCTTCAAAAGTGTTCCCACTGTCCGCCCAGCCAATACTAACCAATCTCGATCAAATTTTCTGAGCTGATACACCTCACGAATTGCTGCTGCTACCAAGCTTTCACTTGGTACCCCACCTACCTGCAACAACGTTCGCAAAAAATCCAACTCATCGGTGAACCCAATTACTTCATTCGGTTCACACTGATACACCGCCTGATGTACCTGTGGCGGTCGCGGTGGCAAATGCTGATAGCAACGTCCGTCCCGAGCGGATGTCTCAAACCCCACGATCGCAACTCGAAATTCAGTTTTTAACATCGCAAAAATTTGTGGCTGCTGCTGTCGCAAATCCTCTAGCGACATGCCCAACGCCCTTGCCCGATGTACTGAGTCAATCGGGCTAGTGGTGGCATGGTAAACCACCCCATAAATCTGATTGTCGGCTTCCTCATCAAACGACTTGACCCAGCTGCCAAAGGGTGGCATTGCCGGAAAACTTAAATCCTCCGGCTCTAAACATTGGGCCAAAAACTCAGTCGTTGCGGTTTCAATTACCTCAGCAATGTGGGCAGGGTTGCGATCGCGCTCAGCTAGCTGCGGTAGAGGAAGACGCATAGTGACACAGTACAAACGTCCTCAGTACATTAGCACCATGCCCAAAAAATGACATCCCACCGGGAAAAATGCAGGGGCTCCCCTAATGGATGTTCTGGTTATAAATACCCCTATTTCTTCTTGCCGCGCTTAGGCTTAACCACCTCAATTTCAGATATTTTGAAGGTCACCAGCTTATCCCAGTTGCCCCCTTCAAACAGCACAGCTACCTTACCATCCGTAATTCGCTGTACTAGTCCTTGAAACCCATAGTAAGTGTCATTTACATTCGTCACCTTTACCGGAGAGCCAGGCAAAATCATCATGAGCGTTGCTTTGCTAGAGTTTCAATAAATAGTTTAACGGTAGGTTGGGGTGCCACAACGCCAAAACCCTCACTCCGATCTCAATTTCTCATCAACCCAACCGATCGAACCCCATCGCCTACCAACCGATTGTGAGTAAAAAGGTTAGCAATATTGGGTTAATAAGAGCCTTCAAGAGAGGATAGAACTGTTGGTTTGGGGTCACCCAACCGACGTTTCACACTGAGCTTTAAAACTTCAACCGATGCTGAAAGTTCGCCACCGACTCCACAATGCCGATGCCAATAAAATTTGTCAGTAATGACGATCGTCCATAGCTCATCCAAGGCAACGGAATTCCTGTAATCGGAGCTAGACCAATGGTCATGCCAATGTTGACCACCACCTGAAACACAATCATCGACAATACACCAATTGCCAGCAGCGATCCAAAATTATCCTTCGCGTTTTGAGCAATGATAATCAGCCGCAAACAGATAAACCAGAAGGCCAATACAATAGCCAGAGCGCCCATAAATCCCAGCTCTTCACCCAGAGCAGAGAAAATAAAATCCGTATGCTGCTCAGGAATAAAGCTGAGCTGAGTTTGCGTACCATGGAATAAGCCGCGTCCCCAAAGCTGACCTGAGCCAATGGCAATGCGTGACTGAATTAGGTGATAGCCGCCACCCAGGGGGTCCTGCTCAGGATTGAGAAACAGAGTCAGACGCTCGCGTTGATAGTCTTGCAGCAAGTTCCACAATAGCTCACCAATCTTGCCCGCAATGGAGTTGACAACAACGATAATCAGCGTGCTGTACCACCGTAGCGGCAGCGTCATCCAGGCAATCGCCCCAGCCAGCACTACCCAGCCAATCCATACAGGAATCGATAGGGTAAAAATAACCGCAGCGATGATAGGCGAGATCAGTAGCACCAACCAGCCAGGGTTCATGTTGCTCCAATAAAGCATCCCCAGCACAATTGCGCCAAAAACCAGCGAGGTGCCCAGATCAGGTTGCAAAAAAATCAGCACCCAGGGAACGGCAGTAATCGCCAGAGCTTTTAAGAGCCCCCCTAAGGTCGTTGATTCTCGATCTTTTAGAGTGGCTGCCAAAGTGATAATGATGCCGATCTTGGCAAATTCTGAAGGCTGAATATTGAAGCCACCAATGCTGATCCAGCTCTGGGCACCATTGCCTACAGTACCAATCAGCATGACCGCTACCAGGGATAGATTGGTAATTAAATAGATTACCCAGCGCCACTCTAATAGAGCTTCATAGCGACTACGGGCTATCCACATACATAAAGCTATACCCAGGGCACCCATGATGACATGGTTCCAGGCTAGGTCGGTTTCTCCGGTATACAACCTGGTGCTAGCAATCAACAGACTGGAAAACAGGGTGATGCCAAGGGGCATTATCAACAGCAGCCAGTCAATGCCGCGCCAGGGGTGTAGTGAGCGGTGAAACCATTTGCCTAGGAATGCGGTTTGAGCCATACAAGCAAAACGAACTGCGTGGTTGTGAAAAGAATGTGGTCATTGTTTGTAGAATCGTTCTACATTTCTACAAACAATGACCAAGTGCCTATGTTAATGCGGCTACCGAAATCTTAGCCGCTACCTGCTGAGAAATTTTGGTGAGAGCTTCGGCTGAAGCAGAGCCGGGTTGAGATAACACAATGGGTTTACCTGCGTCGCCACCTTCCCGTACTGGCATTTCTAACGGTACACAGCCCAATAAGGGTACTCCTAATGCTTCGGCGGCTTTGGCTCCACCTCCGGAGCCAAAAATGTCATAGGTCTTGTCGGGCATATCCGGTGGAACAAAGTAGCTCATGTTTTCCACGATGCCCAGTACACGAACATTCAGCTGTTCAAACATCTTTAAACCGCGACGAGCATCTGATAGGGCAACGTCTTGGGGAGTGGTGACAATCACTACACCCGCCATGGGCACGGCCTGGGCCATAGTCAGTTGGGCGTCGCCTGTACCTGGAGGCATGTCCACAATCAGATAATCTAGCTCCCCCCACTGCACCTGATATAAAAACTGGCGAATAATGCCATTGAGCATTGGGCCTCGCCACACTACAGGTTGGTCTCGGTCAATCAAAAATCCCATGGAGACCAGCTTGACACCATGGTTAAAGGCGGGCTCTAGTTCCTGCTGACCACCAGTGCCATCTCTAACAACAACGTTGCCATCTTTCAAACCCATCATGATGGGGGCATTGGGGCCATAGATATCGGCATCCAGCAGACCGACTTTAGCTCCAACTTGGGCCAGGGATACAGCCAGATTGACAGCTACGGTGCTTTTGCCGACGCCACCTTTACCGCTGGAAACGGCCAAAATATTTTTGACCTGATCAATACCTTGCTGGTCAGGAAGAGACGACTTTTGCTGAGGAGTTTCAGCAGTGACTTCAACCGCAACTGAGGCCACACCTGGCAGTGTTTTTACAGCTTTCTCACAGTCTTCAACAATAAATTCCTTGAGGGGACAGGCTGGAGTGGTTAGTACAAGAGTAAAGCTCACCTGACCGTCATCGACGGCTACATTGCGGATCATGTTGAGCTCTACCAAGCTTTTCTGCAGCTCAGGATCTTGAACGGGGCGCAGCGCGTCCAGAATTGCCTCAGTTGTCGGCATCATGTTTTTGTAAAACGGGTGGACAAATTCTTAAGCGAATATTTACAGTCCATTCTAAAGTGTCATGTCCGATGCATTGGCAACATCACATGGGATGTCTTTATGGCCTCTATAGGAAACCTCAGCAAACGTCCGTTAGCTAAAAATGTCTCGGTATTGGTTGGGGACAATGGCGGATGTAGTGGCTTGTTCAGCAGCCTGAGCTAGGGCTGCTGCTACTCTGGTGGCATAGGGGCGTAAAAATGACCAGGCGACTGGAGATAACCAGCCTTTGAGTTCTATGGAGTAGGAGATACGGGTACCACACAGGGCGGATTCGAGCCGATAAATGGCCCGTTCTTCTAGCCCTGGCACTGGAAAAACCCGCAAGCTGATGCATTCTCCTGGCAGGACGCTTTCTACAAAAATTTTGATTGGCACTGGCACCCAGTGGGCGAATACTCGATAAATCAGCCCAGGTTTAGCTTGCTGACCGTTGGGGGCGTTGGTGGCGGTAATCAGCGGATGCCAGGATGCTAGACCTGCTAGATCGTTCATTTTCTGCCATAGCACTTCGATCGAGGCGGTGCTACTGACCTGATAGTGTTTCTCCAGTATTGTCCTATTTCCCTGGGTCAGAGCTGATCGCCTGACAGCCTTAGGGGGGCGGCGACGGAAGTGCTGTTTGAGTGACTGAAACCAGAGTCGAAGCATGATGCGCCTGTAGTCTACCTGATTAATCGCTATAGCTTCCATGACAACAAATTAATGCTGGTCAAGCCACCTTCATAACGGTGGATGCGGATGGTCAGGGGCTGATTAACTGGGTTTGACTACTTGAATTTTTTATATTGAAAGGCATTTTAACCTCGGGTTAACATTTCACCTACTTGCTAACCTAAGGACATGGTTGAAAACGAAGACTCCACATAGGTTTGGGCTTTTGTCAAGGATTGTCACACTGTGTGTCAACTTGGTTGAAAACCACCAAAATCATGATTCATTATCATTAGTAGCTGCTTCTTGAAGGTCTGTGTCTTTAGCAGGCTTTTAGAGATAGTTAGTAGCAGCAGTTTGATCAAATTTGTTTTTTTAGCTCTAGATCGCCATGGTCATCGCTTCTACGCAGAACTCTACGCAGAAGGTCTCTAGTCCCGTTGTTCCTCCTAGTGATTCACGCGAGCGTGTGAGCCAAGGATTCAAGGGACTTCAGGATCGTATATGTCAGAAGCTGGCTGAGGTTGACGGCGTCGGTCAATTTGTAGAAGACCAGTGGACGCGCCCCGATGGTGGGGGTGGCCGTTCACGCGTGATGAAGCAGGGCGATGTTTTTGAGCAGGGTGGGGTTAATTTCTCTGAGGTTTGGGGCGATCGACTGCCTCCTTCAATTTTGATGCAGCGTCCCGAAGCTGAAGGCCATGGTTTCTATGCAACAGGCACTTCAATGGTGTTGCATCCTCGTAACCCTTATATACCTACAGTACATCTTAACTATCGCTATTTTGAGGCAGGCCCAGTTTGGTGGTTTGGCGGTGGTATTGATCTAACGCCCTATTATCCGTTTGAAGAGGATGTAGTGCAGTTTCATCGGACGTTAAAAGAAGCGTGCGATCGCAATCATCCTGAGTACTACAACACCTTCAAGCTATGGTGTGACGAATATTTTTACCTAAAGCATCGTCAGGAAACCCGTGGTGTAGGCGGTGTATTCTTTGACTACCAGGACGGTACTGGTGAGCTGTATCGTGGTCCCAAGCCTGATGGTCCGGCAGCACAACACAGTCAGAAAGTAGGGCAGCCACCACAGCGGGGTTGGGAAGATCTATTCAAGTTCGCCATTGATTGTGGCGATGCCTTCTTGCCGTCCTACATTCCCATTGTTGAAAAGCGACGTCATACTGAGTACGGTGAGCATCAGCGTAATTTCCAGCTCTATCGTCGGGGACGCTACGTTGAATTTAATCTTGTCTACGATCGCGGAACGATTTTTGGATTGCAGACTAATGGTCGGACCGAATCAATCCTAATGTCGCTGCCGCCCATGGTGCGTTGGGAGTATAGTTATGCGCCTGAGCCAGGTACTCCTGAGGCTAAGCTTTACGATACTTTTCTAAAACCTCAAGATTGGGTGAACTGGGGCGCGTAAAAAAATAATTTTTTACATTCTAAAGAGTGCGTGGAACTCCATGCACTCTTTAAGCATCAAGGAATATACCGAGAAGACGCATCGGTGCCGTATCACGGTTGATGCGTAAATATCCTGATTTTGTATGTATTTTCGTGCATACTGATCTGCATGTTCTTTTGAACATTGTGTAGCTTTGCAAAATCAGTATTTCTAAGTGTCGATTAAAATCCGCAATTTGTCGTAAGCGTTGGCATTTCAGCGCTTTCTCATGTTCTCAAGGGCATCATGGTATGTACGGGCATTGGTTTGGTGCTCGTCAGATATTTAAAATTAGCTATCAGATATGAAAGGCCGGTCACCATGGAGCAAAGAATAGTCAACCCGCCCGAGAGCAGTCATAGTATTGCTGTTTTCTTACCCCAAGGGCGGCTCGATATCACTACAGCTTGGCAGTTCCGTCTCAAGCTGCAGGAGTGTATTGTCAATACAACTCCCCACATCATTGTCAATCTTGGCGAGGTTAACTTTATTGATAGTTCAGGGTTAACGTCTTTGGTGGCAGGGATGCGGGATGCCGATAAGCTTCAAGGTAGCTTTAAGCTATGCAATGTCCATCCAGAATCAAAGCTCGTCTTTGAAGTGACAATGATGGATTCTGTGTTTGCGATTTACGACAGTGAAGAAGAGGCGATTAAGGCAGCACCGGAGCCAATGATCTTTTAGGCGAAACCTGCCGCTGTTGAAGCAGCGTAGGTGAGTAAACTTCGTTAAGGTGGTATGGGCATCCATCACGATGAATACAATTGAGCCTGAATCTTATGATTCTTGGCAAAAGTTCGTCCGCAGTAGAAAATGATGTCTAGCGTTTTATTAACCCCACCTGTGACTAACCTCCGTACGGTTTCCGATACCAAGCGAGCCTTCTACAATCACCATTCTCGTCCTATCAATTCTCTATACCGGAGAGTGGTTGAGGAGCTAATGGTGGAAATGCATCTGCTTTCGGTAAATGTCGATTTTGTCTATAACCCCCTCTATGCCCTCGGTGTGGTGACCAGTTTTGATCGGTTTATGGTGGGTTATGAGCCTGAGCAAGACAAAGAATCAATCTTCGCGGCTATCTGTAAAGCAGTGGAAGGCGATTCTCAACAATATCGACAAGATGCTGAGGCTTTAAAGGCCGATCTCGCAAACCTATCGCTGAACGATCTCAACACTCAGCTCTCCAATGCTAAAGCTGCAAGCGGTAGCAATTTGCAAAACAAGCTCCACATGGTGGCGAATCAAGCCAGCGCCAAGTACACTCGCCTGATGGCTGTAGGTCTCTACACCTTGTTTGAAACCGTTGATGTAGCGGCTTTGGATGACAAGGATAAGCGTGAGGAAATGCTAAAAACAGCGGCCGAAATGCTGGCATTACCGGCTGAAAAGGTTGACAAAGATCTAGAACTCTATCGGAGTAACCTGGACAAGATGGCCCAGGCTCAGGAAGTGATGAAAGATATCTTGGAAGCCGAGCGCAAAAAACGTGAGCAGCGGGCTCAAGCCAAGGCAGAAGCAGAAACCTCTTCTGACGCTGCGTCTGGTACTGCTGAGTCAGCTGAATCCGAGTCCTAGGACTACCCGGCAGCGCTAACCCAGTAGAGGTAGTACTCTTCATTTTGCCAGGCTTTCTCAAATGACTGGATCGGCTCAATGTCGAGGCCTGTAGTTGTTTCTTCTAATTCTTTGCTGAGCACTAGGAGAATTTTAGGGTGCTCAGCTAGCAGTTGCTTCACCTGCTGAAGGACTATTTGCTGATCAACTTCCTGGCGAACTCCTTTAAAGAATAGTGTGTAGCTACCGATGGCCTGGCGTTCTGGAAAGTAAAAAGGGCGATCGAGGTAGCCGCTGAGGGCAGCCATCTGAGCATCGCGACTAGCTACAATAAATTCGTCTTGTAGATTGGCCTGACGCATATAGGCAGCAGTGGTTCGGCTGGCTGAGTAGGGAATAGTGAAGTCCATGGTGAACAGGAATATACCGCCGATGACATGGGCGATCAAAATGCTGGTAAATGTCCGACTAAACCAGCGCTGGGATTGTTGCTGCCATGTTTCAAGGATAAGTATGTGTTGGGTGATGGCTGTGGTTGGCTGATAGTGACAGGCTAGCCACAATGCTGCAATCAGAATGAGATAAAAGTTCCCAAAATGACGAATGGAGATCGGCATAAATTTGGCGTATGTAAAGCCTAAGAGGATGCCATTACTCAGTAAATAAAATGCTAAGGGATAAGGCTTTTTGACAAGCTTGAGTACAACTAAAAAGCAAGTTCCTAGACTAATGGCTGCACAGATTAAGAGATCCAGGTATCGCTTACCGTTGGGGATGATGACGTAGTACCCCCCAAAGATGCGACCAACGGCTCTGAGCAGATGTCGGATGTTCAGGCCAGTGACATACCCTTCAAGGGCCTGATTAGCGACATCGATGGGGGGGATAATGAAGTAAAGGGCTATGGCATAGCCTGTCACAATTAGGAAGCTGCTCAGCCCTATATCGAGCCAGCGGCGACGTTGGGTCTCGCACAATACCTCCAGTCCCAGGGTTAGAGCGAGAGCGATCGCAATTAAAAATGCATAAACATTGCTATTCGCCAACAGCACCAGTAACCCCGCCAGTGGCCAGTAAGCCTGCCGCCGCATAGGCCACAGGCTGCAAATGGCAAACAGGAGCAACATAGCGATCGCATAGTTACGAGCAATCAGTAGATGCTCATAGAATGGTAGATAGCCAAAGGTAAACAGCCACTTTTGCCATTGGGTAAAAGGGCTGCATTGCCAGATCAGCAATAATGAGCCCATCGCTAGCAGCCAGTGAAATATCTGCATGGCGATGGGCTGACCAAATACGTGATATAGCCCTGCCACCAGCAGGTGCCATAGACCTGGATGGGCACGGTCGTAGTGAATATTTTCCACAAATGCTGCCCAGGATGGACTATCCCGTGCAATTAGCCAGACATTCATCTCATCGCGCCACATGCTGTGATTGAGGGCACCAATAAAGCCCAGAATGGCGACAATCAGAACGGCAGCCCATGGCGATTTATAAATACGAATCAGCCAATGGGGGATGGAAATGGACATGTTTGCAAATACTCTATCTAGACATTACGGCCCGCTTGCCTTTGCAGGTAACTCTACCGGATAAAACAAAAATGCTGGATGTTCAATACCCGGTAGGGGTAATGGGGGACGTACTTGATAGTATTTGAAAATGGCCTGGTTTACGGCTGTTGGCAGATTACGGCTACCGTCGCTATGGTTCAGCTGAATAATGGCAAAGTGTTGCTGTTCAATTAAATTGGTGAGAACAGTCTCTGCCATGGTGCCGGTTTTTATTTTTTGTCCTGTGTTAAACAGGTCGACTTCAAAGGGGTGGCCTGCCCAGTAACAGAGGGCTAGCATTTCACACATGACTGGCCCATCGGTAGTTGCGATCGCATCAATCACAGCCGCTGTACTTACCTTTTCCGTCTCAAAAGCCTTAAGCTCATCCACAAGCCCCACGGAGGGCAAGGCCAAAAGTACCGGCAGTGCTAAAACTACGATCCAACCCAGACGAGGTTTAAGCACCTTGGCCCTGTGCTTGACCCGGTCGAGCCCAGTCCCCAATAGCAAAATCAAACCCATCAACACATCAAACACTGAGTTATAGTCAACCCCTTGCCCGCCAGCAATAGCGGCGGCCACTATTAGCGAGACCAAAAAGTAAACCATGACCAACCAGGCGTACTTTTTGTGAGACTTCCAGTTAGCGCCAACCCCATAAAATATCCACAAGAACGCCGGATGCAGCCAATTTAATAACTTATCTGGAATTTTCTCAAACTGATACTGCCGCGAATGAAACAAGATCTCCCGTAGAAAATCAGATCCGTACATCCCGTAGCATAGCCCTAAGCAACCAGTGCCCACCCCCAGCAATAGCCATAACCAATAGCCTCTAGCACTGATCAGTAGCCAACCAGTGGTAATCAAAGGAATCGTTAGCAGATTGTGTTTAATCAAAAGACTGCCAAAAATGAGACCCAGGGCCAGTGATAACCACATGGATGAGGCTTTCCCCCGAATCGTGCCTTTGCCATAGAGCACCAGGACCCCACACAGCTGAAAAACATGTGCTAACATTTGCGGATCATTCATCGCCACATAGTTGCGATAGTGGGTGCTGACATAGCCTAAAAACAGCAGTGATGAGAGCAAACTTGGAGTCAAGGCACAGTCCAGCGGCCATCGTAAAATCAAAAAAATGCTGGCAGTGACCAATAGCAAACTACCTAGAGCCACCAGGCGGCCAGCAATAATCCCATCGCCCATCACGGCTCCTAACCCGCCGACCAGGTAAAACGATAGGGGGGGATAGTTGTTAGAAAACAGCTGGTCAGCCTTGGGATATAGGTTTTCTGGCCCGAGAGCATGAGCACTATGAAAAGCATTCCATCCTTCGTTGTAGTTTTTAGGGACTATTGCCACTAGCTCAACTATGGGCTGCAATAGCAGACAACCTATAACCAAACTCAAAAAGATTAAGACCCATCTCTCAGACGTCGATAATTTATGCGTGCTCATGAACCGTTGAATTCGTCAAAATGTTTAGCTGTCAGCATTTAATGGTTAGGCGCTCATGCAGTGACAGCGCCTTGGCCAAACCAATAGCCGTGAGTGTTGTCAGGTCAAAAAGGCTTAACGGCATCTCCATGCCCCATGGGTAGAAAACTTGTTGCGAGCTAAATAACCTAACCAACATGGAGTCATGGTTCAAAATAAAGTCTCTCGTCGGGGGAGGATGGCCTACACCTATCTTTCATTCCAAGCAGCTCAAATCCTTATGCTTTGCTAGAGAATCGCTAACGCTATTGAGACTGAATATGCACTAAATGAGTTTGCCTAATCTGACCCAGATCGTCGTAGGTCTGCGTCAATTGGGGCAATTCGCTGTTTTCAATCCAAAGGTATTCATTGGTACCCACCTGCTCCAAGCTCTCTAACTTTTGACCAAGGTTAGGCGTATAGAATCTTAGTAAAGTGCTCCGCTTACTACTAAGACCAGGGCTGAAGTCGATAGCTTCGGTTTGCAAAATAGGTTGAATATCGGCCCGGAGCAATAGGGCTTTCATCTCAGGATTAATATTGCCAAGATCAGCGGTGCCCCAGGCAAGGCTCAGGCTGACCCAGTGCCCTAATAGCAAGAGTCCTAACCAGTTGATTAACTCGTATTGCCGCTGATGCGATTTGAACCATAGGCCGCTTGCCCCGAGCCACCCTATCCCCAAACCCAACGCAGTTGGTGCATATAGTCGGATGTCATCAGTGCTAGGCAAACTATCGGTGGTTAGAGCTAAACAAGCTGCTACCGTCAGCAAGCCTCCCAAAAAAGCCAATAGGCTGTTAATGGCATGCAGCAGCCTTTTAATAGCAACTTTAGCCGCCGCATTTGCCAATTGCTCCATGGCATAGCCTGTGAGTAGCGCTAGAAAGGGATAGGTAGGGATAGCGTAGTGAGGCAGTTTAGTGGAAGCAAAACTTAACAGGCTGATATAGGACAGTGGATAGAGCAGCAACAATGAAATTTGAGGCTGGGCCAGTTGGTGAAACGTCTGTTTTGATCGCCACAGCTTCGCTAGCAGTAAAACAACTGCCCCCAATGCAAAAAATGCCCACAAAAAATCATTGCCCAAAAGATTAATCACGTAAAAAAACGGAGATTTGGCTCGGTCGGTTGTTAAGCTCTGGCGCACTGGAAAATTTAGTAGGGAATTGATGACCGCCATGTCATATCGCTGCCAACCTAGCCACAGCCAGAGGACGATCGGTAATAGTCCAAGCAATCCCCCTAAATACAGCCTCCATTGTTTGAGATGGTGCCGACCTGAAAAGATTAAGTAGGGGAGTAGGCAGGCAATCGGAACGGCGGCTAAGGCGCTACGAATCAGCACTGTAAGTCCTAGACTGATGCCTGCTCCCAAGTAGAGCCAATTGCTGTTGGGATAATTGTGTTGTGTGGCTGCCGTTGCCAGGAGTAATAGCCAAATGGCAAACAAAACTAACCCTGTGAAGATCACATCGGGTGTTGCTAAACGACTATATTGCAGCCACAGAGGGGCTACCCCTAACGAGAGTGACCCAAGCAAGGCCGCAGTGGGACTTAGTAAGCGACGACCGATGGCATAGGTCAGCAGGATGCAGCCGATACTGGCTAACACACTGGGTAACCGTACAGCGACTTCATGGCGACCCAGAAATTTGATAAAAATGGCTAAAATCCAGTACGGGCCAGGTGTTTTGTGGTGCGGTGTGGCCCATGGATGGATCCAATCTCCGGTATCTACAATGACTCTGGCCCGACGAGCATAGAGACCTTCGTCGTGGGCCATCAGGCTCTGGTTTTCAAGGTCAAAAAAGCCAACCAGCAACAGCGGAATCATCCATAGCAGTAGGATAATCGGGTGCCATTGTTTTGCTTGCATAACTGTTTGAACGCTTTGATTTAGCCAGCCAAGGCCCAGTTGCGAGCGGGTCATGGGGGAAGGAATATGATAGAGCGTAGCTATTGTGCCATTGTCTTGATGGAATTGCCGTGGTTGATCAGGTCAGTAAATTCTTGCGCTCAGACAATTCTTTGTCGATGCGTTCTCATGCTTCAGCTGTTCTAGATGGGATCTGGCTGATGCTGGCCGCCTGGTTATTGTATCTATGGCGGTTAGGAATGGTGCCACTGCGTGATTGGGATGAGGGCACAATTGCTGCCGTAGCTCGTGGGATGAGTACTAGCGGTGATTGGATTTATCCGACAATTCATGGCCATCCTTATCTCAATAAACCCCCTCTGGTGGAGTGGTTAATGGCGACCGGATATTTGGGGGGTATCTCAGAGTGGACTTCTCGGCTATTACCTGCTGCGATTAGTGCCCTGGCAGTCCCCCTGCTGTATTGGTTGGGACGAGAGGTTTTTGGGACCAGGCGACCGGCACTCCTATCGGCAGGTGTGTTTTTAACGCTGTTGCCTGTGGTGCGCCATGGGCGCTTAGCCATGCGAGATGGGGTGGCGATCACCTTATTTTTGTTGCTATTGCTGTGTGGTTTGAGGGCGACAAAACGGTCGGAGTATGCCCTGGTGGTGGGTATTTGTCTAGGATTAATTGCTCTGACGAAGGGAATTTTGGTGATTTTGCTGGGGACTATTGCCCTGGTATTTTTTGGGGTGCGGGCAGTGTTTGGTGGGGAAACTCCGGGTAATCCAGGCTCTTCAATGTCTATCCAGCGTGGAGGGGTTTGGGATAGATTGCGTAATCCTTATCTGTGGTTAGGATTGGCCTTAGGTAGTATCCCAGTCGTGCTTTGGTATGGTGCCCAGCTCCTGCGCTATGGCGATGTTTATTGGCAGGGGCACTTTGTGGCTCAATCATTTGAATGGGTGACATCTGCTATTGAAGATCACCAGCAGCCTTTCTGGTATTACTTTGTGGAGCTGTTGAAGTACAGCTGGCCCTGGCTGATGTTTTGGCCTGGTGGTGTCTTGCTGGCTTGGCGACAGCGCCACCAATCTTGGGGACAGCTGGTGCTGGTGGGGACTGTCATTTACCTGGGAGCGATCTCCTTGATGGGAACTAAGCTGCCCTGGTACATTATGCCGCTTTATCCGTTTGTAGCTCTGGCAATTGGTAGCTACCTACACCACCATTGGCAAAGACCTCAACGCTGGCCTGTGGGGCTATTGGCGTTGATTGCCGTGGTCGCTTTTGGAGGCGGGATCTATTTGGGGATTGCTGACCAGCAACCGACGCTGATTGCCATTGGACTTGTCCTGGGGCTGAGTGCTGGTGTGACGACCTGGCAGCTGTGGCGACGTCAGCGGCACTGGGGTTTGACCTTGATAGCGGGATTATATTTAACCTTGTTGTTACTGATGGGGTCTGATTTTTGGCTATGGGAGCTAAATGAAGCATATGCGGTTAAGCCGGTGGCAGCTCTGGTTAATCAACATGTGCCAGCGACAGCTGAGGTGGTGACTACGTTTAGCTATGGGCGACCTAGTCTGAATTTTTATTGCGATCGCAATATTCCCGTCCTCTCTGGTCAACCGCTGCTCGACCGTTGGCAGGAGATCCTTTACGTCTTAGCAGATGTCCACCAGCTAGCAACGTTGCCTCCTTATCGCGAAATCGCTCGGGCTGAGGGCATGGTGCTAATCCAAACAATTGCTCAATAAAATCAGTTTGTCTTACCCAACACGATCACGGGTATTGCTAAGAAAGCACACCGTGGCTAAAGGGCATTGCTATGATCACAGAAATATACTGAAAAAACGAATAGCGACGTTTCAGATTTTACAGAGTAAGCAACCCATACCCAGAGGATTCACCATTGGCTGACGACCCTCGGAAGCAAAGAGAAGACTTCATGATGCCCCGTGCACCCTATCATGGGGAGTTTACGCCTGAACGAATGGTGTTTAATGCCAATTTGCAAGAATTTGCCAACAAAATTTCCTTGATTTGTAATCTGGAAACAGGAGGCAAAATCACCTCTGAAGAGGCCTACAGCCGCATTAAGCAGCTTTGGAAAGAGCTGAAGGCCTCCAAAAAAGTTTTATTGGACGAAACAAACAGCCAGGGCGACAGTTCCCAGTAAGATTGTCCTCATCTGTTGAGGTTAACTGTTGCTGAAATGCTCCTGCACTGCTTTAACAATGCGCTCTGAGGCTTTGCCATCGCCAAATGGATTGATAGCTCGGGCCATGGCGTCATAGGCTGCTGGATCGCTCAACAGCTTAGCAGTCTCTGTAGTAATGGTCGATGGCTCAGTGCCCACCAGCTTAGCGGTGCCAGCTTCCACAGCTTCAGGCCGTTCCGTTGTTTCCCGTAGCACTAGTACTGGCTTACCAAGACCAGGCGCTTCTTCCTGTAAACCACCGGAATCGGTCAGGAGCAAATAGCAGCGCTGCATGGCTCCCACGAGCTGGCCATAGTCAAGGGGCTCAACCAGAAAAGCACGGGGATGGGAATCTAGAGCCGCTGTCAACGGCTCACGCACGGTTGGATTACGATGCAAGGGCAGCAGCAACGCCACATCTGCAAATTTATCCAATATCTGCAAAAATCCTTGAGCAATGTCTTGTAGAGGCTTACCCCAGTTTTCCCGACGATGTACCGTTGAGAGGATTACTCGGTAGCCAGTCCAATCGAGACCTGGAACCTCGCAGGCCGGCATTTTAGACGCTACGGTTTGTAGGGCGTCAATCACCGTATTACCCGTTTTAACTACCGTACCGTATACCCCGGAAGCGGCCAGATTCGCCACTGACTTATCCGTAGGCGGAAAATGCAGTGTTGTAATCTGTGACACCAGTCGTCGGTTGGCTTCTTCAGGAAAAGGATTCAAAATATTGTCGGTGCGAAGGCCAGCTTCCACGTGGCCTACCGGAATCTTTTGATAAAACGCGGCCAGAGCAGCTGCAAATGCCGTGGTTGTATCGCCCTGCACCAGCACCATATGGGGCTGCAGCTCACTAAAGAGCGTTTGTAAACCCTGTAGGCTACGACAGGTAATGTCCGACAGGGTTTGCTGCGGTTGCATGATATTCAAATCTTGATCTGCTTGGATGTCAAACAGTTGCATCACCTGATCGACCATCTCCCGATGTTGACCCGTGAGCACGATCTGGGTCTCAAGCCCTGGAGTTTTCTGAAATTTCTGAATCACTGGAGCTAGCTTGATAGCTTCAGGGCGAGTTCCCAAAGTGATACAGACGCGAATAGGCAAGCGAGTCATAGTGAAATAGAAACTTAAATAGTGTGAGCTATGTTTGGATCTATCTAAACGTTGTCCACGTCCAGACCGGTGGTTTTTCTATCGAAGCAACTCTAGGGGTTAACTTGGATTTGGTTCGAGGGCAGGTTTGGCCCCTAGTAAAGTCTTCCACAGCAAGGCACACTGTTAGTCTGTTTAATCTGCCCCGTGGTTTTATTTGCTCTCCCATGTCTCAATCCATTGTTGTCGATGCTACGCACCTGCAGGCTCTGGACCTGACAGTAGCCCACACTGCCCTGAATCAGGTTGACTGGCAAACGGAACTAAAGCTAGGTTTTTCCATCAATTATCCTCGTGATGAGAACGACCCCCGCGAGCTGTCTGAGATTCCTGAGGTACGACTGTGGTTTATCCGGCTTGATAGTCATTACCCCTGGTTGCCGCTATTTCTCGATATTGAATCGGGTGAACTAGGTCGCTATGCAGCCATGCTAGTTCCCCATCAGTTCAGCCCGCTAGATGGCATTCGTTATAACCCAGAAGCCTTGGAAATTTTTGTTATGGGTAAAGTGTTTACCATTGCCCAGTGGCTTAAGGATAACCAGATCGATGGCATTGAAAAACTGAAGTTGATGGTGTGTACATTGGGCTATGAACTCGACGATGGTTTATTTGAACTGCTGAAATAGTGCTTGCTTGTGGCGAATCATAATCGCTGAGCTAACCAAAAAAATCAACATTAGATTGACTGCCTAACTTTGTCTAGGATTGCCTCAAGTCCAAGAGTGCGATACAAATCTTACGGATATATGGATAAAGCATATCCACTGATCGCCTTTTATATAGACGAGGAGTACCCCTTTAATGGCAGGGATTTTGGGCACGCTGGTGATCCTACTAATATTGCTGGCCCTGATAGTTTGGCTGCTGATTGAACGGCAATTTCAAGGCCGTCCTGGTAACCGGCTAGAGCTGGATGCTGGCAAGTGGGCCATGACCACCCAAGAGCCTCAGCACTACGTGATTGAGGGGGAAGCGGCGCTAGTTAATCTCACCCGTACTTTAGAGATCATGGTGCCGGAAATCTCTGTTGAGACGCAGCTGCTGTCGGGTGCTAGCTTGGATGGCATTACGGTGAAGACCAAGCTCATGTCAGATCATGAGGATGCCACCGCTAGACCCGATAATTATTGGTTTGCCTACATTGTTAAGACGGGTAAGTCCACTGGTTTAAAGATCAAGGTTGATATTCAAGGTCCTGATCTATCAAGGCTCAAAGCGGTTTGGGTCAAAATTCACTATCTTACCTATGGTCCTGAAGGTCGCATTCCCAAAATGGGCAATGTGGTAGTGCCGCTTAAGTATCCTGAGCCGGATGCGCCTCAAAATTGGAAAACCACGCCCAAGGCCGAAGTTTTGCCGATTCCTACCCATTTACTAGGTCCCCTGGATAGTCCAATTGAAACGGTGAAGCGCTATGTGGAGCCTTACGCTAAGCCAGGGGATATTGTCACCATCGGTGAAACGCCGGTGGCCATTATGCAAGGACGCTGGCGGCACCCCAGTGAGATCAAGCCGGGCTGGGTGGCTAAGCGGATCTGTTATTTCTTTATGCCCACATCAAGTTTGGCCACGGCCTGTGGCCTGCAGACTTTGGTGGACTTAGTAGGACCGGTGCGGGTGGTCTATGCCTTTGTGGTGGGTGCGATCGCAAAGAATTTTTTTGGCCGGGCGGGTATGTTCTACGAACTAGCGGGTGAACAAGCTCGCCTGATTGATGACGTTACCGGTACGTTGCCCCCTTACGATCAGTTCATCGTATTGGGTCCGGAAAACCCTCAGAAAATTGTGCAAGACATTTACGAGGCCACGGGGCTAAAAGCGGCCATTGTCGATGTCAATGATTTGAAAGCGGTTAAAATATTAGCAGCTACCTCTGACACTGACGTAGACTTAATAACAAGTGCTCTACTCGATAATCCGGCTGGTAACGCCGATGAACAGACCCCGGTGGTTCTAATTCATCCGAAATCCTAGGGATTTTATATCTTTTGGCCCTATGACATCCGTTAACCCCTCTGAATCCATTGCGATTCGTCCCGTACATTTCCGTGACTCAGAAAAACTGATACCCGATGGCGGTTCAGAGGTGGTTACTTGTGGCTCATTTACCAAGCATCAGCCCTTGCCAGAGACAGGACGAATGTTTGGGCAGGCCTCCTGGCAGCGTTTATCTCGTTTAGTCAATCCGCTACAGCCTAAGGCGATCACGTTTGCTGCAGAGTGTAAGCACACCACCCACGGTGTAATTCAGGTTTCGCCATTTAACTCCACCCGCAGCACCTGGCGGATTGATCAGGTGATGGTTAAGGCCATAGCCGATCAAGCCCTCACCCTCAATTTAGATTTAGCTAGTTTGCTGTTGCGGCACTGTTTTGAAACAATTGTCGAAGCCCATACCTGGATTAGTGAAACCAGTATCCACGACAAGTTTGGTTTGGCACTATATCGCCAAAATGGGTTTCAGCCGCTGGCCTATGTCACCTATTGGTCTATTGATGCTGAGCAAGTTACTAACTTAGCGGACAATGAACCAGATTTGCCCAATCTGCTGCCGGTCAGTAATGCAGATGCTCAGCTAATTTATCATCTGGAAACGGCATCAATGCCGCCCCAGCTCCGTCAGGTGTTCGACCACCAAATTCAGGACTTTCGCACGCGCTCTATTGCCGGTATGCGGTCCCAGGTTCGGCGTTGGCTGGGGCAGTCTGAGTCAGTATCGGCCTATGTGTTTGAACCCCAGCGTAAAGCAGCTATTGGCTACTTTAGCTTGCGCCTTTCTCAGGATGCTGGGCAACCTAATCGGGCTAAGCTAACGGTACATCCGGCCTACACTTGGCTGTATCCCGAGCTGATGGCTCAGATGGCTCAGGTGCTGCAAGGGGCCTCTAATCAGACACTGCAGTTGGCGTCCCTGGACTACCAGCCTGAGCGAGAAAGCTATCTGCGGGAGATCGGAGCCACGGAAGTGGGCCATACGGTGATGATGTCGCGCTCAGTCTGGCATAAGGTGCGGGAATCAAAGGCGGTTTCGATCGAGGGTCTGCAAGATGTGCTTCAAGGGCTACAGCCATCCGGTAAAGCGATTCCCAGCCGTTTCTTTTGGGATGCGGCAAATTCAGGGTTGAGACGGCGTCCGGCGGGGGATGACTCATCGGGGGGAACAGCAAGGTAGCCCGGCTAATGATGGTATCTGTTTTGGGGTTAGACATTGGGAGTAAACGGATTGGTGTAGCTGGATGCGATCGCACTGGTCTGATTGCTACCGGCATTACCACCATCGACAATAAATCCTTTGTTTATGTGACGGAGCAGCTGAGTCAAATCATCCAGCAGCGAGAGGCGACTTTGCTGGTGGTCGGGCTACCCTACACCATGGACGGCGACCTGGGTACCCAGGCCCGACGGGTGCAAAAATTTACCAAGCGTTTGGCCAAGGCCCTGAGCTTGCCAGTTACCTATGTGGATGAGCGTCTCACATCAGTAGAAGCAGAGCAGCAACTTCAGGCAGAACGTCAGCTAACGACTAAACGCAAGGGCAAAAATAAAGGACTGATTGACCGACGAGCGGCTACTATCATTTTGCAGCAGTGGCTAGATCGCTCGCGCGCTGACCGCAGCCCCTAGCTGCTGCTCGAAAAACGAACAGGCGCGTTTTGCCCCAAAACCTCAAAGGCTCTGGCCCGATGTCATATTACGAATGCCAAATTTGAATCCTAATCCTAATCACAACTCTGATCAGTCCCCTGACTTTCAACAAGGGCAACCAATAGTTACCCTGGCCGATAATAGCGGTCATACCCTGGCCTGTTATGTTGAAAAAGCCATCACCCTTAGTGATTCAGGGCAGGAGTATCTACTGCTGCTACCGGTCGCATCCCCCATTGAAATCTTTAGCTGGCAGGGAGACGACGATACCCTGGCAGATATCGAAGATGAGGAAATTGAGCCGCTGTTTCCCAGTGCTCGCGCAGTTTTGGCTGAATTAGACTTGACCTTGCAACGGAGTGCTTATACGCTTACAGCCGTGGGTAACATCCCTGAAGCTGACGATGAAAGTTGTTTCGCATTAGAAGTGGATGACGATGGGGCAACAGATAATTTTCAGATGCTGGCGCAGTTTTATCATCGTGATCAGCGCTATGTTGCCTGTACTCCTCTAGAGCCCTTGCTATTTTTTGCCTATCGGACTGATACCGATACGGTGGCGTTGCTATCACCTGAAGAGTTTCAGCGACTGCAACCCCAAATTGAGGACCAGTTATTTGAGGGGCTAGAGTAGAGACCTACAGTTGAACGCTCCAATTGATTCTGCAACTGACCACTGGTCTGTCTAAACGAATTATGAGTTGTTTAAAACGAGTATTTTACGTTGGCATTTTTCCGGTGGCCTTAGGTGTAGCCGCCTGGCAAGGCTGGTCTTGGTGGAGCTGGGCGACTGGCCCTGTGTTGGCCAGTGATGCTGAACAGTCGATCCAAATTCAAATTCCGGCAGGTACTGCGGCCCAGCAAATTGGCCAAGATTTGGAAGCAGCTGGCCTCATTCGTTCCACAACTGCTTGGAAAGTTTGGACCCGATTGCAGGGGGTTAAAAAACGCGAAGGTGGACTGCAGGCAGGTACCTACTCTCTATCCCCGACCCAGCCTATGGCGGAGATTGCTAATAAAATCTGGGCTGGGGATGTGGTGCAAACCAGTTTCACCATCCCGGAAGGTTGGAATCGTTCTCAAATGGCGACTGCTTTGGAGGCGCAAGGGTTGGTGAGCGCTGATGAGTTTTTGCGTTCCACCGAAGCGATTCCCTATGCTAAATTTCCCTGGCTGCCTCAGGGTTTGCCCCACCTAGAGGGTTTTCTCTATCCAGATACTTATCAGCTGCCCAGCGAACAAATTGATGCTGATGTGATTATCGATATCATGTTGATGCGGTTTGAGCAGGTCGCTCTACCGGTGTATCAGCAAACCTCTAGTCCTTATTCGCTATCGGAGTGGGTGAATTTATCCAGCATTGTGGAAAAAGAAGCCGTTGTCCCCGAAGAACGGGATACGATTGCTGGGGTATTTGCCCGCCGTTTACGCGAAGGTATTAGTCTGGGGTCTGATCCAACCGTGGAGTATGGTCTAGGCATCACTCAAACGCCGGAAAATCCGCTGACTTTAGCCCAGGTGAACACCCCCAACCCTTACAATACCTACCGTAATCTGGGTCTGCCCCCCACCCCCATTGCGAGTCCCGGTATTGCCAGCTTGGAAGCTTCGTTAAATCCACCAGATACGGAATACCTGTACTTTGTGGCTCGCTATGATGGCACCCATGTGTTTAGCCGTTCACTGGCAGAGCATGAGCGAGCACAGGGTGAAATTCGCGATCGCATTGATGCCCAATTGGGTGATGATCTTTAAACGATTGCCTGCAAAAGCAGGTGACCTGTCTTTACCGTATTTACCACCACTTAACCATGACGCCTTGGGGCCGCCTTCTACAACCTGACCTTGCTATACATGGCTCGATTTTAGAATTTACACCTGAGCTAATTGCGCAGCATCACCTCAAGGGACTGATTTTAGATGTGGATGAAACTCTGGTTCCTTTTAAACAAAGTCAACCCCTAGATGAAGTGCGCCAGTGGCTGCAGCAGATCCAATCCCTAGCTACCGTGGTACTGGTCAGCAATAATCTCAGCCATAGCCGCATTAGCCGTATTGCCGAGACCCTGGGAGTCCCGTTTTATACTGGCGCAGGTAAACCATCCCGTCGTAAGCTACGCCAGGCAGTAGCGCTGATGGAGCTACCCCATCATGAAATCGCTATGGTTGGCGATCGCCTATTTACAGACGTTTTGGGGGGCAATCGTTTAGGCCTATTTACGGTTTTAGTTGAACCGATGGCAGACCCCATGGCCACAGGGTCATTAAATTCTCCTAAACAGTGTCTGCGTAATGCTGAAATCTGGCTATCAAAGCGTCTTGGCGTAGTGCTGGCGGCAGGTGAGCGTCGTTAGCTGTTAGCGAAGAATCTAAAGAAAATGTTATGCCCCTTCTGTTACCAGAGTTTTATTGCGACCATTATTTTATTCAATAGGACCGCTTTTTATAAAGGTTCTGGCTAATAAACGCGCGCGAATTGCAGGAATGGGTACAGCTACAGCTGTCCCATTCTTTTTATTGGATTCGAATCATGTCCGTCACTGGATTGCTATCGATGTCATTGTCTCAAGCCCCAACCCCCAGACCCCAGACGATTGTGGTCAAGATTGGTACCTCTAGTCTGACGGTGGCCAACAACCAGCTGGCCCTGTCGGTGCTAGCCCGTTTGGTAGAAACCCTGAGTCAACTGCAACGCCAAGGAAATCGAGTGATCTTGGTGTCCTCTGGAGCTGTCGGCGTAGGATGTGCCCGTTTAGGGTTACGCGAACGACCGAAGACAATTGAACAAAAACAGGCCATAGCAGCGGTTGGGCAAGGCCGTTTGATGCGGGTATACGATGACCTGTTCACAGTGTTGGATCAGCCCATCGCCCAGGTCTTGCTCACCCGCAGCGACTTAATGCAGCGTTCACGTTATGTCAACAGCTATCACACCTTTCAGCAGCTGTTTAACCTCAATGTCATTCCCATTGTGAATGAGAACGATACGGTGGCTGTGGATGAGCTGAAGTTTGGTGATAATGATACGCTTTCGGCCCTGGTTGCTAGCTTGGTGGGGGCCGACTGGTTATTTTTACTCACTGACGTAGATCGGTTATATTCTGCTGATCCACGGGCTAACCCGAATGCTGAGCCGATTACCTGGGTGCAGCACCTCGCAGATCTGGACATTGATGTGGGGGACCGGGGGTCGGCCTGGGGAACAGGAGGCATGATTACTAAATTAGAAGCTGCGCGGATTGCAACAGGTGCCGGTATTCGGATGGCGATCACGAATGGTCAATCACCTAATAACATTCTGCGGATTTTGGCTGGTGAACCGCTTGGGACTCAGTTTGCACCTCAGCCTAATCCGTCGAATGCTCGCAAACGTTGGATTGCTAATGGACTACGCCCGAGTGGACGGCTCTATTTAGATGCAGGGGCGGTACAGGCAATCACTAAAGACGGTAAATCGTTGCTGTCAGCCGGAATTATCAAGGTTGAGGGTGATTTTCAATCACAGGATGCAGTGGTGCTGTGCGATCGCAGCGGTCAAGAAGTTGCCCGTGGTCTGGTTAACTATAATCACCATGAACTTCAGCAAATTCGCGGACGTCGTTCTGGTCAAATTTCTATGATCTTGGGCTATGACGGTGCTGATACTGTTGTCCATCGGGATAACTTAGTGCTAAATCCTGATGCTATAGGGCCTGATATGAAACCTTTGGCAGACATCGGCTAGGCTCGTTAATTCGGGTGTGGTGGTTTAACGTAGAAAATAACGAGGGATGCGATCGCTCGTTACCAGGGCCTAATAGTTACGCTTATTTCTATTTTTATTTACTTTTACTAACTTCTCATATGACTAGTGTAAACACCCCAGCTCCAGCAATTTTAGTTACTGGTGGCGCTGGTTATATTGGTTCCCACGCTGTCCTTGCTTTAGAGCAAGCTGGTTACCAAGTGGTTATTTTAGATAGCCTTGAATACGGCCACCAGGAGCTAGTCAAGCAGCACCTTAATGCCAAGCTGGTGCAAGGAAATACAGCTGATCGTGCCCTACTAGATAAGTTATTTCAGCAATATAAATTTGCGGCTGTGATGCATTTTGCGGCCTATATAGCCGTAGGAGACTCAGTCACTGCGCCAGCCAAGTACTATCACAACAATGTCTACGGCACTCTTAATCTGCTGCAGGCCATGGCAGCTGCAGGTGTTAACCGGTTTGTATTCTCATCGACCTGCGCTATCTATGGCCCGCCTAAGACAGTGCCAATTCCAGAGAACCACCCTAAAAATCCTATTAGTCCCTATGCCAGCAGCAAGCTCATGGTGGAAATGATGCTTCCGGATTTTCAAAAAGCGTATGGTTTACAGTCCGTATGTTTTCGCTACTTTAACGCCGCTGGAGCAGATCCTCAGGGTCGCTTCGGAGAAGACCATAATCCTGAAACCCATCTGATTCCACTGGTGCTGCAAACGGCCCTGGGCAAACGTCAGCATATTTCCATCTACGGTACCGACTATCCTACCCGTGACGGTACCTGTATCCGTGATTATATCCATGTTGCCGACCTGGCTGATGCCCATGTCAGAGGCGTGCAATATCTCCTGGATGGTGGCGAAACAACCTTTATCAATTTAGGCAATGGCAATGGATTCACCGTTAGAGAAGTGATCGAAACCGCCCGCAAGGTGACAGGGCATTCGGTACCTGCCGTAGAATGCGAACGTCGTCCTGGCGATCCACCGAGTTTAATTGGTAGCAGCGATCATGCTCGTCAACGTCTAGGCTGGGTGCCTCAATATGCCGATTTAGAGACCATTATTAAGCATGCCTGGCAGTGGCATCAGCAGCGTCATGGTTAGGCGGGAGGCCAAATTTGATCTAATAGTGAGGTAATTAACCTTTCCGGAATAAATATATACAGACTGTACTGATAGTAAAAGTACGGGGAGTCCATAGCCTAGGTCACGGTGCTAGGCGTTCTCAGAGTGCTTTACCCAATCACGCCCTTAAGGGAAAATGCATGAATAGGGAAAAGTAGTTATATCCGGATAAATCCAGGGATTGAGTGCATTAGAATGAGCAAATCGCATTAGTCGATCCCTTCCCATGGCATTTCACATGGGACATTCTCCAATCAGCAGCAGGCTCGCATGGCAGTGGCAACTTCAATTATAAATGAATGGCAGCGACGGCTTCAGGCTGATTTGCCCGACCAAAGCCACGATACCCACATAGCAATTACCCAGTGGCTTTGCGGCGAGGACACTGAACGCTTTGAGGCGCTTTCTCATAAAGATTTATCCATTGCGACCCAAGCGATGGATTATCGATATCGCATTTTTTACAAAACCTACTGGGGACTGCCACCAGATCGGGCCTACCAGACTCTAATGCGAAAGCTGGGTGGGTTGTTTTTAGTTCGCAGCAAAATTCGTACATGGATTGCCCTGAGTCGCGATCGCCAGCGTCAGGTTAAGGACGTTCTGCAAGAAATTATTCAGGAAATGTTGCAGAGCGATCGCCATTTGCAGCAGCAGATGACCTGGATTGCTAAATGTACGCAGCGATCGCAGCTGCGTAATCTGTTGACGATGGCGACAATTGAAGAATATTGTTTGCGACCGATTCGTAACCAGCCTTTAATTGTCTATCGCTTTGTTAACTATCTGCGACGTTCTCAGCGTGGTGGGATGACTCAAGTTCCTGGAGCCCAGCTGATTCAGCTGATTTCAGAAGAAATTGGGACGGACGACACCGATAGCACCATTAGTCTATTTGATGTTCAAGCGGTTAGTGCTTACGAACAACAACAGGCGTTTGAAGAAACGCAACGAGCACGTCAGCTGGTTAAAAGCAATTTTGTAGACTATTTGCAGGATGCATTGGGAGATACGGCTACACAATGGCTCGATCTGCACTTACAGGGCTATACCCAAGACAACATTGCTAAAAAGCTGAACATGTCGATCAATCAAGTGTATCGACTACGGGAAAAAATTAGCTACCACGCCATCCGTATTTTTACTCTGAAGGAACAACCAGAGCTAGTGTTGAGCTGGTTGAAGACGACCTTAACCGACCACGATCTGGGATTAACCTCTAGCCAGTGGCAAACCTATTGGCAAACCTTGGAGCCTTCTCAACAGCAACTACTAACTGAATTGAAACAGGGTAGCGATATTGATGCGATCGCACAAAAGCTCGGGTGCAGACCTAAACAAGTCATGAGTGAATGGGCTAAGCTTTACCTAGCCGCCCAAAATTTAAGATCCTAGCCAGTTCTGAGGCGCTTTCAGGTTAGCCATGGGCAGCGAGGTTGGGGTGGTTTTACGGAGCAGTTACCTTCACTCACATCATTGTTTCTATATCCCCATCTTCGTTATTCCATTCTAGGTGGCCATCATGTCAACCTTTTCCGAAAACAAGGCGTTGTCACCGCTATCAATCAGTCCCAAACAGACTGAGACTATGGCAAACCTGGAGCAAATGTTCCTACTAATAGAAGGAATCTTGCCCTTTGAAGCCTGTCTTTACTATCAGGTTTTACCCCTTTCGATAGAAGGGAGTAGTCTAAACCTGGGTATGGTCAATCCTGACGATACAAAAGCAGCTGATTATGTCAGACGTCAAGTATCTTACATCAATTGCTCTATCGTATCGCGCTCTATCTCCTCTGACTGGCATCGAGAGATATTATCAAAGTTTTTGAGCCACTCAGCTAAAAGCCGTCAAGCCTCGCAAGTGTCTCAACCTAAGGCAAAATCTCCACGTAGTCCATTCGAAGAACAGCCCACACTGGTCGTAGGATCTCCAACTGAGATCATTGAAAATCCCCGTGATGTCATCATGGCTGAACCTACGACTAAACCTCAGCCACCATCGCCATCGTCAGTCACCACTCAAAAAACTGAAGCAGACGCTACGCCCCAAACATTACCGCCTCCAGAAGAACACACCACTAACGAAGAGGAAACTCAGCCGCCCTTAAACATTCAGTTAGAAGAAGTACCGACAAAGTCAGACACATCATCCCCAACGCCAGAAGAGCAGCCGTCAGAAACAATTTCTGAGCCGCCCTTAAGCCATAACAACCTCAATCCCAAAGAATTCACCCAAACACTGCTAAAGCGCGTTATCACCCAGGAAGGCATTGGCCGCCTTTATTTAGAACGGCAAAGTACGATTTGCCGAATTCTGTGGAGTAAAGATGGTGTTCTACAGTCAGTCGTAGAGGATATTTCTGCGCAGCTTTTTCAGGGTGTAATCAATGAGTTAAAACGGATGATGAGCCTTTCTCTGATTCCCGTTCGTAAACCAAAACAAATTGAAATTGAACGTATACACAATCAAAAACGAATCTTGCTGCGGTTCCGAGTCATGCCAGGGGATCATGGCGAAGAAGCAACACTGCAAGTATTAAGAGGAGCTGCCCTCAGGTTTTATCAGCAACAACAAATGGATAATCTGGGTCGTGATGCTCTTGGCATTGCCCATGATCTGCAGCAGCGCATCGACGAACTACGATCTCAAGCACAGCGTAACCTGGAGCTTCAGGACGATACCAAGCAGAAAACGCTGCCAGCAATTATTAGCATGCTAAAACAAATGGAGCACCAGCTAAACGCCATTATCCAGGAACCTGGGCAGTAGCTGAGGGGCAGCAACATCACAGTTTTCTAGGATGCCTCTTTTCCTAAGATGCATCGTCAGATGCAGATGGCTTCTTACGCAAGCCCTGCACTAAACGCCGAAAGTTTACAGAGAATTCACTAATTCCCAATAGACTTCCTTCCAAGTCTTCTTGCCAGGATGCCGACAAAACACCATAGCTAAGACCCACAGTACCCAGACCAAAGAAGCCTAACGAAACCAAGAGAACTAACACATTGGGAAATTCGACGATGTGTCGGCTCAGCAAAACATAAGCAATTACAAATGAAGACATGCCCAAGGCTGTCGGCACCCCAGCAAATACCGCCATGCGGCGAATCATACGACGGCTAACTACTTCTGGGATGCCTGCATCAGCCTTTTTACTGCCAGGTTTGGGCTTTTTAGGTGATGCCTTAACCTCTGAGCTGGCTTTGCTAGAAGAAGATGCTGAGCTAGATGAATTTGCCTGCTCGCCTTGTCGTTTATTGGACTTAGGCTCAAAAGGCAAAGACTCACGCTGAGATGGGGAAGGCATAAAAACGCGATACTGGACTGCGTGGACTAGGCGACAAATATGGCTACCTAAGTATCTTAGCCACGGATACCTAGCTTCTGAATCAATGCCCGATAGCGAGCAGTATCTTGCTTAACTAAATAAGCTAGTAAGCGCTTGCGGCGACCAATCATACGCAGCAGACCCCGACGCGATGAATGATCTTTCTTATTAATCTGCAGATGCTTACTGAGCCGGTTGATTTTTTCAGTGAGCATGGCTACCTGCACATCCACAGAACCAGTATCTGTTTCATGTACTTGGTAGTCAGAAATAATTGATTGCTTTTGTTCTTGCAGGAGCGCCATAGAGCTTACCGATTACAGTTACAGTCTGTGGAAACGAGCTTAGTTAAATGCGCAAGCTGTGCACAATTTAACGCAGGATTTTGTATTGTACTATAGCCAATGCCAGTCAGGCTTCATAAATATAGAACTTATTCCATCCTGGTGCTTTGCATGCCTGAGCTGCGGGCGGAGTGAGTGTAAAGAGGTGTAGGACGTAGTCAGGTTGCCTGTCCTGCACTAAGAACGTATTTTAATTATTATCATTTTTGTCAGGTTGCTCAAACAGGTATTTCTGAGTCAGGTTGCTCAGGTTTTGAAACGATTAGGCTAATTTCCAAACAATTCAGTCAAGTTGCTTAGTTTTGCTGTTCTCAACAGTGGGAACATTGCCGATAATGGTGTCCTCTTATGGTCTACGGCTTTTGAGCAACAGTTCCAGGTTTGTTTGAGTCCTTAGTCATGCAGTGCCAAGCACTGTTATTGATGTCGTCGCGTCAGTTTTTACCCGTCTGTTACGCTTGCCCATGTTTCATCCTCAGTTTGTCACTGCATTCGCTATTTTGTTAGGAGGCTTGGCTCTAGCGACACCAGGAAGGGCTCAATCGCCACCAGTGGCTGAATCTGCTACGGGGCTAGAGCATTCATCGAATGAACTAGCAGGTGTGCAGCTGGCTGTGGATGTGATCGACCCAGCTCACACTGTTGAACCGCCAGGGTTGGATGTGCGCTCTGGGAATGAGGCAATTAGCCCGTTCCTAGATTTAGCGATGCAGGAAGAACTGAGTAAGTTAATGGGGCGATTTGAGGGCGCATTGCTCCATAGTTATGCCAGCACTCAGCCTGCAGAGTTAGCACTGGCATCGATCAGAGCTCCGGGCAGTCTCAGTGCGAGCCTCAGTGGTGCTGGTTTGGAAACTCCATTAACCCATCCAGCTTTGGAAATGGCCCAGCAAACTCTGAACGATTGGGATGACTTGATTGCTCAGCGAAACTATGGGGCTGCACGCCAACGCTGGATTGAGGCACGCCAGGCTCTTTGGAATGCGTTTCCAGTAAATCAATCGTTGGCCCAGGCTGAGGTGCGAGCCATGTGGCTAGATCGCGGCACCATTGTGCGGGCTGGGTCGGAAGAGAATTTGGCAGCGGTATTTGATCGGCTGGCTGCTGCCGGTATCAATACGATTTTTTTTGAGGCTATTAATGCTGGTTATCCTATTTATCCCAGCCGCATTGCCCCTCAGCAAAATCCTCTGACCCGCCACTGGGACCCTTTGGCGTCAGCTGTACGGTTGGGCAAAGAGCGAGGAATTGAGGTTCATGCCTGGGTTTGGCTCTTTGCTGCGGGTAATCGTCGTCACAATTCGCTCTTAAACCTACCAACTCACTATCCAGGGCCGTTAATCAACGCCAATCCGGGCTGGGCCGCCTATGATCGTCAGGGGCGAATTGTGCCAGTTGGCCAGGATAAACCCTTTTTAGACCCGGCTAATCCAGAGGTGCGTAGTTATCTAATGCGGATGTTGCAGGAGTTAGTTACAAATTACGATGTTGATGGCGTCCAATTTGACTACGTACGGTATCCCTTTCAAGATCCAGGTGTTGATCGTACTTATGGATATGGCACAGCTGCTCGATTACGTTTTCGTGATCTAACTGGTGTTGACCCAGCGGTGTTGTCTCCTCGGGATAACAACTCTCTGACGCCCTATGAACAGCGACGCCAGCGCCAGCTATGGCATCGTTGGACCGAGTTTCGTATGGAGCAAGTAAGTTCATTTGTAGCTGAAGCGTCCCAGATGTTGAGGCAAAAAAGACCTGGGATGACGATCTCAGCAGCTGTGTTTGCAAAATCGACCCATGAACGCATCCACAAGATTCAGCAAGATTGGGAAACGTGGGCTCAGCGGGGCGACGTGGATTGGATAGTGCTGATGAGCTACGCCATGGATACTAACCGGTTTGAGCAGCTGATTCATCCCTGGGTGCTTGAGAGTAACTATGGTTCAACGCTAATTATTCCAGGAATTCGATTGCTGAATCTGCCTGAGATGGCAGCATTAGATCAAATTCAAACGCTGCGAGATTTGCCAGTAAGTGGTTATGCTTTGTTTGCTGCGGATAATTTACAGCAGGGGATTCAAACACTGCTGAGTAATACCCAGGGGGATGCGGATATTGTCTACTCATTGCCACAGCAGCAACCGTTTAATACTGCTGCTGAGCGCTATCAGGCTTTACAGCGAGAGTGGGGATGGCTGTTGAGTCATGATCAGCTGTTGATGCCGGAACAGCAGCTGGTGCAATGGGTAGAGGATGTGAATAAGTTGGGCGATCAGCTGGCAGAACTGGCGGAAAATCCTTCCCATCGTCAATTGCAGGAGGTGCGATCTCAACTAGACCAACTCGATCAATCCATCAGTTCCGATTTAACAGTAAAATCCCAGCAAAACAATTATCGCTTACAAACCTGGCAACACCGTCTGGTCACTATTAAACACCTGTTAGCTTACGGTGAGGCACGCGAGCTACCATAGATATCTGCATAAAATCAAAAGGATTATAGCTCACATCAAAGATCTATAAGTATCGTACTTCTCGACCAGTTTAATGCACATTTAATTATGCATTAAACTGGTCATAATTGTTAGTATTACTCATAAAACTATTGGTATTTTTTACTACAGTTTTCTTAGATGAAATATTGGTTTTCCAAGCTTAAAATAGATTTAAAATATATACAACCAAGAGCAAAGCAAGCTGCTTTAAATACTACTTGGCTTTTGATTGAACGAGTTGCCAAAATTATCAGTGAGTTAATTGTTGTATTTGTACTAGCGCGTTATTTGGGCCCTGATCAGTTCGGAATTCTGAGCTATGCAACTGCCATTATTAGTTTAGTTAGTATATTCACTAAGCTTGGATTAGATGATGTAGCTGTACGCTTTTTAGTTGAAGATGAAGATCAACATGAGCGTATTTTAGCAACCTGCTGTTTAATGAAGCTCATTTCAGGGGTGCTAATATACGTACTCCTAATAATATTTTTCTACCCATCTCAACAAAGCGAAATAACACTGCTGATATGTATCTTAGGATTAGTACTCCCTATACAAGCGATTGATGTACTGGGATTTTCATTCAAAGCTCATCTGAATTCTAGACCTTTAGTAATTAGTAATTCAATAGCTCTCTTTATTGGTTCTGTTATTAAAATATTATGTGTAGTTAATCAGCAACCATTAGAGATAATTGCATGGTGCATGGTGTGTGAGAGCATAATCAGCTTGAGTAATTTGTCTATAGCTTATTATTTGGATAATAATCGAATTATTATTTTTCAGGCTGTCTCTATTAGATACATAAAATATTTGTGGCAAGCTAGCATTCCAATAATGGTTTCAGGCATAGCAGTAACTGCTTACATGCGTGTTGACCAGATAATGATAAAAGAAATGTTGGGGGCTGAATCGCTAGGGCTATATTCAGCCGCATCAAAAATTTCTGAAAGCTGGTATTTTCTGCCAACTATATTGACAAGGTCTTTGTTACCTATTGCCGTAAAGTTGAAACAGGAAAACAATCAAGTAGAGTATCAAAATTTGTTTAAACTCTTATTCAGATCTCTGGGCCTGGTTTCAATTGCTATAGCAATCTTGCTGTTCTTTTTCTCAAAAAGCCTTATCAGTATGTTGTTCGGTAGCGAATACATAGCTGCTGAAAATGCTTTAATTGCTCATTCTATAGGAGGTTTCTTTGTCTGCATGGGGTTAGTCCTAAGTTTGTGGGCAATCGTTGAAGGTAAAACCAATAAGATGATTGTTAATACTATACTAGGTGCCTGCTTAAATATTATACTTAACTGCTTTTTTATTCAAAAATTTGGCATTTTAGGAGCATCTATATCTACTGTGATAGCTCGTGCTTTCGCTGGGATATTTGTTAACTACTTTATTAAAGATTTTCGACCTGTATTCAGAATACAAATTCAAGCATTTGGTGGGTGAATTATGAATAAAGCTGTCATGCTTTATAAATATCTATTCGCTAGGAAGATTTTCTATCCAATTCATTGTTTGATGTTTTCGCTAAGTACTCGAGGATTAGGAATTCTAAATTATGAGAATTCTACTCTCAGTGGAGAGAAGTACTTACTAGAAAAGATTGCTTCTCATAAATGGCATGAGTTTGTTTGTATAGATGTAGGGGCAAACATTGGCAACTACAGCTGTGCCGTTAAAGAAAATATCAAGATGGCAAAGCTATATGCCATTGAGCCCCATCCTAAAGCTTTTGAAAAACTGAAGTTGAATTCAAAAATTTTAGACTATTATGCCTTTAATCTAGCATTTTCTGATTGTGTGAAAATTATTGATATTTTCGATTATGCTTCCTTAGATTCTGAAGATGATAGTTCTGCCCATGCCTCGCTGTATAAAGATGTAATTTTACAGAAGGGCTATAAAAGAATTAATCAACATAAGGCTCAAGCTACAACATTAGATGATTTTTTGATCGATCAAAAAATCAAACATGTCAATCTTTTGAAAATTGATACGGAAGGGCATGAATTTGCTGTTTTGATGGGGTCTAAAGATAGTTTAAGGCTTGAGAAGATTGATATTATTCAGTTTGAGTTTAATTCAATGAATCGGTCTAGTCGAGTGTTTATGAAGGACTTCTTTGAAATTCTATCTAATTATGATTTGTACAGATTGATGCAGGATGGTTTGCTATCAATACAAATTGAAGATGCATTGATTTCAGAATTGTTTGCATATCAAAATATTGTAGCCATTCGAAAAAATATAAATTTAGAGAGCTGATAAATTCATTGAAATGTTTTGGTTTAAGCCGATTTTTTGATGATAGAGGTCTAATATGTTGTCACCTGTTGTTCTGATCGTATTTAATCGACCTGACCTTACTAGACAGGTGCTCAGTGCTCTAGAAAAAGTCAAGCCATCTGATCTTTATATAATTGCGGACGGTCCCAGAGAGAATGTTTTAAGTGATATTGATAGCTGCGCTCAGGTCAAATCACTAATTAACGATATTTCTTGGGAATGTAAAATCTACACAAACTATGCCACTCACAACTTAGGCTGTCGTCAACGGGTAGCTAGTGGGCTTGACTGGGTGTTTTCGCAAGTTGAGTCTGCCATCATTTTAGAAGACGATTGTGTGCCAGAGCCTTCGTTTTTTCGATTTTGTACTGAGCTTCTAAATTGTTATTCAATAGATGAAAGGGTGATGGCTATTTCGGGTGATAACTTTCAGTTTGGTCGACGACGCACCAAAGATAGTTATTATTTTTCTCGATATCCTCATTGTTGGGGATGGGCCACATGGAAACGTGCATGGCAACACTATGACGCTGATATGTCTTACTGGCCGACAGTTCGAGATAATCACTGGCTACAGGACATTTTGGGGAACCGATTAGCGGCAAATTACTGGCAGCAGAAGTTTCAGCAAACCTATGAAAGGAAAATTAATGCTTGGGGGTTTATTTGGACGCTGTCTTGTTGGATGCAAAATGGCTTATGTATTTTGCCAAATGTCAATTTGGTATCCAATATTGGATTTGGCTTAACCGGTACACATCATACCCATAAGTATTCGCCCTTTGCTGAGATGATGACTGAACCTATGCTGTTCCCGCTTAAACATCCTTCCCTCATGATCCGTGATGCTCAAGCTGATGCCTTAACCCAACGTCATCAGTTTGGCCGGTTAGCTCGTGGTCGTCGTAAAATTCGTAGTTGGTTACAGGTGTAAGACATAATTTCTCAATTCAACAAGACATTTCGGAGTCTTTATGCATACGCTAAACTGTGCCATTTGTTATTCCAACGCCCATCAGTTACTGCACTCACTAAACGATGGTGAACTAGTGACTTGTCAGAACTGTGGAGTTGTGGCTTTTACTCCAAGACCTACCCCTGAAGAGCTAGAGGCCTTTTATAACAATGGTTATCACGACAGGTTTAGTGAAAGTGCTATGGCCAATATGCACTTCGCCCAGAACCGCTATCAATTTTTAGAGAACATGTTGCATCGCTATGCTCCGAAGTTGGCGGTACAAACAGGACGTAAGTTGCTGGATGTCGGCTGTGGTACAGGGGATTTCCTTCAGGTTGCGCAACAGGCAGGTTGGCATGTTACTGGAACAGAATTAGCCAAAGATGCTGTTGATCGGGCTAGTCAGAAGGTTGGCAACCATATTCTTCAAGGAGATATGACGGAAATTTATGTGCCTGACGGTTCCTATCATCTTGTTACTAGCTACCATGTGATCGAACATTTATTAGACCCAATAGCTCAGTTAAAGCGCTGTTATGATCTTTTGATCCCCGGTGGTTTGCTATTTGTGGAAACCCCCAATATTCAAAGCCTGGGTGCAAGATTAAAGGGAAAAAATTGGTCTCATATTATCCCGCCAGAGCATATTCTTTATTTCTCACCTGTTTCTTTGAGACATGCACTACACAGAGCTGGATTTGATCAAATTGTCGTAGGTACTAGTGCTCCTCAGATTGTTGAAAGTATTGTTCATTGGCCTTGGGCCCTGAAAAAGTTGGCTGGTTTTATCTATCAAATAGCTCCACGCGTTGGTTTAGGCGCTGCGGTTCAAGCATTAGCCTTCAAGCAATAAGTGCAGAATAGATATCACCATGACCGCAAACTCTCCTAACCCACTAAGGCTGTTATACACGCTAACCACCTATCCTCCTAGCGTTGGTGGTGCGCAAATTCATCAACATCATTTAGCTCAATCACTGAGCAATTGTCACGTTCAGGTGGTAACTCATTGGCAGCGTAACCGTACTGATTGGTTGTTAGGCACTACACTCAACGCTCCAACAGCATCACAAAATTATGAGATAGATGGTATTCCCGTACATTGTCTTGATACAGGCTGGGGAGAAAAACTTAAAATGTTGCCATATGTGCTAATGTACCACGTTTGGATGAAGCAGGCGGTTGAGAAACTCTCAGCCATACGATTGCCACAGCTAGACCCCTTTGTTTCTAATGTTGACTTGGTTCATAATGTCCGTATTGGCCGAGAAGTTTTGAGTTATGCCTCCTTGGAGCTAGCTCGTAAACATGATCTACCCTTTGTCTTAACTCCTGTGCATCATCCTCGTTGGGTAGGTTGGCGCTATCGTCTGTATTTGGATATTTATCGTCAGGCCGATGGTGTTTTTACCCTGACTGATGCGGAGAAGAGAATTTTGATCGAACTAGGGGTAGCTGCAGATAAGATTTACACGATTGGCCATGGCCCAATAGTTCATGAAAAAAGCTATCCCCAAAACTTTCGAGAGATTTATAAAGTGCAGGGACCTATGGTCCTGTTTTTAGGACAGCATTATGCCTACAAAGGCTACCGACAATTACTTGCTGCTTGTGAAAAGGTTTGGCAGAGCTGTTCAAATGCAGAGTTTGTTTTTATTGGTCCTGTCGTCAAATCTTCGGAGAAGGCATTTGAAGAATATGCTGATCCTCGTATCCACCGATTGGGTATGGTTGATTTAGCAACAAAAACTGATGCATTAGCAGCTTGTGATCTATTATGTGTTCCTTCATCTCAAGAGAGTTTCGGCGGAGTTTATACTGAGGCTTGGTCATTTAGCAAGCCCGTGATTGGTTGTAATATTCCAGCAGTGGCTGATGTAATTGCAGATGGTGTCGATGGCTTTTTGGTAGAACAGACTGCTGAAGCCATTGCGGCGCGGCTGCTAGACTTGTTGGAAAATCCTGATGTTGCTCAAAGAATGGGACAGACAGGTTATCAAAAAGTACAGCAAAAATTTAGTTGGCCAGCTATCGCTAAAAAAGTAGATGAAGCATATCGAAAGGTCTTAGCTGAATGAGTGCAAATTAGAGATCAGGTTTGTGTATCGAGTGATTAGGTTTTGAATGTTTAGACGAATTTTGGGGATACGAATTGATGGAACCAGTTATCAGGATGTCTGCGATCGCATTTCCCTCTGGGCCCATACCAAACAATCCTCCTACATTGTTGCGGCCAACGTTCATGTGGTGATGACCGCTTATTGGAATCGAGCCTATCGTCGAGTACTCAACCATGCGGCCCTAGTAACTCCTGATGGGATGCCCTTGGTGTGGGGGCTGCGACAGTTGGGGATTGCTCGTCAGGGGCGGGTATATGGCCCTGATTTGATGCTAGCCTGGTGCGATCGCGCCGCCCATGAACAGCTACCCATCTATCTTTATGGCGGCACTGATGTGATGTTGCAGCATCTGGTGCAGAATCTGCAGCAACAGTGTCCAGATTTAATAATTGCCGGTATCCATGCACCCCCGTTTAGGCCGATGACTCCAGCTGAAGACGCGGCTGATATTGAGCGGATACATCAATCTGGAGCCGCTGTGGTGTTTGTCGGGTTAGGCTGCCCTAAGCAAGAGGAATGGATGGCGCGTCAGCATGGCAAACTCAATGCTGTGATGATTGGTGTTGGAGCTGCCTTTAGTTTTCACAGCGGTGAAGTTTCCCAAGCACCCCGGTGGATGATGGCCTGGGGATTGGAGTGGGTCTATCGTCTATGGCAGGAACCGCGTCGTCTATGGCGGCGATATATGGTGAATAACACAGCATTTCTCATATTATTTGGACTGCAGTTAATGAATCGAGCGATGCGGTCTATCCTAAGGCCAGGGCATTCTTCTAGCTGACGTTTGCTCCCAGGGCGCTAAGTTTTCCAAACTCGTTGATGAAAGAGCCGTTTTCCCTAAAATCAAGTCGAAGACAGAATTTTTTGTTTGGTATCAGCACAGATATTCGAGCTGCTTATCGGCTAAACCCTCTGCGACGTTGGGGTAGCATCAGGGTCTTCATTTTGCTGATTGGTGATGCGTTGGCCCTGGGATTAGCATGGCAGCTAGCGCGATTTCTAAATCAGTTTTATTCGCCAATTCCTGAGCGATTAGTGTGGTGGACTTGGCTGGGGCTACCCAGTTTGTTTTGGCTGTTTGCTGGAATGACGCTGCTGCTATTTACTCATTTTGGTCTTTATGGCGCGACCGTCAGAGCACGAGACTATCTGCGAGCGGCGCAGCTGGTGAGCTGTGTTTATTTTGTATCGCTGGTACTAGCCTATTTTTATGATCCAAAATTGGATGCCCCGCGATCGCTATTTTTTAGTGCCTGGGTCAGCAGCGTGGTGTTAGTGCTGGTCACCCGTCTTCTGAGCAATGGATTACTCACCTATTGGCAAGGAACCCGGCTGCCGTCACGGGTATTTCTAATTACTCATCCGGACCGCATGCATCGACTGTCAAAAACTTTAGAACGACGGTCTCACTATCAGGTAGTGGGGGCTGCTATGGTCTCAACAGCTAATGCAGAGGCAACGTTTCAGCGTATTTTAGCGGCTCAGCCTGATGAGGTGCTGGCTGAAGATGTCCCCGACGTGGAGCTAGCATCGGGACTTTATTGGCGATTGCGCGGGGCCAAAATTCCTCTACGGTTGCTGCCATCAAGTCGAGAAATGCTTTACCGACGTGGAATTCCGGAGATTGTGGCTGGTTTGCCCACGTTAATGATTGAAACCTCTGTTTTTCAGAGTGTGGACTATCGCCTCAAACGCTGGCTGGATTATGGTTTAGCGGCTTTAGCTGTGGTGGTGCTGAGTCCGATATTTGTGGGAGTTGCGATCTCAATTCACTTTACCTCGCCCGGACCTATCTTTTTTCGACAAGATCGCATGGGGCTCAGAGGCAAAGTATTTAAGGTCTGGAAATTTCGCACCATGGCAATAGATGCCCCCCAACGTCAGGCCCAGCTAGAGCAGCAAAACCAAACAGCGGATGGCATTATGTTTAAACTCCAGCACGATCCGCGTGTGACGCCTGTGGGTAAGTTTCTGCGGCGCACAAGTTTAGATGAACTGCCCCAGTTGTTCAACGTATTGCTTGGCCAGATGAGCCTGGTGGGACCGCGTCCTCTACCGCTACGAGACGTGGCTCAGTTTGAAGCCTGGCATCATATTCGCCATCAGGTACTTCCTGGAATTACCGGACTATGGCAGATCTCAGGTCGAGCTGACATTGAAACTTTTGATGATGCCGCCCGGTTAGATTTGCACTACATCGACAACTGGTCCCTCAACCTTGATTTAGAGATCATGGTAACCACCCTGCGAATAGTCGTGACTGGGCTAGGTGCCTATTAGATTCTCACTTTGAAGCTGCTTAAACTATCTATGCATGTCTACTTCACCAGAGTCACTTACATCGTCAGGTTTTCTATCGCGAACAGCAGATGGCAATCTAATTGGTCTGTTGACCATTGGCTTCTACAGTTTGTTTACGTTGTTACCCAGCAGCCATTCTCTGATGGTGTCTTGGCCCTGGGTGGCGGTATGGCAGGTAACCTTGTTGTTGCCCATTATTTGGTTGCTATGGCAAATGTGGTTTAAACCCCTGGGTCAGTTTAAATTAGGCTCAGGATTAGACTGGCCCATAGCTTTGTTAATTTTAGGTTTACTACTATCTACGCTGTTCTCGGAGTTCCCCAACCAGGCTCGCTGGTACTCATGGGCAGCGTTAGGCGGTATTGCGGCCCTCTATGCTTTGTCTGGGTGGTTAAGAACATCGAAACAGGTGGTTCAACTACTCAAATTTCAAGCTGTTCTTGGCATTGCGTTTATTTTAGTTAGTCTGGGTCTTTGGTTATTTCAGACCTACTTTCCGGAACTGGAAAGGCTGTCTGCTTTAGAACCCTACGGTGTTTCCCAACAGTTTGATTTTGGTGTCACTAGTCTGCGTAATTGGTATCCTCTGGGCCATCAAAACTATGTAGCAGGATACTTGGTTTTGATTTTGCCGCTACTATTGGGGTTGGCTATACATGATCGCGGCTGGCAGCGTTGGTTGTGGGGCGGTGGCTGTTGTTTGGGGCTGGTGGATCTGTATACGGCCAGTTCTCGGGGCGGGTTGCTGGCTTTGGTAATGACGGTTGCGATCGCGCTCATCATTATCCTATTTCGTAGTCAGTTACCCCGTCGACTAGTGCTTCCTGCTGGGGGACTTTTACTATGTCTCTTATTAGCAGCTACGTTAGGCAACAGCCGTGTTCGACAACCGCTATTAGCTCTGTTGCAAGGTAGAACCAGCAATAGTGAACTGGGATATCGGGCCATTACCAATGTTATTGGTTGGCATATAGGTCTAGAGCATATATTTACTGGTGCTGGTGCTGGCAGCGTACTACAGCTTTTTCAAAAATACCGCCCCTACTGGGCTGGTCGTGAAGCGGAGTTACATTTTCAACTTCACAGCACTCCAGCGCAGCTGTGGGCAGAATTAGGTTTATGGGGCATCGCCGCTTTAGTCAGCCTGGTTGGGTTGTTAGTTTGGCTAACTTGGCGTTGGACTCAGCAGCCAGTAACTTCATTTGTATCACCGAGCTTGGTCTGGAGTCTGGTAGCTGGGCTATTTGCCTATGGTCTGATGGGGCTAACCGATTATCAGCTGGATACCCCAGCCATTAGCGGATTGCTGGTGGTCTATCTCGTTGTCCTTGCGACTGTTTTTGCGCCTAACAATCTCTCGATATCTACAGCTACCCCCGAGCAACTAAGATTTTCCAGAATCTGTATGGGGTTGGGATTAGGATGTGTTGTAGTTGTCAACCTCTGGTTAATTCCTATCCATCGTGCCTGGGCTATATCAAAACAAGGCTTTGACCAGCTCAATCAGGGTAACTTTGATCGCTTTGAGCAAGCCCTGACTCAATCCCACCAGCTCGCTCCTTGGGAGCCTTACTATCCCTCTATGTTGGCCTGGGCCTTAGGAGACTTTAGTTTTCAAACGAATGGAGCATCCCGTGAAGCCCTGAGCAATGAATCGATTCGCTGGTTTGAAATAGCCAATGACATTGCCCCTTATCAAGAATTTGGTCGCTCTAATGTGGGCTGGTTATTGAGTCAGCAGAATCCTAGTGAAGCAGTTGCAGCTTTTGCAAAATCTGCTGAATTGGTACCAGTCAAGCGTGGAGTTTTTCTAGGGTTAGGAGTTGCCCTATTGCGTAATGAACAGTCTGTCTTGGCCACCGATGCATTGGTTTTGGAACTGCTGCGTTTTCCATTGCAGCTTACCAGTCCTATTTGGAACTTAGGAGAATTAGCTGAAGCTAAGGAGACTGTTTTTAGTGAACTAGAAAAACAATATGCTGAGCTACTTACGTTTCCGGAGATTGGAGTTAGGCTCAGAACATATCTGCAGCAGCAACAGGGCGCATTGCAATGGTGGCAAGGAGACTACACAGCGGCAGCACAAAGTTGGACTGACTTTCCTACAGGGCAGGCTTTATTGCAATTGAGCCAGGAAGAAAGTCTAACTGTAGAAGCATTGCCTGATGAGATTATGGGTAGACAGACTATCTTGGCCTGGTTGTCACCTGAACAGCGGCGTACTTTGTTGGAGCAGACCTTAATCAAACCGCGTAATGACTTGCCACAATTCAATGTAGCGCTACCCACACCAGAACAAGTTGATCAGTTTGTAAACACGATGAATGAAGCCACTACTTTTGATGACTGGCTCAAAAATAGTGGTTTGATAGAGCAGCCACGTAGTCGGCGGGTTGGATTTGGTGCCCTTTATCGCCATATTGACGGTCCTTTTCCAGTAGACTATGCGCCACGCATGGTGAATCAACCTGTTGCCAATACCCTTGAAGATTTATTCGCTGCACCAAGCTTTTTTCCAGAGCTTGAAAGCAGCCTACAGCCCAAACGACAGACCCTTCTCTCTCAACTTAAACTCAGCAGCGCATAATGCTTGTAGTTGCCCAGTAGGCAGCCTACTCCTCATCTCTTTTGTAGCGTACTGTAACCTGACCATTGTCATTAACAAGGATGGTGCCACCTAAGGCTTCGATATTAGCAGCTGCTCTTTGTCGAATAGCCTCATCTGTGGCTCTCAGCAAAACATCTGACCACGCGCCGATCTGTGCGGGTCTACTGCTAGGGTCTGTCTCTAAGAACTCTATTGTTTTACGGGAGAGAGCCGCGACAAAATCACCCTCTTCATCAGGAGAACGTTCAGCCCAATCAGCTGCCATCTCATGGGACTTCTTAGCAGCTTGTGTATCTCCGAGAAATAGCAATTCATCCGTTGCCTTATGTCGCCAAATAAAATAAGAGCGAGGCGGCAGGGCAGGGCCCATATGTTCCAGTCCCTTCTCCAACAGTCGTATCGACTCTTCCGGCGCACCAAGATACATAGAAAGAGTATTGACTAAGAAAATATAAGACTCTTCAAATAATGGATCATTGTCAACAATACTTTCAAAATAATGAGTGCTCAGACCGTAACCTGTTTTCTTACGAAGACTAGAGTCACCAAAATACTGTAAAAATCTTAAAAATTGCCAGCCAGCATAGAGATTCTCATATCCAAATTTTGGTAAAGAATTTGAGAGAACTAGCTGCTGTTCAAAAAGATTCTCATTCCATTTGTTGATCAGTGTAGTATCGTCGCTATTGTTATCTAGATCTTTGTAGAAGAAGAGCTGTATCGTAGTAATACCGACAACCGACAACAATAAGAAGACTACAGATCTAGTTGGAGACATTTGTAGCTAGCCGTTAAATATCTGAGCGCCTACTGCAATAGATACTACTGAGACATTCAGGAGATTTTGATCCTGAATGTCTCCTTTAAAGAATCAATAATCTCTACTGTTCTGTAGCTGCAGGACCGCAGTCAGTATCCGTTACTAATCCATCGGGATCAACTGTAAAGGTCGGCTGATCTTGAGGAAGCTGGCCTGCCTGATCTTCTTCACAGAGGAGAGTAGTTGAAGTAACCTCTTGCGTGCCTGTCTCAGTTAAAAGATAAGTAGCACCAGCATATCCCCTAAGCTGGATTTCTCTACCTGCCACTGGAGCAGCATAAGTTAATGCACCGGATTGATATTGAACATCATCAGGATCACCCCCTAAACCATCATTAAAAGCAATGGTACCATCGGCAGCAAGCCCCAGGATCTGTCCAACATTTGCAGCAGCGGCATCTGGATCGTCGCCAAACTCATAGTTGTCTGACTCCACTCGGATACCAACTCCTAAACCACCAATGTATCTGGAAAAATTAGCTTCATCAAGGACATAGGCCTGCTGACCACGGTTAATAGCACCGATGTTAGTGACGGCTTCAGTTTGGCGAGCACGGTTGGCTTGGTTCAGGAAGGAAGGTAGAGCAATAGCAGCCAGGATACCGATGATGATGATTACTACCAGCAGCTCGATGAGGGTAAAGCCTTCGTCAGCTTTCTTCTTGCTGGCTAGGTGCTGCAGTAGCTTGGCACGTAGAGTCGTTTTCATTATGTAAGGTGTCTCCTTGAGGTTTGGGATGTAGCGTCTAGCTCACAGCTTTAAAGCTACCCATGGAATTCAGATCTCTTATCACTTTGGTTGAAAACCTGAAAAGCTCTGAAATAACTTGATTCGCGCTACTTCTATAACCTACCCGTCTATGGGGACAGACCTATCAGCTAATGTACAGAATTGGTACCAGTAGCACTGGTTATGTCTACGTAAAAATACTGACATACTTGGTTGCTGAGTGCTTAATTTGATTAGCGGGTAGGAATGTTTGCATGGGGAGTGAATCGCACTATTTCCCCTTGTGCTTTCGATTGACTTAAATTGGTTTAAAGTCTTAAAACCGCTCTACGGTGTCAAACTGTTTGATCGGGGTTACTGCCGCTTCCCCGCAGGTTTTAGGTGTGGGAAATAATTTGGTCGGGTTAGCCAGTCCTTGAGTATTAATAGCTTGACGGACCCATTGCATCGTGTCTAAGTCGGCTGGGGTAAACATTTGGGGCATATAACAGCGTTTATCAGCCCCGATGCCATGTTCGCCGGAGATACTGCCGCCAGCGTCGACACATAGCTTGAGGATTTCACCTCCGAGGGTTTCTACGGTTTCGAGCTGACCGGGGACGGCGTTGTTGTACAAAATTAAGGGGTGCAAATTGCCATCGCCAGCGTGGAAAACATTGGCAATGCGATAGCCGTATTTTTTCCCTAATGCTTCAATTTCGTTGAGTACATGGGGGAGCTGAGCCCTTGGAATAACGCCATCCTGAACGTAGTAGTCAGGGCTGAGTTTGCCCATGGCGGCAAAGGCGGCTTTACGTCCTTTCCATAGGCGTAAGCGCTTTTCGGGTGTGGTGGCAATAGTGACCTGCCTGGCTCCATTTTGCCGCATGATTTCTTGCACTTTCTGAGCACTGGCCTCAACATCTGCCGGGGAGCCATCAACCTCGACCAGCAAAATGGCCGTTGCATCGCGAGGATAGCAGTCTAAGGCAACCACTTCTTCGACAGCATTGATGCTAAAGTTATCCATCATTTCCATTCCGGCTGGAATGATGCCTGCACTGATAATGTCGGAAACGCTTTTACCGGCGGCTTCAACATTGTTAAAGTCGGCCAGCAGGGTTTGGGCGCTTTCCGGTGATTTTAGAATTCGTAGGGTAATCTCGGTAGCGATTCCCAGGGTGCCTTCGGAGCCGACAAAAACTCCGGTGAGGTCATAACCTGGAAGTTCAGGCATGCCGCCAACCTCGACGATATCGCCATTGGGCAAAACTAGCTTGAGACCGAGAACGTGGTTAGTGGTGACGCCATATTTAAGACAGTGGACACCGCCGGAATTTTCAGCGATGTTGCCGCCGATGGAGCAGACGGACTGGCTTGATGGGTCAGGAGCATAGTAAAAACCGGCACCGCTGACAGCTTGTGTAACCCAGTTGTTGATGACACCGGGTTGTACTACCACACGCTGATTGTCATAGTCGATGTCGAGAATTTGCCGCATACAGGCGGTGACGATCAGCACGCTGTCTTCAATGGGGAGGGCCCCGCCGGATAGACCTGTACCTGCACCACGGGTGACGAAAGGGACTTGATTGCGATCGCAAATCTTTACTGCGGCAGCTACTTCTTCAGTAGTTCTAGGGAGAACAACTACAGCAGGCCGCTGCCGATAGCTAGTAAGCCCATCGCACTCATAAACCAGGAGTTCCTCTTTGCGACAAACTACCTGATTATCACCCAGCTCCTTGACAAACTCTTGAACAATTGGCTGCCAGTTCCGCTGTTTAGTTGCTGGATGATTTAGTGCTACCCCAAAAGTCATGTCTTATCGCCAATCACGTTAGGTATACCTGATCCTAACGCAGCCAGTCATTCAACACTGCTCGTTTTAAGAAATTGACTTACCTGGATTTGAAGCGATGAGCATCCCCTGTCCTATACCAATCTTTCTCCATGAAGCATCTTATTGGCTGCATCGAGCAAGGCTTCTTCCAAGTAGGGTTTAGTAAAGTAACCACTAGCGCCTAGATCGACCGCCATTTGTCGATGTCTATCAGCTCCCCTTGAGGTCAACATCGCAATGGGGATTTGCTGTAATCCACTGTCTTTTTGTAGCCGTGATAATAGCTCTAAGCCATCCATGCGCGGCATCTCAATATCACAGAAGACCAAATCGCAAGGCAGGCCAGACCGTAATTTTTCCCAGGCTTCTTGACCATCTCGAGCCTGTTCAACCCGGTAGCCCACTTTGTTAAAACTCATCGATAACAGCTCACGGACCGTGATCGAATCATCCACGATTAACACAGTAGGTTCAGATTTCACCTTAGCTGGTTCCTCAGGAGGAGCTTCCTCAGCCTGAGCCCACAGTGCAGCATTCGGTTCACGACGTACCCGACCCATCGCCAGATCAATCAGCTCCAGTACGTCGGCAATAGGCATCACCCGTCCATCCCCTAAGACGGTTGCTCCAGCAATACCCGTAGGTTTAGGCACGGGGCCTTCTAGCTGTTTGATCACAATCTCCTGTTCACCCATCACCTGATCAACTTCTAAAGCGATAAAGCTATTGGCGCTGCGTAACACAACGATGGAAATCATATTCTCATCCTGGTTACCGCCATAAACGCGCCCTCGACCCAGAGTGCGATTAAAGGACAGTAGATCAGATAAGTTTTGGAACGGCAATAGGGTGTCGCGCCAGAGGATGCAATCCTGGCCTTCATTGTTTTTCTGAATACGTTCCCGCGATACGTCGAACATATCTTCGACACCGTCCATCGGGAAAGCAATTCGCGCTTGATTACTAATGCAGCTGAGTGCCTTAGAAATACTCAAGGTCAGGGGTAGACGAATGGTGAAGTTAGTGCCGCGCCCCAGTTCAGAATCGATGGTGATATTACCGCGAATATCCGCCAAGGATGTCCTTACCACATCCATGCCAAACCCTCGTCCAGCAAAGTCATCAGCCTGATCTCGTGTACTAAATCCAGGATGAAATAGTAGGTCGTAGACATCTAACACTGTCATTGTCTGAGCTTCGGCCTGGGAAATTAGCCTTTTTTGCAGAGCCTTTTGTTTAACAATATTGGGATCAATACCAGCTCCATCATCACCAACGGAGATAACTGTTTGGTTGCCTTGATAAAACGCACGTACAGTAATTAACCCTTCCGGTGTTTTGCCAGCTCTACGTCTTTCCTCAGGGGTTTCAATGCCGTGGGTGATGGCATTGTTCACTAGGTGAGTCATAGGATCGTAGAGCTGCTCTAAGATCATTTTGTCAATTAGAATATCGCGGCCTTCTACGATGAGCCGTGCTTCCTTACCACACTTGAGGGAAATATCTCGAACTGCTCGGGGCAACCGTGATGCCGCTTGGGTAAATGGCACCATACGTGCCTTGTTCAACCCTTCTTGGAGCTGATTGGTAACTTGTCTAAATTGTCGGGTAACTTGGTCAGATGATTCAACAGTATAAGCAATATCAGACGCTGACTCGCGGACACGCACAATCAGTTCAATCATTTCCTGAGAAAGCGTGTGGAACCCGGTGAATCTATCCATTTCCAAGGCGTCGAAGGATTCACCAGTGGCGTGATCCTCGTTTCCTTCTGTCGTAGTTCCTGCCGCTGCCATGTGATAGGACTGGCGGCTAGAAATTAACGAGCTTTCCAGCAGAGAACGTTCATAGAGATCACGCATGCGTTGGCCCACATCATTTAGCTGCTGCACTTGGAACAGTAGATTCTCTAAAAATTGGCGCAGACGTTCTTGATCTTGCTCCAGGGTGTTACGATTAACGACTAACTCTCCTACCAGATTGCTGAGATTATCTAGATGACTGACCGATACGCGCATGGTTTGATCGGCCAGCATGCGACGCGCAGATAAGCGATTAGATATGGGTCGATAGGCCTTAGCGCTGCTAGCCGCTGTTGTTGCTAAGGTTTTATCAGTATCTTGCAGTAACGCTTCTAAATCACCAAATTCATCATCCAGGTCTGATGAAGCTGAAGCTGCAGCCATGGAGCTAGCTGCTGCTGTATCTGGAGTTTCTATGAGAGCTTCTAGCTCACCAAATTCATCACTGGTGTCGACTACTGGAGGTGTGGTGACTTCAGTAGTTTCTGAAAGTAATTCATCCAGCGATTCTGAGGCTTGACTCTCCGCGGGGGGCTCAGGATCACTGAACAACTCACTAACAGGGGGAGTAGATGCTTCGGTACCGTCCGTTATGTTGTCGTCAGTAACAAATCCTGTAACGATACCATCGTCTTCTAGATCAAACAGATCAAAGTCAACAGCACTGGCTGGCGGCTCACTCAGGATATCTGGCGTTGTGCTGGTGTCGTTTTGGTTGGGCTCGCTGTCTAAGTTTCCATTCAAACTGGGGTCCGACAAACTGATATCCAGCTCAGCTAAGCTGTCTAGCTCCATAGGCTCAATATCTAAGGACAGTTCGGGCTCAGCGGAGGGCTCACTATCGCCAAACAAACTCTCTAAATCATTATCAGCATCAACATTAGCGAGGGCATCATCGCCCAATAGCTGGTCTAATGCTAAATCTTCTTCAGCAGGTGGGGATATTTCAGCGGTAGCAGCAGTCTCCGATTGGGCTTCTGAGGCGGATGCTATATCCTCCAGGCTAAGGTCCTCTACGGATGCCCATACATCTTCCAAGTCTAAATCATCGGAATTTGTAGCGGGCTCTTCTGTCAATGCAGCGATATCGTTATCTAAATCATGGGTATTTAGATCAGTAGTGCCCTCTGTCTGGCTGGATTCAGCCCAAATGTCCCCGGATAGATCCTCTGGGAGGCTTGGTGATGTTGTTGCTGCAGTTGCTTTTCTGTCTGTTGTCCAGAGATCGTCGCTTAGTGAATCCAGTTCTTCTGCGTCCGAAGACTTTGCAGGTGAGTCATCTATAGAGAAGAACGCATCAAACTCTGAGTTTTGTGATTCTGTACCAGCGGCGGCAGCCTCGTCTGTCTCCATAAAGAAGCTATCGGTAGAGTCTGAGGGGAGGCTACTCTCCTCTGGATCGTCTGCGAGCATATCGTCTAGCTCAGAAGTAATGGTGGCGGCAGGGCTCTCAAAATCTAAATCAAGCTCTGTGGCTATTAGCTCATCGCTGTTAGCATTTTCTGAGGATGTCTGGTCGTCAAGGTTATTCAGGTCCAAGTCATCAGATAAAGCTAATAGCTCGTCTGTTCCTTCTGCTTCAGATGTGTTCAGACCACTCAAGAGAGCATCAACCTCAGACGTGTTGTCAGTTGTTGATACATCATTATCACTATCAGTGTTTTCTGAGGATGTCAGTTCGTTGAGATTATCCAGCTCATGCGACAGGGACAACAGGTCGTCTGCTCCCTTTGTGTCAGAGGTGTCTAAGCCACTAAAAAGATCATCAACCTCAGCGTTTTCATCAGATATGCTGTCAGTGGCTGCAACGTCATCGAATAAATCGTCTACTGAAGCATCAAGGGTTTCAGTGGCTGCAACGTCATCGAATAAATCGTCTACTGAAGTATCAAGGGTTTCAGAGGATGAAGCATCAATACTGTCTAGGGTGTCTGTTTGCTCTATTAGATTGTCTAACTCGCTGTCGAGATCGGATGCAGCTGATGTGTTGAGATCACTGAATAAATCATCAACGTCAGCCACATTATCAGCAGCGTCCATACCATCAAACAATCCGTCAATAGAGGTGTCAGAACTATCAGACTGGCTAGTTTCCATAGCATTTGGCGCAGTCGTTTGACCGTTCAGATTACCGAGTTCAGTGTCAAGGCTGTCAAGGCTATCGGTAGTTTCCGTGGTGTCTGTATCGCCAAAGAGATCGGCTAGTTCGTTGCCTGATTCAAAATCATTAGTGCTGCTTTCTAGGTCTGATGCGCCATCGTTGAGTAAATCTTCAAAGTCAGGAGCAATGTCGATATCGATGGATTCTTCGGGGGGAGTGCCTTCGTTAAGGGGAATCTCTTCTTCTTGCCAGTCGCTGTCGAGGGTGTCCCCGCCAGCTTCAAAGAGATCGGCCAAACTAGTGAGTTCAGCGGCTCCAACTTCTGGACCAGAGGGCGATATGGCGGCATCATTGAGGAGTTCATCTAGAGATATGCCCTCGCTGCTATTGGCTGATGGATCGGTGCTGTCAGTGTTATGGCTGGGTTCAAGGGTGGCCAGGGTTTCAAGATCGTCGAGAGCAGAAGAACTGCTTGATTCATCGCTGGCAAACAGACTATCTAGATCATCAGTGGTATCAGTTGGATCTCCCTGGGCTGCTAGTGATTGCAATGTTTCGGAAATGGAGATCGCAGGTTCCTGCCCAGCTAAAACCAAGTCTTGTGCTTTTTTGATTTCCTTAATGAGTACCGGGGCTAAGGTACGATAATCATTGTTGAGATCACACACTGCCCAGCGAGCATGTTTGACCAAATTCATCCAGGTTGGCAAATTAAATTGCTCACCAAATCGTTCCAGTAATCGGCAACAGCCCTCTAAGGCAGTGCGGCTAGCGTCGGTATCTGTTTGCTTAAAACGAACCAGCATTTCCCGTAAAGCTGCTGACACATCACTGCTAAACACAAGCTTCAACGCACTTTCTTCAACCAATCGAGGCGAGGAAGCAACTGCTGGTGCAGGAGCCATCGTAGTTTCACTAGGGCCATTGGCATCTGCTTCTGCAACGAGCTGATCTAAATGTTCCTGCAGTTGCTGGAATACTGGCTCTACTGCAGCCATAATGCCCTGCTCTTTGTCGTCAGTCAGGCCAAACGGACCTTGCAGTTGTTCAAGCAGTTCTTGCAGGGCATCAAACACCTGCAGAAACATCGATTCTAGGGAAAGATCAACCTGGATCGGAGCTTCTTTGAGTAGCTTAAAATAATCTTCTAGCCGGTGGGAAGTGCGCTGCATGCTTTCAATGCCCAACATCGCAGCCCCACCTTTGACAGAGTGAGCAGCTCGAAACACCTCATTGGCCATTTCAGGATTTCTAATGGTTGCCTGAAGATTGAGCAAACCTTGCTCAATGGTATTGAGATGATCCTTGGCTTCTTCAATGAAGTAGCCCAATATACGCTGTTGTTGCTCAGGCACCATCACCCTCGTCTCCCTAGATGAAATCGAAAATTAGGCCAGTCCTGCTGTACGCGACAACAGACTACTTTTTCTCACTCTCTACCTTAAAGCGCTCTACTGATGTCAATAGATCGCGAGCCACACCCACTAGATTTTGCAGAGAAGCTGACACCCGCTGAGACTCTTGGGACGTCTCTTGGGCCGTTAACTCAACCGACTGCATCACCTGAGCAACGGCTCGTGATGTTTCGGTTTGTTCAACCGTATCAGCGGTAATGGAACGAACCAGTACATCAATACGATTAGATACTTGAATAATATCCTCTAGAGAGCGTTTTGCCTGTTCTGCTAATCGTGTCCCCTCAATGACCTGCTGTGTGCCTTCTTCCATAGCCGTCATCACACCGCTGGTCTCACCTTGAATCTGTAAAACGATTTGCTCAATTTCTTTTGATGCCTTAGCAGCGCGGTCAGCTAGCTGTCGAACTTCATCGGCCACAATGGCAAAGCCACGGCCTGCTTCTCCAGCACGGGCAGCCTCAATACTAGCGTTTAAGGCGAGCAGGTTGGTTCGAGACGCAATCTGAGAAATTAGGGCGACAATTTTGGAAATTTCTTGGGAGGATTCAGCTAAACGCTTAACCTTACGAGTGGTTTCAGCCACTGTCTCACGAATCTCTAGGATGCCAGCCACCGTGCGTTCTACTGCCTCACCCCCGCGTAAAGCGGTGGCCGATGCGGAGCGAGCAACTTCTTCAGCTTCCCGTGCACTGTCGGCTACTCGCTGAATCGATTCGGTCATCACCTGTACAGAATTGAGGGTGACTGCTAACTCCTCAGCCTGCCGCAGGGCATCTGCTGATAGGCTGCGGGCAAACATTTCATTGTCAGAGGAACTCTTAGTAACCTGGAGAGCGGCGTCACTTACCTGTTGTACAATCTCTCGCAAATTTTGAATTGTTAAGTTAAATGAATCGGCGACCGCGCCTAATACGTCAGCGGTTACTTCTGCCTGTACGGTTAAATCACCACGAGCAGCGCCTTCTACATCGTCCAACAGTCGGATTACCTGCCGCTGTAAGTCTTCTTTGGCTTGCTCTTGTTCCTGGGCTTTACGCTGGGCTTCGCTCGTAGTGGTTAGAATCACCCGAGCCATTTGATTAAATCCTGTGGCTAACTGTCCTAAGTCATCGCTCGAGTAGGCGGTGGCTCGGGCATTTAAATCACCTTGAGAGACCAGATCAAACTGCTGTTGTAAATTTTCGATGGATCGCTTGGCCTGGCGATCAATTAAAGTGCCTAATCCCAATACTGTTAAAAAGCTAGCAATGCCAGCTGCACTGCCCATAACGGCAGGACGTATCCGAGCAATTAAAGTGCGATCGCTTTGAGAAATATCATCGGATAGCCCACCTAAAGTAGCCGAACTCACCCCAGCAACCGCAACCACAGAGACCAAACCAGCTAATCCAGCCATAATCAAGCGTTTGGTGGCCAGAGGAGCATTGTTTAACCAAGCTAAGGCCCCCTCATCTTGCACCTCAGGGACAACGGCAGGCGATTCATCACCCTGGGTAAAGGACGGCAGCTGATCAGCGGTTTCGATGCTAAAGATATCATCATCCCCAATAATGGCCTGATCATCATCTTCTACCAAGCTAAATCCAGAGCCACCATGGGTCATTGGAGCATCAGAAAACATGCCCTCAGAAGTTGCTACTGGCTCTGTAAACTCAGTAGAACCCCCTTCGGAAAGATCAAATTCTGGCAAACTGCCTAAATCATCAAACTCATCAAACTCGTCAAGGAAATCAATATCACCTCCCTGCTGGCTTTCCAAACCCTCCATCGTGTCAACGCCTGGAAAAGTCTGCTCACCGATTTCATCGTCAACCAGCTCGTCGTTGACAATCTCGATGCCTGGGAGTGTTGAGGCTTCATCAAAATCTTGGAAGTCTCCTGAAGGCAAACTCTGAGTCTGCTCATCTGCTTCAGGCTCCATCATAAAGAGGGTCTTATCTTCAGGATCCTCTAGTAAGTCTGATCCAGCATCTAGGCTCAAATCAGCTGCTGGGGTGTCAATTCCTGGCAGACTGTCTGCCTCCAGAAAATCGTCCACATCTGGAAAGTCAGCAAAATCATCTGGAGAAGATGGGGCAGATGGAAAAGCTTCTTCAAAGTCGTCTTGATCAAATTGAGATAAATCCTGCTGCACACCGGCAGTATCCCGAACAGTATTGTCAAGGGTAATATCCTCTTCCTCTTCCTCGGAGGACTCGATCAACCCCTCCAAACTACTGTCCGCAAAAGGATCTAGCAGCTCAGCATTCCCCAGGTCGCCACCCACTGATAAGTCACTGATGGAAAATGGATCGTCAGTATCATCTAAGTCATCTAGACCTAGCTCTTGATCGCTAGATGTACTTTCATAATCTGCAGCGGCACTAAAGGGATCAGCTAGAGCCTCGGTAGCCAGATCATAGCTATCGCCACTGGCCAGTATTTCGGGCTCGCCTGCGCTTAAGTCAGTAGGAGGATCTGCTGGTGATTCATTTTGAAGGCTAGCACCATCGGCATCTTCAAACGATAAATCTAGCCCAGCACTTAAATCATCACCTTCTTCTCCCATATCACCGTAGAGTTCTATGGAGTCGAATAAACCATCTGCAGTAATTTCCTCCATGCCATTCTCCTCTGCCTGCACCTGGCCAACATCCATTTGCTCTGCGTAGGTGAGGCCATTATTGGCATAGTTTATGAATTCAGGGTCGGAAGTTAAGTCAAGGACAGATTTGTACTGAGTACGTGCTACATCGTATGCACTGAGCCCGTAGCAATAGATGTGACCCTTAAGCAGGAGCACATTTGGGTCGCTCGGGTAGTTTTCCGCCAGTTGCTCAATAATGTCAGCAGCCTGCTCATAGCTGCCCTGCATGTATGCACGCTCCGCAGCTTGATACGTTTGAGCGTAATCTATACCCGATGCCATCTGTATTCTCCTGCCAGTCTAAACATCTCCATCTTGTCAAACCAGTGAACCTAAGCTACCCAACGCGCTGAACGCAGTATTGCTACGTGATCTAGAAGACGTAATGAACGTTCTGTATCCGCATTTAGTATCCACTCACCCTTAAGAAAAGGTGCCATCGTATCAGAGTAGTCACGGGATATTTTCATGCGCTCTGCATCTAGCCAATCTGTACCAACTATCTGATTAACGGCTAAGCCTAACATAGTCCCTTGATGTTCGACAGCAATTACTGGAATTTCTGCCCTGTCAGTGTTCATTGGCTGAGGATATCCCAGAAATTGCCCCAGATCAGCCACCCAAATAACTCGCCCTTGTTCATTTAGTGTGCCAAGTAGCAGAGGCGACACATTAGGAACCGGCGTAATCCGATCGGGAGGATTTTCAATAATTCGTCGAATACCAATAGCAGGTAGGGCAAATTCATCATCGGACCCCACATAAAAGCGCAGATGAAGTTCACCATCGGGCGTTTCAATTTTCTGTAGCTCAGGGTCTTGATCTTGCCCTATTCCGGTTTGAAAGTCTGGATTACCTACCATCGGCTCCTATAACCTCAAAAATCATCGGCATCTCAATCGCGTAGCAGCTGTTTGACTGTACCTACAAGCTCAGTTGGCTGAAATGGCTTGGCGATGTAAGCATCAGCCCCTTGTTTCATCCCCCAATAACGATCAAATTCTTCGCCTTTAGACGAACACAGTACAACAGGCAGATTTTGAGTGGCTGGATCAGACTTAATTCGTCTACAGACTTCGTACCCATTCATCCGCGGCATAACAATGTCTAAAACGACTAAATCGGGCAAATCTCCTTGGATATGAGCTAATGCTTCAACGCCGTCGCTAGCGACGGTTACTTTCAGACCATTACCCTTTAATAAGTCAATAATCATTTCTCGTTGGGCAACACTGTCTTCTACCACTAAAACCGTACTCATAACCTGAATTTCGCCGTTTAAGACCGGTTCATATCTTGATTCAACCCATTATGCCCCTCTAGGGGAAATAGCTAGTTGACCAGTATGCCCAGTTAATTTTGACCTTTGAGGCTAAGCAGCGACCAATTGACCCTTAAGTGCATGTTGATAATGCACACCCTACCGCTTGTGCCTAATAAAATACCCGTCTACATCTAATTTATTAAACTTTCATCAAAATTCTTTTGTGTGTATGGCTCTCAATGGCTCCCTAACTTACATGAATAATTGCAAAGAAAATTCATAGTTACTGTGATTTCTATGGCCTCTATGGATGACTCCAGGTTTCAGGGTTGAGGGTAGCTGATATTTCTTGTTCAAGCAGTGTTTCAGGTGCGAGTCGTTTGGGGTTGCCCTGACCCACATATTTTTCTACCAGCGCCAGTAGTTCGGGTTCTCCAAAGGGTTTGGTGAGATAGTCCGTGGCTCCGGCCATATCTGCTTTTACTCGTTCAACAAAGCTGTCCTTGCCGGTCAGCATAACGATGGGCACTGACTGAAACCATGGAGCTTGTCTCAGCATTGCACATAGCTGATGCCCCTCTAGCTCAGGCATAGTTACATCACACAGAATTAAATCTGGTTTAAGGCTAAACAGTAAACTCAGAGCTTTGACCGGATTGGCGATAGAGGTGACTTCATATCCATAGGTATCCAGCATCATTTCAATTGCTTGTCTTACGGACAAGGTGTCATCAATGCATACGATGCGGGGAACCGCATTAACGATAGGAGAGCCTTGAGTGGACGGGGAACCAGATGCCGATGGGTGATGCACCAGCTGAATCTGGCTTTTTTGTAAATATGGGTATAGCCCATTGGCAATGCTAAAGATACTGCGGTTGAGGCGGCGTGAAATTTGGATGATAGGGATTTTGCCGTTGGCCATCGCCAAAAGCGGAGGAAGATTTGATGCTGTTTCTGGGCGATATGTATCGGTCAGGATGGGGCAATCATAAAACGAGCTGAAGTGAGGTTGTAGCTGTAGCCATCCTTGTAGTTGCCGAATCACTCGTTTGACTAGTGGACCGATGCTAAATTCGGTTAATTGAGGACTTAGAGAGGCATGGAACTGAAATGCAAAACGTCCTTGGTGCAAGCTGATAACTTCAAAGAGTGTTTCTTCGATCAGACGATGAAGGACGGAGTGTGCCTGTTGGGTGGTGAGATGATTGTTCTCCAATAACCACCAAAGTGCACCGTATTCTGGTGGTCGTAAGGGAGCCAGATGGGATAAGTTAACGTCTGCCCAATTGATCGAGAGCTGGAGAGGATGCAAAATGTCGCGTAGCCGATTGAGCTGCTCGTTAGTGCGTCCCGCATAGAGGATACCTCCGTTGGCAAAGAACACCAGCCACGAGTTGGTTGGCCCCTCGAAAGATTCGATATAGAGTTCTCCGGTTTGCTGACCAATATCAATCAGTTGAAAAATACTGCGAATATCCAGCTCGCTTAACTGGCCTTGCATAGATTTGTCCTAAGGAATTGGCACTTGGTAACTAGGTTGGCTACATTGATATACGGCATTAGCTACAATTATTAGCACTTAACTGCAGCTACACTGTTTTTACATGGGTGACTATGTGGTCTGTATTGGTTTAGCTGTTGTTTATAAGTTGACATTTTTTATGTAAATATTCTGTGTTTGGGTTTGTGTATCACCCAGCTATGCACGTAGGAATGGACATATTGGCGATAATTTCATTACTCTATTTGGGTATTCGCTATGGGGCGTATGCTTTGAAAGGTGATTACTGAATTAGAGTTTTCCCCTTGAGACAGATACACTGGGTGCACCGCTTGAATAGGTAAATTGCTTGATTTCTCAAACATAGCCTCTCTTAAAATAAATGCTGTGTAGTTATTGATTTTGCGTCAATATTTTGATAAATACAGTGCCTTAGGCCTCTATATTACTGACTAAGCAAGACGTGGATATTGTGTAGGTAAGTAGCTGTTTCCGGTAGCTATTTGTATAGACGAAGGGGATGCCAGCGTGCGTTATTTGGCCGAAGTTCAGAGAAAAAGTGGTTTTATGGGTGGCAACCGGGCTGAGTTTAAACTCTTGGCCTGCGAACGCTCAGAGCAAAATTGGAGTGCTGTTTCTGGAGATGAGTTGGTGCCGGCCCCGGACGATGCGGGCTATGGCTCAGGCGCTCTGATTCTAATTGAACTTTCTAACGGTCGTCAGGTTCAGCGCCATTACGAGGCGGGGCGTCAGTTGGTCAGTATTCTGCAAAACTTTTCTAGCCTCAATAAAAAATTTAAGACCCAGGAAGATGAAATTGAGCAATGGAAAGAATCCCTAACGTATCAAAGTCAAGCTCTCAATCAGCGCGAGTTGGAACTGGATACGCGTGAGGATGAGGTGAAGCAGGCGGCAGCAGATTTAGCTCAGTTAGAGGCTGAAAAAGAGGAGTTGGAGGCGTCTCGTACTGAGCTAGATGAGCGCCGACAGGACTACGAACGCAGAAACTCTGAATTAGAAGGTGCTTGGGCTCAATTAAATGGGGAAAAGCAAAAGCTTGAAGAGCATCGTGAGTCTGTATCAGCACAAACTGGGTTAGATTCGACCCAGACTCAAAAACTCCGTGAGGCGGTTGAGCGCCTGATGGCAAGCGTAGTGCCTATGGAAGACCTCCGTCAGCATCTGGGCAGTACTCGGGAGTCTTTGAGTGAACATCAAGGGGTTTTACAGGGGCTACAGCAAAGCGGAACTCAACAGCAGGAGCAGCTACAAGCCAAAGTTCATGATGTTAATAGATTCAAGCAGTCTGTTCAGCAGCTTTATGAGTCGTCTGATGCGGATCAAAAGGCCCTACGTGATTTGTGTGTAGAGCTGCGGCAGGCCAAAGTTGAGTTGGCTCAAAAAAAACAGCAAAATCAGCTGGTGTCAGAGCAGATTAATCAGCAGAGTGGGGTATATCAGAGGGTTTATGAGCTGCTTAACACGGGTGATCAGGTTCGCTTGGGCAAAAAAATTGATCTGACAAAGCTTGAAGAGATGTCCGTTGAGGACCTTGAGACTTTGGTTGCTGGTATGGAGACTGATTTGGAAAAGATGTCTCGCTTTGTGAGTGACCAAGAAGAAGAATTAACGTATCAGCAGCAGGCTATTGATGAGCTTAATCAAAAGGCAGAGGCTGCCAGTGAATACGATCGAATGCAGATTGAAGCTGATATCAGCGATGAGCAAGATCGCTACGATATGCTCAATAAAACTCTCGTAGGGCAGCGGCGAAATTTGCTTGAACGGGAAGAGGTGTTGAGTCAGCATCGAGCTGTACTGTTGAGACGCCAGGGGCAGGCAACAGTGGATAGTCCGATAGAAAATGCGGCGGACTTGGAGCCGGTATTAGACCATATTGATCGGGTTCGTCAAGAGTTGGCGGCTCAGGCAGCGGAACTGGAGCAGCTGATTATTGATTTGGAAAGCCGCTGCAACATGTTGGAGCAGCAGGTGGATGCTAAGCAGGATGAGCTTGCTAAACAGCTTTCTAACTTGGAGCAGGAAAGAGATACTTTGGAGCAAGCGGTGAAAGCGTGGGCTGGTTTGGAGCGCGAGATCGCGACTCGAAATGATTACCTAGAGCCTGCTAGTGAAAAAATGAATGGTATTCAGCAAACGTTGGATGACGTGTTTGGTACCATAGAGCGATTTCAAGAAGTTAATGATTACCAACTGCAGGCCATTGCTGAGATGCAGCAAACGATTCAGAGTCTATCAAGCGAACCAGCGGCGGCCTAGTCGCGTTTCCCTCTACTATCTTTACTAGTTTGAATTTTATGATTTGGGTAAATGAGCATATAGATCCTTCTGGGATTATTTACTCGGCGATTGCTTGTTGCGATCGCACAGCTGCTGAAGAATGTCACGCCACATTTCAAGCCGCCCTCACTGACGAACAAAAAGAAGCTGGCTGGGTAGCCCAACTGCGCACCGTTGATTCCTGGGAAGAGGTTCCCATCAGTGCCCTCAAGCTCTCCTAGGGTAGGTGCTACCTGTCATTTACCATAGGAGAAATATGCAAGACGATTTTATCAAGCTAAGCCAGTTCCTCAAGCTAAATGATTTAGTCCAGTCTGGTGGAGAAGCAAAGCACTTGATTCAGACTGGCCACGTACTCGTGAATGACGAGATTGAGTTACGTCGCGGTCGTAAGCTATATGCAGGCGATCGAGTTACTTTTTCGGGTAAGACTTATCAAGTTAAACAACCGTCGACATAATGGGGCTATTTCGTCCTTTTTCTTAGACATACAGTAAAGCCCTTGAGCATAGGATTAGAACCAATGCCTAACGTTTGCTCAAGGGCCTTGTATAAGATGTTTTTCTGCTATTAGTAGCAAGTTCGCACCGAGCTACTTGCGGATAGGTGCAGACTGTAGAGGTCGTTTCTCTACGTAATGGGGATGGCCATGATCATTACGCATTGAACCGTTGTGACTATGTTTGGAACCGTTATGACCATTTTTATGATTATTGGTCGCGGGGCGCGGTTGAATTAACCCATAGCCACCATGATTTCTTTCATACATCACGTTAATTTGGCCGGTCTCGGTGTTGTGAAATACGTAGAAATCGTGATCAATCAACTGTAAGTTTTCCAAGGCCTCCTGCACTGACATAGGTGTCATCGCAAAATATTTAGTCCTGACCACGTCTTCTGGTAGCTGAGGCTGGCGCTGTTCTATAAGTTCAGTTACCTCTAGATCGGCACTTTGAGCATTAGTGTCAACCTCCATAGAGCGTACTGATACATGCTCAGAACTACGACGCTTTTCCTTATATTTACGCAGCTGTCGACAGATTTTGTCGGCTACCAAATCAATGCTGGCATAAAGGCTATCGCTACTTTCTTCGGCTCGTACCACCGCTCGATTGACATGAACTGTAACTTCAGCACACTGCCGAGTAGGCATCTTGATACCACCTGCTACAGACAAGCACACATCAACCTTGGTGATCATTCGTTGAAAGTGGCTAACTGACTTCTCAATTTTCTGTGAAACATGCTGGCGAATAGCCTCTGTGATTTCAATATTTTTTCCTTGGATAACAAGCTTCATAAAGCTGCCTCCACTGATAGAAGATAAGCGATTAATTTCAACCCTAGCACTTTAATTCTGGGAGATTTTTTCTGTTTAGAAACATTCTTATCCGTTGATAAATCTTTAGGATTGAGGTGGGATCGCTGGATATGTGGTGCTTTCTTGTCAAGATTCAGTTTCTTGTATAATTAAGGGCCGAACGTTTTATGGCGTTAATTTTCCTTGCCTAATAAGCTTAAGTAAGTGTTATTGGCTGATACTTTGCTCTTTGTCTATTTATATTGACTATCCCTAAATAAATTAGGTTAATTAGATGGATTGCTAATCAGATTTTTGTCTTAGCACGTTCAAATTTTTGTAACCATACGACCTATTTAATTAGGTATAAACCCATACAGAATTGATGTTTTTGTAGTGATTGAAGACAGAAAACTTATTGTTCAAGATATTGGATTGATAGCCTATGAATTGGCTTGGCAGTACCAAAAAGAAATGGTATCTAAACGCAAGCGTGTGCCTACTACCAACGATGCCTTGATATTGACTGAGCACCTGCCGGTATACACGCTAGGTACCGGCTCTCAAGACCGGTTTATCCATTTTGACCGCACTGATTCACGCTACAGCGTCTATCGGGTAGAGCGTGGTGGAGAAGTCACTTACCATTGTCCAGGGCAATTGGTGGGATATCCTATCTTGAACCTGTGTTATCACCGCAAAGATCTACATTGGTATCTGCGTCAGCTGGAAGAGGTTGTCATCCGCACGCTTGATCACTTTGGCTTGATGGGTGAGCGGATTCAGGGGCTCACAGGTGTGTGGGTTGACGGCTATAAGTTGGCTGCTATTGGCATCAAAGTAAGTCGATGGATCACTATGCACGGGGTTGCTTTAAATGTATGTCCGGATTTATCAGGATTTCAGCAAATTACTCCCTGTGGTATTGCCGATCGACCTGTGGGTTCAATGGTGCAGTTTTTGCCCCATGTCACTATCACAGAGGTGAAACCCGTTTTGGTGCGGCAGTTTGCTGAAGTTTTTAACCTGCTAGTTTCAGATAATAATGAACCCCAAGTACAGCTATGGGATGATTCGAGCAATATCAGCGATATAAAAGTTTAGGTATGGTTTGACGAACGGTTTGCAATCTGTAGGGGATACCGTGAATAGACCTGTCGATCTTGGATTAAGCCAGCTACTGATTGTCATACATAAACTTAAAATTGGCCCTAATCATACCGAAGCATAGCCGTTTAGAATAGCGAACGGGGCTGTCGGAGCCATACAATGGTCTGATAGCGGACATTAAGCCTATGCCCGATTACAGTTTTCCTAAGGCCAAGCCCTCAGATGGTTTTCACTTGGCTGCCAAGAGTTTAGTTAGCACCAATCAAAACCTAAGCCTTTCATCTTTGGTTAAACCTGTTCAGGAGCCTTGGAATCGCTCCCAGCAGAGGGGATTGTGTAATCCTCATCCTGAGATTAATGCTTTGCTGAGGCCCTTAATGTTTCATGCTGAGCCGTTGGCTCCCTTACGTCAGCGTGATGAGCAGGCATTGGAAGATATCTTTGACGATATTGAGGTTGAAGATATTTTGACCGATGTTTGCATACGACTCAGGCAGCTTCACCCAGAGCCTTGCTGGGAAGATGACCCGTTTGATTTTTTGCAGGAGTGAGTATGCGTGTTCCCTGTCAGAGCCCATGGCTCTGGCAGGGAACTGCCGTTGCTAGAACGGAATCTCGTCATAGTCAGGAGTCGTACTGGCGGGCTGACTTGTTTGGCTTGTTGGTGCTGGGTTTGATGCCGCCGGACTACGGTTACCTTCAGCGATAGGCGGTGCTTCTGCCATGATCATAGACTGCAGATCGGTAATCCGATGCAGACGCTGGACAGTAATCTCTGCCTGTTTTTCACGAAATCCCTCGGGTCGATCGACGGTTTTCATGGTGAGACGACCTTCAATCACTACTCGATCACCAGGGCCATAGCTGGCCTCCTGAATGGTTTGAGCTAGATTTCCCCAGCCGATGGCCTTGAACTGAGAGGGACTATCGTCCGGACGGAGGCCCGCTATTTTGACTTTAAATTCGGCAATGGGGGTTTGATTGTCCGAGGTATAGCGCAACTGCGGTACCTCTACAATCTCTGCCATGAGGATGCAATGGTTCATACTACTTGTTCCTCTCGAATGCCTTGCTCTTTTTCAATGAAACTTTGAACCCGCTGGCGGTAGTCCTGTAGATGGGTGTCTACCCAGTCACGATCGGCGCTATTGGCAAAAATGTGAACCAGTGGATCGCCAGCGTCCGGCAAAATCAACACCCAACTATCGCGAGTACGATCAATTACTTTCACCCCATCAACTAGTTCAAGGGTATCAGCAGGATGACTTTCCACAAGATAGCGCATGAGTGCCCCTTTGATGGTCCATGGACAGCGTAGGGTTTGTACCCGATGAGAAATCCGAGGCAAATCACCCCAGATGCGTCCCAGGGACTGCTCCTGAATGGTTAACATTTCGATTAACTTGGCGATGCAGAACATGGCATCAAAGCCCGGATGGAGCTGAGGAAAGATAAAGCCCATGTCGCCGCTGCCGCCAAGGACAACGTTACTGCTAGCCTGACAGGCTTCCATCAAGGCCGTGGGGTTGGCTTTGGTTCGTACGACGTTGCCGCCATGACGTCGGGCAATTTGTTCAATGGCTCCGGACGTATGTACAGGTACTACTACTGTTCCCTGGGGATGGGCTGTCAGAATCATATGGGTCATCAGGGCTGTGAGCATTTCCCCGCGAATGGGTGATCCGACTTCGTCCATTAGGACGAGCTGTTCACCGTTGGCTGATACCTGTACTCCAAACGTAGCCTGTAGGGCCTGTACTACTTGTCCTAGCTGACCTAGCATGGTCTCACGTTCAGTACTTGAGGGAGCCATTTGACTCAAACTGGCGTTGAGAACGACTGCATCACAGCCAAATTTTCCTAGCAATCGAGGTAGAACCGCTCCAGAGACAGCATAGGCATAGTCAATGACGACTTTCGATTTGCTGTGACGAATAGAGCCGACATTCAGGCGTTTTTCAAATTCGGTGGTGTAGGTGTCTACCAGGTTAGCTGGGTAAGATACCTCACCAATTTCGTGAATTTGCGATCGCCTTAAATTTTCCTTAAAGTAGGAACCCTCAATTTTCTTTTCTTTACCTTTCGGGATATCAATGCCTTTCTTATCAAAAAATTCGATCAGGAGGTGATCTGCTCGATCCGGGTGTATGCGGACATGAATTCCACCGGCTACATCCAAGGTTGGAATAATCACGCGGGCGACTGGAATCGCGGTGGCTTCCAGATTCTGTACATTGATACCTACGGACATCAGACCGGCAATCAATGAACGGGATACCATCCGGGCAATACTGCGCTGATCCCGTGAAACGGTGACATGGGAGCCGGGTTTTAAGGTAGATCCGTAGGCCGCTCCTAATTTGACTGCGAATTCAGGGGTGATATCAATGTTGGCTAGACCTGTTACCCCCCGCTGACCAAAGAGATTACGTTGGGCAGTGTTACCCCAAATTAGGTTGATATTCAGAGTCGCACCAGATTCAATCCGCTTACTAGGCCATACCCGCACACCAGGGCTAATTTGCGCTTCTTCTCCTACGGTAGATAGGGCTCCAACGACGGCTCCTTCCAGCACGTGAGCCCGACGATCGGCACGGGTGCCCCGAGCAATCACACAGGCTCTTAAATGGGTTTCATCGCCAATAATGGCTCCATTCCAGATAATGGGGCGTTTGAGGTCGGCATCACTGCCAACGGTGACATTGTCCCCAATGACTGTACCGGGCTCCAACGTGACCCGAGCGCCAATGCGGCAGTTGCGACCAATCAAGACCGGTGGTTTGATCACAGCGGTCGGATCGATGTGGGTGTTTTGCCCTATATGTACACCTGGAGAAACTTCAGGGTAGGCGAAATCGACCAATACTTTGCTGTCAAGGGCATCATATTGCGCCTCGCGGTAGGCTTCAAGGTGGCCGACATCACACCAGTAGCCTTCGGCGACGTAGCCATACATGGGGTCACCTTTTTCCAGCAACAGCGGGAAGAGATCCTTGGAGAAATCCTGTTCCTGATTAGCAGGTAAATAATCGAGCACCTCAGGTTCCAGAATGTAGGTGCCGGTATTGACCGTATCTGAGAAAATTTCACTGGTGGAGGGCTTCTCTAGAAACCGCTTGATACGACCCTCTTCGTCAGTAATCACTACACCGAACTCGATCGGGTTAGGCACCCGAGTCAGCACCAAAGTTGCTTTAGATCCTTTCTCTTTATGAAATCGAATAGCTTCTTTGAGGTCAAAATCAGTAATGCTATCACCGCTAATGACTAGGAATGTGTCATTGAGGAGTTCGGCAATATTTTTGACACAACCTGCTGTCCCTAAGGGCTGATCTTCTTCAACCGCATAGGTCATTTGCACGCCAAAGTCATGGCCATCTTGAAAATAGTCACGCATGACGTCAGGTAGATAATGCAGCGTGGCAATCACTTCCTTGATGTCGTGGCGTTTGAGTAGATTGACAATGTGTTCTGCAATTGGACGATTGAGCACAGGAACCATGGGCTTAGGCAGGTCACAAGTCAGGGGTCGAAGCCGGGTGCCAGAACCACCAGCCATGAGTACTGCGCGCATAATTCCTCCTGTGGGTATGTGAGAATTCAAACAATTGTTATTGGGGGGTTAACCGTACATGACCAACGACGTTAACCTTTGAAATGCACCCGTACAGTGTTTGCTGCGGGTGATGCTGTCATTACTTCATGTGCAGTGTTAATTGTACTTGCTTTGTTAAGCTGGCCTTCATATTCATTAAGAAGACCTTCAAAATACTTAGTCTACTGCTATGGCGTACGGTTGGCTGTGTTCTAGGCCCTTTACTATTGGTCTTAGGTACCCTTTGGACCAATTTGCTCCGTGCGATCGCTACTCTAATCATTGCGAGGATATAACCCATGCCTACTCTCTTAGGATTCATACTGCTGGCCGGTTACGGCTATGGAGCTTGGCGGTTTTGGACTGGCTTTAACCGCACTAATTTTAGTAGCGGCAAGCTCTACCTGACGCTGCTGTGGCCAGTTTTTATTATCAGTGCTTCCTATCGTCAAAATTTTACCAAGGCCCTGAAGGGACGTTAGAAACCCAGAAAGAGCGACAACGCGCGTTTGTATAGGTGTGAAATAGGAAAACCAAACATGGTGGTAGGTCAGCTGCAGGCAGTTGCTCAACGATTTGACCGGGAGTATCGGGGGGAAGCCTTTGAACTGCCAGACGAAATCGAAGAAATGGCTGTGTTTAGAGAATGGGTGGCTGGTAGCTTGACCCCTCGGATTACCACTAAATTTTGGGAATTAGCGCGACCTAAAAAAGGCCAACGCTGTCTGGATATTGGCTGTGGTCTAAGTTTTTTGATTTATCCCTGGAAAGAGTGGCAGGCAGTTTTTGTCGGCCAAGAAATTAGTAAAGTGGCCCATGCCGCCCTGAACCAACGTGGACCGCAGTTAGATTCAAAACTCTTCAAAGGAGTCCAGTTGGCCCCTGCCCACAAACTTGATTACGAACCCGCCACCTTTGACCTGGCCATTGCAACGGGAGTCAGTTGTTATTATTCCCTGGACTATTGGGAGCAAGTCATGACAGCTGTAAAACCCTGCTTAAAGCCAGGGGGATACTTTATATTTGACGTCATCAATCCAGAAGAAGAGGTGGCAGAAAACTGGGCAATTTTGGAAACTTACCTTGGGGCAGAAGTGGAGCTAGTGGACTTAAAGCAATGGCGAGCCTTAATCAAGCGGATGGGGGCTAAAATCACGAAGCAAGCCGCTGGTGAGGTATTCCATACCTATCGAGTGCAGTGGCCTTGAGCATGGGCACGTGATACCGATAGGGCTGGAATAGGCGGCAGTAAAAAGATGAAGCGTTTGCCAGTGCTGAGACTGGTGTAATCCTTTGTATTGATTGACGGGCGTCAGCGGTCATGGGGCATAGACCTAGGCTTGACTGATGTTTACAGACCTATGTTTGAGGAGAATACCCTTGACGGTGACGCCTGAGGTGCTATCTTGGTGTCTAAAATTTTGCGTCAGCGATTTTGTTTGACAGCTTATAGTTAAGCTTAAACCGCGTCTAAGCTGAAGCCTGTAGTATCTTCTATGGCTAAACTTCAGTTCTGGAGGTAGACAAAGCTGAACTGTTTGGTTGCCAAGCGTGACCTTGACCGCTATATTGCCTTCCATTCACTAGTACTCTTTTAGCTGTTCTATTGACCTTAACTGTCGGCCCTACTGTCGATCGTGCTTATGTCGCCCAGTCCCTCGCTACCCTTTAATTCACTTCCCGAGGGTAGTACCCTACCGGGTGGCACTCCCGTTTTTGCGCTCAAAGAGCTGGTGGCACGGCTGCAGCGGGAGCAGTATAAAATTCAGGATTTGCTGAGTTCTTTAGGATTTGCCCTGAGAAGTCTCAACAATATCAGTCAGTTTTTAGAGCTGATTCCCATGATTGCCAGCCGCGTCACTGACGCTACGGGTGGGGCGCTGGTTTTGTTTCGTCCCAATGGCCAATTGCGGCTTGAGCGTCTTTACTGCCCGACTAACGATACCTGTCAAACCGTGCGCTATGCCTTGGAATCGGCCACGCGGCAAATTACCTCTTCGCTGTCAGCGTCCCTGGGAGGGAAGGGCACCGATGGAGAAGCGACGGCTCTGACTCATCAAGCTGCCCGCAGTGCTATGGTGACCCTTGATCAGCAGCTAAATCACTTTTTGGCTCCCGATCTCAAACTATTTGGCACATCCATCATTGTTCAAAATGTTGAGCGTGGTCGTCTATATGTATTTAGCGATGATGGTGACTATGCCTGGACAGAAACTCGGCAAAAGTTAGTACGGCTGGTGGCTGATCAAACAGCCGTCGCGATTGAAAATGATGAACTGACTCTAGCCCTACGCAAAAAAGAGCGTCTGGATAGAGAGCTGGAGCTAGGCGCAGAGATCCAGGAGAAGCTGCTGCCGCGCGAATGTCCGGTCATTGAAGGTGTGGATCTGGCTGCCCGCTGTCAGACGGCTCAAAAGGTGGGGGGAGATTACTACGATTTTATTCCGACTACCTATGATCAGCTGCGTAGTCCTGCAACTCAGCTATCATCAGCGCAGCCCTGGAGTGTTGCCATTGGTGATGTGATGGGCAAGGGAGTCCCAGCCGGTTTAATTATGACAATGCTACGGGGCATGTTGCGAGCAGAGGTACTTAACGATCACTCTCCTGGACAAATTTTGCAGAATCTTAACTGCGTCATGCATAACGATTTGGAAAGTTCCAATCGGTTTGTAACGCTGTTTTATGCAGAATATGATCCCAGGACACAGCTATTTTCCTATGGCAATGCGGCGCATAATCCGCCGTTGCTATGGCAGGCTGCTAACAATACCATTAGCCGACTAGATGCCGATGGCATGCTGTTGGGGTTAGATATTGATACTCGCTACCACGAGGGACAAGTTCAGCTCTATCCCGGTGATGTAGTGATTTTTTATACCGATGGTTTTACTGATGCTGCCAATATTCGTGGGGAGCGGTTTGACGAAGACAATTTAATTAATGCTGTCAACTGGGCGTGTCGGAATCTGGACAGTTCTCAGGAGATCCTGGAGTATTTGTTTAATCTGCTATGCCACTTTATTGGACCTGATCGTTCTAAGGATGATGATACGACCCTGGTGGTGATGAAGGTGACCCAACCAGCAGAGTTTCGACAGTTGTCTGCAATTGAAGACTAAGCTGTTTACAAAATTGTGGACGGCTTGATGTTATTTATGTGTAGTGCAATGATCGGTTTGCTTAATTATCTACCAGTTTTTAGCAAGCCCCATGAAAATTGACACCTATGCAGGTACCTTTGGTGATTTCTCAATATCTGTCGCACCCATACTGGAGCAACCAGCCGCTGCGGTCCCTCAGCCCATCATTGCGCAACAGTTTGAAGATAATTTCTTTGATCGCTCTGGAGATATCATCGGTAACTTTGTTGAGTCTGGGCAGCTGTGGGCATTGCTAATTGGTGTGGTTCTGGGCTATGTAATCCGAGGGATTACAACTTACTAGTGCTATTGCAGGAGTTTTTACGATTTGAACATCTCATCTACCCCCTGGAGTCAACGATTTGAAACGGGGTTACATCCGGTTATTGCTGAGTTTAATGCCAGTATTGGATTTGATATTGCCCTGGTTGAATATGATCTGACGGGTTCTCAAGCCCATGCCAAAATGCTGGCTAAGGTTGGCATCATTTCTGATGCCGAAGGCCAACAGCTGGTGGAAGGATTAGAAACGATTCGCCAGGAATATCGGCAGGGAATGTTTACGCCAGGGGTAGATGAAGAAGATGTTCACTTTGCGGTGGAGCGCCGGTTGACAGAGCTGCTGGGACCTCTGGGTAAAAAGCTGCATACTGGGCGTTCTCGTAATGATCAGGTGGGAACGGATATTCGGTTGTATTTGCGATCGCACATCCACACAATTTGTATCCTGCTCAGAGACTTCCAAAAAGCTCTGCTTGCCCATGCCGAGAGTCATGTAGACACCCTAATTCCGGGATACACCCACCTTCAGCGAGCCCAACCCCTTAGCTTGGCCCATCATTTGTTGGCCTATGTAGACATGGCCCAACGTGACTACGAACGTCTCGGGGATGTTGCCAAGCGTGTCAATACCTCTCCCCTTGGAGCTGGTGCTCTGGCCGGAACTACCTTTCCCATCGATCGCCAGTACACCGCAAAGGAACTTGGATTTGAGCGCATCTACGCCAACAGTTTAGACGCCGTCAGTGACCGAGACTTTGTCATCGAATTTGCCAGTGCCGCTAGTCTCATCATGGTGCATCTGTCTCGTTTAGCAGAGGAAGTGATTTTTTGGGCTTCAGAAGAGTTTCGATTTGTCACTCTCATGGACAGCTGTTCCACTGGCTCCAGCATTATGCCTCAAAAGAAAAACCCTGATGTTCCAGAACTAGTACGGGGTAAGACAGGACGAGTGTTTGGCCATTTGCAGGGATTGTTGACCATGATGAAGGGGCTACCTCTGGCGTATAACAAAGACCTGCAAGAAGACAAAGAAGCACTGTTCGATACTGTTAACACTGTGCAGGCTTGTCTCCAGTCCATGACAATTCTTTTACATCAAGGACTTGAGTTTCGTCCCCAACGGCTGGCAGAAGCAGTGGCGAGTGACTTTTCTAATGCTACTGATGTGGCTGACTATCTGGCCGCTAAGGGAGTCCCGTTTCGCGATGCTTATAATTTGGTAGGTACTGTGGTCAAAACGTCCCTGGCAGCTGGAAAGCTGCTGAAGGATCTCACCCTGGATGAATGGCAGGCGATGCACCCTGCATTTGAAGCGGATATTTATGATGCGATCGCACCGCAGCAGGTAGTTGCTGCCCGTAATAGCCTGGGTGGTACAGGTTTTGAGCAGGTTAGACAAGCCCTGGCCAAAGCCCAGCAAATGGTTGAATCAGTTGATTAACCTAAAGCTACCTTGAACACAACAATGGGACGGTCTAGAAACATTTCCTAGAACGCCCCTACACCGTCCCATTGATTTTACCGATACCGAGAATCGTTCCAATCGTAGGTAGAAGAAGATGACGGCGGCTTAGGCGCTTGATAGTCGTAGTTACGCTTAGGATGCCAGGATGTTTCACCATACGTACCTGGTCGCCAAACCGTGCTGTGGTGGTCATGGTGGCTGTCATGTTCTGCCCCATAGCTAGCCGTCGCATACTCATCTGCCGCATATGCGGCTGCGTAGGATGGCTCATTGGCGACAGGATGACTGTCGGTAGTAGCTCCTCGTCTGGCTGCTCCGGCTCGCTGACACTTACGTAATAATGACTCCCAGGTTAGGTTAGGCTGTCCTAATGCAATCCTAAACTGTTCTAACAAGGCCATATTTGCCCCGCCTGCATGGGAAGCAGGACGACGTACCAACGGACGAGATGCTCGTAGAGGGTCTACTTGAACTGCTGCGATTGCCCGCCTGACAGCATTGCCAATGTCTTTGCGGAGTTCATGCTTAGCTTTGTGATATTGAGATTGCCAACCTTTTTCACTAACGGCATAGAGAGAGGGCAGCCGATTTAGAGCGTAGGTTTCTACCTCAATCGGCTTAACATACTTAAGAACACGAGTCGGTAGCTGGCGCAGCTGCTGCTCTACTTCTTCAGCCACCAACAGTTCCATGACGTTAATGTATTCCCGTGGTGGAGGTGCTTTTACATCAACCATGGCATTTGTCACCTACTTAACAACAATCCCGGCATAAAGCCCTTTAAACCAGGTCCCTGAACCTGTGTAATGTTGCAACTGAATTTCAGCTACATCATTAGATTCGGTGACACATCCAAAAAGTGACACTCAGGAAACGCTTCGAACGTAAGAAGGCATTAACTCAGTAAAAACAAGCACACCTTCTACGCAGGAATAGATCCAAACCGCTACGTGCTTTTCCGGATCACTGTTCGCAAATCGGGACAATTAATGATGGGAAACCTTTAAGTTATCCCTATGTGCCCGTAACTACGAAGCTTTATACAGGGGGTGTTACACCCTATCAGTATAACTATTGCATTGCCAAGTTACGGCGCTATTTGCGAATAGCTATTTTTCTTATAGAAACCCTGAAACAATGAAAGGTAAATGACGATTTACTCGGTTGACTAAGGGTTTTTCAACCTAAGGATATAAATATAGGTTAGCGTTTATCTTGAAAAAGAAGTATTACTTAAATTAAGTACATGTATTGACTGTAGAACAGTGCCAAAGTAGTGGGGACGACTAGGCCGAAATGCCTTGATTTGAAGGTGTTTGGCCGCTGCTTTCGATCGCCTATACCTCTACAGCATCCCTGTGAATTTATTGCTTCTTCAGAGAAATAATTCTAGCCAATATGTCACATTGGCGGTATTTCTGTGCTAATTCGAGGAAGTACTTGATTGAGATTTGTCTTAGCCTTAGAAAAGCAAGTGAAGCACTAACTGGCCTCTATTTGAAGCAGGCTGAAGACCATCAGCTAATAACCAGATTTGTCTTTAGTCAAATACCTCCTGAATTGTTGGATGGGTAGTAGCCTAATGTCAGACAAAGGCACGTATCCGTACTTTCACGGAGACGCCCTTTACAGCCCTTATCCACAAATTTTTACATCTAACGATGGATAATTGACTAGGGGGTGTCTCCCCACGCGTTACACAAATGGGCGTTGCTGATCCGAACTATGATTTTCTCTCAAAGATGTCACTATGTGGCGTTTCTAATCGATCGGTTCATCCGGTAAATCAGCAACGGCCAAAAACGAATAACAGGGCTCGAATAGTTTGAAGCGATAAACAATAAACGGGCGATGAGAGAACACAGTTTGTAAGCCGATTCTCCAGGGTTTGCATAGGAGAAAGCACTGATGCATGGGGACAACCTAACCTAGGTTATCCTATGGGGGATCTCTATCTTCATGCTCCCAGTTGATATATGGCACTTAATTCTGGTGATTCCATCGTAGCCCAATGCACTGAACTGATTGAAGGTCTGATACAGGCCACTCTCAAAGGGAAAATCAGCTCTAAGGCCCAGGTGTATCGTCAGTTAGAAGATGGTTTGCCAGTAGGGAGTGGGGAAATTTTTGAGCGCTGTTTAGCAGAGCGCATGCAAGCGGCAGAGCAGGATCAGTCATCGAAAGGGCCACGCACTGTGCGAGCCCTAAAAGTGGTGCAAGGAGAATGGGTCAATTTACAAAAGACGCGGCAGCGCCAGCAAAAAGTGTCAGCTGCAACCGCCCAAATTTCCTCGGTTGATGGGGAGGATCAAATAGATATCCTGCTCAAACTATTAGATCCCAACCAGCCTGAACCTCCCACCCGTGATCAGTTGCAACAGCTGGCTCAGTCCCTGACTGCTGAAAATAATGAAACCTTGGGAAAAGGCATTACCTCAGGCCTGGCGGCTTATAAGAATTTGGAGGGAGAGTTGATTAGCTGGCTCTACGAAGCCGGAGGTCGAGATATCGGTTTTGGTTCGGAACAACGTCGGGGACCCTGGCAGTATTGGGCCAGACGGGTGGACTATCCTATTCCCCAGAAATTATTTGATACCCTGGCGAAAGGAGAGTCCGTAATCGCGTTAGCAGAGGAATGGAGTTGTCTGGATGAAAGTAGCTGGGTACAGCTGGCAATTTTGCTTCATTATCTCAAGCAAGGCTTGGTGAAGTGGTTTGATCAACAACCCTACAATGTGAGACTTGGGAAAAAACTCTCCTATTCTACCTTCTTAATCTTCGCCACCATTGAAGCCAATTTAGCCCAGGGATTCCAATCTAGCCGACCCCACTTAGGACAAGGTTCATTCCAACTCATGCAACAAAGTCTCCGTAGCTTTGCCCAACGCGATGATTTTCCGTTGTATGGCGGTGTGTTTGTTGCCTTTGACGGCGGATATTTGCAAGATACTCTGGATTACTTCAGCGAACCCCTAAAGCAGATCCCTGGTACCCAGGATAAGGCGCGGTTATTGACATTGTTAGGGTATTCTCAACGCACCTTGGGGCGTTATGATGCAGCACTCATGTTTCATCAGGAGGCTCTTGAAATTGCCACCGCTGCCGAAGATCAATTTTGTGTGATTGCTAGCTTTAACCATCTGGCACGGGTGCATGTGCTACAGAAAAACTATGGAGAGGCTAGAAATTTTAGCCAACGAGCCTTGATTATGTCTCGCCAACAGGGAGATTCTTTGGGAGAGGCCAATGCCCTGGTGAACTATGGCTACAGTGAGGTATTTGCTGCTCGGGCTATCGATACGCCGGATCTCTCAGTATATGAGCAAGCGATTGGCTATCTAGAGCGGGGAAGGGATTTAGCCGAAACTCTGGGGGATTCTCAAAGTCAGGCACTAGCCTATAACAGTATTGGTATTGCCTATAGTATTGCGAGCCAGCCAGGGTTAGCGATTGAGAATTTAGAGAAAGCGTTGCCCCTGACCCAGGCGGCGGGAAATGTGTATTTGCAGGGGATAACCTGTACGTATTTGGCGGAGGCGCAGCGGGAGTTAGGGAATAGGGAAACTTCGTTGCTGTATGGGGCGTTGGGAATGTATTTGTTGCATCAGATTGGATCGTCGGAATGGCGGCAGGGGGCAGGGTTGTTACGGGTAATTTCAGGGGAGTTGGGTGCTGAGAAGTTTGAGCAGGTGTTGCAGGAGCAGCGGCGGTCGATAATTCAGTGGATTGGGGTAGATGGGTTTGATTATTTGGGGACGTTGTTGGCGGCGTATTGAAGGTTGTCACAGGTGGGTGTTTTGTAGGGGCGCACTGCTGTGCGCCCGATGAAATTATGAGCGATTGGCCTAGATTGCCAAGAGCGTACGCGTTACGCCCCCACGGCTCCCGATGTGATTCCTACCTAAACAACAGTCTCGCTTCAATGCTAGAAAAATTGTCTAGCCTATGGTGAGATATGCTCTAAACAAAGTCGGCTACGGTGATTGTGCTGGCGCTAACGCCTTCGACAATACCAATAATAGTGCTACTGGAGGTTATCGAAATCTCAGCATTGCCGGTTGAACTATTGTCTGTAATAGTTAGTTGCCCAAAGCTGAGCGAACCCGTTAAAGCAAACTTGTCAGTGCCATCAACAAAGTCTGTAATGGTGTCGGTACCTTGACCGATGATAAAGGTATCGCTGCCATTGCCACCAGTTACGGTATCAGCGCCGCCACCACCAGTGAGGACATCGGTACCACCACCACCGAGTAATGTGTCACTGCCATTGTTGCCCAACAGAGTGTCAGCACCACCGCCACCTTCAAGAGAGTCATTCCCAGCCCCACCTCTGATAGTATCGGCACCACCACCACCGAGTAATGTGTCATCGCCCCCTAAGCCTCGGATGGAGTCATTACCCCCTAAGCCCTCAATGGTGTCATCCCTGCCAGTGCCATCAAGTGTGTCGGCACCGGAAGTTCCGGTAATGGTGCCGGGGTTGCTAATGTCAGGCAAAATGGTATCTACTAAAATAGCGCCAGTCAAATCAGCGCCGTTGAGATTGGCCCCGGTAAAGTTGGCTTTGGTCAGGTCTGAATTTATTAGCAGCGCATCTTGGAAATTGCTGCCTAGGAAAACACCAACCTCTAAGCTAGCTGTTGTAAGATTTGCATCCGTAAAGTTAGTAAGACCGTTGCCAACGGCTTCTTTCAAGTTTGCACCGACGAGACTTGCCCCAGTGAAGTCTGCACCATTGAGTGTAGTTTTCTCCGCAAAGACACTATCTAGAATAGCTCCGTCCAATTCAGCTCCGGTGAGATTTGCTTCACTGAGATTGGCTCCGGTGAGGTTTGCACCGCTTAAATCGGCATTTGTTAGGTCAACTCCACTAAGGTCAGCCCCGGTCAAATCAGCACCTTCAAAGTTAGCACCGCTTAAGGTAGTATCGGAAAAACTAATACCGGTTAGTATCGTCTGTGTATCATCGGCAGGATTACCTGGTGTACCCGGATCGAAATTACGAAAATCAGCCCCGGCTAAATTGAGGTCGTCAGCAATAAAGTTAGTTAAATTGGCCCCTCGAAAACTGATATTGGTTGAGGTTGTGCCCTGAGGAGCCGAGGCATCACTCCACGACACATTACTCAGGTTGGCCAGATCGAAGGTAGCGTTGCTGAGGGTAATGTCTGAAAAGCTAACGTCTGTGAAGTTAGCACCTGTGAAATTTGTATTGACGATGATATTTTCTTCGAAACTAGCCAGCTGAAGATTGGCATTTGTAAAGTTAGCGTCTGTCAAGTCAGCAGCTTTGAGACTGGCTTCAGTTAAGTCTGCTCCAGAAAAGTTAGCCTCTATTAAAAGAGGTCGGTTTGACTGTTCTCCACTGAGTTCCGCTTTGAACAGGTTTGCACCCCGTAGATCGGCATTGGTGAGGTTGATGTTGTTGGTGCTAATCTCAGATAGATTCCCATCTCGCAGGTTAGCACCTGTGAAATCAACGTTCTCTAAGGTTGCCTTGAAGAGGCTAGTTGTTGGGAAGTTAGTACTGGGTCGAAAATTGGCACCACTGGCATCTACATTGAACCAGGTTGTTTCTTCAAAGTTAGTCCCTCGCAGTCGTGTGTCAATAAATGAGACATTGGTCAACTTTGCTTTGAAAAAGTTAGAACCATTGAGATTCTGTCCACTGAAAATATTGCCAACTAAATCCTGCTCGCTAAAGTTGAAAACAGTCATGGTAGATACAATCCTTAAGTAGAACTAAATGGGAAAATGAGTGTGCTGCCAAACACGTATGCGCTACGAAACGTAGAAATGCGCACACAAACAACACTCGCCCTCACCAGATCTCTGGCTACTAGCCAGGTCACATACCGGTCCCAAGTGATTGTTCTAAATCTTGAAAAATTGTTGCAACTAAAATTCAGACCACTACAAACTAGACATATGGAGCTAGCCAATAGGTCACCTGAGATTTGTTTGTTTCGATACTGAAGAATAGGTTTGAGAAAGTAATTCTGTCAAACAACCTAAGAATAATCTAATTAAGTCTTCAGCTGTGTGACAGATCTGTAACTTGATCTGCTAAATCTTGTTAAACTACCTTTAATGAAGGGAACCAGAGCTTAGAGATCTAATTCAGAACGGACTCAAACAAGACATTGAACAGGCTGTACAAGATTAATTCCTCCAAATAATTAGAAAATTCTAATAATTAGAATTTTCTAATCAAGAGTAAGAGATTTATCCCATAGATCTTGTTATCAATCCTGAAAACAGTCATACTTTGCTTTACTCCATCTGACACATGGGTCTATACGACTATACGAGCAGCCGATAACCAACTCCACGTACTGTTCCAATCACACCAGACCCCATTTTTTTGCGGAGATAACCAATATAGACTTCGACAATATTAGATCCAGGATCATAATTATATCCCCAGACCTTGTTGAGCAACTCTTCCCGACTAACTACCTGACCGGCTGCCCGAAATAATACTTCCGCCAGAGCATACTCGCGAGTGGCTAGCTCAATAGACCGATCTTCTACTTTAACGATTCGTCTACGTAGGTCTAAGACCATATTACCTGCTGACAATAGTGTTTCCTCGGTATCTTCTCGGGCAGCACCATCGCGTAATCTTAGGCGAATGCGGGCAACCAACTCTTCAAACTGAAATGGCTTGGTCATATAGTCATTGGCACCACCTTCGAGTCCAGCCAGCTTATCTTCAATGTTGTCCCGAGCGGTGAGGATAATAATAGGAAAGCTTTTTCCCTGACTCCTGAGATGTTCTAAAATGTTAAGTCCGTCTTTGCCTGGCAAACTTAAATCTAAAATCATCAGATCGCAATCATGGTGTTGAACTCGATTAAAAGCCTGCTGGGCATTGCTAGCGATGGAGGGGGCAAAATTGCGCGATCGCAACCCCTTTTCCAAAAACTCCGCAATGCCCGGTTCATCTTCAACGATCAAAATATTAGTCATAGCGAGCCATCTCCATAGGAGGGTCTAGAGGGAATATCAGGATGAATGTAGAGCCCATTCCTGGTTGACTATTCAGCCGCACCTCACCACCATGGGCTACTGTGATTTCTCTAACAATTGCCAGGCCTAAACCTGCGCCATCTGACTTACGGCGACTCTTAGATGCCCGAGCAAAGCGTTTAAATATATGCTCTTGTTCTTCCAAGGCAATGCCTTCGCCAGTATCCATGACCCAAAACTGCACAGATCTATTTTGAATTGAAGAGCCGAGAACAATGGCATCTTGAGGCTGAGTATGCTGAGCCGCATTTTGGGCAAGATTGATCACCGCTTCCGTAATCCGCTGGCGATCACCCACTAACTTGCCATTGGCAATCGTCTCTAGCTGCCAATTACGCTCAGCCAGCATACTAATCTTTGTAAATAATTCTTGGGTAAATGATTGCAAGTCGATTAAGTCAAATCTTAAAAAGTCAGGACGCTTTGCTTTGGCCAGTAACAGCAAATCTTGAACAAATCGATTCATCCGATCAAGTTCATTGATCACCAAATCAAATGTTTGCTGCTGCTCTTGTGAGACGCACTCCATTACCTCAAGCTGGCCACGGATAATTGTGATTGGTGTACGCAGTTCATGACCTGCATCATTCACAAAGTCACGTTGCGTAGCGAAGGCAGATTCCAAGCGATCCATCATGTCATTGAATGTCCCGGTCAAGTCAGCCAGCTCCCCTTTACCTTGCACTGGAATACGCCGGGTCAGATCAGTTGCTGTAATAGTACGAGCTGTCTCTGCTAATAGGCGCAGGGGGGATAACACCCGACCAGCCATCATCCAGGCAATTACTAGTGTCATTAACAACACAAACACCATAATTTTAAAGACGCCATTCAGCACGTCAAATGCTTCTTGCCGTTCTCCTGCATTTAAATGCAGAGCAACAAAAGTACCCAATCGCTGATCATTGGCCTTAATCGGTCGTACATGAAACAAAACACTCCCTACATCTGGATCGCCTGTCTCCTGTTCACCCTGGTAGGGGTGATTTTGCCTGATAAAGCCCTGAAATAAAGTAGACCCAGGCTGCAGTAGCTGAGGTCGGGCCTCAACACTAGCTAGATAGAACTCCGATCCTAAAAATGTCAAAAAAATTGTGTCATCTTCAGGGATGCGCCGTGTGACATAAAGCTGAAAGACCTGCTTTAAATCCTCTTGGTTATTAGGCGGCAACATTAAGTCTTGAGATTCTAGCTCTGCCTGCCCTAAACCAAATCTTTCTAAGACTTTATACTCGCCGTTCAGCAGCCCTTCAAAAGCTGCCATATCCTCAATTAGCTCTTCTCGCACACGGGCATTGACCTGAGAAATGACAAAATAACGCATCAGGGGTACTGCCATAGCGACACAAAGTCCCAACAGCAAAACGTACCAGAGCAAAATGCGAGTTCGAGCTTCTCCAGTCAGCGTTTGCCAACTCCGACGGGGCAAAAAATAGAGCGTCTGGAATAAGCTGCCGTACCGAAGCACAACAGGCCTAATGTAGTAAGAGCCTCAACTGGGTAACACTAATGGGCCTGCAATGGAGAAAAGTATGGCCTACCAGAGATATATGCTTCAAATCTCCACTTACTGAGCTAAGCCAGCCAATATTAAAAACACTCATGGTAATGCCTCTTATTTTAAAGTTAGTATCTTAAAAGAACTGGTGAGAAGGTCTTGCACAAGACCATTCTTACCAACACATGATGCATTAGTATTCCATAAAAGTCACATTTGCATCACACTAGGCGCACATGTGGTGCATGGACAAAACACTAAATTTCTATAGTAAGTACGAGCCTGAACAATTTCTACTTCTGCATAATTACTTAACTTCAGCCAGTCTCTTAAAAAAATGAACGTTTAAACGCTTGACTTATTTTTGAAATTGCGAGCATGTCGTCACCCATATATTACCAGGTCTCTTTCTCTTCTGTTTGCCAGCCAGTCTTATTATTCTTTATCTCTATCATCACTGGCTGAAGCAATCTGTAATCTCTCTTCTAACCAGAGCAGTGCGCCATCGCCTATCCAGTAGCGTCTACACATGCAAATCTCAGTGATTGTGGCTGATTTTTCTATTTTTTGGATGCCTTTACTCCTATCTTTTAGGACAGTTTTACTCACAACTATGGCCGAGCTGTTCAGCTCTTTCCTAATATTTATCAATGGGTTGCCAAAGTAATCCCCTGATTCTGCCACTTATGACTATCTTCTCCTATCTGTGTGGACTGCTCTACGGATGGTTGTAGTATCCCATGGGCAGCACAAAGCCTTTGTTGTTCAAGCTGTCATTGTCGGCATGAGTACATTCTGTAGCCTGCTGGGGCTGTATAGCGTTGTGTGGCATCTTCAATGCACAGAACCAGAATACCTTAAGCACCTGATGGCGAGCCCAGTACTTGACGTGAAGAGTCTTTTTTCGCCAGGGCAAGTTATGTACCGGATCAAGCGGTATACACCTTGCTCAGACCTAGCTTAGCCAAGCCTTTTCGATAGGCAATGGATGTCTTATCTGCTTCAATGTGGTACTCGGTCCGTAGATCCAGGGGCAAATCCTCGGGATACTGAGCTTCTACGATTTCTTGATCTTCGGTAAAAATTTGTCGATTAAATTCGTAGACCGGCTCCAGGGGCTGATCTTGGTCAAAGTTGCGACATAGGGGAGAAAACAGCCGCGTCTTGCGGGCTGAAACCGGAGATGGGGCATTCAAAATGCATAGCCGCCCACCCTCGGGAAAGTGAACGCGTAAAATAGCGGCGAAGGGCAGAAACACATCAAAGACCCGCAGCCATTGAAAATTATCCGGAGCCCGATGCTGTAGGGCCTTTGGGAAATTGCTCACCGTGCTTAGATACTCTGCCCGGAGGCCATGGGCCATGGGTGTGACCGTGTAGGGGGGCACCTCTGGATTATCACGACTAGCAAAGGCTTCGTGGTGGACCCAGGCAAAGTGGGCCACATCAAGAAATCCTTCCATCTGACGACCGACTGCCGCGTTGATATCGAGGCTATCGGGCAAGATCGGCTGATAATCGGGGCTATCCCATTCCGGTAGCTGAGGTAAGTTGGCATCGCTGCCGTCTCCGGTGAGAGTGGTCCACACTAGGCCATAGGCTTCGCGGACAGGATAGGTTTTGAGGCAGAGCCTGGCTGGGATGTTGGCCTGGGGATTGGCAGGAATCAGTGTGCAGGCTCCACTGGCGTCGTAGTGAAAGCCATGATACTTACAGATCAGCTGGTCGTTTTTGATATGTCCCATACTCATGGGTACACCCCGATGGAGACACAGATCATTGGCGGCGGAAACGCCCTGACTGGTGCGCCAAATCACCAGACGCTGATCTAATAGGGCGACGGCGACGGGGCTGTCAGTGATGTCTTTGCTAAAGGCGACGGGGAACCAGAAGGGTGCGATCGCATCCCAATCACTTTCAGAAAACGTACATCCTCGGGGGTAGTGACCCAATGATTTACCTTTTTCTATTGAAACCATAACTACCCCAGTCTACTAAAGCGTGTCTGTAGGAAATTCTATACTCGCTATCGTTGCCAACTGTCATCGCTTTGTCTGTTGCCGTTTTGACGGTTTTTAACGGCTGCCATCATGTTTACCGACGGGCCATGGAGGCTGTGGCGGAGGACGGAGGACGAAAAAAGTGGTCCGAAGTTGACAGGTTTCAAGGTTCTAAATTTTCTTCCACTGGCTCGTTTCCTGCTGTGTCTGGCTCATTTGTCCCGAGCCGTAGACAAAATCTGCACTATAATCTTTTAGTCTTTTCAATCGCACTGATAAGGTAAAGGTATCGTTACCCCCAGTTACATTTCTTAAGAAAAGGTACATAATGTATCTGGCCACTTATAGATTGGTTTCGGCTTTGAAGCCTTTGAAATCGCTCACTGAACAGGAATGACATCCTTCGTGCTAGGCAATTTACCATTTCCAGGACAGGGCGGCGACCAGGTTGTCAGCAAGGCAGTTAGTACTGCCATCGCAGCCTTGTTTAAGCGTACAGGCAAGCTTGAGGCAACTGTACGAGCTGAGCCTGTGGCTAAGCTTCTGCAGGGGAGCGTTGATGGCTTTGACTTTGTCGGCCACAGCATGCTGATGTACAACGGTCTTCGCATTAAGGCGATGGAACTGTTTGTGCAGGCTGTATCCCTCGATTTTGGTGCCATATTCAAAGGTCAGATACGTCTGAAGCAGCCCACCCAAGCATCGATGCGTGTAGTGCTGACTGAAGATGATTTGACGACCTCATTCAATACGCCGTTTGTGGTTGAAAAGCTCCAACGGATGGAGTTTGAGGGGCAAGCTCTCCATTTCAGTAATACTGAAATGAATCTGAATGATGATAGAACCGTTAGTTTAACCAGTCAGGTGCGCATAGGCAGTAGCTCTGCTGCACCTCAGTTTGTCTCGCTGACTGCTCGTGTGGAAGTGTATGACCGCACTAAGCTGGCATTTGTGGATGTGAGCTGTGGAGGAACGGATACGGACGTTGCCCTGGGTGAAGCAATTGTTGCCCATGTTAATGCCCTGTTAGATTTAGATTCATTTGCCCTAGATGGCACTCAGCTGCGTATTGATAAAATCCGTATGCGGAATAAAGAAATGATCTTCTACGGTGTTGCTCATATCAACCAGTTTCCTAAGAAAAAGTAGTGATGCAGCTGTAGAAAGCATTCAAAGTTAACGCTTACCGGCGACATCAGTCGTTTGAATACTAAAGAAACTACAGGGCCAACGGGTAGCTATCTCCGTTGGCCCTGTAGTTTCTTTAAACTGGGCAACCAATAATGGTGCGATCGCAAAAATAATTGCCGCCCAATTAATTGATAAACTCCGACGGTAGTTGTGTAACCAACCAATTTCTCCTAACAACAAGCACAGGTTAGCCCACCCCAAAAGTGAGATAGACTGCCCGCCATATTTAGAGAGGATTGTTTGGGCCGTATTTGGAATGGATTTTGCGATCGCACCACAGACTTCACCTGCGACAACCCTGTGTGAATAATGCCCGAGTCGTTTTGATAGCCGCCATAATAGTTGATTGGCGACCAGTTGGGACTAACGGGCAGAGGGGGTGGCGCGAAGTTGCTAAATTCTGCGGCTCCGTAGACGGGCTTACCATCCACAATCGTCAGAACAGATTCCAGATGCTTAATACGTTCCTCTGGTATAGAGAAATAGTCTTCTGAAAGTACTGCCAAATCAGCTAACTGACCGGGCACAATGGCTCCCTGATTACCTTCTTGGTTAGAGAACCAGGCAGTTGCAGCGGTGTACAACCTGAGCGCATCCATCCGAGCCAAACGATTATCTTCAGTGTATAGTGTGGTGCCGCCAACAGTTTTGCCAGATGCCAGCCAGTATAGTCCAACCCAAGGATTATAGCTGGCCACGCGAGTACCGTCAGTGCCAGCGGCCAGGGGAACATCTGCGGCCAGAATTTTCTTGATCGGTGGCGTGTGTTTGGCGGCTTCAAAGCCATAGCGTTCAATGAAGTATTCACCTTGGTAGGCCATGCGGTGTTGAATCGCGATACCGCCACCCAATGCTTTGACTCGTTCGATGTTGCGATCGCTAATGGTCTCAGCATGGTCCAAGATCCAGTGCATGTTGTCAAAGGGCACATCTCGATTAACCTGCTCAAAGACATCTAAAAATCGGGTGATGGATTCATCGTAGGTGGCATGGAGACGGAAGGGCCAGTTGTTTTCTGCCAACAGCTGAATCACCTCGGTGAGCTGACCTTCCATGTCTGCCATTAGGTTAGGTCGGGATTCGGTAAAGTCTTCAAAATCGGCGGCGGAGAACACTAACATTTCACCGGCACCATTAAGCCGATAGAAATCATCCCCTTGCCCAGGGCTAGCAATGTCAATCCAACGCTCAAAGTCTTCTTTCTCTGCGCCCGGATTTTGCGTGAACAGATTATAGGAAACTCGTACGGTGAGTAAGTTGTCGTCGTGAAGCTTTTGAATAATCTGGTAATCATCGGGGTAGTTTTGGCCTCCACCGCCGGCGTCGATTACCCCAGTAATGCCCAGGCGATTCATTTCACGCAGGTAGTGGCGAGACGAGTTTATCTGATCTTCGAGACCAAGGATGGGACCTTGTGCGATCGAAGCATATAGAATGGCCGCGTTAGGCTTGGCAATCAGCATGCCGGTTGGATTGCCCTGACTATCTTTTTCAATCACAGACCCCGTTGGGGGAACAGTGTTGCGATCGATGCCAAGAGCTCTAAGGGCAGCCCGGTTGAGCAATGCCCGGTTGTATAAGTTAAGGATAAAGACTGGCACATCTTGAGACACTGCGTTAATTTCTGCCAGGGTGGGCATCCGCCGTTCAGCAAATTGAAATTCGCTCCAACCGCCGATTACGCGCACCCACTGAGGGGCCGGAGTTCTAATTGCCTGGTCTTTCAACATGCGTAGGGCATCAGCAAGAGAGGGTACTCCATCCCAGCGCAGCTCCATGTTGTAGTTCAAGCCACCGCGAATCAGATGGGTATGGGTGTCGTTCAAGCCCGGAATGGTGGTGCGACCATTGAGATCAATCAGTTCGGTCTGATCGCCTCTGTAGGCCATAATCTCTTTCTCTGAACCGACTGCTAGAAAGCGATTATCTTTAATAGCAACAGCTTCTGCAAAGGAGTGGCTGCCGTCCTGAGTGGCAATGCGACCATTATGCAGAATCAGATTCGCTTTAGCATCAACCGGATTTTGGCCCCAGGTTCGGCCTTTATTAAGGAGAGTTGTAGAAAACCCGGTGGCTAATGCCCACTTGAGAAAACCTCTTCTATCAAAACCTTGAAACTTACCCATGATGATTACCTCCGTTGATAACTATCAAACAAACAACCACCTGAAGCACAATTACATAGTCTGCTGAGGTTCCAGGTTGTGGCCGCAGAATGTTCACACCCAAGTGTCCCTCAACCTGTCGAGCATCGGCGGCGATGCCCCTGATCCATTCTTCGTATCCAGCTTCATGCCCCGATCTCACCTTTATTTGCCCGTGCGCGCGCGGTAGCTCATCATCAATCCGCGATAAAGCGGGATATGGTTAGACAACAGATTGCCCAGCCCCTCCATATCGTTGCGCCAATCACGGTGCAGTTCACACGCAACCGCAAACCAGTTGAGCAACTGCACGCCAGCAGCACTCATCCGTTCCCACGCTGTGGCCCGGACACCCTCATCGAATGTGCCGGAGGCATCCGTAACTACAAATACCTCAAAGCCTGCCTCGATTGCTGACAGTGCCACAAAGGCCACACAAACATCGGTAACCACCCCGGCAATGAGCAGCTGTGTTTTGCCAGTTGCCTTAACAGCAGCTACGAAGTCCTGGTTGTCCCAGGCATTGATTTGTCCAGGGCGAGCAATATACGGTGCATCAGGAAACGCTTCCTTGAGTTCTGAAACCAGAGGACCATTGGGGCCTTCTTCCATGCTGGTGGTCAGAATGGTAGGCAGGTTGAAAAACTTCGCGACATCTGCCAGGGCAAGAACGTTATTCTTAAACTCATTGGGAGGATAATCTTGCACAAGAGAGACTAACCCCGCCTGGTGATCTACCATCAGTAAAGCAGCATTATCCTTATTCAAGCGATTGTAGTTATACGACGTAGCCATCTAACTCTCCTCTTCTATATCTTTTTAAGAGCAAAAAAACAAACTTCAAACTGAGGTAATAACCTGATGGTTTTAGCATCCTCTCGTTTGTAAGGAGGCAGAGGGATCTTCTAGCATACCGAGGTTTTAACAATTCCCCTCCATCCCTCTTAATCAGCAACCGTGTACACACCTCTCGAAAGGAGTTCAAAATCTTGCATTACCCTTCTTATCCCCCTTTGCAAGGGAGAACACAGCCCTCTCCCTTGCAAAGGGAGAGTTAGAGGGAGTTAGTCAACTGTAAATGCTATTTACGATCACTTGTGTGTACACAGTAGCCCTTAATAAGAGGGAAAACTGCAGAAAGTATGATGTTACTCATTAACAAGCCCTAAGCCATATCCTCTGTTTGATTAAGCATAATCTAGCTAATCCACAGAGCAAAAATCTTTTCTATTCTTGCGATCTTTCATCCTTTGTGGCGTTTATTTGTTGTTCAACAAGAAGATCTTCAAAGACAAGGCGTTTGCCCCCAATTTGAGGCAATTGTAAGATGTGACTCCTGTTGGCAAGAATCGATCAGATCGCTTGCCTGGAAATCATCTATTTTAGAAACTATTGTCTAGTTTCAGTCACATCAAGTTAGTCCGGACATAAAAAGCTATGGATGGATTTAATACCAGCTCTGCCTTGTTTCAAGAGCCTAAATTTTATGAGCCAGGGTTTATGAAACCAGGGCTGATACCCCTGATGATATCTGGGACTGGCTCAATGGATATCCTCACACAGTAAATGTATCCAACTTGGATTGGAATTGCTCAAGCCACTGACCTTGGGGATACTGCAACGGCCCAAATGTATACAAAGATTGCCGCCATAGTGGAACAACACCTCTGGATATTAGAATCGCACTGTAATAAATGTTGATATGTAAAAACAGGCGTTGCTGAGCCTCGGGATGATTTAATCTGAAGAGCTTTGAGCTCTTTATCAGGTGAGTTAATAGGTGTATCTCTTAAATCAGCAATAGCAAAAAACAAAAACACAATATTTCTAGCAAGAACTGACAAGACTTGATGTCTACCTTTCCCCTTAGAATACTCCTGACGTAAGTGAGGATGCACCACACACAATGAATGCCATTGAAGCCATTTACAAACGGCGCGCTGTCAAACAATATGACTCCGACCATAGGCTTTCCGCAGAGGAAGAGCAAACGCTATTGACAGCAATGATTCAGGCACCTACTAGCTTTAACATTCAGCACTGGCGATTTGTGATTTTACGAGATCCAGAACTCCGAGCCAAAATCCGCAAAGAATACGGTAACGATCAGGCTCAAATGACCGATGCTTCATTACTCATTCTGTTTGCGGCTGACATGAAGGCCTGGCAGAAGAATCCCGAGCGCTATTGGGCCAATGCGCCTAAGGAGGTGTCTGATCTGTTAGTGGGATGGATGGGACCATTCCATGAAGGACGGGAATGGCTACAGCGAGACGAGGCGCAACGCTCGATTGGGATGGCAATGCAGACCGTAATGCTGGCAGCGCAAGAGCTAGGGTATCAATCCTGTCCGATGATTGGCTTTGATCTGGCCAAGGTGGCTGAACTAGTTAAGCTACCAGATGATCATGTGATTGGGCCGATGGTGGCGATTGGTAAGGGGATTAAAGAGCCCTGGCCCAAGCCTGGTCAGTTACCCCTTGAACAACTTGTGGTTGAAAATTCTTTTTAGAGAAAAGGCGTACTCGTTATGGATGTCAATACTAGCTTTGTTGGTTTTGCATTAGCAGTCTGCCTGGGTTTGGTGCATGTATTTGCTAGCCGGACCCAGTGGGTACGTCGTATTCCTCAACGCTGGTGGGTGTCAATTGCAGGCGGTGTGTCGATTGCTTATATTTTTCTGGATATTCTTCCTGAGTTGAGTCAGGCCCAAGCCGAAGTGGAGCACAGCAGCGTACCGCTTGTGGCCTATTTGGAAAACCATGTTTATATTCTGGCATTAGCGGGTTTAGCTATTTTTTATGGGTTAGAGAAGTTGGCGTTGAGGTCGCGATCGCACCAACAAAAAACAAAAGGCAGTGACTGCACCCATCCAGGTGTTTTCTGGCTCCATATCAGTTCTTTTGCTCTCTACAATGGCATACTCGGTTTTCTGCTATGGGAGGCTGAAAGCCATGGATTAGTCGCCTGTCTGTTGTTATTTTTCGCCCTGTCTCTACACTTTTTAGTCAACGACATTGGCCTACAGGAGCATCACAAACAGGCCTATGATCGCGTTGGGCGTTGGATTTTAGCTGCGGCTATTCTCCTGGGCTGGATATTAGGACGTGGCATGCACGAAACTGGAGCTGCTATCGCTGCAATTTGGGCCTTAGTGGCAGGTGGCATTATCCTCAATGTGCTCAAAGAAGAATTACCGGAAGAACAGGAGAGTCACTTTGGCATGTTTGTTACAGGCGCTGTTTGTTATTCGGCACTGCTGCTAGTTCTTTAGCCTAAATTTTGCTAAGTGAACACTTGACGGTTTGCTGCAATGGCTGTGAATAAACTATTGCAGCAAGCCGTTTCTTTGATTACTAGTTTCATGCGATCGCAACTGCGACAGGGTCCGAAGTATGGGTCTACAAGGCGTCTGATTACTTGGTAGCTGAGGCTTCGTTTGTTTTGGGCAGCAAGATACGCTGCTAGGTAGACAAGTGCCCGGTCTTCACATAAATCAGACAGCCTGCATCACTGAACGGCGTGTGGATGCTGTCGGGAGGGTTGCGTAGCCAGGTGCCCTGAGGATATACACCGTGCTCATCCGCGAACGCACCTGCGAGTACAAAAATTTCCTCTCCACCCCAGTGACGATGGGACTGAAACCTTGTCCCTGGTGCCCACTTCACCAGCGCCACCTGCTCAGTACCGTAGGCGTGGAGCGGCAACACCTGGAGCCCTTCTACTAAGCCAGGAGCCCAACCCGCCTGAGTGGTGTCAATAGTGACCTGTTGTTGATCCTGTGGGTCCATTTGCCGCAGCTTGACCAAAATGGTTGCGCCTTCTTTGCTGTGGGGCGTGTGGCTGGAACCCACGGGATTCCGCACATAGGTGCCAGGTCCAAAGTCGCCGTGCTCGTCAGAGAATACCCCTGCTAACACAAAAAACTCTTCACCGCCGCCATGGGTATGGGCTGAAAAGTAGCTACCGCGGGCATAGCGGACAATGGAAGTCGCTCTGGCAACTTCTTCTCCATCCCGTTCCAGCATGCGGCGTTGCACACCGGCCATAGGAGAATCAACCCAAGGGAGATCGTCGCTAAAAACAACAGCTCGTTGATTCAGATCAGCATAGATTTTCATGGCTTAAACCTCTTAAAAAAACTGTTGAGTGGTATTTGGTGCCGTTGGGTCGGCTAGTTGTATTGGTTACGTCCAGCCATCACACCACCGTCAACGTCCCAAACTGCGCCAGTGACCCAGGTAGCCTTGCTGGAGAGTAGAAAGCTAATGGCTTGCGCTACATCTTCTGGGGTGCCTACACGGCCAATGGGATGGAACCCATTAAAGCTTTGTAATGTGCCATGTACCTCATCTTTGGGAATAAACCCTTCGTAAATTGGAGTTTCGACCACGGCTGGAGATACGGCGTTGACGCGGATGTTGTTGCTAGCTAACTCCATGGCCAGGTGTTGAGTTAAGGAATGGAGCCCGGCTTTGGCCATGGAATAGGCCGATGAGGGCGTGGCCTGGATGGCTTGTTTGGCCCACATGGAGCCGACATTGACGATGGCTCCACCTTCACCACGTTCTATCATCTTCTTAGCCACTGTTTGAGTGAGGAAGAAGGTGGCTTTGTTGAGGTCGAGGTATAGGTCGTAGTCAGCTTCGGTATGCTCTAAAAATGCTTTAGGTAAAAAAACTCCAGCCGCGTTGACCAACAGGGTGGCATCGGCATGTTTTGTCGCTAGAAGATCGCTCAGCGCCCGACGTTCTTCCGGTTTAGTAATATCGGCTTGCTCACCGACCACAGGTCCATATGCCTGGAGTTCCTTGACAGCAGCCTGGAGCTTTGCAGCTCGTCGGCCAATCAGAACGGCGGACCCACCCCCTTGCAAAACTAGCTGGGCAACACGTTTACCCATACCGCTAGTACCGCCAATTACGATAAGCTTTTGTCCTTCGAATTGTTGAGTCATTGGACTGTCTCCTTTTTAAATAAATTACCTACTAGTAGGTAGGTAAGCGAGTAAAAAAATTAGCCAGCGGTGCTGAGGGTTGCTAACAGAGGTTTGGCAATGGCATCAAACGCCATTTCGCTATCTGTTGCCGCACGGGCTATCAGCTGTGCCCCCTGGACCGTTGCCAGCAAAAGCGAGGCTTCAGTCTCGGGAGAGATGCGCGGTTGTAGGTGACCGGCGGCTTCCCCTGATGCCAGTAGATCTGTGAGCCAGGCTTGTGTCTCTGAAAGGAAAATTCTGACCTCCTCTTGAATGGAGTCGGGTAGGACTTCAATTTCAGCGGACAACATGCCACACAGGCACATCTGGCGTTCGCTGAGGCCACTCCGGTAGAGCCCCACAAACTGTTGTAGCTGCTGGTGCGGGTCGGACTCAGACTGCTCAATGGCTTTCAACTTTTGCTGAAAGTTGGTGTGGTATCGCTTAACCAACTCCTTACCGAGTGCTTCCTTGGAAGGGAAGTGGTAATGAATGCTAGCCTTACGAATGCCTACCTGCTGTGAGATATCGGCGTAGCTGAAGGCGCTATACCCCCGACAACGTACGAGATCTTGAGCAACATTCAGAATTTGTTGAGCCGTTCCTTTCATAGTTAGATTGTCTACCTACTAGATGGTAGATGTCAACCCTTTAATAAATTTTTTTGCGGTTAATGGGTGGCGGGCTCAATGGGGCTGTCTTCTGTTGAGTCCCAAGTTGACTATTCCCAACCCCTTTCCGGCCTTCTTTGGTAAAGGAGATGAGGTTGCCTCAGAAACCGAGAATGCCTCGCGATTTTAGGCGTGATCTTGGTAAGCCACTTGCTTTAAATGTTGTAGGTGGTGAGATGACATTTACCCCATATTTAATTTAACCCCGTAGCATGCTTCTACTACTTGCAAAAAAGACTCGACGACGGGTGATTGCTGATGCCATGCGATCGCAAGCTGCACCTCAGGAGTAGGTGGTTGTATCGGACGATAGGCAATGCCAGCCTGGGCAAGCCGACTCGACTTCGGCAGCAAGGTAATGCCCAAACCAGACGCTACAAATCCCAGAGTCATTAGCAGATCATTGGTTTCCTGCTTAACTTTGGGCGCAAATCCTGCCTGGTGGCATGCATCTAAAAGTCGCAACAATAAACCGCAGCCATCATTACTGCGCCCCGTCACCCAGGGTTCATCAGCAAGCTGACTTAGGTCAATGTGTTCTTCGCAAGTTAATGGATGGCTGTCAGCCAGAGCTACTATCAGCGGTTCAGACAAAAGTGGTGCAACTTTGAGTCCATCCTCTGCAGCAATGGGCTCAATCAGTCCCATGTCGAGTTGCTCTTGTTGTAATGCCTCCACCTGCTTGCCAGAGGGCATTTCTTGCATAATCAGCTCCACGTCTGGAAACTGGGTGCGAAACTGACGAATGATTTCGAGAATCAGCTGATTATGGGCAGCCCCTTCAAACCCCAGAAACAGCTGTCCCGCTTCACCATGGGCTACCCGTCGAGCCGCTCGAATACCCTGCTCCATCTGGTTGAGAATTTGGCGGCACTCTGCCAAAAATACTTCACCTGCTGGCGTTAACGCGACTCGTCGATTGGTGCGTTCTAGTAGTGTGAATCTCAGCGTCTGCTCTAAACTCTGAATTTGCCGACTAAGTGGGGGTTGAGCAATCTGTAATCGCTCTGCCGCGCGGGTGAAGTTTAATTCCTCTGCTACCACCATGAAATAGCGCAGCTGACGGATTGAAAAATCGGCATCCATATTTAAAAGGTATTATTGCTCGCTGATTGAGTATTGGACGGTATCGTTGACGGCATCTATTATAAATCTAAAGAAAAAACAAAAAACCTATTAATTCTGTAGTCGAACTATCTTAGACGTGGCCGAAGTTAGCCATTTTGAACTTCCACCGAAACTCTTCTTTTGATCCGCTGATGCGACATCTAATTGTCCAACTTTTGGAGGGAATGAAGACAACAGGGCCGGTCGAACAACTCTATACAGACTCTTTTCTTAATGCCGTAGCCGTGCATCTTCTAAAAAATCATGTTGCCTGCAAAAGGGATATACCTGACTATGATGGCGGTCTTTCCCGATATCAGCTGCGTCGTACCATTGACTATATCCGAACCCATTTAGATCAGGATATTAAGCTGGCTGATCTTGCTGAGTTGTTAGGTATGAGTCAGTACTATTTTTGCCGCCTATTCCGTCAATCAATGGGCGTCCCACCCTACAAATACATCATTCAACAGCGAGTAGAACAGGCTAAATGGCTGCTTCGACAACCGCAGAAAATATCCATTGCTGCGATCGCACTAGAATGTGGATTTGCTAACCAAAGTGCTCTCAATAAACATTTCCGTAATCTCACTGGCACAACACCTAACGCTTATAGGAAGAGACTTTGAACAGGGCACAATGATCGAATTGGCCGGTTATTTCAACAATTGATAGGCGTATCTCCCATTCTTATCTGAATTCTGGCGTTACTAAATGACGGGATGAATTTTGGCTGATTTTGAAAGCTTTGATATGGCAACTCTTCAGTAATTCGATGAAATGCAATGCATTCACAGATTTAGCAACGCCGACGTCCGACCCACAATGCCATTAATCTTGTATTGATAGACATGTATCAGTACCCTTCTATTTTACGCCGATGATAAACCGACCCACCAACATCTACGACCACTACCATGCCCATGTTTATTTCGATGAAAACTCCGTGACGACAGCTGTCGCCATGTGTCAGGAGGCTGGGGAGCGTTTTGGGGTAACGGTGGGTCGAGTACACCAGAAACTGGTTGGCCCTCACCCTCGTTGGAGTTGCCAACTCGCATTTGATAAAAACCAGTTTGATGGATTGCTCCCATGGCTTGAGAACAACCGGAAGGATTTGACAGTACTTGTCCATGGACTGACTGGAAACGATCTTGACGATCACACCAAACACGCTTCCTGGCTTGGAGAGCCTGTTGCGCTCAATCTGTCGATTTTCAGGGATTAGACTCGCTATCAAGGATGTAGCTGATATGAGCGTACTCTTGGGAGTGGGTAAGAGTACGCCTGCAATCAATGACCCCTATCAGGGTAAATAAAACATACTTTTCCATAACTACCCTATCGAAACTCCATACCTTTTCCATAACGACGAAAGTGGTAACCAGCAATTACTGTTGGAGATATTAGAGGACAGTTAAGAACTCACGTCTGCCTACGCCATGGGCTGTTTTTATCTTGACTGAATACTCCAACAACGAAACACTTTCGAGAATTAAGGAACCACTCATTGTGGCTAACTCTGTAGTGACCAATCTAATACCTGAACCCACCGGACCCAACGGAGAAGCTGGCGAACCAACATACCTATCGTTTCTCAATCGAACCGATGAAATCGCTGTTCAAAACGTAGTGGGTCTAGATCTTGCCAGTGCTGCCTTTGAGTATGCCACCGTTTAAGAGGTGTGTGATGAGAATTGCTCACGATATTACTCAATTAATTGGCCATACTCCTCTGGTACGGTTAAATCGTATTCCCCAGGCCGAAGGCTGTTTGGGCAAGATTGTGCTCAAGCTGGAGGGGATGAATCCAACATCGTCTGTTAAAGATCGCATTGCTCTCAGTATGATTCAATCAGCTGAAGCAGCTGGAGATATTTGTCCGGGTCAATCGATTTTGGTCGAAGCGACGGCAGGAAATACAGGCATTGCCTTGGCAATGGCGGCAGCTGTGAAGGGGTATTCTCTGATGCTGACGATGCCAGATGACATGAGTCTGGAACGGTGTAAGTTGCTGAGGGCTTATGGTGCAGAGTTATTGTTGACACCAAAACATGAGGGTATGCGGGGGGCGATCGCACTGGCGGCTGACGTTGTGGCTACGAACCCCAATGCTTACATGTTGCAACAGTTTCAGAACCCCATCAATCCTCAGGTACACTGTCAAACAACCGCCCATGAAATCTGGACTGATACTGAGGGACAGGTGGATATTGTTGTCGCTGGTGTGGGTACGGGTGGGACCATCACTGGCATTGCTTCTAGCCTCAAGCCGCGTAAACCCTCCCTGCAAGTGATTGCTGTAGAACCAGCGGCCAGTCCTGTGCTATTGGGAGGGAAGCCGGGACCCCATCAAATTCAAGGGTTGGGAGCTGGGTTTGTACCCGATTTAATGCGGGTTGACCTGCTGGATGAGGTGATACCCGTGACGGATCAAGATGCGATCGTTTACGGTCGCCGATTGGCTAGTGAAGAGGGCATCTTGTCTGGTATTTCCACGGGTGCTGCCCTTGGTGCTGCCATTCAGGTGGCGCAGCGTCCGAAGAATAAGGACAAGCTAATTGTAGTAGTGCAACCTAGTGCAGGCGAGCGTTACTTGAGCACTAGTTTGTTCAACAATTTGACGGCTCAGTCGATGGCTGTCGCCCAGCCACTGAAACAGTTGATTTCTGACGAGACGATCTCAGCTGTCACGGTCCCAAGCTATCACCGTACCTATGCGTCAGTGTCTTCCTAATCACTAGCTCGAACTTTGAGATCAGGACTCAGTGTCATGTTTGTTATTGCCATGCGACGGCGGTTGCGATCGCCACCAGAGACTCGATGTGGTTTAACCACCCATTATTTCATACCTCACAGGGCTTCCAATCGTTTGTGACTGTTCAAACCAACCAACAATTACTCAACTAAAGGAGATTATCATGACATTACAACTTGGCGATATTGTTCCGAACTTTACCCAGCAAACTACCGAAGGTGAAATCAACTTTTACGATTGGGCGGGTAATGATTGGGTCGTATTGTTTTCACACCCGGCTGACTATACGCCTGTTTGCACCACCGAACTGGGTAGCGTGGCTAAACTCAAGTCTGAGTTTGCCAAACGAGGGGCAAAGGTGGTTGCTCTCAGCGTAGATGGTGTAGAGTCCCACCAGGGCTGGATTAGTGACATTAATGAAACCCAAAATACCACTGTCAACTATCCCATCATTGCCGATGATGATAAAACCGTTGCAAACCGCTACGGCATGATTCATCCCAATGCTAATGCCAAAGTCACCGTGCGCACGGTGTTTGTGATTGACCCCCACAGGAAGTTGCGATTAACGCTTACCTATCCCCCTAGCACAGGGCGTAATTTCAATGAGATTTTGCGTGTGCTAGATTCACTGCAGTTAACCGATAACTACAGTATGGCCACCCCTGTTGATTGGCAAGATGGAGAGGATGTGGTGGTTTCACCCGCGATTTCCACCGATGCTGCGCAACAGAAGTTTCCTAAAGGGGTAACCGAGATTAAGCCCTATTTACGGATGACGCCCCAACCTAATCGATAGCTTATCCGGCCTTGTCGTAAGGTGCGTCACACAGAGTGGTGACGCATCAGACTCTTGTTTATCAGGGTGCGTTGGGCTATATTGCCGCAACACACCCTACCGCATTGCTCTAAGCGTCTCATATGATTATCCGCATTGCTCAACTCGATGATATCGAAACACTCTTTGATATCAGAACCAGCGTTACTGAAAACCATCAATCTCGCGCAGAAATTGCGGCCTTAGGCATCACCCCTGAATCGATCGCTGAAATGCTACAAACCGATTGCTGTGCCTGGATTGCTGAAATTGATCATCAAGCAGTTGGCTTTGCCATCGCCAATAAAACCGACAAAACAATTTTTGGTATATTTATTTTGCCTGACTATGAAGCATGCGGTGCCGGTCGTCGCTTAATGCAAGCTGCTGAAGACTGGCTATGGGCTGCAGGCATTCCAGAAATCTGGCTGGTGACAGAAAATGATCCTAATCTGAGGGCCTATGGGTTTTATTTACATCTGGGATGGATACCGGTGGGTATTGAGTCCGAGGGACCGTTTGCTGGTGAAATGAAGTTTATCAAAAAACAGAATTCAAGGCTTTGCTGTCAAAGTGATCACCAATTTTCTTCTAGTTGATGTGAATCCTTAGAATCATGATGGACAAATGCAGCTCATGTGGTGCAGAAACGCCCCGATCAACAACAGGAGTCACCCATGCCTATTTAGATGCTTCGCCAGGATGTTGGGCGAGATACGGCGAAGTGTTAGCACGGGAATATTCCAATGCCCAGTACTTTGCGGTGCATGCCATTACGGTTGATGCTTACGCCATTCAGCATCCTGGCACCGAAGGTCCTCAGACCATTAATTCCGTTAATTTACACCTAGCCAGTTTGTATGGGTACTACCAAAATCATGTCGAAATTGGCCAGCTCTCCCAGTTCAAGAGTGATCTCACCAAGCGCAAAGAGCAGTTTCGGTGGTTACCGCCTCCCCAAGATTTAGGAAGCATAACTATTAACAATATCTGGCAAGCTGATACGGCTGAGCAACACTGTGAACTGGTTCTGCAGTGGGGTGAAATTGTGTTTAACTGTTGGCGCGAATATCATAGCTATATTAAAGAGATTTGTTCATGAATACGCTGTGAATTTCTAAGACTGCTGGCAGTAAAGGCTTCTGGTGATCGGAAAAATAGTCTGTTTGTGGCACCCTATCCCTGCATTTCCATAGCGCCCAGATTTTTTAGAATTGCTTTTTGAGAATCTGTTAACCCTGTTACCCCAGTAATGTTCATGCCTTCGTAGGGACGCTTAGCCCTGAGAGTTTTCAGACACTCTCCCGTTTCAGGGCTCCATAGCCGAACGGTTTCATCCAAGCTACAGGTAGCCAACCAGGTGCCATCGGAGTTCCAGGTGACTCCTCTCACTTCATCGTCATGACAATTGAGGATGCGATCGCAATTGCCAGTAACCACATTCCATAATCGCACCGTTCCATTTTGGGACGCACTGGCCAACCAACGTCCGTCAGGATGCCAGGCGATTGACCAGATCTGGGCTGGATGTTCCAAGGTTTTCAAGCATGTTCCCGATCGCCAATCCCAGAGCTTCAGTGCGCCGTGCCTCACTAAGCCATCGTCAGAACTGCTGGCCAGCAAGTGTTGACAGCCGATAAGATCCGCAACAGTTGCTGGTGCAAATGCGAGGGTATATACGGTTCCTGTATGCCCTTCACAGGTCTGCAGACATTCTCCAGTGCTACCATCCCATATGTAAATCGGCCCCACCTGAACACCACTGGCTAAGATGTCGTCGGTCTCATGCCAGGCAACGCTGTTCACAATAAATTGATGTTTCAGAGTGTGGTGACATTCCCCTGTATCCGCCTCCCAAATTTTGACGGTGCTATCAACAGAGGCACTGGCTAGCTTTTTCCCGCTAGAATTCCAGGCGACGGCCAGGACGAGATTAAGATGTTCTTCAAAAATGAGAATACACTGAGCGGTTTCAAGGTTGAATAGCTTGACGGTTTTATCTTGCGAAGCACTGGCGAGAGTTTGACCGTTCGGGCTAGAGGCAATGGCCCAGATCAGACTGCTGTGGGCCTGGATTGTGTGGCAACAGATGCCAGTAGCGGTCTCCCATAAGCGAATGGTGCCGTCTTGATGGGCGGCTACCAGGTGTGGGCCAATGCTGCTGATATCCCAAATCGCTAAGCTATAGCCCTGCCAGGTTTGTAAACACTCTGCCGTTTTAGTGTTCCATAGTTTGATAGCTTGATCATCTCCCCCACTGGCCAGGATGTCTCCCGTTTGATTAAAGGCAGCGGACCAGACATTACTGATATGTCCCTGGAAAACCTTTAACAATTTTCCTGTGGCCGTTTCCCACAGTTCCACCACTGCATTTTGACAGCTGGCCGCCAGCATATGACCATCCTGGCTAAAGGTCAACGACCAGGCAATTCCCCAGTGACTGTGCAATGTCTGAATGCATTCATTGGTTACCAAATCCCAGATCTTAATCGTGCCGTCCTGGGCGCTGCTCGCTAACAGTGTGCCCTCACTATTGAGGGCAACTGACCACACCAGAGCCGTGTGACCGGATAACGCCCGCAGCTGTTTTCCTGATGTCGCATCCCAGATCAAAATTCTACGGTCGCCATCAGGATAGACTAAAAGACTACAGGTATCCCCTGACGATGTTCTACATTTTCCCCAAGCCACGAAGGCAAGACGGGGGGCATTGATATTCAATGTGTTGACCAGTGCTCCAGTTTCGACATCCCAGATATTGAAGCAGGGACCCAAGCCGACACTAGCCACCTGCGTACCATCCGGACTCCAGGCAATATAGCCAACGGGGGGGCCATGGTTGAGGCTGTTTACACACCGCCCGGTTGTCACATCCCATATTTTCACCATCCCGTCATAGGACCCACTGGCTAGCCAGCGGCCATCTGGGCTAAAAGCAACTTTCCAAATCCAGGTGAGGTGAGCTGAATAGACAGCCTTTATTTGCCCGTAGGGCATCTCTCGCAGGTAAATATTCCCCTGGGTATCTGAACTGGCCAGCAGCTGGTCGTCTGGACTAAACGCTACGGACAAGATATTGCTAAATGTCTCTGTAAAAAGAGATTTTGTCAGATCGCTATGGGCAAAGTTAACATCATGCAGCTCCACTTGCTGTAGACAGGCGTGCCAAATCTTGAGATTGGAAAAATCGAAGTTGGCAAGAGGTAGTCCTAGGTGATGACAAATATTGATGACATTACCGCCACCATAGCCTGAGCCCTGGAGCCCTAACTGCCGTAACCTGGCGAGTAGGTGATGTATTTGTTGTTCTAGCGCCGGAAGGGGCGTGCAGACGCGGCTGAATTCTTGGGCAATGGGTCCTAAGATTAGCTGTTGCTGGCTGTCGCGGACATATTCCACCACTGTTGTTTTCACCAGGGCATGGCGAGTTAATAAATCAAGGTTCCCCGTGGTTAATTCACTGACAATTTGTTCAATGAGACACCCACAGACATATTCCATAATGACGGGCTGTTGGGTGTAACGTCCCTTTCGTTTTTCCAGTAGGTTGCGCCGACAGAGGGCTTCTAGGGCATCCAAAATCCGTCCTTTGGAGACGGGGGGGACTACGTCTTCATGTAAGTCTGTGACCGTAGTCCACTCCCGATTAATGGCGAGCCAGTACATCAGGGTGTTTTCCAGTGCCGACAGCCGCGCAAACTGTTTGGCAAGCAGGGTACGCACTCCATTAAACAGGGGGGTATCCTGCTCTAAAAACAGATTAATGTTGCTGTCAAACAGATCCTGAATGGAGGTAGCGGCAATTTTGAGGGCCAGGGGATTACCGCCATAGGTGGCAATTAATGTTTGGCAATCAGCGGTGGAACCGGCTAATCCCTTTGCGGTCATTAGGGCGGTGGCCTCTGTTGCCATGCCAGGGACAATTTGCGATCGCACCGCTAGTGCCGCCCCTTCCTGGGTAGCCAACACCTCCGGTTTTTCTCGGCTGGTAATAATTAAGCAGCTCTGGTGCGGAGTGTCTCCCACCATTTGCAGCAGTTGTTCATAATCTTCATAGCCAGTCCGAAAAGAGCCCAGGGGTTGGGGTTGCAAAATCGTTTCTAGATTATCCAACACTAGTAGGCATTTATGAGCCCGCAGATGTTGCAATAGCGCATCAAGTCGGGGGCGAGCATCCCGCTGCTGGGACAGGAGAGGCACCCACTGGGTTAAGAGAGTTCCCAGGGATGGGGCATTGCGTAAACTACGCCAAACAACAATCTCAAAGTTATGCTGCAGCTGTTGCACCAGCTTAGCGGCCAGGGTGGTTTTACCAATTCCCCCCAGCCCCAAAAGCCCTACCAGACGGCTGTTATCCTGCAAAATCCAATGGGAGAGTGTAGCCAGCTCATGGGTGCGCCCCACGAAGAAAGATACATCGGGGGCCTCTCCCCAATCGATATCGGGCTGTTTGGCTGGCGGTGGGGCTGGCAACTTCACTGCACCAGGGCTAGTGGCTGTCTCCACTGGAGTTTGGTAGCGATGCAGGGCCTGCTGGAAGTTGGTTTTGCTAACTTTTTCCCCGAGGGCCTCAGACAGGACTCGCCATAGCTTGGGGCCAATGTCCCGTTTCAGATAGTTGATGGAATAGCCGGAATCTGCGGCGATTTGCTCGTAGGTGCGGTTTGCGATCGCGCCTGTAATAATCGCTGTTTCCACATCAGATAGGTAGCGTCCCGTTTCAGTAAAGACAGCTGTATTGGCCGCATTAAGGATGAGTTCTGTAGTTGTCATGCTGCTAACTAAGCCCCCTCGACCACGGCACCAACACGTCAAAACTGACTAAGGAATGAGGATTCAACTAGCTCCTATCTTTTGCCGTACAGGCGTGCCATGGCATGCCTATGCAGACAACATTGTTGGATCTGATAAAATCCTGATCCCTAAGAACTGACTAAATCTTACCTTGATCGAACAGGTTACCCCTTATATCAATTGGTCGGGTAAACATAAACGGACGGTCAAAGGGATTAATCTAATCACCTTGTACTACACCGATCTATGCGGTCATTCGTATCCCATCGACTTTTGCATTGACGATCAACGGGAGGGCAAAACCAAGAATGACTATTTTAGAGAGATGGTGCTCGACGTTAAGCCGTGGAGCATTAAACCGACGGTAGCTTATTCTGGCTCATGTAACTGAAGCCACCTGGGCTTGACACCATTAATAGGTTTTTCTCAATGGGTACTTCTATTTCTCAATGGGTATTTCTATATATACTCTCTAAGTACCAGAGATATTAATCATAGCGCTGCCCATTTGGCATAGTTGCCTGGTACAGATTTGCCTGATGCAGTAATGTACCCGTTAGGTCAGCACCCGTTAGATCAGCCTCTTTGAGATTGACTCCGGTCAAATCAGCATAGCTGAGGTCAGCCCCTTGTAGATTAGCCTCGCTAAGATCAGTAGGGAAACTCCCAGGCCGATAATCTTTGGCTAATTTAGCGCGGCATAATTTAGCCTGAGATAAATCAGCACCTCGGAGAATTGCACCGCTTAAAAGCGCGTAACTTAGCTCTGACTGACTGAGATTGGCATGTCCTAGATCGGTCCTCTGGTCTGTATTTGAACGTAAATCAGCATCAAATAAGCAAGCCATTCTTAAGTTGGCATTGCTCAAGTTTGCTCCACATAAGCTCGCTTTAACCAGATTGGCCTGCTCTAAGGTGGCGTCATTCAAAAGTGCACTACTTAAGTCTGTTTCTCGCAGCTGTGCATGCTTCAAATTAGCATTGCGTAAATCACTGCCCCAGAGAATGGATTCACTCAGGTTGCTATCCTCAAAATTAGCACGACAAAAGTGTGTACGCCCCAAGCGCGACTGTCTTAAGTCAGAGTTACTCAGGTTAATATCGCTTAAATCAAGTTGAAGCAGCTCAAGCTCTAAAAGTCTCAATCCAGAGAAATCGCGTTTACCAACATTATAGGCACTGAGAAGTTCATTGCTGTCCATAGCTGTATAGGGAGTGAATTCTTTAAATTAGCATGAACTACCGGATCGCTTAGCAAACTTCCATGGATGAGAACAACCATGGAAGTCATTGGATATTTCCGAGTACTAGGAGTTATTTCACCCAGATTGAGAGCTCGTGTGGGTTCTCCACTTTGTTCTATCGTACCGTTTCTCTCATGGCTTCGGCATCAATGGGGCGGAGCAGATAAAGATACAACAGATCCCCTAGGGTGCTGGTCACCAGGGTAGCCTTTCTCAAGATTTTCCAAATTTTAGGGGCTGATCCTTCGGCAATGGCTTTCATTTTTAGATTGCGGGCAGCGCATCGGTCCAGTCGCTTAAAGAATTCAGGATGATCGACATTCAGAATCACAGGGAATGCACGGGCTGAGGTGTTGTTGGTTTCGCGGATAACGTCGATATCAAACTGGGTGGCGTCGAGACCCAGCGTTTCATAAAACTTGGTGCGTTCGTGGACAGTGAGACTGTGGGTGGCAAAGACGGAGAGTAGAAAAAAGCGGCTCCAGAGACGAGATTGCCAGGTTTTCCACATGTTGGGTTGCGATCGCAACAACGCTTTAAAGATATCGCCATGGCGGTTCTCATCCTGACACCAGCTTTCAAAATAATTAAACAGCGGATAGAAGCGATTCTCAGGCTGCTGTTCTAAATGCCGATGAATCAGAATATAGCGCCAGTAGCCAATTTTCTCGGATAGATAGACCGCATAGATAATCCACTCCACTGGGAAAAACGTATAGTTTCGCTTTTTAGTGAGTTTGCCAAGGTCTAAGGAGATATTAAAATCTGCCATCGCCTTATTCAAAAAGCCAGCATGGCGGGCTTCATCTCGGGCCATCAGTGCAAAGATTTCTGCCAGCATTGGACTGCGGTTCTTGAGCTTGCGAGATAATTCCTTAAACAACAGAAATCCCGAAAACTCAGAAACACAGGAGCGCTCCAGATAATCTACAAATGCCTGTCGCTCTTCTCCCTGAATATGATCCCAGGTTTGCTTAAAGTCCTCGTTGCGCACAAAGTGATGACGATTATAGTCAGCCCTCATTTCCGATAGCATTGCCTGTAAATCCACCTCGCCTGCCGAAAGATCTAACGCCGCCGCCTTCTCAAAGTCGGTGGTGTAAAAACGTGGCGTCAGCAGGTTCTCTTCAACCTGGGATTTTGGACCCGTGGCAAGCTTGGCAGCGGATGGAGTAGTACTGACCATAGAGTTTTTCTACCTCAAATATCCATTCATAACTTTATAGGTATTAAAAGAATAATATGATCTGACCTAGATACACTAGGTTTCACATATTTTTATTTTTTGGCCATGGTTTCCATGGGTCTGCTCCTCTATAGGCAATAATGTCGGTCTCAAAAAGTAAAGTTTTGAAACTAAAAACAGAATGTAATTACTTAATCGCTATATGGTGATTAAAGCAAAACCTGTTGAAAAAGATTTACCCATGAGTCTTCAAGTTAAGCGATCGCAGGCTAATGCAGCTGCGGCTATCTCCGGTTCCCCCCCATTGCCACCCAGCGATAGTCGCCAGCGCTTCAAGCAATATGTAAAAACGTTGCAGGATAATATCTGTTCTGCCCTAGAGCAATTAGATGGCCAGGCAAAATTTCAAGAAGATAACTGGCAGCGTGACAGTGGTGGCGGTGGCCGCACCCGTGTGATTCAAAATGGGCGAGTGTTTGAACAGGGGGGTGTTAATTTTTCAGAAGTGTGGGGAGATACCCTACCGCCAGCCATCCTCAGCCAACGTCCGGAGGCGGCGGGCCATGAATATTATGCGACGGGTACCTCCATGGTGTTGCATCCGCGTAATCCTTATGTGCCCACCGTGCACCTCAACTACCGTTACTTTGAAGCCGGCCCCGTATGGTGGTTTGGCGGTGGCGTCGATCTAACCCCCTACTATCCCACCGTGGAGGATGTGGTTCACTTCCATACCACCCTCAAGCAGGCCTGCGATGTGCATCATCCTGAGTTCTATCCTGCGTTTAAGCGTTGGTGCGATGAATATTTTTATCTCAAGCATCGTAAAGAAGCGCGGGGTGTGGGCGGTGTCTTCTTTGACTACCTGGACTATCGCGGTAATCTCTACTCCGGTCCTAATTTAACTGGGGATGCGGCTACCTACAGTCAGCAGGTAGGCCCCGTTACCCAAAGTTGGGAAGATTGGTTTGCCTTTGTGCAAAGCTGCGGTAATGCGTTTTTGCCCGCCTATCTACCCATTGCCGAACGCAATCAGGATAAACCCTATGGCGAACGGGAACGAGAGTTTCAGCTCTACCGCCGGGGACGCTATGTCGAATTTAACCTGGTGTATGACCGGGGTACCGTATTTGGTCTACAAACCAACGGTCGAACTGAGTCCATTTTGATGTCGCTGCCGCCCCTAACTCGCTGGCAGTATGGTTACGAGCCCACAGCCGATACTCCAGAGGCTGATCTGACGAATTTCTTTCTTAAGCCCCAGGATTGGGTGAACTGGGTGCCGACACCTTAATAGCATTACCAAAGTTTCCTGGCAAGGGACAACGATGAGAATCTCCAATCAATCATCTGTAGATGCGAAGGAGGGCTCCCAACTCCTGAGTAAGCAGCTTTACTATCCCTTGCCTTTTTTCTTCCAGACGTTCTTTTGAAGATCGTTTTTGTTTGAGCAACATTCATCATTTGAGGTTATTTCCAATGGACCATAATTTAGCATCCTGTCTGCGAGAAGGCACTCAAAAGTCCCATACCCTGGCAGAAAATACGGCTTATATGAAATGTTTTCTCAAGGGGATTGTGGAAAGAGAACCCTTTCGTCAATTGGTGGCCAACCTATACTTTGTATATAGCGCCCTAGAAGAAGAAATACGCTGTCATGCCCATCATTCCGTAGTGGGTCCGATGTATTTTTCCTTGTTAGAGCGAGTGTCTCAATTGGAAAAAGATCTCGCCTTTTACTATGGTGACAATTGGCGTAATGAGATTACGGCCTCCCCCGAAGGCGTCCATTATGTGAAACGCATTCGGGAGCTATCCAACCAGAATCCTTCGTTACTGGTGGCCCACGCCTATGTTCGCTACATGGGCGATCTCTCCGGAGGGCAGGGCTTAAAGGCGATTATTCGCTCAGCCCTTGAATTACCAGAGGGTGTCGGCACCGCCTTCTATGAATTTGTCGATATCCCAACGGTGGAAGCTCGGCGTGCCTTTAAGGAAAAATATAGGACTGCGCTCAATTCCCTGCCGATTGAAAAGAGCCTGGCACACCAAATTGTGGATGAGGCCAATCTAGCATTTCAGCTCAATCGCGATGTCATGCATGGGCTGGAGCCATTGGTGAAAGCAGCCATTGGCGATCATGTATTTGATCTGATTACTCGTCAGGATAAGCCGGGTAGTACGGAACATCGCCATCATCGGTCTTCTGAACAGATCTCTGAATTGGTGTCTGCAGAATAACTCCTCAGGATTCCTCCTCTCTTATGGACCTCCAATCCCCCGCAAGGGGGATTTTTTTAGCCCTTAAATCTGCTTAGACAATGAAATCTTTGCTTCAAACCGTTGAATTTAATGCCGATTTAATTCAAAAATATAATCAGCCTCTGCCCCGCTACACCAGCTATCCGCCAGCGACTGAGCTCACAGAGAACTTTGATGCCCGATCGGTTGATGCGGCCTTTGCCACCGGCAATTATCAAAAGACACCGCTTTCTCTCTACTGTCATATTCCCTTTTGCCAGAGTGCCTGCTACTTCTGTGGGTGTAATACCATTGTCACCCAGAATGCGGCGGCGACTCATGCCTATCTCGATGCTCTCATTTGCAATATTGAGCAGGTTGCGGCTCGGACGGATGCAAACCGAGTTGTTAACCAGCTCCACTGGGGTGGGGGTACTCCCAATTATCTCACCCTGGAGCAGGTAAAGCTTCTATGGCAGGTATTACACCAGCATTTTTCCTTTGCTCAGGATGCTGAAATTTCGATTGAAGTGAATCCCGTCTCCCTTAGCCGCGATTATGTTCTGGGGCTGCGAGAGCTTGGTTTTAATCGGATTAGCTTTGGCATCCAAGATTTTAATCCCCAGGTCCAGGCGGCAATTAATCGGCTACAGCCAGAAGAAGTGCTGTTCCAGGTGATGGACTGGATGCGAGAGGCGGCCTTTGACAGTGTTAATGTTGACTTGATCTATGGTCTGCCCTACCAAACCCTGGCCACATTTAGCGACACTATTACTAAAACCCTATCCCTAGATCCAGACCGGATTGCGGTGTTTAACTTTGCCTATTTACCGCACATGTTACCGGTGCAGCAGAAACATATTGATCCGGCCACATTGCCGTCTCCATCGGAAAAGCTCGATATTTTGCACATGACCATTGATCAGCTGACTCACCGTGGCTATCAGTTTATTGGCATGGATCATTTTGCGAAACCAGATGATGAATTGACCATAGCGCAACAAACGGGGCAGCTACACCGCAACTTTCAAGGGTATACTACCCAGCCAGAGTCCGATCTGCTGGCCTTTGGCATGACGGCCATTAGCATGTTCCAAAATGTTTATACCCAGAATCATAAACAGCTGAAGGGATTTTATGATGCCATCGCGCCAGGGGGACAGGTTAGCACTCACCAACTCCCGATTGAACGCGGTGTTGCCCTCAGCCAGGATGACATTTTACGACGGGCCGTGATCATGGAATTAATGTGTCAGTTTGAGCTATCGAAAGGCGCGATTGAAGAGAAATATCACCTCAATTTTGAGCAGGATTTTGATACGTATTTTGCGCGCGAACGTCGAGATTTAGAAACCCTGGCTGCAGATGGTCTGGTGCGGCTGACACCGAATCATATTGAGGTCACCCCTGCTGGACGTTTGCTGGTACGCAACATTGCCGCCGTGTTCGATACCTACTTGCGAGATCGCAAAATTCGTCAATTCTCCCAGTCGGTTTGATTGCCGTTCACAATCACTGCACCCTTTTGATATCAGGAGGACCCTGTATGCGTATCCTTATGATTCAACCCAACTACCATTCAGGTGGGGCTGAAATTGCAGGCAATTGGCCACCTAGTTGGGTGCCCTACGTCGGGGGAGCTCTCAAGCAAGCGGGCTTTGATGACATCCGCTTTATTGATGCCATGACCAACTATATCGAGGATGAGGCCCTGGCTGTTCTGATTCAGCAACATCAGCCCGATATTGTCATGGCCACAGCGATCACCCCGATGATTTATAAATCCCAGGACACCCTGCGGATTGCTAAATCTGTGTGCCCTGATGCGATCGCAATTATGGGCGGTATCCATCCCACCTATATGTACCGTGAGGTGTTGCAAGAAGCCCCTTGGGTGGACTACATCATTCGGGGGGAAGGAGAAGAAATTAGCGTCAACTTAGTTCGAGCCATTGCCGAGGGCCGAGACTCTCAGGACCGTGAGTCAATTTTGGGCCTGGCCTATTTAGATGATGCCGGTCAGGTGGTGGTCACACCGGCCCATCCGCCGATTCGTGATCTAAATACGCTCTCCCCCGATTGGACCTTACTGGATTGGGACCGATACATCTACACACCCCTAAATGTGCGGGTGGCCGTGCCTAATTTTGCCAGGGGCTGTCCTTTTCGCTGTCGGTTTTGCTGCCAGTGGAAGTTCTGGCGGAAGTACCGGGCCCGGAAGCCCAAGCTATTTGTGGATGAAATTGAGCACCTGGTCAAAGAACACAATATAGGATTTTTCATCCTGGCCGATGAGGAGCCCACCATCAGTAAGGCTCGCTTTGTCAGTCTGTGTGAAGAACTGATAGATCGCAACCTGGGTGTTCATTGGGGCATTAATACTCGGGTGACCGATATCTTGCGGGATGAGGCCGAACTGCCGCTGTACCGTAAAGCTGGTCTGGTCCACGTGTCGCTGGGGACAGAAGCAGCGGCCCAATTAAACCTCGATGTCTTTCGTAAGGAAACCACCATTGCCGATAATAAACGGGCGGTAAAACTACTGCGTGACAATGGCATTGTGGCGGAGGTGCAGTTCATTATGGGCCTCTCGAATGAAACCCCTGAGACTATTGAAGAAACCTACCGCATGGCTCGGGACTGGAAGTCAGACATGACCAATTGGAATATGTTTACGCCCTGGCCGTTTGCAGAACTGTTTCAAGACCTCGAAGATAAGGTCGAAGTGCGAGACTTTTCTCATTACAACTTTGTGACGCCCATTATCAAGCCCGACAATATGACGCGAGAAGCGGTGCTGAAGGGGGTTCTGCGCAACTATGCTCGCTTCTATGGCTGGAAGTTTTTGGAATATTGGTTTACCCGTGATCCGTTTAAGCGACGCTATTTGTTGGGATGTTTATGGGCGTTTGTACAAACCACCCTCAATCAGCGTTTCTATAATCTCAAACGGGTGAAGCGTAAAGGGATGCATGCGGAGATTGAGCTGGGCTTTGATCAATCTCGGATTCTCTCTGCTGAAGATATGATTCGGCTCAAGGCGGCCAAACTGGCAGATGTTGAGTTCGCGAGTGACGTTTCTGCCTGTGGCGCGCCAGCAGCAGAGGTGAGTGAGTCTGCTAACGGTGCCATAGACGATGTGCAAGTGGTGATTGTGGATGGGGATGAAGCGGCGCGTATTGCTTTGCGGAAAGGATTGCGATCGCAAGCTGGCATCGAAATTGCCAGTGAAGCCACCAACGGTGAAACAGGACTGATATTATTAGACTCCATCGTTGTTGACGTCGTCATCGTCTCCGAGCCGCTGCCGGATATGTCCCTCTCGGAGTTTATGCAACGGGTTCAGCAACAAAATAGCTGCCAATCTTTCCGGCTGCTGATCTTGACGGATGACCCCACATCCTTGCCAGACATTGACTCCGTGAAAGTCGCCCATAGCCCACACGGCAGCTCAATGGAGCATCTGGCTCAGATCATTCACACCTGCCAATTCGATGAGATAGTCCTGAATCCCCAAGTGTCAACAGTCCCATCAGCCAAGTCTTCTAGTGTGGCATCCAGTCCCTAATTTCTATCCGCTCGGACCTGATTACTCAAGTGAATCTAGTCCAAAGCGGGTAACAGCGCTCGTCTCAGTAATCTACGTAACGACCTTAGCTCGCCTTTGTCCAAATGGCTAGAGAGTTTCCCAGGAAAGCACAGTAGTTACGACGACTTTTCAAGCTTTTCTTTTAGCTATGTTAGTTACCCCCTGTGACATGCAGAAAATATCTCAACAAATGCTAGAACCCTGAATTTATCGTTCTGTAACGATTGTACGAATGGATAAAGTCAAGCTTAGGAATCAGAATTTATTAATGTCCAGCTTTTCGCCCTCATCCTAAATCCTTCTCCCCCTGGGAGAAGGACTTTGAATCTGGCTCCCTCTCCCCCTGGGAGAGGGCTGGGGTGAGGGCTATCCGAACATCAGCAAAGTCAACACTGTTTACTCCCCATTCCTTAGCCAATAAAACTAAACCGATGAACGCATTTCCCTCTCTTCAAATTGGTTCATACATTGCTCGTTATCCCATTATTCAGGGTGGTATGGGGGTGAGGATTTCCTGTGCTTCCTTAGCCGCTGCCGTTGCTAACGAAGGAGGTATCGGCATCATTTCAGCCTCAGGGTTAGGGCTGAATTCTCCCTATTTCGATGCTGATGAACCCAATCCTAAAAAGCGTCACCATCAATTTCTAACCGCCAGCCGATTGGCCTTAATCGATGAATTAAACACGGCTCGCCGCCTGAGTCCGACGGGGATTATCGGGGTGAATATCATGGTGGCTGCCCGTGAATACGAACTGTTGGTACGGACCGCTGTTGAGCACGGTGCAAACGTCATTGTTGCCGGCGCTGGTTTGCCGTTGCAATTACCAGCCCATACCAAGGATCATCCAGAAGTGGCGCTGATCCCCATTGTCTCTAGCGTTCGCGCCGCCAAATTGATTTGTCGTAAATGGCAACGGCAGCAAGACCGCTTGCCCGATGCGTTTATCGTGGAAGATCCTCAGTTAGCGGGTGGCCATCTGGGGGCGACGGCAGACACCCTTAACGATCCGGAGTGGGCGGCAACGGCTGTCATTCCCGCACTGGTTTCTTACCTAAAAGACGAGTTTGAGACTCCCATGCCTGTGATTGCCGCTGGTGGCATTTGGGATCACCATGATATCGTTCAGGCGCTGGCTCTAGGGGCCAAGGGCGTGCAAATTGGCACTCGGTTTATTACAACCCATGAATGTGACGCCGATCGTCGTTACAAGGAATTTCATCTCAATGCCAGCCCGGAGGATGTGAGGTTGGTACCCAGCCCGGTGGGTTTACCAGGGCGCGCTTTACTCAACCCCTTTGCCGAAAAGATTATGGCCGGCACCCCCAATCCTCGAGGAAAATGCCTTGCTAATTGTCTTAAGAGCTGTAAATTTCGCGATCAGCACGAGACCTATTGCATTCTGCGAGCCCTGGATCGGGCCGCTCGGGGGGATATTGAAACCGGGTTAATTTTTGCCGGTACAAATGCGGGTAGATCGCAACGCATGATGTCAGTTGCCGAGCTCATGGAAGAACTGGTTACACCGTCACCAGTGCAGTTGACTTGACTGCACTGGCACTGAGCACAAGACGAGAACCCCATGGGGCATCTACAAACCCGAAGTCCGATGCTGGGACAATACCATGGCTGTTAGCACCGTGCTCGGATACTTTGCCGCTTGCGCCACATCCAATACTTAATATTTGATTAAATTACTATATGGTGATATATTCTTGTACATAAGATTGATTTTGATAAATCAATTGCTATTGTGTTTACTCTTCTGGATTAAGTCGGTGCTAATAACATGGTTCAAGCTTACCTTGCAGTTTTTTCTTTAGTCGTGGTCGTCGCGATCCTGTTTGTTGTTGGTGATGTCTAGTCCTGGGATGTAGCCGTTGCTTTTTTATAGATTTTTGCAAGCAGAATGAGGTACAAACGATGTTGTTTCGTCAGTTGTTTGATCAATCAACCTGGACCTATACCTATTTGATTGCAGATTTGGTGACCCGAGAGGCAGCGCTCGTTGATCCAGTTCTAGAGCAAGTGGAACGTGATTATAGGCTCTTGAATGAATTAGAATTGGTGCTGAAATATTGCTTGGAGACCCATATCCATGCTGACCACATCACAGGTACGGGTAAGCTGCGAGAGTTAACTGGGTGCGCAGGCGTTGTCCCCCAGAATGCGAATGCGGCCTGTGCCAACCGCTATCTCCACCATGATGAGATCCTGGTGGTTGGTAACGTTAATATTCAAGCGATTGAAACCCATGGTCACACTGATAGCCATATGTCATATCTGGTGAATGGCACTCATGTGTTGACGGGGGATGCCTTATTTATTCGCGGCTGTGGGCGTACAGATTTTCAGAGTGGTGATGCCGGTACGCTCTACGACCATGTGACCCAGCGACTGTTCACGTTGCCAGACGAGACACTTGTTTATCCAGGCCATGACTATAAAGGCCAGACGGTCTCTACGATTGGCGAAGAGAAATGTTTTAATCCTCGGTTCGTTGGCAAAGATCGGGCCAGTTTCATCCAGTTTATGAATAATCTCAACTTGCCTGATCCTAAGAGAATTATGGAAGCGGTTCCCGCCAATGAGCAATGTGGAAAAGTTGTTGTTACAGCATGATATTGCTGTTGATATAAAGGAACTTCCTGCTTAATGATTTGGTTAATTGGTCATCTTTTAGCAGTCTGTATTGGTCTAAGTTTAGGGCTGATTGGTGGCGGCGGTTCTATCCTGGCAGTGCCTATCCTGGTGTATGTCATGGGTTTGGGGTCTAAGGGTGCGATCGCAATGAGTCTCGTGATTGTCGGCACGGTCAGTCTGATTGGTGCCATTCCCCACTGGCTTCAGGGTAATGTCAACCTGAAGATAGCCGTAATTTTTACACCAGCCGCTATGCTCGGTGCCTATATGGGAGCCCGGATTGCAGGCTTACCGTTTGTTACGGGGACTTTTCAGCTAGTTTGTTTTGGCCTGGTCATGGTGATTGCGAGTATTTTTATGATTCGCAAGAACCATTCGAAATCGGCTTTAGCCCATGCTGGAATGTCTATTGATAATGCTATAGAAAAAGACCATGGCCATCATTGGCTCTTGATACCTGTAGAAGGTATCGGTGTGGGGGTGCTCACTGGATTTGTTGGTGTGGGGGGTGGGTTCATGATTATCCCCGCCTTAGTATTACTGGGCGGCATTCCCATGAAAGAAGCCATCGGCACCTCACTGTTAATTATTGCCGCCAAGTCAGCGACAGGGTTTCTGGGCTACTTAAACCAGGTGAATGTGGATTGGGCTTTAGTCACCTCCTTTACATTAGCGGCCAGCACTGGCACAATTTCAGGCTCCTATCTGACTCGATTGATTGATGCCAAGCAATTACAAAAGGGATTTGGCTATTTTGTTCTCGCTGTCGCAATTTTTGTTCTGATCAAGCGATAGGTCGCCATCGCTTCTGTGACAAAATTAGATCTTAGATCGCGCTTCAACTTTACTAAGGGTTGAGAATTTAATAACTTGCCGATCTCTCCCCTCTCGGGAGGGGTGCCGGTCAGGCGGGGTGGGTTTTGGTCACTTGCGCTAACGGCCAACCCACCCCATTGCCCCTCCCAGGAGGGGATAGGTGATCTCATTTTCATAGGTTATTTGGGATTTTATTGAACCCTCATTCCTTAGGAATGAGGGTTCAATAAAATCCTATCTTTTGTCTGCAGACAACATTTTGGATCTGATAAAATCCTGATCCCTAAGGCTTCTGTGCTTAGATAATTCCCCCGTTACCCCATCACTCATCCGCCCATCTACAGTCTTAACCTGGGACTTTTTTGTGCAATCCCCTAAGGCCGCTGCTGGCGCTGCTGCCTAACCAGGAGAAAACGTGTGATTTGTTTTCTCACAATGTTTTTTATCCATTCAATAACAGATCATTTGACGCGCTTTTCTGCCATAATTAATGAAAATAATTACCATTAAACTGATTATGGTGTTATCCGAATTACAGCGTGGTGAGTTGGCCGTTGTTGATCAAGTCAGTTCTGGACACAACAATCAGGCATTTGTCTACCGTCTGGCTGGGTTGGGACTCATGGCGAATAGTTCGGTGAGGGTGCTGCGCAAGGTGGGCTTTGGCGGTCCCCTCCATATTCGAGTCGGTGCGACTACGGAAGTGGCCATTCGACGCAAAGAGGCCGAACAGATTGTTGTTCGCCATGTTGAAACCCTGTGCCCATAGAACCAATAACTTGACAGTGCCTGACGGTTGCAGCGTGGGCATTTGCTGACTTGATTGAAGTATTCTTTGGTGCAGTTATGGTTCATCAGGGCAGAACAACAACCATTCAACCGGAAAAAGGTGTGAGGCGAGTGGCCTTAATCGGCATGCCTAATACGGGTAAGTCAACCTTTTTTAACCGGATTACAGGAGCGTCTGCGTTTGTGGGCAACTGGCCAGGGATGACGGTGGCATTGCTGCAGGCTCAGGTGGAAATGGGTGGCATCTGTACAGAGTTTGTCGACTTACCGGGTATTTATAATCTCAAGGGGTTTTCAGAGGATGAGGCTGTTGTCCGACAGTTTCTCCATGACTTTTCGATCGATTTAATTGTTGTTATCCTGAATGCGGTTGAAATTGAGCGCCAAATACGGTTGCTCTTGCAGGTGCAGGCCCTGGGTTACCCCACGCTGGCTATCCTCAATATGGCCGATGAAGCCAGACGCTATGGCATTCGCATTGACGATGATCAGCTCGCCCAGCGGTTGGGCGTGCCGGTTCTCCTAATCAGTGCTAAGTACGGCCAGGGCTACGGCAGAGCCTATGCCGCCATTGCCCAGCAATTAACGGCACCGTTGTTAGCGCATCGAATTCGTCATGACAACGATTGTTGGGGTGATGATGACATGGCGATCGCAGCTGAGATGAAGACCCTCTTAGCCGATATTGTGAGCTGGCCATCTCAGTTGGCAATGACCCTAACGGCGCGATTAGATCAGGTGTTATTGCATCCGATTTTTGGACTGCCGCTATTTTTTCTCGGCCTCTTCCTGGCCTTTTGGTTGATTTGGACGGTGGGTTTGCCTGCCCAGGGGGTGATGGGGCAGCTAACGGATGGCATCCAGGCTTACCTGATTGAACCGCTGCTGAGCTTTTTTCCGAACATCATTCAGAATTTTGTGATTAACGGTGTTTGGAATGGCATTGCCACGGTGGCGTCTTTTGTCCCCCTGATTATGTTGTTTTTTATGTTGATGGCAGTTTTGGAGGATAGTGGCTATTTGTCTCGTTCGGCGTATTTGATGGACGCCTTTATGGAAAAGCTGGGGCTGGATGGTCGCAGCTTTGTGCTACAAATGCTGGGCTTTGGCTGCAATGTGCCTGCTTTAATGGGCACTCGGGTGATGCGATCGCGGCCGCTGCGGCTGTTAACGATGCTGGTGATTCCATTTTCGCTGTGCTCAGCCCGGTTGCAGGTATTTGTCTTTATTCTGGCCGCTGTTTTTCCCGATGGCCGGGGTGCGATCGCCCTTTTCTCGCTGTATCTCCTCAGTTTTGTCGCTGCATTAATCACGGCGGTGCTGTTCCAACCGATGTTCAAGCATAACGAACCCTTTGTTTTAGAATTACCACCCTATCGTTTTCCTACCCTACGCCAGGTGGTACTGAGAAGCTGGATTGAAGTCAGAGATTTTGTCACCCGAGCTTCGGGATTTATCCTGTTAGGATGCATTGCCGTGTGGCTAGTCACCTACTTACCCATAGGGTCAACGGAGTTAGACACCCTTGGCGGGCAGATTGGGCAATGGCTTAGCCCGGTAATGGATCCGATTGGTATTGAGCCTCAGCTAACCCTGGCGCTGATCTTTGGCTTTGTGGCTAAAGAGGTCGTCGTGGGCTCTCTGGCGGTGATCTACGGATTAAATGATGCTACCGTTGGCCAAACGCTGGCTGAACAACTCACCTTTATTCAGGGATATAGCTTTTGTATCTTTTGCCTGCTCTATACCCCCTGTTTGGCCACCGTGGCTACCCTGCTGCAGGAGTCACGGTCCTGGAAATTTACCCTCTTTTCCCTGGGATTTTCGCTCATCCTCGCCTGGGTTACCAGTTTTATCTTCTATCAAGGTGCCTTACTGTTGGGGATGCACTAATATGCCTTAAACACATACGTCCTTTGACAAACATCAGTAGTTTAAAGACAAAATTCGCCCCTGAGTAAAGTTGAAGAAGGTATGCTTCTCAGCGAGCTCAACCCCCTCTAGCAGATCGTCAGGCTTGTGGCCAGCCACTTTCAAACACATGGGACAAACACACATATGTATGCCTTTTTCAATGAGCTTGGGAAGTAAGGTTTGGGTGGATTCAAACTCTCGAAATTCAATCGGCTTAGAGCCTTTGAGAGGAATTGCAACTCCCTTGATATCAAAGAATATCAGGACATCTTCATCCTCAGCCATCATTTCAGCTAATGTCAGGGCCATCAAAATCCGTTGAGGATTTTCTGCACCTCGACTAATGTGAATAAATAGACCATCTCTGGTAGTAGCCGCCATTAAATACGCTCCTGATGCAAAAACTTAAGTGCCTCACAGGGTTACTGTGGCATTGCCTACAGGGGCTAACTGTTTGGTGGCTATGCCGGCAATATGAGGACCAACAATCGGAAATGGAATTTGAAAATGGTCATAGTCCATGGGGACAAACCCTGCTTCGTCTAAGACTTTCCAAATTTCACGATTGGGATGACAGTTATCAAACAAAGTTTTCCAAGCAGGGGCAATCGTATCTTGAAGGTGACGGGACCAGGTATTCGATTTGGCAGCGACATGTTCGAGGAAAATAAATGTCCCACCGGGTTTAAGAACCCGGTGGATTTCCTCCATAGCCTGCTCTAAGTGATTCACTGAACAGAGCACATGGGTACTGACCACCGTATCAATGGTATTGCTCTTGGCGGGTAAGTTCTCGGCAGTACCTTCATGGAGTTCAACCTGTTGCAACCCCTGTCGTTTAGCCTCCTCTTGTAGATAAGAATGCATAAACCGGTTCGGTTCAACACCCAGCCAATGAATGTCTGTCGAGTAATAGCTGAGATTCGCTCCGGTCCCAGGACCAATTTCTAGAACATGACCGTGCAGATTACTCAGAAGCGCCTGCTTGAGATCGCCCATATTGGCATGGTGCTCACAGCCTGTTACTTTGATCGCCCGTAGATCGCCCGCCGTTGCTTTTGCCATACCCCAGGCCATCAAGCGCTTTTGTAGTTGAGAAAGGAGAGAAAATTGCATGGTATTTGGTGTTGGCTAAGCTGATTGTTGCATTGTGGATTGGGAGTCTGGAACGGGGCCAAAAATTCTGTCGCTAAAGCGAACGTACCAGGCTGCTGCCTGTACCTGAATGATGTAGGCCATGGCGATAATCAGGGCAATTTCAGATCCTTGTTCTTTGCCAAAGGCGGTCATGGCAATGGCTAATGCAATTGATAGGTTACGCATGACAGTACCGTAGACTAGTGCGATCGCATCTCCCCGCTTAAAGAAGAACTTACCGATGAGTGTGCTGAAGAGAAAATTCCCCACATATAAGATCGCCAGGGGAATCAAAAACGAAAGCAGTACTAGGGGATTGGCAATAATATCTTTGGCTTTCAGGGCCATTGCGACAAAAACGATCCCTAAAACACCCAATGTGGAAAAAGCGGGGAATTTCTGCTTAAGGTTTTTCTGATATTTATCTGCTCCAACAATTTGAATCAGTGTGATCCGGGTGACAAACCCCAAAACCATGGGTAAGAAAACGATGATAATAATTTGCTTAAAAATACTAGCCAACGGAATCTCCACCACTGCCCCCATTAACCACTTGGCATAAAAGGGTGTGGCAATTGAGCCCAAAATCAATCCAATGACCGTCATCTTAATGGCCGCACTAATATTGCCCTTGGCAAAGCCTGTCCAGGAAATGGTCATGCCGCTGGTGGGTAACAGGGAGGCCAACAAAAGCCCCAGGGCCACCAGGGGTTGGTCCGCAAAAAATAGCCTTCCCATGCCAAAGGCAAAGAACGGAATCACCGCAAAATTAATCAGCTGGGTGAGCAATTGGACCTTATAGTCTCCTCCCGATAGCACCTTCTGAATTTGCAAATTAATCATCATGGGGTAAACCATGAGAAAAGTCAGAGGAATAATCAAGGCTGTCAGAGGAGTCGGATTAGCGACAGCACCAAAGATCAGACCCGCGATCATAAATACAGGAACAGACCAGACTAAATTTTTCTGGATGAACCCTAATACCTTCCACACGACAATTATTCTCCTTGTTCGTCAAGTTTTTGCAAGTAGATCCGTGAATTACGCTTTCAAGCGATCGCGGTGGGTGGGCAAACCTACTTTTTGCCAGGCCATCATGCCGCCCGTGATATTAAACACTTGGCTAAAGCCCAGTTTGGCCAAAATCTGAGCGGCCATGGGACTGCGGTGAGCTGTTAGACAAATAACCGCGAGAGGTGCATCTCTGGGAAGTTCCCAAAACCATTGGGGCAGTACCAGGTGGCGTAATAGCGGCACCTGAGCCATCAGAATGCGCGGTAGGCTCAGATTAATGGCATCAGGAGCATGAAAAAGATTGTATTCAAGCCGACTCCTGACATCGATCAATTGCGAGACTTCAGCAGATTGAACAAAGTCTTCTGGGGACAGGTCAATAATAGTTGGCTTAGGGGGTGATGCGGAGACCATAGAATTTTTCTTAGAAAGAGTGTTCCAGGCAGGTGCGATTATCTTGCCATCAAGTCAGAACAAGACAATCGCACGCGCCAATGTGGGTTAGCTGTTGGCTGTGAGAGCAGATGTCATCTCTAGAGCTACAGGTGTTGCCTCTCCATTCGCTAATAACTCAGGAAAGTGGTGGGCATTGGGAGCATGCATGGATTGAATCCCCAGGGTTGCTCGGTTAATCAGATCGGCATAGCTGGGAATAACTCGCCCCTGGCTGTCTAATATGGACTGATTAAAGTTAAAGCCATTTAAGTTAAAAGCCATAGTGCTAATGCCCAAGGCCGCAAACCAGATGCCGATGGTGGGTAAAGCGGCTAACAGAAAATGAACCGAGCGGCTATTGCGCATGGCGGTGCCAGGAATGAGCAACCGTCCCAGATAGCCAGCATGACTGGCGAGTAGATTATAGGTTGCTTCCTGTTGACCAAAGCGATAACCAACGTTGGTGGACTCTGCTTCAGACGTTTCTCTGACTAAACTGGCGGTCACTAGGGAGCCATGGAGAGAACTGAGGAGAGCGCCACCCAAGATGCCAGTCACTCCCAGCATGTGAAGTGGATGCATCAAGACGTTATGCTGAGCCTGTAGCGCTAACATGAAGTGGAAAGTACCGGAAACTCCTAAGGGCATCCCCTCTGAGAAACTACCCTGCCCCATGGGATAAACCAACAACACAGCGGTTGCAGCTGCAACAGGAGCAGAAAAGGCCACGGCAATCCAGGGACGCATGCCCAGACGATAGCTCAATTCCCATTGGCGACCGAGATAGCACCAGATCCCGATTAAAAAGTGAAACACAATTAGCTGGTACGGGCCGCCATTATAGAGCCACTCAGCCACCGAACTGGCTTGCCATAGGGGATAAAAATGAAGGCCAATGGCGGCTGAAGTTGGCACAACTGCGGCAGAAATCAGATTGTTACCACTCAGAATTGATCCCAAGACAGGTTCACGAATGCCATCTAAGTCAACGGGTGGGGCTGAGATCAGTGCGATCGCAAACACCATGGTTGCAACCATCAGGGTGGGAATCATCAACACACCAAACCAGCCAATATAAAAACGGTTTTGTGTGCTCGTGACCCACTCAGAAAATTGTTCCCATAGGCTAGGACGATCAAGGGCAGATGGTCGCTTATATTCTATTAATGTACTCATCAGTTAAACCTCCAAGATGTGTAAGAGAGTTTGAAGGGGCTACCTGACTGATTACTTTGACGGGCCTGAGGCGAACACTGGTTTTCCAATGTGTAAGCTAATCTCAAGTCAAGTAACCTAGCCTTATTGACTCAACTACTTAGCCTTAGATGCATCGATAATGGCTAAGAAGCCTTAAGTGAGCGATAGGACGAAGTTGAGCGACTTAATCACTATACAACTAAGTAGCTATTTAGTCAATAAGTCGATTGTTTTCGAGATATCCGGCAGCGATTTGAGTCAATGGAACCCCAGCGAAGAGGAGCTAAGATTCCATTAACAAGGTCATTAGCCAACTGTTTGCTGAGCCTGATCGATTAAGGCAATTTCTACAGTAATCCAATGAACCCCAGGGATGGTTTCAACTTGTTCGATAATATTGTGGACTGCAGCTTCATTCTTGACAGAGCCAGACAGAAAGACTGCACCATTATCTACGTTGACCCTTAAGTCATCCTCATTAGAGATTCTGGAACTGATATTTTGGATCAGATCCTGATCGCTTTGAAAGCCTGTTTGTTCCTGTGCTATGCAAAGGCCATTGCACTGATCTCCTCTAGGCGAAATATAGAGATCTTCCTCAAACTTAAAAGTCTCCTGGTTGGGCCGTTGATGACTGATGTTTGAGATGGAAGATATGGGTTGTGGTAAAGCAATTGCGGGTGAGCCCATGATTGGAAACGTTAAGATAACGATTCCAAATAGCGCCATTAGAGTCTGGACTAGCTTTTTGGGTTGTATGTGCAACAAACTCACAAGCATGGTCGCGATCGCAATTGTAAAGACGACTGCAAAGAGATTACTCATCGCTTAAACTCCAAAGCTTAAGAAACATTTAAACCAACAGATTTATTCCATTAGGGTGTTCTCCCGTGGCCGTCGAGTTTTAAAAAGATATTCGACTGGACAAGAGATTTTTGAACTTTAGCCACAATTAATTTGTGACTGAGTTATGTTGAAACTATAAGTTGGGTTAAGAAAAACTACCTTGACATAAGTCAATTTAGAGATAGTTTTTTCGCTTTGAAGACTTTGGAGGCCATTATGATTCAGTTATCTCAGGAGTTAAGAGAATTACTTGGGAAAACCCAGCTTTTGCAAAACCTTTCAGATGAGAGACTGGATCGAATTGCCAAGATTGCAATCATGCAAACCTTTCAGAGTGGAGGCTTGCTCTTCTCTGAGGGGGAAAGGTGTCAGGGGAGCTTTCTACTGCTCTCAGGGCGCATAAAGGTGTTTAAGATTTCTGAGACAGGTCGGGAGCAGATCATGGGCTTGTTAGGTGCCGGAGATTGTCTGGCTGGTGTCCCCGCCTTTGATGGGCAGTACTATACAACATTTGCTGTGGCTTTGGAGGTGGTTAAACTCTTATATTTCCCCCGCGAAGCCTTTCTAAGGCTACTGCAACAAGATGCCATGCTGGCCTTTAACCTACTGACTATTTTCTCCCATCACTTGCGCAGGTTCTCCCAATTAATCGAAGATCTATCTCTTAAAGATGTGTCCGGCAGACTGGCGGCTTATATTTTGCTGCTCAGTTATCAGACTGCTAATAGCCGGGGTGTGGAGTTGGCAATCACGAAAGGACAATTGGCTGCTTTTATGGGTACGATTCCGGAAACCCTTTCTAGAGCATTACAAAAAATGGGCCATGACGGTTTGTTAGCAGTAGATGGCCCTAGAATTAGGATTCTTGATTTTCAGCGGCTGCAAGCCTTGGCAGGAGACTATACCCCAAATCATAGATGCCTTTACATATAGAATCCGGAAGTCTTGATTGTTTTTATTAATCGTTATATGGTTATATAAGATCTGAACATATTCCCTAATGAAATCGATGCAGGCACAAGCCGATAGGTGCTGAAGTCCTATGAGAGAAGCCGTGGCTCAGTAGGCCGGAATGCTACCTAATCTTCTGTGCAAATATCATGGGTAAATTTTAATGTTCAGGTGTTTAACCATTGCTGATCTAAAGCAGGAGATCTAAATCCGATATGTCTCATTCTGTAGCCGATCAAACGCTTGATTTCTATAGCGATACCTACCGCGATGCCTTTACTCGTATTAATGGCATCGTCATTGAAGGAGAGCAGGCAGCTTACGACAATTTTTTATGCCTGGCAGATCTGTTGCCAGAGCAGTCCGAAGAATTAACTCGACTGGGCAAAATGGAAGGTCGTCATCGTAAAAGTTTTGAAGCCTGTGGCCGAAATTTGAATGTTATTCCTGATTTGGCATTTGCCAACCAGTTTTTTGCTGACCTATGTCAGGCTTTCCAAACGTCGGCAACCGACCGTAAGGTGGCCACCTGTTTGTTGATTCAATCATTGGTGATAGAATGCTTTGCGATCTCAGCTTACAACGTCTATATTCCGGTTGCTGATGAGTTTGCTCAAAAAGTGACGAAAGGAGTTGTTGCCGATGAGTACCACCATCTCAATTTCGGAGAAGTTTGGCTTAAAGCACACTTTGAGACAGTCAAGGCAGAACTCGAGACTGCTAATCGCCAAGTGCTTCCTCTGATCTGGCGGATGCTCAATCAGGTTGAAGCGGATCTGCAAACCGTAGGCATGGATAAGCAAACACTAATAGAAGCCTTTTTGGTGAACTATAGTGAGGCACTCAAGGAAATTGGCTTTAACACCCGTGAGATTTTACGCATGGCTAGTCATGGTCTGACCAGCTCTGACCAACGCTAATTTTCTCCATGGGAGCGCAGAAGCTATTTTGTGGTGCTAGGCTTCAGTCAAGCAATTATGGCTCAACAACGCTCCCTCTCATTTAGTTCTCTCTAGTGCTGAGATTGTGCACATATCCACCCGTTGCTGGATCAATGGAGATATAAGCCAAACCATCTGCTTTCCAGGCATTAATTCCCCCTGCCATATGGGCAATTCTATCAATCCCTGCACGAATACATTTTTCAGCAATCAGCCGCGATCGTCTGCCTGACCCACAATACAACACAATGGGCTTCTCCACTTGTATTGGTAGTTTCCTGGGGTCAAAGGAGGCCATGGGAAACAGCATTGCTCCAGGAATATGCTCAAATGCATATTCCTGAGGGGTACGTACATCGATCAGAACAATCTCATGGCGTTCAAATCGTGCCTGTATCTCATGAGTAGTGAATGTTTCGAATATTAACCCATGCAGCTGTTCAGCTACGGCCATAGTTTTATGCTCCTAAAGGCTATTTATTTTGATTAGACTTAAGGGAATCAGATACACTATATAATCAATTAGTTATATGCGCAAGCTGTCAAACTCTGCTTTTCTTGCCATTATTGTTACCAATAACGGAATGGTGAGCGGCTTGCTCTGACCATTCCGCCGTTGAATGTGATAGGTAGCTGGATTATGCGTTACGTATTTCCCTGCACCACCAATACTGAGCAGGAAACATGATGTAGAACATAGTTGCTCACACTGCCCAGAAGCATTTCGGAAACACCTCCCAGACCTCGACGCCCCAAGATGATCAAATCGGCCTCCCATTCCTGGGCCAGATCGCGGATCAAGGGGCCGGGATGACCAATGGCACATCGAGCCTGAACCGGAATCTGCTGATCTGTTGCTTTGTCTGCATAACCCTTTAGCCAATGGCGGATTTCATTGAGCTTCTCATCTAATTGACTCTGTTGAAAACTAGCAAATGCACCCGATAAATCCGTCTCCATTTCAATTGCCTCAAAGGAGCCTAAGCCCACATGAAAGTCCCAATCCAGAGCAGTGAACATCATTAACTGGCTGTTGTTGTCCAAAGCTGTTTTTACAGCCTTAGCAAAAACGTCATCCGCTTGTTGAGAACGATCCAGGGGAACCAAAATTTTCGTAAACATTTCAATCTCCTAATTTTCTGAAGCAAATCATGCGTTCGTACTTTGCTCGTGAGGCGCGCTTTAGAGAATTACGCAGCAGAGGGGATGGAAGTATCTGTCGTAAAACGAATCATCAGATGATCGTCTTCTAATTTAGCTCCTGCTGGTTGCAAGGCTGCCAACGCCTGTGGGAGAACCAGATTGCGACGATGGTTGCCAATGCGAATGTTGAGTTCATCCCCCGTCTTATGCAAATGGATTTGCTCCTTGGGAATATTGGGAAGATAAACATCTAGGCAATACCCCTCAGACTGTTGAACGACGCGGAGTGTGGTCTCCCGGTAGTAAACCTGGGTCGGATCGTCATCGCCATAGAGAGTATCTTTCAGTCGCTCTAGGGCCGCCAAACCGCAGAGTTCTTCATTGTAAAGCGGCACTTCTTTGATGGGTAATGGTTGAAAGTTTTCTTGAATTTCCTGGCGATACTGTTGTTGCATCTCCTTCCAACGGGCAAAGAATGGATCGCTCACCTGTTCAGGAATAATGCGATTGGCGATCACCAGATCAGTTGCCACATTGTATAAACTCAGGTAAGCATGAGCCCGAAGAGACTCGCTAATCACCATTTTTTCGGGGTTGGTGACTAATCTCACCGTAGTTTGAGTGCTATCCGTGAGCACTCGCTCTAGAGCTTCAATTTGTTCATAGAACTCGTAGGGAGCATCCATCACCTCTCGATCGGGTAGTGAGAAACCCGTCATGCGCTTGAAAATGGGTTCAAACACAGGGCTCAGGGTATTGGCCATTCCCTGGAAAGGCTTGTAAAAGCGACGCATGTACCAGCCAGAAATTTCTGGCAAGCTGAGCAAACGCAGGGCTGTGCCTGTAGGGGCCGAGTCCACAATCAGAACATCAAAATCTCCCGCATCGTAATGGCGTTTCATCCGCACTAGGGCAAAAATTTCGTCCATTCCAGGCAGGACTGATAGCTCTTCTGCCTGTACGCCATCCATGCCCTGAGCCTGGAGTACGTCTGTAATGTAGCGTCGCACTGCTCCCCAGTTCTGCTCCATTTCTCTCAGGGCATCGAGTTCAGCCCCCCACAGATTGGGCCGAATCAGCGTTGGCTCATGGGACAATTCTAGAGCAAAGCTATCCGCCAAGGAATGTGCTGGGTCCGTACTCAATACCAGCGTGCGATATCCCAGTTCTGCTGCGCGCAGGGCAGTCGCTGCTGCGACCGAGGTCTTACCCACTCCCCCTTTTCCAGTCATCAAAATAATACGCATTCGTAAAAACCTCTTAGTTGATCACACCCACCAGGGTTGTTCATCAGTACGGGGGTCAGTCTCGTTCCAGGGGTAGATCCAGATGGCATCATCCTTAACCACCACATGAACTATCTTCAGGGGGAGAGGTGCAGGCCCACGCACAACGTTACCCTCCGGATCGTAAAGAGACCCATGGCAGGGACATTGAAACTGCTGATCTACGGGATTCCAGGGGAAGGTGCAACCCAGGTGAGTACAGTTATCAACAATACCTCTAGCCCCTAGAGAGCCATCGTCTTGGACGATTAAATACGTCGGTTCGCTGGCCAGTCCTGCAATCAAAGCACGAGTTCCAGGCGGATTAGCAAGGATTTGACTGGCTGGAATCGGATTGCCTAGTTTATCTTTTGCGAGAATTCCTCCTCCCTCAGATACCTCCCGAGGTGGGATGAAAAATTTGGCGACCGGGTAGAGGGCTGAACCAGCGGTTGCAGCAACTGTTGCCCCCGTTAAAAAGTTGAGTAGTTGCCGTCGCGATAAGGACGGTGCCTCATAAGGAATTGCGTTTTCCATGATTCAATTCGAATTCAGTGATTTCAAAAACATTCGGTCATAGATGAAATGTATGGGGAGAATAGGGAAAGAGACAGAAGGACTGTTGCTGTGATTGTCTCGGTATCTCCCCATACCAGTATGACGTCCTCAAGATTACAGGGATAGAACTCCCTGGCTTTGTCATACGTATTAGGTCAGCGAAAGGTTTTTAACTTGTTTTGATGTTTAACAGTATAACTAAGTAGTAATGGAATTGTAAATTAATTTATCAAGTACTTTATGACTTCTCTGGTTTGATTGAAGCGCCCAACGCTCTATAACTTGGGCCAATCATGGAACGCTAAAACAGATGATTCAGTTGACAGAATAGCATTTGCTACATAATATCTATATAACTATTTAGTAGATAAGTAATGAATGCCTGTCTGCCAGAAATCTGAGTCTGTGGCTGATCAGGTGTTTGATTTAGAACACGGAGGATAAGATTGAAGTATGGCAAATGTTGTTGTGATTGGGGCCGGTCTGGCAGGGCTGCCTGCAGCCTATGAGTTACGTCACTTGCTACCAAGCAAGCATCGGGTGACGCTAATATCCAGCGAGCCCAAATTTACCTTTATTCCAGGGCTGATCCAGGTGGCTTTGGGACTGAAGCCGCTGGAGCATGTGCAGTTGGATCTATCGCGGCTGGCACAGCGTCATCATTTAGATTGGGTGCCTGGTAGGGTGACAGCCCTTGATCCTCAGGCTCGCTCTATTACAGTCGAGGGGGAGAGAACAATTGAGTATGATTATGTTGCGATCGCAACCGGTGCTTCCCTGGCATTTGATCAAGTTCCCGGATTAGGACCCCACGGAGGCTACACCCAGTCTGTTTGCACCCCCGACCATGCCCTTGAGGCCCATCAAGCCTGGCTTGATTTTCTCAACAATCCAGGACCGATAGTTATAGGCGCAGCTCCGGGGGCGGGCTGTTTTGGCCCCGCCTACGAATTTGCTCTGATGGCCGATCACGAATTACGTCGTCGAGGATTGCGTGATCAAGTAACCATTACCTATGTCACCCCAGAGCCCTATGCGGGGCATCTAGGCGTCTCTAATGTGAAAAATGCGAGAGAACTGACTGCCAACTTGATGCACGAACGAGATATTACGATCATTGAGAACACAGCTATTACCGCTGTGGATGAACAGACCGTTACTCTGGACGACGGGCAACAGTTACCATTCAAATACTCGATGATCTTGCCCGCCTTTCGTGGAGCCAAATTTATTCAAGCAGTGCCTGGTTTGGGAGACGCTAAAGGGTTTATTCCGGTATTGCCGACCCAACGTCATCCAGACTTTCCCAACATTTATGCCGCAGGTGTCAGTATTAAACTGGCGCAGCCTGACCAAACCCGTATTCCCATCGGGTTGCCCAAAAGTGGCCAAATGGCAGAAGCCATGGCCACCGCAGTTGCCCACAACATTGCTGTTGAGCTGGGAGCGATTCAAGATTCTCTTAAAGTTCCAACCTTAGAGGCTTTGTGTTTTGCAGAGTTCGGCGATACTGGTATTGCCTATATTGCCGCCCCCGTTCTGCCTGATCCAGAAACCGGCAAGCGGAAGCGATCCTATGCAGTGCGTGGCCCATGGGTGGTCTGGGTAAAAGCAGCCTTTGAGGAATATTTCATGGTCAAAATGCGTACAGGAGTTGGCATGCCCTGGTTTGAGAACTTGGGATTACGCATTCTCTTTGGTCTACAGATGCTGAAGCCAACCACCATCAACTATGAACAAACGATGGTTAGCCCCTAAGCGTTCCATTGAATGAGATTTGGCCTTTGTTGATACTCAGCCTATGGAGACTCAACCTGATCCGGTGGACATCTGTCCAGTCATGTTAGAAAAGCGCTTTAAGCAAATAGCACAGCGATTTAAGCTATTAAGCGATCCCAGTCGGTTACAAATTCTCTCTGCTATTTGTAATCAAGAACGCAATGTAACTGAGATTTGTAAGCGAACTCGTTTAAACCAAGCTAATGTCTCTAAACACCTGCAGTTGCTTAAATGTTCAGGTGTTGTTGCCTGTCGACGAGTCGGTAACTGTCGCTATTACCGGATCATCGATAACGATTTATTGTCCCTCTGTGCCAAATCTCTGTTAGAGATCGAACAATTAAGTTTACCTTCCCATACAGGAGGCGATATTCATGTTCAGAATTCTATCCAAGACTATGCTGGCCTTCTCGCTAATCGGGCTTGTTATTCTCGGCTACCCAGCGATGGCCCAGGCTCAGCCGGAACCAGCCCAACTTGCCAAAGCTGTTCAGGAGATTGAAAATTTAGATGCTATGCGTAGCGGGCTAGCGGCTTATCTGGAAGATGCTGCAGAACCACCGACGGCTGAGACCATGAAGCAAGTGTGTAAACCCGTCGGTATGAAAGCCATGCAACTCAGCAAAGAGAACGGTTGGCAGGTGAAGCAACTTGCCAAAAAGTATCGTAATCCAGCCCATAAACCCGATAGTCTTGCAGCTACTAATGCCCTGTCTACATTTGAGCAATCCCCAGAGTTAATGGGATTTTGGGAGAAAGAGACTTTGAATGACCAGACTGGCACTCGCTATTATCGTCGCATCACTGTGGAAGCAAGCTGTTTAGCCTGTCATGGGCTCAAAGGTAATCGTCCTCAGTTTGTCAAGGATAACTACCCCCAAGATTTGGCATATAACTTCAAGGTAGATGATTTACGCGGTATGTATGCGGTATTTATTCCCGATTCAGTGCAGCAATCGGTTCAAACTGCACTGAGTGAATAAACTTGGTAGATAGGCATCATTAGGAGATTTTTATGATGTGGCAACGTGTACGCCAGCTGATTCTTTGGCTGATTTCTTTCAGCATACTATTAATCCTGCTCCTGACAGGGGTTGAAAATCTTGCAGTGCCAGCAGCCTCTGCCGCGATTCGCCAATTAGAAGAGGCTCCTGGCCAATTTGTCTATCAGTCGCGTCAGACCCTGCGCGATCAGCACAGTAATAGTTGGCAAGCGATCGCATTTAAACGCATTCGTCCAGATGGCAGCAGCTTTTTCTATCTCCGACTGGTTGGATTTCCAGGCATTGCAGAAATTGACCGATCGCAGCCCCTGGAATTAACCGACTCTTTAGGTAAGCTCCTAACTGCAAATGATGCCTCTCAACAAATTTTTACGGACGCCGCTGTCCCTGAACCCAACGTTGGCCAATATGATTTGGCACCGATTGTATCCGAGTTACAAGCAGCCATTCCTTTGAAGCTGACTTTACCAACAACTCAAGGTCAGCCAATTGAACTCTTGGTATCACCAGCCCTTGTCCAAGAGTGGCAGGCGCTATTTACTCAATTGTAAACAACCCTAGATCCCAAAATTCGAGCAACCAAGCTATTAAATCTAAGAGGAAGAATCATGAGACATAGATGTCGTCAACGCTCCCGTCATCAATATTGGCGCAAATTAGGTGCCACGGGGCTTTGCAGCATGGTGCTCTTGGCACCAGCATCTCCCATATCTGCTAGTTCTCGTCTGGATGATAGAACGCAACAAGCCATGATTGATGCGATCAATGATGAGTATCAAGCGAGAGCATTTTACACGGCAGTCATTGAAAAGTATGGAAACGTTCGGCCATTTAGTAATATTGTTCAGGCAGAAGAACGCCATGCCCAGCGTTGGTACACTTTATTTGCACGGTACGGGCTCTCCGTTCCTGAAGATACCTTTGCTGGTAATGTAGAAGCTCCCGAAACCCTTCAAGCAGCTTGTGAAATGGCGGTTGCAGCAGAGATTGCTAACGTACAAATGTATGATAGTTTTCTTGAATTTGTGAAAGAACCCGACCTGAGGGCAACGTTTACCCAATTGCGTAACGTGTCACAAAATAATCATAAGCCAGCATTTGAACGTTGCGTTAGCCGGCTTGCTGGCAGAGAACCTGGATACGTCAGTATCATAGGGAAAGGAGGATGTTCGAGATGGGTATAACGCTCTTATCTAAAGACTTTTAAGCGATTGCGAACCTGCTCAGCTGTGATATTCTGAGCGATTCCTGGGGAGAGAGAATCAGCCTGTTACTTTGCCTCCGAATATATCTCAGAAGTTCAAATGTGTTGCCAAAACAACGTCACAGAATCTTGTAACTGAGATTGAGTCATGCTCCGAATCTCTCCCGTCACCTACTGTGGCACTCTTGCAAAGTGCATCGAAAGCGTCACGATTAACTGAGAAATAGAAGAAGAGAAGCTTGACAATTATTTCGCTACATAGTTATATGGTGATTAAGCGTAAGCTTCTCAATCAAGTTCTTCTCGCTACAAGCAACATGGACTTATGACTAATACACTTCAGAAATATCAACAGGTCAGTTTGTGGGAGCGCTTTTGCGCATGGGTTACCAGCACTGAAAACCGGTTATATGTTGGCTGGTTTGGTACTCTTTTAATTCCGACTGCCCTAGTCGCTACGATTGTATTTATCCTGGCAATGGTTGCCGCACCGCCTGTGGATATGGACGGTATTCGAGAGCCTATTAGCGGCTCCTTGCTTTCTGGCAACAACATGATCACCGCCACGGTTGTGCCCTCATCCAATGCCATTGGTCTCCACTTTTATCCCATGTGGGAAGCAGCCAGCCTTGATGAGTGGCTCTACAATGGTGGTCCTTACCAGATGATCATCTTTCACTTTCTAATCGCTATCTATGCCTACATGGGGCGTCAGTGGGAGTTGAGCTATCGCTTGGGGATGAGACCCTGGATTGCCGTAGCCTATTCTGCTCCTGTTGCGGCTGCCACTTCTGTTTTATTGGTTTATCCCATCGGTCAAGGAAGTTTTTCTGATGGCCTGATGCTAGGTGTTTCCGGCACGTTCAACTTTATGATCGTGTTTACGGCAGAGCATAATATTCTCATGCATCCTTTCCATATGCTTGGGGTAATTGGTGTATTTGGTGGAGCCTTGTTCTCGGCCATGCATGGTTCATTGGTGACATCGTCTCTAGTAAGAGAAACCACCGAAGTTGAATCCTTAAATGCGGGCTACCGCTTTGGCCAGGAAGAAGAAACCTATAACCTAGTTGCAGCCCATGGCTACTTTGGTCGACTGATCTTTCAATATGCCTCTTTCAATAACAGCCGGTCTCTACACTTCTTATTAGCCGCCTGGCCCGTTGTTGGTATTTGGTTCGCAGCCCTTGGTATTAGCTCCATGGCTTTTAACCTCAATGGCTTTAACTTTAATCAGTCAATCTTGGACAGTGAAGGTCGCGTGATTAACACCTGGGCAGATGTTCTGAACCGAGCCAATTTAGGCATTGAAGTCATCCATGAGCGCAATGCCCACAACTTCCCACTGGATTTGGCAGCTGGAGATCCACAGCCTGTCGCTCTGACAGCACCAGCTATCGCCGCATAAGTTCGGATTGGTTCCTTAATTCAAAATTTGATTTGTTTACCATGGGGAGTTTTCTACTCCCCTCTTTTGTCAACAGTTCGTGTGAAGCATCTATATGACAGAAAATTCAGTCCAGAAAAATGCAGCAGCCAAGACGCCCTTGAATTGGACAACTGTTACCTTTTTTACACTTGTTCATATTCTTGCTTTGCTAGCTCCCTGGTATTTTTCATGGCAGGCTTTGGGCCTTACCTTATTTCTCCACTGGCTCTTTGGTAGTATTGGCATCTGCTTGGGATATCATCGGCTTCTCAGCCATCGCAGTTTCCAAGTGCCAAAATGGCTGGAATATTTGATTGCCGTTATCGGGACATTAGCCTTGCAGGGAGGACCAATCTTCTGGGTGGCCGGACATCGCTTGCACCATGCCCATACAGAAGATGAACAGGAAGATCCCTATTCTGCTAAGCGAGGATTCTGGTGGAGCCACATGCTCTGGATGCTATATCCCGAGGCCAAGTTTTTTGACTCAGACCAATACAGCCGTTATGCTCCAGATTTAGCCAGAGATCCTGTTTATCAATGGTTAAATCGCTATTTTCTACTCTTGCAAATTCCTCTGGGGGTATTGCTATATGGCTTAGGCGGTTGGTCTTTTGTTATTTACGGCATCTTTCTGCGAGCAGTGTTACTATGGCATAGTACCTGGTTTATAAACTCGGTTACCCATATGTGGGGATATCGTACTTTCACTACTCAAGACAATTCTCGAAATCTCTGGTGGGCTGCTATTTTGACCTACGGAGAGGGCTGGCATAACAACCACCATGCCTATCCTAATGTAGCTCGGGCTGGATGGCAGTGGTGGGAAATTGATGTCACCTGGTGGGCCATTTGGCTATTGAAAACGCTTGGACTTGCTAAAAAAGTTGTTAAAATACCTGCCCATGCGAGTCCACTACTCAAGTAGATTCTTTAACTACTCTTTACAAGGAGAGTCACTATGCCACTGACTGAAAGACCGACTAATCTTCCCCCAAATCATCTCAATATTATGGGGTATGTCAACCGTTCTGAAGTGAATGGTCCCGGATGTCGGGCAGTGGTATGGGTGCAGGGCTGTTTACGAGAATGTCCGGGGTGTTTCAATCCGGACTCCTGGTCCTTTGAACCTAATCAAGTAGTTTCTATTGATGAGCTAGTTCAACGTGTTCTCAGTGAACCTAAAAATGAAGGAGTTACCTTCTCAGGGGGTGAACCTTTTTGGCAGGCCGTTGCATTGGCCGAAGTAGCTCGACGGGTTAAAGCCCATGGGTTAAATGTGATGTCCTTTAGTGGATTTACCCTAGCAGACTTACAAAAAGAAAATGCCCCGGAAGGATCTCAAGCACTGTTGGAACAACTTGATATTCTCATCGATGGCCCCTACATTGAATCCATGGCTATTCATGAGCCCACATCGCCTGTTTCATCCCGCAATCAGCAAGTACGGGTGTTTAATCCTGCTTTAGCAGACCAGATTACATGGGCCAGCGATCAGATAGAGGTCCATGTGTTCAAAGATGGTAGCCGATTGATTACGGGCTATCGTGGATATTCAGAGACTGAAATTTAGACTAACCCAGCACTCAATTTTGTCTCAACCAGCGTTCATCATGCTCAGGAATCAGAATTTTTAATGTCCAGCTTTTTGCCCACTCTGCGAGAAGCCACTCAGGCATCTTCATCCTAAATTCTTCTCTCAAGGAGAGAAGAACTGTGAATCTGGCTCCCTCTCGTCCCGAGAGCTACCGTGTATACATAAGTTGGAGAGTAGTACCAGTTTTCGAACCCTCATCCTAAATCCTTCTCCCTCAGGGAGAAGGACTTTGAGGCCAGCCTCCTTTTTCCCTGAGGGCTACGGTGTACACACAAGTACTGGAAACTAGCGTTTTTAGCCTCACCCCCTCTAACTCCGCCTAAAGCCCTCTGGGCATGAGCTAAAGCCCTTGGTAAGGGGAAAACTGGAGTTTTCCCCTTACCAAGGGCTACTGTGTATACCATATCTAGAAGATTAGACTGAAAAGTCGCTCTAGGTACTGCATTGGCCCTCACCCTAAATTCCTCTCCCAATCCTGGGAGAGGGACTTTGAGATCGTAGGAAATTTTCTGGCAAAAAATCTGTATAAGGTGGAGAACGCCTATCCATAAAGGTCTAGCTCCCCTTCTCCCAGAATTGGGAGAAGGGGTTGGGGGATGAGGGCCTCCGACAAATGACGCAACTCTCCGATTTATGATACACGGTAGCCCCGCGAGGAGAAGGGGTTGGGGGATGAGGGGAGGGCTATCCGAACATCAGCAAATTCGACACTGTTTGCTCCCTATTCCTAAGAAACAATCAGTGTCTAGTTTTTTCTAAAAGCTATTGGCCTATTGATTTTGGTTAATGCTCTCACGACTGCAGTGATACATAGCTGAGTATGTTGTTTACTTAAATTGTTGAGATCTGTTTTTACAGATGGCAATGATTTTGTAGAGCTGGTGGTATCTCCTGGGGTGGTTCAAGTGTGGCAAACACTGTTCATATCGATTGAGAAGCGATATCTAAGATTAATTACGAAAACTCATCTATCAATTTTGATAGTCGCGCCATAGTTGCCTTAATCTCTTCGGGGGTTTTATGTTCCACTCCCATGGCCACTAGCAACAGTCCCAAATCGACAGCATCGTTAAGTTTTAAGATTAAACCTAAGTCTTCAGTATTGTCTAGCAATTCTGGCTGACGGCTCGGATTTTTAACCTTAAAGTCCACATGCACCATGGATGGATTTTCTTGCTCATGTCCTGGAATCTCTTCAACCCGAGCAACCTTAGTACCTGCAACCGTGACACTGGCATGGTTGCTGATGACGGTAATCTCACTAGTAGCTAAATCTTGAGTCAAAAGCTGTTTTGTTTTCATAACTACCTTCTATTCGTATCTACTATTAGCCTAGTAAAGTATTAATTAATTATCTCATTATATGAGCAATTTATTATATAAAATGCGTTCAAAATATACTTTGTAATATCTGTAAGGATCTAGAGAGACGATTAACGTCTTCAACTAAAAACGATTATGGGTAAATAGCATGGCGGTCAGAGAGCCTGACGACACTGTTTAAGTACAAAAATATAACTTTTTAATCATATGGTGTAATAATAATCTCCAAGCTGTGTATATAGCTGGTTTATGAGCGAGCAACCCTGGCAATTTCAAGAAACGATTCTATCCTTGCAAACAGGTTGGTTAACCTTGCTGGGAGAAAAACTGAAAACACCTCAGGGTGAGCGATTAGATTATTGGCGTGTTGAAAAAGCAGACTCGGTCATTGTATTACCTGTGCATCGGCAACACCTGCTGCTGCCGCCACCGGTCTATCGCCCTGGAGTAGGTCAATCTACCTGGGATTTTCCAGGCGGTCGATGTCCTGACGGTCAAAGTCTTCAATGTGCCGCAACAACTATTCTCGAACGGGAACTAGGTGTTGCTGATTCAGGGCTATCTTGTCTGAGCCCGATTAACCAAACCGGCTGGCCCATTAATAGCTCTTTTTCAAATCAGCGTTTGCATGGCTTTGTCGCTGAGATTAAGCCTGATGTTTCCCTGGTGCCTGAAAAACTGGGAGCGACTTACCCACTGACTCACCTAGGCATCCAATCTCTATTGGACAGGCTGATATGTCTCCAATGCAGAGGTCTATTTATGGAATGGTGGATGGCTGAAGGGGATGAGCTACGTGAATGTGAATGAAATTTTCTTAGTAGCGCAGGTACTAATGTTTTATGGGCACCAAAATATGATGAGAATTTGGGCTTAAAATGGCTAGATGCCCTAATTTTTTATTGAGGGACTGTTTATTCGATCTGATTACCCAAAACTCTAGACCCTTGATGTAGGCAGGTATGTTAAATCTCACCCATCTATAGCCTCAACCTGGGACTTCAGTATCAAGGGGAAGGCTATGGGCATCATGTCCAGCTGTCTTCAACATATTGAGAATTTGGTTAAGATGTTGGTGTCCACGGATGAGCAATGAAAATTCTAAGATTGCCGATTGGACTGGTAGACCCGTAAACATACGATGGTGCTCCACTCCGACAATATTGGCCTGGGTTTCAGCAATGATTTGAGATACAGCTGCCAAAGCGCCAGGAATATCGCGAATATTCACCTGTAGCCTTACTAGACGCTGGTCTCGAACTAGACTACGTTGCAAAATTGAAGAAAGAATCAGTAAGTCAATATTGCCTCCGCTGAGAACAATACCTACTGTCTTCCCAGTGAATCGTTCGTGCTCCTTTAGCAGGGCCGCTAACCCCACCGCACCAGCCCCTTCAACCACGATTTTCTCAACTTCTAAAAGCAGTCGAACCGCCTGTTCAATTTCTGTTTCTTCCACCAGGACAATATCATCCACCAGATTTTGAACGATGGGTAATGTCAAACTGCCTGGGGTTTTAACGGCAATCCCCTCAGCAATCGTGCTACAGCCAAAACAAAGCTGTTTACCAGCAATTGCCTGATACATGGATGGATAGCGAGTAGTTTGTACACCAATGATGTTGATACTGGGACGCATCTGTTTAGCCGCAATGGCAATGCCAGAAATTAAGCCACCGCCGCCAATGGGGACAATGATGCTGTCGAGGTCAGGACAATCCTTTAACATCTCTATGGCAACAGTTCCCTGCCCGACAATAATAAATGAATCATCGTAGGGATGAATTAATGTAAGCTGACGTTCCTGAGCCAGTTGTTGGGCCAGGGTTTTAGCTGCATCCAGGGTGTCGCCATAAAGATGTATCTCTGCACCAAAGCTTTGGGTGCGTTCAACTTTGACACTAGGAGTGAATTGAGGCATGACAATTACGGCTGGAATCCCTAACCGTTGGGCATGGTAAGCAACTGCCTGGCCATGGTTGCCTGCTGACATGGCTACGACACCTTGCTGCTGCTGTGTGGTTGACAGCGACAGCAGTTTGCAGAGGGAACCGCGATCTTTGAAAGAACCAGTAAACTGAAGATTTTCAAATTTTAATGCAACTCTTGTATTTGTCAGCTGTGAGAGTTTGGTGGAGTAGACACAAGGGGTATGGACAATGCCTGAGTGGATTTGCTGAGCAGCCTGGCGAATTTGATCGAGGGTAATGGTCATTGGCAGTTCCTACAATAGCGACGGCAAGACTATCGAGTGAGGTCCATGTCTGCCAGTGCTGCCAACAGACGATTGATCTCAGCTAATGTGTTGTAATGCACTAGACCAATCCGTAACAGTCCACCTTGATCTTCAACTCCCAGTCTGTGTGTTAGATTGAGGGCATAAAAATTGCCATGCCACGTAAAAATTCCTTGTTCTCCTAATGTTTTTGCAATAGCTGCTGGGGGATGCTTTGTCATGCGAATTGCCACTGTTGGTAAACGCCACAGTATCTGTTCTGGTGCAGTAATGCCATACACTGTTATCCCTGGCAGCTGTAACAGTCCCTCAATCAATACCTGACAAAGTTGTTCTCCAGAGTGACGAATTGCTGTCATCGCTGCGAATACAGCCTCACGACGATTGCTCACTTGGGGAGATACAAGCTGTCCCAAGTCTGCTAGATACTCTATAGCAGCAGTCATACCAGCTAATCCTTCATGGTTCTGGGTGCCGGTCTCCCATCGATCGGGAATCACATCTGAGGCTGGTCTCACCTTATAGGGATGCAGCCGCTCCAGGTGTTCTCGTTTGCCATATAAAACACCCATATGGGGACCAAAAAATTTGTAGGGAGAACAGACTAAAAAGTCACAATCGAGCTGGTGGACATCGATCGGCCCATGGGCGGCATAGTGGACTGCATCCACATAGACCCAGGCTCCAGCATCATGGGCGAGTTGAATAATTGTTGGCAAATCATTGAGGGTACCCACCGCATTGGATGCATAGGTGATAGCTAAGAGGCGAGTACGGTGATTAAGCTTACTGATTAAATCTTTAAGATCTAGGGTGCAGTTTTCAGGATGTATGTCGACGGTGTGAACGATGATACCCTGTTCTCTTAATGCTAACCAGGGAGCTACATTGGCATCATGGTCTAAACAAGTGACTAAAATCTCATCCTCTGGAAGTAGCCCACGGCCAATGGCACGACTGATGGCAAAGGTGAGGGTGGTCATGTTGGGACCAAAAACAATTTCGTTAGGGTTACATCCCAAAAAATCAGCCATGGCCCCATGGGTCGCTGCTATAACCTCATCGGTACGCTGACTGGTGGCAAACGCTCCATGGGCATTGGCATTGCTATGGATGAGATAATCTGTCATGGCATCCATCACCCGTTGGGGCACCTGGGTGCCACCGGGACCATCGAGAAAGGCGATCGGGCTACCATTCATTGTCTGAGCCAGGGCTGGAAACTGGGAGCGAATCCAATCTAGGGGTAAAGTGACGGTGTCAGGAGCGGGAACAACAACAGATTGAGACACTGGAAATACTCCTTTACTCAGGGAGATTAAAGGGAAGATCTGGGCAGGTGAAGACAAAGACATCGCGGTAGCCGCTTTCCTCTACAGCCATAATTGGGGTAGTGTAGTGGAAAAACTGGTGGTCATTAAATACGAGCAGCTCTCCAGGATTAAGCACCTTACGGAAAACGGGGTCAGATCCTTTTAAAATAGATAGTTGGGTTTCAGCGCCTGATACGCCATGGCGAGCGATGCAAAGAATCCCAACCAGATCGACACCGTCATGGTGAATGCCCTCGGGGGCAGGATTACCCGTCTCGCTCTGGTCTGCGGTCACGCGAATCTGATGTACGCCCACTTCATGAAACGGTGAACATTGTCTGCAGAACTCAAAAAATGTGAGGAGGGTTTGCTGAAACGCATCAGATTGAACCAGTGATCCAGACAGTTCTTCATAGTCTCGCTTAACATTACCCAATAGGGGATTGTAGGTCTTGCTCTGATAGAAAAATGCATGGGGCAACTGCATCAGCTGTTTGTTTTTTTCTTGAAAATGAGAAAATCGCCGAAACCGGTAATGACCTTCCAGGTAGGGATCGGGTGGTAATCTCTCAAAAAAGGGTTGGATAGCCTTGAGGTTGCGATCTCTAATGGTTTCAATCGCATAGCTACTCAGACAGCTAAATTGTTTTCTATTTGATATCGTTTGAATTGTCATGGGTTGTTCCTTGCTCAGGTGCAGATGTGGTTTGAAAATTCTTATCCCTTTAACGTTTTGGCGAATAGAGAAGCAATTTGTTGCGAGGCTGGAGAGACATTGTCGGCTGCGAGATGCACATCAAAGAGGCAGAAAGACTCAGATATACGTGCCTGATTAAATGCCTGGCGGAGTTGTTCACCCGTTTTGATCAAAAAACCCCTACCGCCCATCAACTCAGCTAGCTGGGCATAATCCAAACGAGGAATCTTCACAAAGTCCGCTGTTTGATGGGCCATCATCCGCAATGACGCATAGGCACCGTTGTTAATCACAATCACAATCGGGTTCAAACCTAGACGTTTAGCTGTGAGTAACTCCATCCCCGTCATCTGAAATGCCCCATCCCCTACCAAGACAATGGTCCGCCGGAAAGGATCAGCAAGCTGGGCTCCAATCATGCCAGGAATTCCAAATCCCATACTGGCGTAGTAGGCTGGACTTAAAAAGGATGTACCCTCTTTCATCCAAATATCATCGGCTGCAAAAATAACATCTCCTGAGTCTGTTACCAGGAGAGTGTCACTGTTGATAAACTGATTCAATTCATAGATCACTCCTCCCATGGATAGTGTGCCAGGAGAACGGGCAACACGAGGAGCTATGGCCATAATGGATGATGGATCACGATGCGGTAAATCCTGACTTTTCACCAATGCACGAATAAAATCGCCAAATCGAACATTGGGATATTGGTGATGCTTCACCGAGATATGCTCTGAGGTCGCGGAAATGGCATAGGCTGGCTCTAAGTGAGCGCTAAACAGACCCAAGTTAATATCAGTCAAAAACGTGCCTAACATTATCAGACAGTCGGACTCTTCCACCACATTGGCCACATACTTATTGCCAACCGCCCCGTTATAGATGCCAACATATTGAGGATGACCTTCCGGAAATGCAGATTTCCCCAGCATTGTCGAACAAACGGGGATACCCAATCTTTCCGCAAAATTGACAATTTGTGACTGTAAGCCAAATCGATGCACCTCTGTACCCACCAATATAACGGGCGATTTAGCCTGGTTTAGCATCGTCAGTATTTCCGCAACAGCTTCTGCCAGCGTGTCTGGATCTGTCTGTTTCAATGGAATCGGTGGATAGTCAGCCAGCTCAATCTCGGCATAGACCATATCGCGAGGAATTTCTAAATAAACAGGCCGCTTAAACGTCAGGGCCTGATCCAAAGCTCGATGAATTTCAAGATCGGCTGTTGCCGGATTATCCAGTGTGGCCGCGTAGATAGTCMCCTCATCGTATMCCCGCCGTTGGGAATCAAAGGATTTGACCTTGTGGTGTAATAAGTCTCTCTCATGGCGTTCCTGCAGTCCTGGCCCTCCACTTAAGACGACCAACGGTGACTTTTCGGCATAGGCTCCCGCCACGGGGTTCACCATGTTCAAACCACCCACACCATAGGTGACAACAGCCAACCCCAAACCTCGAATGCGTGAATAGGCATCAGCGGCAAAGCCAGCCGAGGGTTCATGGGTCATCACAATAGGTTGAATCTCACTTTCAGCCAACGCATCGTAGAGCGTTAAGGCAAAATCTCCAGGAATACCAAACGCATGTTGCACCCCTTGCTGATGCAACATATTAAAAATATGTGGTGCCAACTGAGGCATCTTACTTCCCCCAAAGGCTTGACTTTAATTTAAAGAATTAAGTCGATCCTAATCTCTTTTCTATGTAGATCATGGACGAATCAAAATAGAATGTGTGGATTTTGTTAAGAAAAAAAATATGATGGAGGACTCGTTGAAAGCAAACGTTTTTCCAGGTATAGAATTCAGGGCTCAGAAGTCAGAAGTCAATCGGTGACTATATTCCGACTTCTATCTTCTGAATTTTGGATTCTTCCTACATCGGATTTTTAAGATTAAGGGGTACCCATAAAAAGCTGTGGTGACCATGTTACAAGAGATGCCAGAACCCTTGATATCAGAAAGGAACAAGCTATGATAGTAACTGTAACAATAAACATCTTCTAACAGCACTTGATTACCCGTCTGGGACATCACCTAAAACGGAGAATCTTTTCTTGAAGAAAACGGTCAAAACCCAAGGGGCAATATTGGTACCCTCACTGGTTCCTGGCTCCTGATTTCTGACGCCTCAACCTAACCAGGATTTCTCGATTTCCCTTTTAGCTGTTGGCAGCTTTGCTTTTGTTTTAGCGAGAATAGGGCAGCCATGCTTTTGATCACAGGTTCCCAAGGTCAAATTGGTAGCGATTTAGTCACCGCGCTGCAAAACCGTTATGGTGTCGATCAAGTTCTAGAAAGTGGTCGTCGAGCTAGCGATAAAAATCTTTATGAAACTCTAGATGTAACTAATCATCAACGTTTTCGAGAAATTATTAGCGCCTATAAAATTGATACGATTTATCACCTGGCAGGTATTTTATCTGCCAAAGGAGAGTGTTATCCAGAGCGCTGTTGGCAGGTGAACATCCACGGTCTCAAAAATGTGCTTGAACTAGCCAAAAAATATTCCCTTAAAGTGTTCTGGCCTAGCTCTATTGCTGTATTTGGCCCCCATACCCCGAAACAAAACACACCCCAAACTACGATCGAGGATCCCGCCACCATGTACGGTATTACTAAGGTGACGGGAGAACTGCTTTGCCAATATTATGCACAGCGTTTTGGCGTGGATGTTCGGAGTGTTCGGTTTCCTGGCATCATTAGCTACCAAACCTTACCCGGTGGCGGCACCACAGATTTTGCAGTTGAAATGTTTTACGCTGCCCTACAACAGACTCATTACACCTGTTTTGTTAGGCCAGATACTCGATTACCGATGATGTATATGCCCGATGCTATTGGCGCTATGCTCAAGCTGATGTCTGCAGATGCGGCAGCACTGACCGTGCGTTCTAGCTATAATCTCACCGCCATCAGTTTCTCTGCCGCTGAGCTATTTGCAGAAATTCAGAAACATGTGCCCACCTTCACCTGTGACTATTGTCCTGATTACCGCCAGGCGATTGCTGATTCCTGGCCCTCGATAATTGACGATACTCAGGCTCGACAAGATTGGGGTTGGCAGCCCACCTATGGCCTATCGGCCATGGTGAAAGATATGTTGCATCAACTGGCAATGCGGATTGAAGGCTCTGGTTTCCCTGTCGCTGGCTTCGACTCCGCTCAGCCAGCTAAAAGTCTGTCTATCCAGATTAGTCAATAGAAGAGGGTTGAGCGGAGTCGAAACCCGTCCACTACCTAGAGGTATTGCTATGTTAACGTCTGTCTCCACTAACTTTGAGGACATTCTCACAGACATTCAACAGTCTGGGTTATACAAAGCCGAACGGATGCTTTCGTCCCCCCAGGGCGCGCAGGTGAGCGTTCAAGGGCAAGCAATGTTGAATTTCTGTGCCAACAACTATCTGGGATTGGCCAATCATCCAGCCTTGATTGAGGCGGCGAAGTCAGGTCTTGACCAATATGGGTTTGGGCTGTCGTCGGTGCGGTTTATCTGTGGCACTCAGACGATTCATAAACAGCTAGAGGCCAAAATTGCTCAGTTTTTGGGGACAGAGGATGCCATTCTCTATAGCTCCTGTTTTGATGCCAATGGTGGGTTGTTTGAAACGCTGCTGGATGCTGACTGTGCCGTCATCAGTGATGCTCTGAACCATGCCAGCATTATTGATGGTATTCGCCTCAGCAAAGCCCAGCGCTATCGCTATGGCCACAGTGATATGGAAGACCTTGAGACTGCGCTACAGGCGTCTCAGAAGGCAAAACGACGTTTGATTGCCACGGATGGGGTATTTAGCATGGATGGTGATGTGGCTAAGCTCAAGGAGATTTGCAACCTGGCCGATCGCTACGATGCCATGGTGGTGGTGGATGACAGCCATGCCACCGGATTCTTTGGACCCACTGGGCGCGGTGCTATTGAGCACTGTGGTGTCATGGGGCGAGTGGATATCGTCACCAGCACTCTGGGTAAAGCCTTGGGAGGAGCTTCAGGCGGGTTTACAGCCGGGTGTAGATCTGTAGTGGAACTTTTAAGGCAGCGATCGCGACCTTACCTATTCTCAAATACCCTAGCCCCGGTCATTGTCTACACCAGTCTCAAAGCTCTGGATTTAATTGAACAGAGCCATGATCTCAGGGAGCGATTAAATGAAAATACACGCTATTTTCGGCAGCGCATGTCAGCCCAGGGATTTGCCATTGCACCTGGCACCCATCCCATTGTGCCAATCATGCTCTATGACGCCCATCTAGCTCAAACTATGGCAGCAGAACTTCTGAAAGAGGGCATCTATGTGATTGGTTTTAGCTATCCAGTGGTGCCTAAGGGTAAGGCCCGCATTCGGGTGCAGATTTCTGCCGTCCATAGCCGTGAGCATCTGGACCAGTGTATTGGGGCGTTTACAAAGGTGGGCAAACAAATTGGCTTAATCTAGTGCAACTGTAGGATATCTTAGCAACTGGCTTCGCTTGTTACTGGTTATTCGTTACTCGTTACTCGTTATTCTGCAACAAACCTAAGACATCCTTCCCAAACTTTATCTACGCAATCAGCTGTAATCCAGGGCCATGGCGCTTACTGCGATAAGCTGTAGCTCTGCGTATGCGCTGTTCAGCTATCTCAATTGCAATTTGTCGAGGGAGCTTACCCGTACTTGCAACGTTTTCCAATATTAGAGTTGTGTTCTTGCGAATTTTTTCCTCAATGGTTTGAAACGCGATCTCCTTGGTACCACCGCCATATTCTACGGCCCCACAAATCACACCACCCGCATTGGCAATAAAGTCAGGGATGACCAGGATATTGCGGTCATGACAGATTTGTTCTGCCTTAGCTGTAAATGGAATGTTGGCTCCTTGAATAACCAGTTTAGTCTTGAGCCGATCTACGTTGTCAGCGTCAATAACATCGGGTCTAGCCGCAGGAATCCAGATATCACAAGGAACATCAATAATAGCATCACGAGACAGTTTACCTCCGTCAGCATAATCAAGCACACTCTTGCCTTGATGTTTTAATTCTGTCAGTTGATCAATGTCGATGCCATCAGCATTAAACAAGGTGCCCTGGGAGTCGGTTACAGCAATCAAAAGGGCTCCCCTGGCGGTTAGAAAATTGGCTGCATGCAGCCCTACTGAACCAGCTCCTTGAATCACAAACTTGGCTTTGCTCAGATCAATAGAACAAAATTCGCTGGCCACATCGGCAACAACGCTAAGACCATAGCCAGTGGCTCCAATTTCATCTAAGGGAATACCACCAATTGCTGATGGTAAACCAATGGCTCTACCTGTTTCCTCCTGCACCCAAGCCATACAGGCTTCATCTGTGCCCATGTCGGGGCCGGGAATGTAGCTAGTTATTTCTTTAATGGCTACCCCGAAAGCTCTCATCAAGGTTTCTTTTTTTACTGCAGGCACTTTTGGGTTAGTAAGAATAGCCGCTTTCCCACCACCATGGGGGAGATTGGCTGCTGCATTCTTAAACGTCATGGCTCGTGCCAGTCGAAAGACTTCTTCCGTAGTGACATCGGGAGCCATGCGAACGCCTCCCATGGCAGGACCACAAGCAACGTTATCTACCACGAGAATAGCTTTTAATCCGCTATGGTGGTCATAAATATGAACAATTTTGTTTGGCCCTAGAGAGTCACCAAACTCAAATATATTCTTCATTATAGGTTTCCTCCGAAGTGACATTTCACTGTCAAGGTATTCGGAGCACATTAGGAGATACCTATAGTGTGAAGAAAATATTTAATACTGTGTTGATTTTGACAAAAAACATAATGTCTTAGCAAAAATCCTTAGGCTTCATATTTCACCAGTGCCCACAGGGGCAACGTGCGAGGTTCTTTAACCTTAAAGACATACTCGCTGTAATCAGCTAAATCGTCGAGCTGAACAAAGGTTAGAAAAACCTCTGTAGCAATTAGAAACAGGGATCTCACTAAAAAGAGGGAATTTGCATTATAAAAACTCCAGGTAGTGCATATGTACTTCAATCCTAGCAAATATTATTTAGTGACTGCAGAGAGAACTTGTCCCCGACATTCGCCAAACCCAATTTTTTTGTAACCTGGTGCCTCACAATATCCTCGTAAACTGATTTCGTCACCGTCAGCCAGAAAAAAGCGCTGTTCTCCCGTGGGTAACTGGATGGGCTTTTTGCCCTGGTGGGTAATCTCTAAGAGTGAACCCCAGGTATCCGATGTGGTGCCTGAAATCGTGCCACTGGCTAATAAATCCCCTGGCTGTAGATTACAGCCGTTGCTGGTGTGATGGGTAATCATCTGGGCAGCTGTCCAATAAAGTTGGGCAAACGATGCCTGACTGAGGTGTATAGGCGGTATATTTTCCTGCAACATCTGGGCTGATCGTAACCATACCTCCACAGTCAGCTTAATTCCAGTCAAATCATCAGCCATCTTTAAATAGGGGAGTGGTTGTGGATCATCTACAGGGCGCTCAAAGGATGGGCAGCGGAAAGGGACAAGCGCATCCAGTGTGACAACCCAGGGAGACAGACTGGTGGCAAAACTTTTACCTAAAAAGGGGCCTAAGGGTTGGTATTCCCACGCTTGAATATCGCGGGCAGACCAGTCATTGACCAAGCACAGGCCAAACAAATGGTCTTCGGCATGGTCAATTGCGATCGGCTGTCCTAAAGGGTTTCCCTGGCCAATGAATAGCCCTACTTCTCCCTCATAGTCGAGGCGTTGACTGGGACCAAACCCTGGGAGTTTTTCTGAGGCTGCAGGGTGCTGTTGGCCTTGGGGCCGATAAATGGGAGTGTCACTCACCACAATGGATGAGGCACGGCCATGATAGGCAATGGGAATGTGTTTGTAGTTTGACAACAGTGGTTGATCGGGGCGGAATAACTTACCAACGTTGGTGGCATGATTAATCGAGGCATAAAAATCGGTATAGTTGCCAATTTGAACAGGCAACAACATTTTGACATCGGCCATGGGCACCAAAATCTGTTGCTCAGGAGGCGTGGTTGATATTTCAAGTAACTGGCTAAGCTGATGGCGCAAGGTCTTGATAGCTGGTTGTCCCAAAGCCATGAGCTGATTCAAATTGGTGGCCAAGCAGGCGGCTTTGACCAGTTCTGGTAAATCATCCAGGATATTGTGTTGGATGCAAATCGACAAATCCACAATGTGTTTACCAATGGCCACTCCTATCCGGGGCTGTGATTGATGCCGTTGAAACACACCAAAGGGGAGATTTTGGATAGGGAAATCAGTGTCTAGAGTGTTGGCACTGGCGACCCAGCTTTGTCGATGTGGGTCATGGGTGGTGTCAGGTAGAGAGGACATAGGACGGTATCGACGCAGGATCATTGAACAGCTTCAAACGGTAAAGCTCGGCCAAGGGTGCTTGGAAAGAACAGGAACCAATTCCTAAGAAATAACGGCTGCGTACACGGGCAAGGATATCTAATGGTAAATGTCCCGCTATTGTGGATAGCTCTGATTCCTGTAACCAGAGGGGGCTATGGCAAATAATCTCGTGTTCCGAGAAAATTAGATCATTGAGGGTATCGATTTGTAAAATGCTAGCAATCTCGGCTGCAGTTGCCCCATAGCCATAGGCAAAAGCGGCTGCGATCGCCAGATTAAGAAAGCCATGCATCTGAACCGAATCACCGTTGGGCAAGGTTTGCCAGCTGTGTAACGGATGGTGTAGTCCGGCAGTCGCTTTAAAGGGAAGTCGGGCCGCAGCGCAGGTGACCAGAAACTGGGCTAGGGCTTCAACGGTGGGAAAATCAGCTGCGGTCAGCCCCCCCGTACGGACCTTGACAGCTGCTCGAGTGCCCTGGAGGACGGCAATGTAGTCAGTGAGTGTCGCATCCAGAGGCACTTCAAAAAAGAGAGTGCTGCGGGGAGGTAAGTGGGGGATGAGAGATGCGATCGTGTCAGCGCCAACTCGTCTGTTCGTATCTACTGCGCCCAATTTAAATTCAAGTGCTGAAATTGTAAATCGGCTTGGGTTTTCTAACCACGGCGCTAACATCTCTAATGCTTGGATTGAGGGAGGTAGAACAACACTAAGGGGCCAGAAGGCAGCGGCATATTGTTGAGCCAAGTGATTTAAACAATCTTCAAACTGTGTTAGCTGCGACAGGGGTAGAACAAATCTACCGAGCATCCAACGATGGGCAGTGGTGTTGTAATACTCATAGGCAGCAACCGCTGCTGGCAAATTTAACCGTGCAGGAGGGAAGAGTCCTGCATAGTCGACTAACGTTGATAGAAGTAATCGGAGAGAGGGGGCGACCATGGGTGATCAACGCATGATGGAGCGTACGTAATAATTTGTGACGGGGATTAAGGAGAAAGAAAATTGACAGGAATAGCAGCGATGGATCAAACCATACTAATTATAATCTCCCCTACCAATCTGATGCATTCGCTATAATGGGCATGAGACATCTTGGTAAGAGTGTCACTAATGCTGATAAGCCTCTAATGGAGGCGATTATTATCCCTGCGCTAACCAGACTTGAAGTATCTGTGCTAGAGGTGTTTTGTTATAAACTCTTCTAAACCATTGCCTAGCTAGCTTTTGACCTGAGATTCAAGCCGAAATAGGGCTTTAGGGAGGAGGCTATTTGGGGTTATGAAGACTATTTGTCCCCTGGTGGGTTTGGATCATTTGGAATTTTATGTGGGTAATGCTAAACAGGCCGCTTACTTTTATGAGCAGCAGTTTGGCTTTGCCCCCATTGCGTTTCGCGGCTTAGAGACTGGCTATCGTAAGGCAGCCTCTTATTTACTACAGCAAGGTCACATTCAATTTGTGTTGAGTAGTGGTCTAGGGGATGACAATACCATCAGTGAGATGCTTGCCCGTCACGGTGATGGTGTGGCTGTAATTGCGTTTACAGTGACCGACGTCCGTCAGGTTTATCAAACATTGTTACAACATGGGGCAACGGCAGCAATTCCGCCAACGAGCATTGACACTGAGGCCGGTCAGTGGAGGTTTGCAGCTATCCATGGCTATGGAGATGTGCTCTTTAAGTTTGTTGAACGTCGCCACGGCATATTTGCCCCTGGATTTGTACCCTACTCTGAAACTATTCCTTCCCGGAGAGAAACCGGTTTATTTGAGATTGACCATGTAGTGGGTAATGTCGAGTTAGGAGCGATGGACCGATGGGTTAACTTTTTTATCCAGGCCCTGGGGTTTGAACTGTTGGCACACTTCGATGACAAAACCATTGTCACTGAATACTCGGCCCTGATGTCCAAGGTGGTCCAAGATCCAACCGGCAAGATTAAGCTACCGATCAACGAGCCTGCGCCAGGTCAGCGCCAGTCTCAAATTGATGAATATTTGCAATTTAACAATGGACCTGGAGTGCAGCACATTGCCCTAGCCACCCGAGATATTATCCATACGGTGCGACGGCTGAAAGCAGCCGGTGTGGCTTTTCTGAAGACTCCGCTGACTTACTACGACAGTTTAGAAGCACGGGTGGGGAAGATTAAGGAGCCTATTGATGAGCTGGCTGAGTTAGGTATTTTAGTCGATCGCGATGCCAGGGGCTATTTGCTACAAATTTTTACCCAGCCGGTGGAAGATCGTCCCACTCTATTTTTCGAGATTATTGAGCGACATGGGGCTACTAGCTTTGGCGAGGGTAACTTTAAAGCTTTGTTTGAAGCTATTGAGCGAGAGCAGGCCCGCCGTGGCAACCTTGAGCCGGTCGGGAGGATGGCATGACCTATTACACTCACCTGGGCCAGATCCCCCATAAACGCCACACCCAATTTCGTCAGCCCGATGGCACTCTCTACCATGAGGAACTGATTGGTAACCAGGGATTTGCTGGCAATCACTCGCTGGTGTACCATCTGCGCCCACCTACGGAGATTGCGCAGGTGAATGTGATTGGGGTAACCCGGTTGACCTATGAAGAGTCTGAGGCATTACGACCGCGACATTTTAGAACAGCAGAGGCCGGGGGAGATGCGAACTGCCAGGTCGACGCGATCGCATCTCGCATTCCCTTACTCTCCAATGCCGATGTCACCCTTGCCATCGCCCATCCTAACAAGCCCATGACCTACTGGTATCGCTTTGCCCATGGGGATGAACTTTTGTTTATTCACCAGGGCAAGGGGCGTTTGGAAAGTCAGCTGGGAGAACTTCACTATCGCTCAGGAGACTATCTAATGATTCCGGCAGGTATTCTTTGGCGGCTGATACCAGAAAGAGGAGTGGCGCAAATCCATCTATCACTGGAAGCCTCGGGGCATATCCGGACACCGCAGCAATATCTCAGTCCCCAGGGACAATTTTTAGAACAGGCTCCCTACTGTGAGCGCGATATTCGCCCACCGGAGAGACTATTGACCCATGATGAAATTGGAGTCTTTGAAGTACGAGTGAAAGCCAGGGGCAGCCTCACCCAATACTGTTACACCCATCATCCCCTAGACGTGGTGGGATGGGATGGCAGTGTATGGCCCTACGCGTTTAATATCAAAGACTTTGAACCCATTACCGGACGGGTTCATCAGCCTCCATCTGTGCATCAAACATTTGCAGGACCTAATTTTGTCGTGTGCTCGTTTGTCCCACGTTTGTTTGACTATCATCCCCAGGGAATTCCTGCCCCCTATAACCATGCCAATGTCGACTCGGATGAAGTAATTTACTACGTCGAGGGTCATTTTATGTCCCGTAAAGGCATTGAGCGTGGTTCGATTACCTTCCATCCCAGCGGACTGTCCCATGGTCCTCATCCCGGTACCTATGAGGCTTCCATTGGTAAGTCTCGCACCGAAGAACTGGCGGTTATGATCGACACCTTCCGACCGCTGCGGGTAACAACCCAGGCCAGCGCTATTGAGGATGTTGATTATGTCTATAGCTGGTTGCCCTTGAAATCTCGGAAATTAACACTTCAATAAAACAACATTTCGCTAAGTTGGGTTTCATTGCTGCAACCCAATCTACCCCAATTGTCCACCCGGAGTTCCTACCATGACCTATACACTGCTTTCTCCGCCTAAACCTCTAAAAATTTCTTCCCGAATTCAAACTCGTCTCTATCGCGGTGAGCTAGCATCTCAACAGGTTGAGACGTTTCAAGGCTTTTTAAGTGAGGTTGAACGACGATTTTTACACCATCGTATTATTTTAGACAATGCCTATACCCACTGGTTTAGCCAGGGTTTAGCCAGTGATCAAGAATTACGTCACTTTGTTCAACAGTTTTCAGTATTTTCAAATCAGTTTTTAGTCGCTGCCCTCAATAAGGTAATCAATGCCCCCACATTGGACCAGTCACGGGCCAGTCGTGAGATTTTACTCAATGAGCTGGGGGTGATTTATCGTAATCCTAGGGCTGTAGACAAGACTCTCACTACCCTGAGCGAGAATGACAAAGATCGTCAGGGAGATCCAGCCTTAGTTAGTACTGAAGGCACTGTTGACGGTGGTATTTGCCGATTTCGGGCTGCCCACTTTGAGTGGCTTTTGAGCGTCGCTGAAGGCTTGGAACTGACCTATGACGAGTTGGGACAGCGTAAACACGGCAGTGCTACAACACTCCACTTTTGCGATGAGCTGATTCGTCTCTATGGCAGCGACGATCCCAACATTGCCGAAGGATCCAGTTTTGCCGTCGAAAACTGGGCCGCCGCTGGCTTCTGGCAAGAGCTAGAAGACGGTCTCTTAAAAATAAAACAGAGTCGCCATCCTCAGCTAAAGCTGGCTTTCTTCACCTGGCATAACCGGGTAGAGGCCCAGCATGCTGGCCATACTTTAGAAGAACTGGAGTCGGTGTACTTCCATCCTGGATTTAATCACGACAAGTTTCTTGAAGGGGGACAAGAGATTTTAGAGGCGATTGCTGTGTTTTGGGATGGGTTGAATGACGATCGCCTGAAGGGAGAAGACGTTGCTAGTTCTTAGTTCTTAGTTAGTTGCTATTCGGTGTGAGCTAAATAGAGGCCTTCAACTTAAAATCCAACACTTAAAACTCTCTCCCAGAGGTCTTTGCCATGTCTCTTGCTACTCTCCCCAATAACCAATCTGTCTGGTGTCCCACTACTGACCAGATCCAGCGTACGAATATTACTGCCCTGCAACGCCAGCTGAGGTTCGATAGCTACGCTCAGCTATACCAGTGGTCCATTGAACATCGCGATCAGTTTTGGCATCAGATGATTCAGCGGCTGGGCATTCAGTTTCAACAGCCTTACACCACTGTTTTGGACCTCAGGGACGGTGTGGAACAGCCCCACTGGTTAGTGAATGCTCGATTTAATATTGTGGAGAGCTGCTTTTTAGCACCCAAGACGGATACGGCGGTGATTTTTCAAGCGCCAGGTGAGCCGCTGCAGTACTGGACCTATGGTGAGCTGGAGCGGTTGGTGAACCGAGTGGCGAATGGACTGGTGGCGGCGGGCTATGGTGCGGGGGATGCGATCGCAATCGTCATGCCCATGACCGTAGAAGCCGTTGCCATCTATCTCGGCATCATCAAAATGGGGGGTGTGGTGGTTGCCATTGCCGATAGTTTTGCCCCGGTAGAAATCGCTACGCGGCTCCACCTGGGGCAGGCGCAGGGCGTCTTTACCCAAGTCAGCCTGCGACGACGAGGTCAGGAGTTGCCCCTCTATAGCAAATTGGTCATGGCTGTTGCCCCCCGGGCTGTGGTGATGCCCACAGAATTGCCCTGTAGCCTACGTCCAGGAGATCTAAGCTGGGATGATTTTCTGAGTGAGGATGATCAGTTTACGGCGGTCCCGTGCCAGCCAGATACCCCCCTCAACATTCTCTTTTCCTCTGGAACGACAGGAACTCCAAAAGCTATTCCCTGGACCCATACCACCCCAATTAAGTGTGCTACGGATGGTCACTTGCACCACGACATTCATCCAGAGGATGTGGCTGCCTGGCCCACTAGTCTGGGTTGGATGATGGGCCCCTGGCTGATCTACGCTACTATGCTCAATCAGGCGACGATGGCCCTATATGGTGATGCGCCCCTAGAACGCGGATTTGGTGCTTTTATTCAAGCTGCTGGAGTCACCATTTTGGGAGTCGTTCCCAGTTTAGTCAGTGCCTGGCGGCGCAGCGGCTGCATGACCGATCTAGACTGGCATCGCATCAAAGCCTTTAGCTCCACAGGTGAATGCTCAAATTCGGCGGATATGAAGTTTCTGATGGCCCTGGGGGACCACAAGCCGGTGATTGAATATTGCGGCGGCACAGAGATCGGTGGCGGTTACATTACCGGCACCCTGGTGCAGCCCGCTTATCCATCGACATTTTCCACCCCGGCCCTCGGGCTAGCGGTGGTTATCCTTGATGACCAGGGCCATCCCAACAATACGGGTGAAGCCTTTATTGTCCCGCCGTCCATCGGCCTATCCACCACGTTACTCAATCACGATCACCATCAGGTTTACTTTGACGGCACCCCGTACTGCCCGCTACGCCGTCATGGCGATCGTCTGGTAAAACTGCCTAATGGCTATTATCGAGCAGAAGGACGAGTGGATGACACGATGAATTTGGGGGGCATCAAAGTCAGTGCCGTTGAGATTGAACGGGTGCTGCAAGCGTTGCCTAATGTGCGAGAGGTTGCTGCCATTGCCAGCACATCCCATGGTCCCAGCGAACTGGTAATCTATGTGGTGCTGAGTTCATCTGAACAACCTGCTGATTTGCAGAACTGCTGTCAGCAGGCAATTCGACAATCTTTAAACCCTCTTTTCCGGATTAAAGATGTTGTCATTGTTAATGAACTTCCCCGTACAGCCTCCCAAAAGATTTTGCGACGAGAACTACGAAGACAGTATAAAAACCGAAACCTATGACCTAGAAAGACTTGAACCTAGCCCTAGCTCGAAATTGACCTGTTGCTGAAACGATAACAACTGTAAAGTACTGTTGCGAAAGCAGGGAAATTGTGTTTGCTATAATGAATGTAAGAAAACACAAGCTTGACACCTATTGTCTATCAAAATACTACAAAATACTGTCCAGGCTTGTTTTTCTTAGAGATAGAGCGTCTTACAACATTTATATTGAAACGAAAAAAGACTGGTCTACCTCTGATGATGCTACGTGTCCCGATAGCCAACATACTCATTGCGCCTAAAGGTCGTTCGTTTTGAGTGTGTCACCTTGAAAATTGGATAGCTATTGAGGCAGTACTATTCACACTTGTCGTAGAGCGCTAACAGCTGTTGGACATAGCCTGAGTCGTTAAATTTCAACAGGTCAGCTCCGCTAGTTAAGAGAGGTATTCTTTGGGACATTCCTGTAAAGGACTCTACACCACACCATGTGAATCAGTCACTAATAGCTGGTAAACGTGGGCTTTTGCGGAGCCCAAGGAGGATCTTATGGATACACCTGGAACACTATCATTAGAGCAAGAATTTCAACTTAAAGTCCTAAGGGAACAGGTTGAAAATCTTGCACCCACTCAAGCTCAAGAGTATTTGCTTGAAGCCATGCGTCAGCTCATGCTGAAAGATAATTGGATCAAGCACACGTTCAAAGAATGTTATTTGAAGCTATAAAGCCATGCTCAAAGGCGTGTAAGTGGGCTGATCGAGTTACTCGATCAGCCCTTGGGTTAAGGAGGTTACCATGATTAAACAAATGGCTTGGCTATCCCAGGATGAGGGAACAGAGAAAATTTTGCATTTGCGCATTGAAAAGGGAACACCCTGGCGTCCTTACACCATGTTCCCTCAGTTTACAATCCCTGATCATATGGCGATTGGTTCACGAGGATTCTCCACGTTTCAAAAACTGTTGCGTGAAGGTTGGGAGATTATTGCCAGCGATAAGGCCAATCAGCTATCGCTGTCTAATGGCTCAGAGCCAGCATAAGGGATCGATAGATACTTTAATCACTGACTACTAAGTACGGCGATGCCAGATTTTTGATTGTCTGGTGTCGCCGTATTTAGGCTCAATCCCCATGAAGAGAGTCTTATAAAGCCTCTGGAGATTGTTTTCACTAAAAAGCTGGTGATCCGACTCGAACGGATGACCGGCTGATTACAAAAGAAATGCTCAAAGGCTAAATCTTTGGTCTAAAAAGGCTTGCAGGATAAATGGAAAGTCCTGTGCTAATTCTTCGCGTTATCTTTCGTAAAGAATTTGTCGAGAAGTGGCGGGGGTGAGAATTACTCAGCGATTCTATTTTTGTACTAAAGATGGAGCGATTTCCAGGTTAAAAGTCGTTGCTCCTAATTGGTTGTTGAAAACATGGTGAAAGACTGACCCCAGACCTACCAGATAGCTTTCACTATAGGGGGGCGCTATAAATGTAATGCTGGTGGGAATACCATTGCCTTGGAAGCCATTAGGGATTGCGATCGCACTTAAATCCAGCAAATTTACAAAATTCGTATAATATCCCAGATTAGAATTTAGCCTCAGGGGTTCTGCTTTAATCTCCTCAATGCGATAGATCGTCCCCGTTGTGGGTACCACCAAACAGTCAATCTCTTGCCAAAGGGACTGAATTTTTCGCTTTAGCGTTTCCATTGCGTATATACCTTCAAATGCTTGAGATGCGGTCATATCTTTGGCTCCGAGAATAATCTCACGGGTGATAGGAAACACACTATCTAGATTAGCCTCGATAAATGCCCCTACTGAGGCATAGCGCTCTGCTACCCAAGGCCCATTAAACAATAAGCTGTTAGCCTGCAAGAACGGTTCGTAATCAATTTCGATACAGACTCCACCTAAATTTGTGAGGGCTTTGATAGCGTTGTCGTAGCAGGTTTCTACATCTGCATTGCCAAAAAACTCTCGCTGATTAGCTCGAGGTACCCCAAATCTAAAGGATTGCTGGGTCTGATCAGAGTTTAAAGACGCTGGAGGAACAATAGCTGGCCGAGAAAAAGGATTGTCTGGATCATACCCTTGGGCAATTTCTAGTACAGTCTGGGCATCTATTGCCGTCAGCGAAAAAATTGAAAGACAGTCCAATGTCCTACAAGCTTCAACCGTATGCCGAGTACTCAATAAGCCTCGCGTGGGCTTCAGACCGACAATGTTGTTAAATCCAGCCGGTACCCGTCCAGAGCCCCCTGTGTCTGTCCCAATGGCAAAAGCCACTAGCCCATGGGCAACAGATAAGGCGGCTCCCGAGCTGGACCCACCAGGGATATGGTCTTTTGAGAAAGCGTTATGGGGAGCCGTATATCCAGTGCGTATCCCCACGAGGCCTGTGGCAAACTGGTCTAGATTGGTTTTGCCGATGAGTATGGCCCCAGCATCAAGTAGTTTTTGAACGGCTGTATTGGTGTGGGTGGCGTTGTATGCAAAGGCCGGGCAGGCTGCCGATGTGGGGATGCCTGCCACATCAATACAGTCTTTGACACTGAAGGGAATGCCCCACAGAGGGAGTTGCGATCGCTGGCTTGCGGACATATTAGTCAGAGCCATAGCTCGTTCAATTAGTGTTTCTTCCGATAGCGTGTAGATCCAAATGCCATCGTCTCCGCGCTGTTTCAGCTTGGTGATAATGGTTGTAATCATCTGGACAGGCGTGAGTCTTCCCTGGGTATAACTTTTTTGAAGAGAAGAGATAGTAAGGAGAATATCTGTGTCGGTTTGCTGAGCCATAATTGATTTCTTTATGGAATACGTATCGCCCAGATTTTGGCATCAAGTGCAATGGGGCGAGCTATGGGAACAGCAGTATAGAGACAACGCTGTTTTCTGACAAGGGGAGGCAGGGTTTCGGGGCTTTGATGGATTTTCAGAACAAATTTTATCGATCCATAAATTTTATTGATTGATAGAAACGACCGTACATAAAGATTGGTAGTGAACGATACGGCTCAAATCTCTACAGCTGTCAAAGTATTTTCTAACGTGCGAGGTATTGGCATCAAGCCATCAGCACTCATAAGCATTGGAGGCGACCATGCAGCGATCAGTAACCCGTTTTTTTAACCGGCGTAAGTTTTTTGCACTCAGTAGTTTAACGGTTTGTTCCTTAACCCTGGCAATAGCCTGTGGGCCAACAGCGGACGTTAGCCAGCCCGTTGAAGAGACAGCAAAAACAGCCGCTGTTGCTGCATCACCGACATCAGATTTGCCTAAGGTGAGAGTAGGATTTCAGACCGGTGATATTAATAACATCACCATGGTTGCTTACAACGAAGGGTACTTCGAGCAAGTGGGCCTGGATGTGGAACTAAGTCCCTACTCTTCCGGTGGAGCGATGGTGCCTGCCCTGGCAGCGGGTGAAGTGGATATTACCTGGTTCTTTCCTTTCCCTTCACTGACAGCGTTTGCCACGGGTATTGATATTGAGGTAGTGCTTTTAGACCATGCTCCCCTGACGGCAGAACGCTTGATTGCGGGTGAATCGGCAGCAGATGTGCCTAGCCTCAAGGGTAAAAACGTTGGGGTGACCATTGGCACCTCCGGCCACCATTCTCTCCTGGCTGCCCTGGATCAAGCGGGGTTGAGCCAAGACGACATCAACATGGTAAATCTAAAACCGTCTGAAATGGCGGCGGCCTTCTCTGCCAAGCAGATTGATGCTGCTTGGACCTGGGAGCCGGCGGCTGGCAAGCTCAATGAGCTGGGGGGTAAGGACATCGCCACAGCAAAATCAGTGGGAGCCTATGCAGTTGCTCTATGGGCTGCTCGTAAAGAGTTTGCAGAGGCCAACCCTGAGGTGATGATCAAGTTTATGGAAGCCTGGGACATGGCCCAGCAGGATTATTTGGCCGATCTAAAATCTGGGCAACAATGGGAAGCCGAACGTCTAAATCTGACGCCTGAAGAGTTTGGAGCCATGGTTGGTCGGCAAGGATCAACAGTGGTGTTAATGGCAGATCAGCTGACTGACGAGTGGCTGGGTACCCCTGGACAGCCTGAGTCCACTAATCTGTATAAGGCTTATGAGGAATATGCTGTGTTCCTGGTGGATCAGGGCCGATTGGATAGTGCGCCAGAAGATTTGACGCCATTGATTAATTCTTCCTACGTGGCGGAATACCTGGAGTCGAAATAAGCGCCTAGCGTTCCATCCACACCCAGTTAAAGACCTGTCTAATTTTTGTCAGTATGTCCCAATCTCCTGTCCAGGCAACGGTTAGCTCTCGTGAGCAGCAGGGTCAACTTGAGGGAACTCAAGCTGAGATTGTTGCGTTAGATGCAGTCTCCTTTGGGTACAGTCGTAGGCGCTTGGTGCTACAAGACCTAAACTTGAGTATTCAGCAAGGAGAGTTTTTAACGTTGTTGGGGCCATCGGGATGTGGAAAATCGACTATCCTAAATCTGATCGCTGGATTTTATAAACCATTAGCGGGTACTGTTGCCCACGGTGGAGAGGAGGTCAAGGGGCCATCCGCCAGGCGAGGGGTGGTCTTTCAAAGTAATGCCCTGTTTGATTGGATGACGGTTGAGCAAAATGTTGGGTTTGGCTTTCGGTTTCAATCGCTTTCAAAGTACGAAAAGCGACATCGGGTGGAAACTATTATTAACCTGGTGGGGTTACGGGGTAATGAGCGCAAGTACCCCTATCAGCTTTCGGGGGGAATGCGGCAACGGGTGGCGGTGGCTCGGTCCATGGTGGTGCAGCCGGAGATTTTATTGATGGATGAACCCTTTGCGGCAGTAGATGTTCAGACCCGTGAAGGGTTACAAGAGGAGTTGTTAAAGCTTCATGAGCAAGTAGCTGGGGCTATTTTATTTGTTACCCACAGTATTGAGGAGGCTGTTTTTCTAAGCGATCGCATTGTGATTTTAGATCGCAACTTAGGCGGTATCGCCCACAATATTGAGATTCACCTGCCTGAACCCCGTTACACGGCGATGAATCGGGTGTCGGATGCGTTTAATCAGTATCGAACGGATCTCTATTTGAAAATGAAGGCGATTAGTTAAAGGCGAAGAGACGTTCCATGGAACGTCTGTAGGTCAGAGGGGAAATAACCTGATGCAGTTGAAGGTGTCTAAACAAGACGGGGTGCCTGCTTTTAAAGGGCAGGATCTGCAAACCCAGGCATTGCGTGAGAAAGGGGTGTTGTTTTGCGTTGCGATCGCAATCCCCACCCTGATCCTCATCCTCTGGGAAATCACCACTCGCATGGGTTGGATCGACGAACTTTTTCTCCCCAGTTTATCTGGCATTATCACCGAGTTCTTAGCCATGACCCGAAAAGGATATGCTGGCACCCCTGTCCTGAGTCACGTCCTAGGCAGTTTGCGGCGGGTATTCACGGCCTTTAGCATTGGCACCGTTGTCGGGTTACTTCTAGGTTTACTTATGGGTTACTACAAGTATGTTCGGGCGGCCTTTTATATCGTCACTGAGATTCTGCGACCGATTCCCCCCCTGGCCTTTATTACCCTGTTTATTCTCTGGTTTGGTATCGGTGAAGTCTCCAAAATTTTAATTATTCTCTATGCTGGAGCCCTGATTGTCATGCTCAATACGATGGCCGGTGTGCAGTCTTGTCCTAAGGATAAGATTTTAGCAGCCCGCACCCTGGGGGCTAACGATCTAGCTATTTTTCTATATGTGATTCTACCTGCGGCATTACCCAATATCTTTACCGGCATGCGGGTAGCGTTGTCTGTAGATTTTGGTATTTTAGTCGCCGCTGAGCTGTTGGCAGGGGATATAGGCATTGGCTACATCATCCAAGATGCCAGTGTTTTCTTTAATGTAGAAGCACTGTTTGTTGGCATTTTGATGATTGGTTTTTTTGGGGTGCTGTCCGACTTTCTCCTCAGGGCGATTGCCTCAAAAGTTGTGCATTGGCAGGGCTAGATTTTTTGATTGAATCTTTAGAAATGTTGGCTATGAGGCATATGTCATCCAGGCCCCCTAAATCCCCCAATACTGGGGGACTTTGAACCTTTTCCCTTGAGGAATTCTAAAAGAAATAATCTCTGAAGCCTCCATTGTTGGGGGGTTGGGGGCCTCCGATAGGTTTGCCTTACATCAGGATATTTCGCCAACAGCATCAAACTCAGAGGTAGGGGAGGGCCTCAGTATTTCACTGATTATTCAACTGATCACTTACCGGAGTGCATTCAATGTTAGAAACCCTCTCTACCCCATCACAACTGACCGATCTACAGGAACAGATTCTCGCAGGTATCACCCAAGAGAAATGCGTGCAGCTGATCAAAGACCTGGTACCCACTGGACAACCGGGCTGTGGTAATTCCATTGACCCGGAAGCTCCCATGGCCCATGAGGAAGATATCTCGCGACAGGTGGGACAGCATCTACAGTCCCTAGGGCTAGATGTGGAATGGGTATCGGCCATTGAAGGTAGACCCAATGTAGTCGGTCGCTGGAATGATGGACTACCTGGACCTTCTCTCATTTTTAACGATCATCTGGATACTTACCCCTCCTGTGATCCAAAAGAATGGCATATGTCGGGCCATAACCCCTACAACGCTACCCTTCGCGGCAAGTATCTCTACGGTCGAGGCACGTCCGATACCCGTGGCAACATGACCTGTCAGCTGATTGCCATTGAGATGCTGCGTCAGGCTGGGGTAAAAATCAACGGCGAGCTGATTTGTGCCTACACTGTAGATGAAGAGCGCCATGGCAAGGCAGGAGCGCTACATTTGTTGAATGACTACGGCCTCACTGCCGATTATGAGATTACGGCGGAGCCCACCTCCTGGACCGAGGGAGACGACTGGGGCATTGGCATCGCCCTGGCTCACTCAGGTCTATGTTTGGTGGATATTGAGACCACGGGGGTAAGGTCTCACATTTGGCGTCCTGATGAAGGAGTCAATCCCGTATTGCACATGGCGCAGCTGATCGAGACATTGCGCAACACTACCTTTACCCACGACGCACCACAAATTTATGGCCCCACACAGCCCAGCATTTGCCCCGTCAAAATAGAAGCCGGACAAATTGGGGAAGGGCAGTTTACCCCACCTTCTTGTAAAGCCAGAGTGTGGGTCATTGGTCTGGTGCCGGGTATGACCTATGAGTCCATTGTGCAAGATATGGAAACGGTGATTGCTGAACTACAGGCCAAAGATCCCACCTTCCAAGCGACGATTACCCAGGTAGAAGGAGAAACGTTTGTGCCTGCCTCCATAGAGGTATCAGAAAATGCAGAACATGTACAGGCGTTATCGAGAGCGTACCAGCAGATTTTAGGTAAAGATCCAGTCCTCTATCGCAAGAATGCTTACTGCGATACGCTCCGTTTTGCCCACAGTGGGATTCCGTCCATTACCTTTGGTCCGGGTGAAGATGGTTGGCCGCCGGTAAATGAGTTTATCGACATGGATAAGGTTGTCGCCGCGACAAAAATCTATGCATTGTTTCTGTTGGACTTTTTTAAGGTACAGCAGGGCTAGCCATCTGATCTCGGGAGCAATCAAGTTTCAAGGTAGGCGTAATTCCAACAGACAGTCCATCTCACACACGCCCTAGCTTTGCTAGGGTTTTCTTTTGATCATGAACGTCCATCAAATTACGGTTCCAGCTAGACCCTATTCTTTAAAACTCGACCTGGCGCATACAGCGCTGTTGGTGATCGATATGCAAAATGACTTTTGTACCCTGGGGGGGTGGGCCGATTGTAAGGGGTTTGATGTGAGTCAGACTCAGAAGCCGATTAAACCTTTGCAAACATTACTACAGTCATTGCGGCAAACCCCCGTGACGATTATTCATACTCGTGAGGGACATCGTCCGGATTTAAGTGATTGTCCGCCCCATAAGTTGGCGCGTTCTAAAAAACAAAACGCAGAAATTGGCAGTGAGGGAGTTATGGGGCGGTTGCTAACCCGAGGTTCCAAAAGCCATGACTTTGTGGATGAGCTGCAGCCGATATCAGGAGAGATTGTGTTGGATAAGCCAGGGAAAGGGGCTTTTGTAGCGACGGATTTGGATTTAATCTTGAGACAGCGAGGGATTCAGCAGCTGTTACTTACAGGGGTGACAACAGAGTGCTGTGTGCATACCACATTGCGAACGGCCAATGATTTAGGCTATGAGTGTTTGCTATTAGAAGATTGTTGCGCCTCGTTAAAACCAGAGTTTCATCGGGTATCGGTAGAAATGACCCAGACAATCTTTGGTTGGGTAACAACGTCTAAACAATTGCTGACAGCCGTCAATCTACAGGCTGCTTGATAGGCGTGTGCGGCTACATTGGCAAAATTACGCTAGAAAATTATTGGCATTGCTGATCCTCGGGATGGTTTTAGCTATAAGGTCCGTCAAATAGCAACGGCTACAGATTGGCCCATGTCCTAAATCAGCGATCGCAAGTTATTATCGCTCAAGGTTTAGTGAGGCTTAGTTGAATGGCAAGTTTTGAGCAGGCTTATCCCCATATCACCTCATGGGTCCAAGATGGCTGCTTGGAAATTGGCAGTATTAGCTACTATGATGACTCGTTTATTCGCGCAATTGATGAAGGAGGGACTGTTTGGGAGAGTCCTGCACAGTTTGAGACTCTAGATGAGGCATTGGCAGCGGCAGATAGGGGAATTGCTGAATGGTGCAGTATTAATATGCCTGAACTTGTTGTAGAAAAGGATGCTCAGCCGTCATTTACAGCAAAGCAGGGGCAGTATTTGTCATATATTTATAATTACACTCAAATTCATGGACGTCCGCCAGCACAGGCTGATATTCAGTCATTTTTTAGGGTAACGCCACCGACTGTGCATCAAATGATCTTGAAGTTAGAAAAAGAGGGTTTGCTAGCACGGGTCGCTGGTGAGGCGCGCTCATTGCATGTTTTGATTCCAGCAGAGCAGTTGCCAGTACTAGTGCGACCATAGAAATCTGCAAAAATAAATATTTTTCAATATTGTTGTGGTAGCACATATATAACTCCCCTATGTTGAAATTTATGCGTCAAATATTGAATATAAGTTCTGTGAATTTGGGACTATCCTGCAAACGTGACGGATAACATTCAGCAAATCAGCATCATGGAGCTTATCTGGTATTGAATTATAAGTCAGGCACTCTAAATTCCCTTTGAAGATGGATATTAAATTAGAGAACTTTATAGGTAGAGTATTTAATAAGTATTAATTCCTCTCGCTAGTTAGAAAATGTCAAAGTCTGGCAAATGGAAAAGTAAGCTTATTTCATCCAGTTTGCCTCTGGAGTTTGAAGCAGCCAAGTTTTTGGTTTCTCAAGGTTTTTCAGTTAGCGCTGATTATACTTATGCCCGTGATGACTCTGGGGTTGTCAAAGATTTTTCAGTTGATCTGCAAGCCACTGCCTACTTGCCTTTTTCCCAGCCAGATAGAATAACCGCTCAGCTTGATTTGTTGATTGAGTGTAAACAACGAAATCCCAATGTAAGATGGCTCTTTCTCCCAGATCCAAATCCTCCTGACTTCTCACCTATTACATTTGGCAGGACAATTCGAGCCATCGATAATTTTTCGTTAAAGTTCTTCCGACCAAGTGCAACAACTGATTTCGATGCATCTATTAAACATTGTTATAAGGGAACAGAAATAGATGAATCCAATGGAAATGTTTATGATTCTGAGCTAAAACATGGTATTTCGCAACTGCAATATGCGCTTCCTCGTTTGCTCGCAGAAACAGCTTTAGATAACTTGCGCAAACATGAAGATGACAACATACCTTTCCTCATATGTCCAATTCTTCTTACAACTGCCGATTTAATGGTAGCCAAACGAAATTTAGATACAAGCATGATTGAGTCAGCTCAATGTCTATCAGATATCTCAAAATCTGTTCCATATTTAGTCCTCTATTCTGATTATGGTCCAGATTTTCAAAAACACTGCATCAAGGAGTGTATTCAATTAGGGAAAATAGAGTCCAAAATTCTTGATAAGTTTGATAGAAAACGATTTGAGGCTGGAGAATATAGCTCCATCTCAACTTCCTTTCTTTGTCAATGTCTTGCAGAAGGTATGCGAGCTGATTTAGTAGACTACTTTACACAGTTTGTAATCTGCCAGACTTCTAGTCTCAAAAGTTTAATTCGTGATATTAAAAAAATATCATCTATTTCTGCTCGTACATTAAGAGCATATAAGTGAAACTTTCAGCATATTCTTCTGCTACTTGCTGTTAGATATTGTTACCGAAACATCTAATAAATGCACGGGCAATATTAGGTTTAGTGTGCCTCAAAATATATTTACATCGTCAATACATTTGCTAAACTATTAACATAGATGTGTATTTTTACTCAACAGTATTATATTTATCTGGAACAATGAAAAAGTACAAATCAATCCCCAGAAGCATGATGGCGTAGCGTTTCAGCGGCTTGCTGAAGCATTCTTTGGTCCGCTTCTGGTTATTGTTGGCACTAGCCGTAATGACGAAGCACGAGATGCCATTATCGGGCTAGATAGGCGTTGAAATCTCTTGTACGTCGTTTTCATTGAGCGCGAGGACGACATGATCCGCATCATTTCAGCTCGTAAGGCCACACGTAAGGAACGTGAATACTATGAAAACTGACGCATTGAAAAAACGGTTAGACAGGAATCGCCCAATGACAACAATCACAATTCGGATGCCCGAAGATGTGATTGAAGACTTGAAAAGGCTTGCCCCCTTACTTGGTTTTTCGGGGTGTCAACCGTTGGCTCGTGCCTATATTGGACAAGGTCTTCGTGCTGATTTAGAGCGTTTAGAAGGAGATACTGTATCCGTGCTGATCGCTAGCTTAAAGCGCCGTGGTGTCAGTGATGAAATCTTGCAGGAAGCCCTTGGGGAAGTTACTCAGCGATAGCTATACGTTTACTGCTCGCCACGTCCCATTACAGCTAGGCCAATGCCACCTAAAATCAGCAAAGACGCCAAGACCAATCGTGTGCTCAATGTCTCTTGCAAGAATAAAATCCCCCCTAATGCAGCAATCACAGGCACTGCTAACTGCACCGTTGCCGCCCGCGTTGCCGTTAGGCCCTTTAGCGCCGCATACCACATTGCATAGCCCACACCAGAGGCCAGCGCCCCTGATAACAAGGCTAAAACCACACCCGTCAGAGTCAAATGCATCTCCGATAGGCTGATCAGACTCACCCCAACGGTAAAGGGAACAGCCCGTACAAAATTAGTCGTTGTATAGGCTACTGGGTCCTGGCTTCCACGACCGAGCAGCGAGTAAAATCCCCAAGCGACACCTGCCATCACCATCAAGATAGAACCCACCACTGGCGGCGCTGCCAAACCGGGTGATACCAGATATAACAATCCCATCAGCGCCAGTAGTAATCCTGCCCATTCCAACGGATGTGGCGTTTCTCCCTGTTTTAAGGCAGCTACAATCATCGTTACCTGCACTGAGCCAAAAAGAATTAAGGCTCCGGTGCCTGCGGCTAGTTGCAAGTATGAAAACGAAAAGGTAACTGCGTAGAGAAACAGCATCAATGCGGCTGTCCATTTGCCCTGAAGTTTTACAACAGACGTTCTTTGAGAGAACGTCATAATAGCTAACAACATGGCTGCGCCAGAAACTAATCGCAGCGTCATAAAACTGGCTGCATCAATGGAGCCTGGACCCAGGGCCATGCGGGTAAGTAAGGAATTGGCGGCAAACGCAATTAGCGTGCAGCTAGTCAGAATTGACGTTTTCAGGGCAGGTGCATGATAGGACATGGATTTAAGGTAAAGCCATTCCTGGTCTAAAAGCCAACGCGCTCAGTGTCTGAGGATCGTTAAACAACAAACAGATGCTTATAGAGCTGTTGTTGTCTGATTGAGTATATGATTTTCTGTCCGCTCTACAGACGGAGAAAATGTATGATTCAAACCAGTAGCGATCGCAGCAAATACCTGTGACAAAGGAGCCTCTCCATCGGCTAAAGGTAAAGGCTGACCCCTATCACCTCCCTGACAGATCTGAGGATCGATGGGCACCTGGCCCAACAGCGGCACGGATAGTTCCTGGGCCATTTGCTCTCCCCCACCGCTACCAAAAATTGATGTGCGCTCCCCACAGCAGCCACAGATCAAGTAGCTCATGTTTTCTACCAGACCGAGGACGGGCACACCCACCTGACGAAACATATGGATGCTACGTCGCACGTCTGAGACTGCCACCTGTTGCGGCGTTGTTACCATCACCACGCCGCAGATGGGGCTCTCCTGAATAATAGTAATCTGGGCATCGCCGGTACCGGGGGGCAGATCAATTAAAAGATAGTCTAACTCTCCCCAATCCACGTCTTGGATAAACTGGGTAATAATCTTATGGAGGACAGGACCACGCCAGGCTAAAGGATGGTCAGGCTCTGCTAGCAGTCCCACCGACATGACCTTAATACCATGGGCCTCCAATGGTTTGAAGCGCTGCCCCTCCGGTGTGTCAATCACCTCAACCGTAGTTTGAGCAAGTCCCAACATCTGGGGCACATTGGGACCGTAGATGTCAGCATCGAGCAGACCCACCTTGGCCCCGGTTTTTGTCAGGGCAGCGGCTAGATTCACAGCTGTGGTGGACTTGCCAACACCTCCCTTGCCGCTGGATACGGCCAGCGTCGTGTGCACACCAGGAATTGTGCAAATCTGAATGTAGGCTTTTTGACACCACTCTAAATCTCCCAGGGCTAACTGGGCCTGTTCTTTGAGCTCATGTTGATGGACACCGATATAAAGCTTCAGATACACATAGTTATCCACCACTCGCAGGTTTCGCACCATGCCCAGGTCAACAATGTTTTTGTTGAGAATCGGTTCAACAACCTGCTTGAGACATCGAATAGCCGCCTGTTTGCGGATGGCTATCACCGGGCTATCGGGGATGGCATCGGGGGACTGGTGAGGGGCACGAACAAAGGGAGAATCATGGTTAGGCATTGGACGCTTCCGCTAGCTGATCCTGAATCTTTTGGATGGCCCGCTGAGAGAAAATTTGTACATCCCGATCTGGGTCATCGAGAGTTTGTTTTAGGGCTGGTAGGACCTCAGGATTACCTAAGTTACCCAGGGCAATGGCGGCATCTCGTCGCACATCGGAATACTCGTCAGAAAGGGCTTTGATCAGGGTGGGAATGGTCTCATTGGTGGCAACTTTTTGTAGGGCGCGGGCGGTAAATTTGCGCACCTGCCAGTGGTCATCGGCCAATGCCTGGGTTAGGGCTGGTGTGGCCGCAGTGGTGGCATGGAGGTCAAGGGATTGGGCTGCGTTACGCCGCACCTGCCAGTCTGGGTCGGTTGCGATCGCACTACACAACATCGGCACCACAGTCTCATCACTCAAATACCCCAGGGTCAAAATAGCCGAACGTCTGACCTCATCATTGATATCTTTGGCCAGGGCGAGGGCAGGCTCACAGCGCACCACCTGGTTTAGATACCGCAGGGTAACAACAGAGGCCTCCCGCAGTACCGGATTCTCAGACTCAAAGAACGGCAGAATATAGGGCAACGCCTGGGCATCGTGAATTTTGCGCAGCAGGATCAGCACATTCAGCTGCACATTTTCGTCATCGACTTGAATCGCATCCAACAGCTTGAGTAAATCGTCAGGAGCGACCAGTTCTTTCAGGGCAGATAGGGCCTCTTCGCGCACCTCGGGTTCATGGTCAGACCTTAAACAGTCCAACAGCGGCGGGATAACCACTGGGTTTGCCATTTCCCAAAGAGCGGTTACGGCAATCTCCTGAACCCTCGGACTCTCATCATTCAAGCTCTGGATCAGGGCGTCAATGGCATCTTCATCCCCCAGGTGCTGTAGTGATTTGGCAGCCACCAAGCGGTCGTTGAGGTCTTGCGATCGCAACATTTCTACCCACTGCACCACTTCTGGATCAAGGTCGGTATGGGCCATGGTGAGTTTTTCTCCCTAACGCAGTAGAAACGGAATCTGAACAGTAATGGCATTGGTGGGACATTCCTTCTCACAGGGAAGGCAAAACCAACATTCGTCGTATTTCATATAGGCTTTGCCAGTCTCAGGGTTTTTTACCAACACATCCAGGGGGCAGACTTCGATGCAGGCCGTACATTTTTCGAGACATTTAGATTCGTCCACAATTACTGGGACATCAACACGCTGGGTGGTTAGAGCCATAGATGGGTTTCTCAATTAAAGAACAGAAATTTTTCGTCCTTTGTAGAGGCGTTCCATGGAACGCCTCTACAAAGGATCCCTACCGTACCGCCACGTCATACACTTCCTGCTGAAGATCCACCTCCACAATATAAGGAGTTACCGAGCGCTTAAACATTTCCATCTTGCCCGATTCTGTTTTCTTTAAGTTCACATGACAGAACCATTCCTCATCATTTTTCTCAGGATAATCCAGACGATAGTGATACAGTCCCCAACGACTCTCCTTACGATAAAGAGATGCTCGGGCCGCCATTTCGGCACAGTCCCGGATAAAGTGCACCTCCATACAGCGCATCAGCTCATGGGGGTCTCGGGCTCCCATCAGAGCCAGGGTTTCGTGATACCGCTCAAAGGCCGCAAGACCAATATCCATCTTGGTAGGAGATTTGGGCGGCTGTAGATAATCATTCACATAGCGACGCAGCTTATACTCCACCTGGGTGTGAGGCACGCCATCAGGACGGTCCAAGGGGGCATAAATTCGAGCTTTTTCTGTTGCAAGAAACTCTGGGTCGGGGTCCACATGCTCTAGGCCTTGGACATACTCCATGGCATTGATGCCGGACAGGCGTCCAGAAACAAAAGCTCCAATCATGTAGTTGTGGGGCACACTGGCCATATCACCAGCGGCGTAGAGACCGGGCACGGTGGTTTCAGCCTTGTCACTGACCCAAACGCCGGAGGCGCTGTGGCCACTGCAAAGACCGATCTCTGAAATGTTCATCTCCACCCCGTTGGTGCGGTAGTCTTCCCCTCGTCCTTCATGGAAACGCTCACGGCTGGGGCGTTCATTGGACCAGAGCACCCGCTCAATTTCGGAAATGGTGTCGTCATCCAGATGATACATCTTCAGGTGTACCGGCCCCTTACCAGAGTTCAACTCTTTCCAGGTTTCCAACATCATCTGGCCACTCCAGTAGTCGCAGCTGATGAAGCGATTTCCCTCGGCGTTGGCGGTGTAGGCTCCAAAGGGACTGGCCACATAGGCACAGGCGGGACCGTTATAGTCTTTGATCAGAGGATTGATCTGAAAACATTCAATATTGGTCAGCTCTGCTCCAGCATGGTAGGCCATGGAATAGCCGTCACCTGCATTGGTGGGATTCTCATAGGTGCCATAGAGATACCCGGAGGCCGGTAGCCCCAGGCGACCGCAGGCCCCGGTACACAGCACCACGGCTTTCGCTTGAATAACAACAAAGTCTCCTTTGCGCACATCGAAGCCGACAGCTCCAATCACCCGCCCTTCTTTTACCATGACTCGCGTGGCCATTACCCGGTTGGTGACCCGTACCTTATGGCGTTTAACCTGGCGAGAAAGAATCTTTTTTAGGTCTTTACCTTCGGGCATGGGCAGTACGTACTTGCCCACGCGGTGTACTTGTTTTAGGTCGTAGTTACCTTCAGTGTCTTTTTGAAATTTAACACCCCAGCTTTCCAGCTCTTGGATGACTTCAAATCCCCAGCGCCCGGTTTGGTAAACATTTTTTTGCTCTAAAACGCCGTCGTTGGCAATGGTAATTTCTCTCACATACTGTTCTGGGGTGGAGTTGCCGGGGATCACGGCGGTGTTGACGCCATCCATGCCCATTGCGATCGCACCGCTACGACGAATATTAGCTTTCTCAAGGATTAAAACATCGGCATCGGGGTTAGCCTGCTTGGCCTTGATACCCGCCATCGTACCGGCGGTACCTCCACCAATCACTAAAAAGTCTGTTTGCAGATGCTGAGTATTCACACAAAAGTCCTCATTTCCAATAAGGTGATCAAACCTCAACCGGTTGGAGGCTCATCAAAAGCAAGCATTAGCTAGTACTTTCTTAAGCCATGGCTTCAGCGGTGTGGTTTCTATAGAAAACTCGCGGTCTAATCTAAAAATCTCAAGTGTCGAACATGGCTTCGTTAAGCTGGCGTTGTTTGGAAATATGCATACTTTTCCATGTCCGTTATCCCTATTCTAAAGAGACTCAGTGATCGCCTCAAGATCCTTTGTATCAAAAAACACTGTTTTTCGATTCAACTTTTTTATATACTCATAAAAATCAGAAATAGTATGTTTAGCTGTACGGCCATTAAATTAGGTAATTAAGAGACTAATTAGAGAGGTTACTTGTGCCAAATTTGATTGATTTGGTTACCTGATCGAGTCTTACAGTAGGCCTTTAAATCGTCGCCTAGTTCGCTAGCGATTTTGTTGTGGAAATTTATCATTTAAGAGTCTTTTTAGAGGTCGCACGCTACCTAAGCTTTACCGAAGCAGCAGATGCTCTAAACCTGACCCAGCCTGCTGTGAGCGCTAAAATTAAGTCCCTGGAGGCCAACCTGGGTGTCGATCTATTTCATCGGCTTGGTCGCAAAATAAAGCTAACCACGGTGGGCAGCTATTTACTCGAAGCAGGCCCTAGTCTACTGGCGTTAGAGAGTCGTTTAATCAATGAAATTAATGAAATTAAACAGGGAAAATATAGCCGTTTAAAAGTTGGCTGTACTGTCAGTATTGCTAGCGGATGGTTATCTAAAATCCTGTTTAAGTATCGTCAGAAATATCCTGATATCGAGCTGAAATGTTTGCCCTTTGACACATCGCAACAGCTACATCAAGCCATCACATTGGGAGAGATTGAAATTGGTTTTGCCGAGACAAATCTCAGTGAATTTGATGAAATAGACTCATTGCCCATTGATAGTTTTCAATATTTCTTGATGGTAGCTGCTGATCATCGGTTGGCCCCGTGCCAATGGCTGAGCCTGCGCGATCTAACCTCAGAAGCATGGGTATTTCCAGGTGCGGGTACACCAGGGCGAGTGGCTTTAGAAGCAAGGCTTGCAGAGTTGGGTATGCACCTCTCGGACTTTGCCCACCGAGAGTTTGTCCAATCGGCTAGCTTATTAAGCACATTTTTGACCCAAGGGCACTATCTAGGCTTTGGCTCCAGCTTACAGCTTCAAACAGAACGTCAAGCCAAGCTCTTGGTTACCATTCCCTTGCAGGAGTTTGCTCTGGATTATCAGCTGTTTATGCTAACGCCTAAACGACTCTCCAGGGCTACCCCACGCCACGCCCAAAAACATCGCGCCGAAATCCAACCCACTGAACCCCTACAACAATTTATTCAGCTGGTCTCCAAAGAGTCTGAACGGGCTCAGCGGATTAGAGCACAGAAATCATCCTCCAAATCGGCTACGACGGCCCACTTACAATCCCCTAGCCTATGGCTACGCCAGGCTCACGGAGCCTCTTCAGAAACCTTGACGCTGGCTATCGGTACCCAAAACAAAACCATACAAACGGTAACTGCGGGGGTGATTATTCAACGATTGGGACTACTCGAACATTTTTTGCCCAGAAGCGGTCAGTACAGCAAGACAAACTATCAAATTAAATGGCATGACTTTACTTCGGGAGCTCCCATTGCCAAAGGTCTGCAAACCCAACAGCTAGACATCGGTATTTTAGGAGATTACCCTTTGTTACTCAGTGGTCTGGCCGACAGTCTAACCTCAGAGAGTAACTCGTCTTCTGCTACCAAAACTCGATTAGTTAGCTTTGTTGCCAGCAACCCTGATGGGACAGGGAATACCATTATTGTTCCTGGTCGTTCTTCCCTAAGTAGCTTAGATGATTTACGAAATCGAATACTTGCCGTTCCCTTTGCATCATCTGCCCACGGAATGGTGATGCGTACGCTGTTCCAGGCCAATCTACTCCATGAAGTCACCTTAAACTCAATTGATAACCTGAGCATTGATCGCCTCACCCCCCGTAATGACCAGGCCGATGGCTATGCCTATTTTGCTCCTCTCCATGAAATTGCCAGTCATCACGGTCGGTTCAGGCGTCTAGTTGATGCCCCTGATTTGACAGAATTACCGACATTCCATGGGATTGTTGTCAGAGAGTCCTTTGCTGAACAGCATCCAGAACTAGTGGTTGCTTATCTGAAAGCCTTGATTGCCGCTCAGCATTGGTATATCAACACACCGAGTGCTCTTTCCCTGGTTAGTAATTGGGTCAGGTTAGATCCTGAAATTGTTTCTAAAACCCTTGATTACCAACAGTCAAATCGCACGGGACTGTTTTTCCCAGAAACGCAAATTCGCATGGACTGGATTACAGATCATATCCAACAACTCAAAGTCGTTCCAGGTAATGAGCAACTGGGTGAGATTGATGTCAATAGTTGGATACAGCCTGAATTCTTAGAAACGGCTATAAACTCCTTCTAAGAGATGCTGTTGCTGATTTAAAGGATGAACCGAACTGTTGGATATGCTCTGTGCCAATCTCTTTCAGATAAAGTCATATCGAGGATCAGCAACGCCAAGATATCAATAAAAGACCTTGATTAACCCCAAACTGAGTAGTGAAATAAAGAACCATGCGGCTCCCCCTAGATAAATTGGTTTGAGACCAGTTTGTTTCATCTTCAGGAGGTCTGTTTCTAACCCCATGGCAGCTAATGAAATAGCCAAAAGAAATTTATTGCCTTGAATTAAACTATCTTTTAAGGCTGAAGGGAACAGATCTAGACTATTGATTCCAATGAGTACCACAAAGCCTAAAATAAACCAGGGGACAGGTAACTGTCTGGGTTTAAACGAGGCAGAACGCAGACGATGACCGAGGTCTGATCCCATTGAGATAGATCTCAGCGTCAGCATAATCGGAACTAGAAATAGCATTCGAGCTAGCTTAGCTACTGTGGCTAGTTCCCCACTAACATCTCCTTGTTGAAAGGCTGCTGCTACTACCTGAGCCACCTCATGAATAGACGTTCCAGACCATACACCAAAAGCGGATGGTGTGAGCTGGAGCATAGTTGAGAGCACAGGGTAAAGTAACATTGAAATTGTGCCAAACACTGTCACGATCGTAATGGCATAGGCTACATCTTCGTCTTTTCCCTCTACGAGAGTATTTGTAGCAACTACAGCCGATGCGCCGCAGATTGAAGTACCTGCTGCAATTAGATGGGCTAGCTTACGGCTAACGCCAAGCTGACGCCCTAACCAACAGGTAAATACAAAGGTAGAACTGACAGTAGCGGCAACAATCATTAGCCCGACGGGACCAACCTGGATCAGCTGGAGTAAGCTTAGCTGTAGTCCCATTAAAATAATCGCTAACCGTAAAACGCGTTTGAGCGAAAAGGTGATGCCTGGCTGGCAGACTTTGGGAACTCCAGCTGTATTTTTGACCAAAATACCCAAGAGGACAGCTAAAATTAAGGGACTAAATAATCCTAATCCTGGTAGCTGTTGTAAGCCTGTTGCAAGTAAGGCTATTCCAGTTGCCAAAGCTAGTCCAACCAGCGTCGTCGGGCCGGTAAGGTTAAGCATGTGTTGTATGGATAAAATACCCAGATGTTGGAGAGACGTTCCATGGAACGTCTGTACATTCAATTAGTATGAATCTAGTTGATTTTATTTCCTAGTGAGTCTCCATACTCTTTAGTGTTTCTTCTCGAATTAATTCAAAGACCTGACGATTAAGCTGGCTAAACTCTGGCGTTAGCATGTCATCAACATGGCGAGGTCTAGCTAGGGGAATATCTAACTCTGCTTTGATGCGACCTGGTTGTACACCCATTACAAAAATGCGATCGCCCAAAAAGACCGCTTCTTCGATATCGTGGGTAACAAAAATGACCGTAGTTTTTAATGTCTCCCAGATATTGAGCAATAACTCCTGCATCATGTGACGAGTTTGAGCATCTAAGGCTGCAAAGGGCTCATCCATCAACAATACTGAGGGTGAATTAACCAAGGCCCTAACAATGCTGGCTCGCTGCTGCATTCCGCCCGAAAGCTGTCTGGGGTAGGCATTGCGATATTTGCCCAGCCCCACTAGATTTAGATATTCTCCCACCATATCCTCTCGTTCTGCTTTGGGGATACCCTTAATCTTTAGACCAAACTCAACATTTTGATAGGTTGTTTTCCAGGGGAGTAACGAATACTGCTGAAAGACAAACCCTCGATCGGCCCCTGGTTTTCTAACTTGTTTTTGGTCGACCATGACATAGCCAGCCGTGGGTTTGATAAAACCGGCAATAATATTCAGCAGCGTGGATTTACCACATCCTGAGGGGCCTAAAAGACAAACCAGTTCCCCCGGCTTTATGTGTAAATTGACCGAATCTAAAACCTGGGTGGAGTGGCCCTTTCGATTAAAGATCATCGAAATTCCTTCCACGTTGACCGAGCCTTTGGCTTTAGATGTTGTTGCCGCTGATGCTGTCACAGCCTCTTTTATCATGGTGGGCACTCCTAATGATTTAAGCATCCTGTTTTTTGATCACACGCCAGGGCATCAAGGCCGCTGTGCTGCGCCCAACCGCCCACGAACTCAGGGCCCCCATCAATCCAATCAGCAACATGCCCATGACAATGGGAGGATAGTTGGATGTAACATAGGACTCCCAGGTAATGTAGCCCACACCGTACCGGCCAGCCAAAATCTCAGCAGTCACTAAGCAAAACCAGGCATTGCCCATGCCAATGGTCAATCCACTGGCAATACCAGGCAAGGCTCCTGGAATGACAATATCTTTGAAAACATGCCATTGATTGGCCCCCAGACATTGACCTACCCGAATTAAGACAATGTCGTGCAGAATATTCTCAACCGCACGAATCGTGCTGATTAAAACCGGGAAGAATGCGCCAATAAAGGTGATATAAATCATTCCCGTCTCGGCGTTGGGAAACATTAAGATGGCGAGCGGAATCCAGGCGACAGCTGGTATGGGTCTAAGCAGTTCTAATGCTGGCATTAAAAGATCTTCAGCAATTTGAAACCAGCCAATGATAATCCCTAAGACAATCGCCAAAACAGATGCTACAGCAAACCCTACCAATACCCGTACCACGCTAGAGCGGATATGCACCCAGGGGTCACTGGTAAAGAAATCAACAGTGGCTTTTGCCACCTCCCATGGAGAGGGGATCAGCTGAAAGTTAATAAAGAACTTAAAGCCAATCATACATAGGATTTGCCAGATGCCAAAAAAGAGGATTAGGGCGATCAACCGCCTGATGGAGCGGCCTGACAAGATGACCTGTAGGGTTTGATATAAGCTTGACATCGGACTAGAGCTGCGAGTCCGAACGTGAGATTGAGGCAGGGTGCTAGCCATAGGAGAGAATTATTAACGGAATGTTTGAGACGCTTACGTATTCCTAACCCGCCAACGCTGGTACAGCCTCCAACAGTGCCTGCTTCAAATCCTCCATAGTTAAACGGCTAATGCGAGCTGGCTGAGGTCCGTTGGCATAGGTCTGTAACAGACTCTTAAAGGTGGTTACCTGGCCACCGGACTCAGAAGCAAACGCCTGGGCATCGGCTTCTAGCAAAAAGGCCGATACTTCATCTCCATTTTTGACATAGTGAGAATTCTCCGCAAACAGCTTCCAACCTTTGTTGCGATCGTGAACAAAGATCACATCAGAAGCTTTGCCATCAGTCTGTAGCTCGTTGAGCTTTTTGATCATGTTGGGAATGGTGGCAAAATTAGTCACTGTAGGCTCTTCTTGAATCCACAGCTGGGCTGCCATTTTTGGCTCTTCAATCGGCTCGTTGGTGAGGGCGTCATTTCCGGTGATGACATAGCTTTCGCCCACTTCAATCACTTCGTCATAGTTCAAGCCCATGTTGTCCATGGCTGTTTTTAAGAAGCTTTCATCGACCCACTGGGTAACATCGTCTGGGTTGACCGGGGATTCAATTTTGCCCAGACTAATCAACGTGGCAATACTGTTTTTGAGCGCTTCTAACTGCACTTCACCAATACTTGGGTTTATAGGCTGTAGCCCAGACGGCCCCAGGAACATATAAACGACTTCTTTCTCGATACCTGACCATTCTTCAATTTGGGCAGAGATCTCTTCAGGCTTCTCTTGAAACGTTTTGTTAGCTTCCAGCATTGCCTGAAGATAGGCCTGAACGATTTCGGGGTGCTCTTCGGCAAAATCTGAACGAACAACAATGCCGTGTAGGGTGGGAACGCCTGTTTGGGCTCCATCAAAAATCTTCTTGGCAAATCCTCGGAAGGGGAATAGTTCTCCAAAGGGCACAAAGTCAGCGTGGGCATCAATTTGACCCGTACGTAGGCTGGTACCACCGACTTCCGGTGCTTGGCTAATCAGTTTGACATCTGACTCTGGGTCAATGCCAGCGTCGCTCAAGGCTTTGAGCACCATGCCGTGAGCTGCGGAGCCAAAAGGAACGGATACAGAGCCTCCTTTTAGATCCGCTAAAGAGGTGACATCACTGTCCTTGGGAACAACGACCGCATTGCCTGCTCCATTAGGGCTATAAGCCAGGGTGCCAATAAATGTGGAGGTAACTCCCTCAACCTCCTCTTGGAATTTAATCAGATTAATAACGGCTGGAAAATCTCCCATTAAACCAATATCAATCTGGTCAGCAAGCATTTTGTTGGTAATAGGTGGTCCTGAGGTGTAGCTAGACCATTGAATATCGTATTCTACATTTTCGTACTTACCTGTTGTTGGCAGATGTTTTTCTAATAACCCTAATTCTCGTACGGTGGCACCACCGACAGCCGTGTTAATTACCTGGTCTTGGGTACCAATAGAAATACGGATCACTTCTCCATTGCCTGTACTGGCTGTATTGGCTGAACCCTCAGCATTTTCGCTGGGGCCAGAACAGGATGCAATCAAAACTGAAGAAAACGTCAAGGCACAAGAGAGAGAAAGTCTTCTGAACCAAAGATAATGAGACTTCATGGTGGGGACTCCTATCAATTTGCTTCATTTAATCGATGATAACCATAAAGTATCTGTATCTCTATTTACAGATATCTTTGATCGAGGTGTTAGCTCAATAAGGGTTTTGATTAGATCCATAGATTTCTTTTATTGGAAGGTGCCGCTTGCTCTAATAAGGGATCAGGATTTTATGAGTCCAAAAATGTTGTCTGCAGAGACGTTCCATGGAACGCCTGTACGACAAAAGATAGGACCTACTTGAATCCTCATTCCTAAGTCAGTATGTGAGGTCTACGGTCCAGGAAACAGGGACGGCATCCACAGCCTTGAATAAGGCTGTGGATGCGTGGCTTGATTTTATTCGATAAGACTTTACTTCTAAATGGACGGTTAGTAGCGCGTAAGAATATCCTTCAAGTTGAGTACAAAACCAGGCAAAATATTGCCACCTTCAATCTGTTGGGGAGATTTCAAAAATTCCACAGGCTGGCCTGGTTGATAAATCTCTATGGTCTGATCCTGGGGATTAAGCAACCATCCCAAACGCGCTCCATTTGCCTGGTATTCCAGCATTTTGGTCTGAAGTGTTGTCAGACTATCGGAAGCAGACTATAACTCGATAACAAAGTCAGGGGCAATGGGTGGAAAATTTTGCCGCTCTGTGATGCTCAGGGCTTGCCAACGGCTACGTTCAACCCAGGCAGCCTCAGGGGAACGCTCTGCACCATTGGGTAGCTTGAAACAAGTGGATGAATCGAAGGTATACCCTAATTGTGTTTGCCGATTCCAGATGCCAAGATCAATGGTGATATCGGCATTACGACGACCACTTTCGCTGCCTGTGGGTGACATAATAATCAGCTCTCCCTGGGATGAACGTTCAAATTTAACGTCAGGATTGGCACGACAAAGCTGGTAAAACGCTTCGTCGGTTAACGTGCCAATGGGGTCAAGGGTGATGGTGAAGGCTGTCATGGCTGGAGGGTTAAGGTTAGCCGTTACTAGTTTGATTGTAGAAGATAGGGCGCAGAGGTGGGGGAGTGGAGGAGCAGAGGGGTAGGGAAGCAGGGGAAAAAGATGTCAGGCTGCCCAGCAGCATTAGCCTGACATCTTCATACTGATATTCCGATAGTGCTCCACTGGTAGGCAGATCTGTGGGCACACCTGTGCCCTGACTATTATCGATAAACATGGACTCTGAGCTCCAAATAAACAACGAGGAGGAAATCAGATCAATCAATTAGCCACCCCCTGCATAGGTGCAATCCGGAGGGCATCAGGTACATTAAACCTGCGTTCCCAGGCTGCCTTAATCAGCTTGGAGGGTGTATGTCACCAGCATAGTGTTGGCGCACTCGCTGGTGGCGCTAAATTATGGGTTCTGTGGTGAGATCGGTAAACCCGATTGAAAAATGGACAATCGTGTAGAGACAATCTCTTGTGGCTGCCCTTGGATATAGGGGGCAAGTAACCAGGATTTCGTATCGGGTTTACCTGAACAGCAAGAACCTTAAAGTTCAGGAACCTCTATCTTTTCGATGGCTTTGGCATACACTCGATCAATCATTGTTGCTGAGTTGCTAACCCAATTGGCAATTTGGATACTGGAGATACCCGCTTCTCTACATAGATTGCAAAAGCTATGCCGAGTTTGATATGGATTGCGATACTCAATATCATTCAGTGATGCCATGACTGTTTGCCAGGCACGATTGGTGAAGTTATTCCAGGTGATGTAATTGCCTCGGGGGCTGGGAAAAAGAAGCTATTCCCGTTGCATATGCTCAGGCTTGATTTCTGCCAACAATTTGGCTAACTGAGCATTAATGGGAAACTTTCGAGCCCGCTGGGTTTTTAAGCCATCTTTGAGGGTGTAGCCATGGCCTGAATAGACTCGCGATCGCTCGAAGGAAATGCTTGTTTCGTTAACATGTTTCCATCGCAAAGCGACAACTTCAGAGGGTCTACAGCCGGTTAAAAACAGAGATTCTACCATGGCAGCATAGCTGTTGTAATAGCGGTTTTGTTTGAAGGCTTTGAGGATGAGATCGCGTTCCTGATGGGTAAACGGAAAAATCTCAAACTCTTCATTGCTCACCTTTTTGCGCTTGATATCCGCCGCCATGCCCTCAAACCGGTTGGTGTCCAGAATGCCTGATTTCTTCGCCCATTTGCAACAGGTCGATAGCTGGGTCAAAATGCGTTTGGTCGAGTCAGCTGGAACATGGCCAATCAGCAAGTTTGAAACTGCCTGAGGTTCATCCAGCTGTTTGACCTCACAGCGCTCCAGATGTTTGGCTACCCAGCGCTACATTCTGATAGTTGACAGCGATTTACCCGCCTGACGCACCTATATATATTTGGCCCATAAATCAGGTAAATCTAGGGGGACGTCCTCCTCAATGGGCTTTGATTCCGGCACCTGAGCTATTGCTAGCTCAGGTTTATACCGCTTCATAGGTGGGTCAAATTCGCCATATTCAATATCCCGCTGCACTTCAAACGCTTTGTCCTGGTCCAATTTCTATACTATTTTTTCGCGTTATCCTTCGTAAGGAATTCGTTGAGAAGCAGATGAGTTGCTCGTTACTCAGTTGTTCTACTATCATAGCTAGCCTGATGCTCTTTACCGATTTCTCTAGCAATAACAGAGGCTGCACCTGTGCCTAAGCCCATGGCTACGCTTGCCAAAATGGACACTACTGGAAAAGTAAAACTGATAGCTGCTAGTTCATTCGTGCCTAACTGAGCAATAAAGTATGTGTCAGCCAGACTAAACGCCAATATTGCTAAGACACCCCAAACCATGGGAAGTGATAGCTTGAGGAGCTGATGAGAAACTCGACCTGTTGTGAGAGAAGACTGCATTACTAAGTTGGAGGGTTTGGCAGGCTGCGGCTTATCAAATTTCAGTGACAAGCTCAATAGGTGTTGCAGGCGATAAGAAATTATTGCGATCTTGGAGAAGAAATTCGCTATAGTCGGCTAAATCGTCTAAGCCTAAGCAAGTCAATGCTATTTCTGCACTTAACCAGAACAGAATTTTCAAAAGGAATTTAGGCCAATAAATTTGCATGGTCTGGTGTCGCTCGTGAGCATTAACTTGCTTGCTAGAAAATAAGCGCTTAAGCCGACTTTTAAGCTGTTAATGGGTTAATGCCCATCTTGCCAGCAATAAGGCGTAGGACTGCAATCTGTTGATTGAAACCCAGTACTATGAGCTTATTCAGGACTGCTGTTGCCGGTGCAGAGAGCTGATAGTCCTGCGGTACTGGAACAACATCTCCAGAGCGCATCCACTCGGCTAACTGATACCAAAATGCCAGTTTGTTGTTGCTAGTCAGGCATCCGTAATCTCGAGTCATGGCATTGTTAGTTCCTGCGACTAAATCGCGCATAAATTGCAGTTGCTCTTCATGAGATAGATTAGCCACTTGATAGATTAAATCTCCGGCTAATTTGATCCGATCTGTTGCGCCAGAAGCCGCAGGCGTCACTAAGCCTCCCATGTTTTC
>NZ_AWNH01000013.1:0-75000 GCF_000482245.1 Leptolyngbya sp. Heron Island J | reverse complement strand
TTTGACATTGGCTCTATCCTCGTGATAAGGTTTAACCAATTTCAAACTAAAAGAAATTAACAGGATTTCGTCTAGAATCTCAAACTATTGACTTGTCTAGGTTCTACACCCTTCTAAGGTCGCGGTGAACCGCTCCCCCGTTGAGCGCTTTACTAATATAGCGAGCTCCCTATCCTAAGTCAACTCCTTTCTTCAAATTTGTCTAAAGTAAGCAAGACTCTTTCGCTGTAAGGTTTTCAGCTTTTCCTGGTGCCGATTTTTTGCGGTCCTTTCAAATTATTCTTGGTATTTGGGTGAAGATTTAGCAGGTAGCCTCTGATACAGCTGACCAGATTCGGCTAGGAATTATCTTGGGAGATTAAATTGGAAATTTGATGCTTGGAATCGGTAGGTTGATTGTCTGAAGATAGATAGAGCTAGACATTGCCCTCGTTTCTCTCTATGTAAGTAAAGTGAACACGAGCAGACAATATTATTGTGAACATCAACTTAATTAGCCTAGATGAGCAGTTGAAACAATGGCTAAAGGAAGATATCGGACGAGGTGATCAGACCACTTCAGGCTTAATTCCTAAAAGCACAGCCCTAGGTCATGGATATTGGTTGGCAAAAGCACCAGGTGTGATCTGTGGGTTGCCAATTGCTCGCCGCGTTTTTGCAATACTGTCTGATTTAGAAGGCAGATCAGATAACCAAATAGCATTTGAGCCCTGTGTTATTGAAGGAGTAAAGGTAGACGCAGGGACTACCATTGCTCAAATAGAAGGTTCTCTAGCCAATTTACTAATGGGAGAGCGAGTTGCGCTTAATTTGGCTATGCACCTTAGTGGTATTGCCACTGCAACTAGACAATATGTGGATGAGATTGCAGACCTCCCAGCGCAGCTCGTGGACACTCGCAAAACAACACCAGGGCTTAGGGCACTAGAAAAATATGCCACTCGTGTGGGAGGGGCCAAAAATCATCGGATGGGTCTGGATGATGCTGTGATGATTAAGGATAACCATATTTCAGCGGCTGGTGGCATTGAGCAGGCAATTCAAAGTATTCGCTCAGCGATGCCATATCCGCTCACTGTAGAAGTAGAAACAGAAACACTAGAACAGGCGCAGGATGCTCTAATCCATGGAGCGGACATTATTATGTTGGACAATATGAGCCCAACAATGATGAAAGAGGCTGTGCAGTTAATTCGAAATCACAGTCCTCGTATAAAGATTGAGGGTTCAGGTAACGTTACTCTTGAGACAATTCGAGAGATCGCACTAACAGGCGTTGATTACATCTCTAGCAGTGCTCCCATTACCCGTTCTCCCTGGTTAGATCTGAGCATGCGGTTAACCTCTACTTGAAACTCAGATAACCTAGCGAATTGTGTGATTTCGCAAACGTTTGCAAACGGACAATTGCAAAATAACAAAGCTTCAAGCCTTTTCCGTTTTAGGGAGGCACAATTGAAAAAATTGGAAACCATGTGGGGTTTTAACCACCGTGAGCTATAGACCCAAGCAACCCGCCAAAATAGTTCAGTTGGACATCTTAGATACCGACTATGCTGCCATGGTAGCCGGTGAGCCTATTTCCGATGAACGTAAGCAACGCTTGGAAGCTACCGATCCCCAAGCGTTTCAATACATTAGTCGGCAAATTTCAAAATATCGCTACGGCTGTCACACCCAAGAAGAACGCGATGATGCTCTTTATAACATTGGAGCAATGGTTGGATTAATGACACCGTCTGATATCGAGGATGTCAACGATCGATTACGCCACACAGGCCACTTATATCTCACCCAGGGAGAACGAGTACAAATTCTAAACTGGCTGGAGGACGAATTAGCTGTCTCATTTGAACACAGTCTCAGTGAGTAAGGTGAAAGTTCAGGACAAATTGGGAGTTAATCTAGGGTTATCTTTTCTATAAGGGTGGTTTATTTTCAGGCCCGTAACTGAGAAACTAGTGATAGAAAATTAATCCACCTTTTAATACGTTCTAAAAGACATGTCTGCTGCTGTATCTCCCCCAGCTACTTACGATCAAACACTTCCTACCCTTTGTGGCTGGGAGTCCTCTATTGAGGAGTTGAATAACTTTGATAACCCAATTTTCCTGGAACGAAGTAATCTAGACCCCAGTAGCTTGTCGGCTGGATTTGCGATCGCACTCCACATGCATCAACCAACGATCCCAGCTGGGTCCGGAGGGCAACTCATAAATCATTTGCAATACATGTTTGAGCATCCCTATGAGGGTGACAATCATAATGCTGGGCCTTTTGCCTACTGCTATGCCCGCATGGGTGACTTTATCCCCGAGTTAGTGGAGCAGGGGTGTAATCCACGAGTAATGCTGGACTACTCTGGCAATTTATTGTGGGGGTTACAGCAAATGGGGCGTGACGATATTCTCGATAAACTCAAAGGAATTACGTGCGACCCTCGCTATCAGCCTCACGTAGAATGGCTTGGTACATTTTGGGGACATGCCGTTGCAGCCGCCACACCATTGCCGGACATCAAGCTACATATTCGAGCCTGGCAACATCAGTTTGCTAGCATTTTTGGATTAGGAGCGCTTAAGCGAGTCCGCGGGTTTTCCCTCCCAGAGATGCAGTTACCTAATCACCCAGATGCTCTGTACACCTTAGTGAAGAATCTCAAAGAGGCCGGCTACCGCTGGGTGATGGTGCAGGAGCATACGGTTGAAATGCTAACAGGTGAGGGGATTCAGCAGCCACATTTGCCCCATCGATTGATTGCGCGTAACAGCTGCGATCAAGAAGTCTCGATCACGGCGCTGATCAAAACCCAGGGGTCAGACACCAAGTTAATTGGTCAGATGCAGCCTTACTACGCAGCCCAAACATTAGGCCAGACAAATCTAGGTAATCAATCAGTCCCCCCACTAGTCAGCCAAATTTCTGACGGTGAAAATGGTGGTGTCATGATGAATGAGTTTCCAGGAGCATTCAAACGAGCCTGGCATGAAGCTCGTCAGAACCAAACTATCAACGGGCTCAATGGCACCGAGTATCTAGAGTTGTTAGCCGCAGCGGGGATCGTCGACAGCGATCTACCCAAATGTCAGGCGATCGGCCAACATCAGCTGTGGCAGACCTTAGAGGATGGAGATATTACGCCAGAACGGGTGAGTGATGCAATCGCGAACTTGGCTACCAACAATATTTCCTTCAATGGCGGTTCGTGGACCAATGATCGTAGTTGGGTAGATGGGTATACCAATGTGATTGACCCCATGGAGCGTCTGAGTGCCCGCTTTCACCAAGCTGTCAATGCTGTTCCAGCTAGTCAGCAGCCTCATTTAGCACTCAACACCAACTATCGACAGGCATTACTCCATAACCTTATCTTGCAAACTAGCTGCTTTCGCTATTGGGGACAAGGTCAGTGGACAGACTACGCTCAAACAATTTATCAAAAAGGTTGTGAATTTATCGCTAGGGGCTTTGCCTAAACTGTTATTCCATTCATACGGCTAAGAAAAGTCTGCAGACGCTCACTTTGAGGGCTGCTCAAAACCGTTCGGGGAGCACCAGTTTCTTCAACGACCCCCTGGTTGAGAAACATGACACGACTGGCTACTTCCCGCGCAAACTGCATTTCATGGGTCACCACAGCCATCGTCATGCCATCTTCAGCCAGCGTGCGCATCACCTGCAAAACCTCGCCTACTAACTCAGGGTCTAGAGCACTTGTAGGCTCATCGAATAGCAAAATATCGGGTTGCATACAGAGGGAACGAGCAATCGCCACTCTCTGTTTTTGGCCACCTGAGAGCTGCTCAGGATAGGCTGATGCCTTTTCAGCTAAGCCAACCTTATCTAAATAAAAATGTGCTCGATCTTCAGCTTCATCAGCTGTTAGCCTCAAAACTTTACGAGGCGACAGGGTGAGATTGTCCAAAACACTCATATGTGGGTAGAGGTTAAACTGCTGAAACACCATGCCCACTTTTGCCCGCAACTGCTGTAAAGCCTTAGCACTCAGCTTAGCGGCTGAAAGATCAATATCATTGACGATTAGCTGTCCACCGCTAATCGTTTCTAAGCGATTAAAACATCGTAGTAGCGTGCTTTTGCCACATCCCGACGAACCTATAATGGCCACGACTTCACCACGTTCAATCTGGCCGTTAATCCCGCGTAGCACCGATAGGTCGCCATAGTTTTTCTGCAAGTTAGCAAAGTAGATTGCGGATTGTGTCACAGGGCACTCGTCAGTAACGTCTTGAAAGGAATAATAACGCTGCCCTTGTAGTGCAGCTACCAATAACACGGTTTTTTAAGCCATCGATCTGTGGCAGCTCCCTGTTCTCTTCAGGTAGATCATCATGAAGCTACAAATAACACCGTTTTTTAATTCCTGGTAGATTAAACTACACGTCTGAGTCAGATATCGGGGTAGTACAGCCCTAATATCTGAAGTAAGGCCTATTCATTCCATAACAAAAAGGAACCGATTAAGCATTATGAAACGGTCTCAATTTTTAAAAAACGCACTTTTAAGCCTGGGAGCAACTGTCGTACTGGCCGCTTGCGGCGGCGGTGATACTGCCACCACACCCGTCGAAAACGGAGGTGAGGCAACGGCTGGTCCTTGGGTAGTGGGCACCGAACCCGCATTTCCTCCCTTTGAATCTCAGGATGAAAATGGAGAGTTAGTAGGTTTTGATATTGATCTAATGAGAGCCATTGGTGAGCAAGCCGGTGTCGAAGTTGAGTTTGAAAGTCTCCCCTTTGATGGTTTGATCCCTGCTCTACAGGCTGGCACTATTGAGGCGGCTATTAGTGGAATGACCATTACTGAAGAGCGTGCTCAAACCGTCGATTTTTCTCGCCCTTACTTCCGCGCTGGCCTGGCGATCGCAGTTGCTGAAGATGATACTGAAACCACATCGCTAGAAAGCTTAGAAGGAAAAACCATCGCCGTACAAATTGGGACTACCGGAGCAGCAACAGCTGGCACTGTTAAAGATGCCACGGTCAGCACGTTTGATTCAGCCCCTTTGGCACTCCAGGAACTCTCCAATGGCAATGCTGATGCCGTGATCAATGATGCACCAGCTACGTTAGATGCGATCGCAACCGGTAACATTGGCGGCGTCAAAGTCGTAGGCGAACTCCTCACCGAAGAGTTTTATGGCATCGCAATGCCCCAGGATTCGCCTAACCTGGAAGCACTGAACACAGCCTTAGCAGAACTACTCGAAAACGGCACCTATGACGCCATCTACGAAAAGTGGTTTGGTACAGCTCCTGTTGGTACCCTGCCTGAAGCAGCGCTTTAGACAGGATGAACCTTAAATTCCCATGGAAGGCGCAAGTCTTCCATGGAATTCGCGCAATAATCTTAATCTCATCCTGATAATCAGCCTAGTCTATAAACTCTTTAACAGGGCCTCATAGAGAGGGCCTATCGCAGTGGAATACATTCTTGACGCTTTGCCCGCCCTGCTCCGGGGTGCCCTCACAACTATTCAGTTGACGGCCCTTGCTATTCTTTTTGGCTTTATCGGCGGCACCTTGCTCGGTACAGCTAGACTTTCTAAGTTCTGGCCAATTCGTCTCGCAACTCGTGCCTATATTGAGTTTTTTCGCGGTACGCCACTATTAGTACAAATATTCTGGATTTACTTTGGTTTCCCGGCTCTCTTCAAAAGCCTCGGCTTAGGGTTTACCTTTGATCGTTGGTCTGCTGGTGTTCTAGCCCTGAGCCTAAACTCAGCAGCCTATGTAGCTGAGATCGTTCGCGGAGGTATCCAGTCTATTGATCGAGGGCAGTGGGAAGCCGCCTCATCCATGGGTCTGAATTCAATTCAAACCCTACGCTACATTGTGCTGCCCCAAGCCCTGCGTCGCATGATTCCTCCCCTAGGAAATGAGTTCACCACATTACTGAAAGACACTAGCTTAGTGGCTGTGATTGGTCTCGAAGAACTATTTCGTCGCGGACAGCTAACCGTCGCCACCAATTTTCGCGCATTTGAAATTTATACAGCCATTGGACTTGTCTATTTAGCGTTAAACCTCATGTTCTCCCAGGGATTTACTTGGTTAGAACGCTGGACTGATCCAACCGAGAAAGCAAAGAGGAACGCTTAAAGCTTTACTTACGTCGTCGTGATGAACGATGTTTACTTCCCGGTGGTGTGCGGTGAGCCCCAAAATATTTTTCGCTACGGTAGCGTAACCACACCCGCAGTTGCTGTGGGATTTTTTCCTTCTGTACCTTTGTCAGTTGGTTATACAACTTTAAAGCTCGCTCTCGCTCACGGCGACAGGCAGCATTGTTATGAGCATCCCAGAGCTTTTTCGCCAGGCGGATACGGCGGCAGGTTTCTTTAATCAGGGCATCGCCTTGAAGTGGCTGATCGCTCATAACAGTTTAGATAGAAAATCTTAGGATAAAGCTGTGCCTAACATTCACAGAAGTAATTGCTGATTCTAGCTAAAAGTGGCAACCTCTATTCTATATATATGCATAATCATGGGTTCGGGGTCTGCGACTGCCCGACAGAAACGTCGCCAGAAAAATTAAGGGTCTTGGCTATTGCCCTGGTGATGGTAGCAGGATTTTCAGCATTGGAGCTGCGGGTTGGTCACCACAGCCATAGTCTATCTTTGGTGGCGGATGCTGGGCATATGATTGCCGATGTATTTGCGATCGCAATGTCCCTACTCGCCACCTGGATTGCCCGCTGGCCCACGTCATTCAACGCACCATTTGGCTACCGTCGGGTAGAAATTTTAGCAGCCCTGGTCAATGGCATTGGCCTGCTGCTGATTGCAGGCTGGATTGGTCAAGAGGCCCTCATGCAGCTGCAGACACCTCCCACTGAAATATTGACGAAACCCATGGCGCTGACAGCCTTGGCAGGATTGGGGGTGCATGGTATCAATGCCCTCCTGCTGCATCGCCATACTGATGAGGATTTGAATCTGCGCGGCGCATTTTTACACACCGTAGCCGATGCCCTGAGCTGTTTGGGAGTTTTGTTTGTAGCGGCAGCTGTCTATTGGTTTGACTGGCAATGGACAGATGGCTGGATAAGTATTGCGATCGCATTGCTGATTTTCATCGGAGCTATGCCACTGATTCGTCAAAGCCTGAGTATTTTATTAGAGCAGCCACCCACCCACCTAAACCCTCAAGAGATTGAGCAACACCTACTGACCTTTAAAGACATCACCCAAGTAGACCGCCTCAGAATTTGGACCATTGCGCCAGGTCAAGTCCATTTAACAGCGAATTTGACTGTAAATACAGCAAGTACTGGTCGCCGTGATGCTTTGCTGAATCGAATTCAAACTGTACTGAACCAAGACTTTGAAATTACTGAAGCAACCCTACAAATGACATCTTCACCATCGGTTGCCCTATCAACGCTGCCCAATACTAAAATACGAGAGCTAATTCAGACGGGCTCTGATCAATCATCGAGCACCGATCAGGGAATTCCTTACCAGAACCGGACTGGATAGTGTTGTCTCTGCTAAAACCGAATCGCATGCAAGTCGCCTCTTGGAATGTTAATTCTGTCCGCACTCGCCTTGGCCATATTACTGACTGGCTGAAAACTAACCCAGATGTGGACATACTGTGTCTCCAAGAAACCAAGGTTGTCGATGCGGACTTTCCAAAAGCCCCTTTCGAAGAACTGAACTATCACACGTATATATATGGCCAAAAAGCCTATAACGGGGTTGCACTGATTAGTAAGACGCCTTTAGACAATGTACGCATGGGATTTGGAGCTATTCTCGATGCCGACATTGTTGGCGATCTAGATGATCAAAAACGAGTCATCAGTGGTGTTCTTGATGGTGTCCGTATTCTCAATTTATATGTTCCCAATGGATCATCCATTGGGAGTGAGAAGTATGAATATAAACTGCGCTGGCTAGCATTGCTGAAGCAGTATCTCATCAAGACATTAGAAGAAACTGATAAGCTCAACGTCTGTGGAGATTTCAATATTGCCCTTGAGAACAAAGATATTTACACCGACGAAAAACGCGACACCCATATTATGTCGTCCCCAATAGAGCGGGAAACCCTGAGGGATGTGCTGGCAGTTGGTCGTTCCATGGAACGAGAACACCTTAAAGAGCCCCTTCCCGGAGGTTTAGCGGACGCATTTCGGAAGTTTACCGATGAGGGGGGGCACTTCAGCTGGTGGGATTATCGGGCTGCATCATTTCGGCGGAACATGGGGTGGCGTATTGATCACCATTATCTTTCGCCTGAGCTGTACAAGCAGGCCAAGCGTTGCTGGATCGATCTAGAACCACGCAAACTAGAAAAACCTAGCGATCACACCCCTGTAATTGTTGAATATTAGTTTAATGACATACGGGTACTTGATATAACAAGAGACCCTGAAGTCAAGCAATATCGAGCATGATAGGCTAAGAGCGAGGGTTATATTTCACTCTCATTCTGGGTATCTTGTTTATTAACAATCTGCGTAGCCCCCTTGCAGAGAGGCCCAACAGTCTATGCAGTTTTTAGGTACCTTGTGAATACTTTTTTAGCTGGCCCAGATTGCCCAATTATCGATCCGCCTGAATTAGAGACTGCTCTACATTTTTTGGCGATTTTCACCAATTTAGATGATGAGTTTAACCGGATTGATTTAGTTAATACTGGTCTATTTGATTTGACTCATCCTGATACTGCCCAGCAACTTGATCTACCTGGGGCAATCAGAGCTATTAAAAGTAAAACTCGGTTAGCTAAAAATGTTCTGCGCTGGGTGGATGATCATCGTTCTAGCTTGAGCAATGAAGAACTCATCAGTATTCGGCATTAAGCAATACAAGCAGGTACAGAATTCGGGCTAGTGCAAAATATCGCGCAAAATCGAAGAGTTAGACATCTCTGGTTTTATGTTAGTGGTTGCGATCGCACAATTCTTGCTAAGGCCGATGAATAATCCGCTCCAACACTCGGCGCTTGCTGTTAGGGTCAATGCCAATCAGCCGCACATAATCTTGGCCATGGTCAATTAAACACTGCTCAATCGTCTGCATCGCTTGCCCTGCACTGGCCCCATTAATCACCGGACAACTCTGCCAGGCATTCGTCCGAAAGCGACGCTTATCGACATACTCCGTACCCACTTTGTAACCTTGCGCCATCAGGTTGCGCACATCCTGCTGGAGATCATCCGGCAAAGCCACCTGGCTACGACCTGACTGCGGCTCGGAAGGTAGTTGGACCACACCATTAGATTTGGCCACTGGCTGTAACGGAACTGACGGAGCATGTTGGTAAGCGCGATAGTATTTCCCGTTGCCTTTGTTGTCAGTTTTATTTAACGCCTGGTTATATTCCTGAACTAATCCCATTTCCTGCAGACGGCGCTGTTCTCGTACTAACCGCTGCCCTACCTCCACTAAATGGCCGATGCGAAAGTCCGGTTTTTTGAAGCTGGGGGGTGTTTTAGTATTCACTACATTACGAGAAACGTTCTCTACTCCCACCTGGTGAATGAAATCAATGATTTGCTCATCATAGATCTGAGCCCGTAGCGCTCCATAGAAATCAATTGCCTGGTTGGGAAACGTATCCACTAGGGTTTCAATATCACTATGGCTCAGACCATCGGGGGAAAAGATGCCGCCTACGATGCCTAGACGATCATCACGATCTGGCTCCCAATAAAACTTCTGCATCCGACCATCCCGCACCAATGGGGCATAGAGCGTCGCAAAATCATTACCCGTGACCACAATAGGAATACGCGGCAAAGGTGTTTCATCATAGCTGCCCGGCAGCTGCACATTAGTCGGATTATCGGCAATGTTCATCAGGGTGTTATTCACCAGCTGTGTATTGACCGTGTACTGGGTCATGCCATCAAAGCGACCAGCCCCTGCATCTAGATCGTTAATCATCAATACCGCCATCTGGCCTCGAACTTTGACCAAATCCGCCGCTTCTCGATAGCGCAAACGGATTAGTCGAGCTGGATCACCTGCATCTGGACTTTCTAATTCACCACCCGATACATGGACAACATTCACTCCCATGCGCTGATAAACTAGCTCACACTGAAACGTTTTACCTTCTCCCTTACGGCCATGGATGCCAAAAATTAACGGCATCTTGACCTGCGGCAGGTCCAAAAAGTTTTTAGTGATATGAACCGCAAGCGCGTTGAGAAAACGAGGTGAGATGTAATAAGCCACGGGATTGAACAGTTTTGAGCTTTCCTCAGTATCTCGCCTACAGGGACCCTATGTATAGGGATATTGGCCATTAGTACAATCCATGACGAACTGAATCTTGGACGCAGATAAACCCGGTAAAATACCCGGCATTATTGCTTAAAAAGGTGCCATGAAAACCCATTGGTTATCCCTAACATTCCTTGCTGCTCTGATTGGCATAGCAACCCCAATCAACGCCCAAACATTTCCATCAGACCTTGAGGTTGTTGCAGAACTGCCTCAAGGCAACCCGCCGGGCAATATTGCTGTGACACCAGACGGCCAGCTGATCATGAGTCAGCATCAGTTTTATGGCACCGATATTAAAGTAGTCAAAATTCTGCCAGATGGAGCTATCCAGCCTTTCCCCAATGAAGCTTGGGCATCTTCACCTAATTCTGATGGGATTGGCCTTAATAATGTACTCGGCATTCGAGCTGACAGTGATGGCATAGTTTGGATGCTGGATAATCCTGGAACAGGCGGAACCGGTCGCCTAGTAGGTTGGGATACTCGCGCAGATATACTGCATCGGGTGATCTATTTGGCAGCTCCAGTGATACCAGAAGATACTTTTCTCAACGATTTTGCCGTCGATTTATACAACGACGCTATTTACATTGCCGATACCGCAGGTGGTAGCAACTCAGCATTGATCGTCGTAGACCTGGAAACGGGCTATGCCCGACGTGTGCTGGAAGGTCATCCGTCTATGCAACCAGAGGATATTCTCATCGTTATTGATGGTCAAACCGCTATGTTAGGCGATGCGGAAGCACGTATTGGTGTTAACCCCATCACTATCGATCCTGATAACGAATGGGTTTATTACGGTGCTATGTCCGGGCGTTCCCTCTATCGCATTCGTACCTCAGACTTATTAGACAGCATCCTTTCACCAGCACAACTATCGGCTAGAGTGGAGCGATTTGGCGATAAACCTATCAGTGATGGAATCACTATTGATGCTGGTAACAACGTCTACGTCACTGACATTACGAAAAATGCCATTGGCGTTGTCGACCCCAATGGCACTTATCGTATTATCTATCAAGATGAATCCCTAAGCTGGACCGATGGCTTTGCCTTTGGACCCGACAATCATATCTATGTCACGGTCAATCAGCTGCAACGCTCTCCAGCTTTGAATCAAGGGAGTGACCTTTCCCAACCTCCGTATTATTTGCTGCGATTTCCATCGCTGGACGCTGGTGTGGTCGGTCGATGAATCCGTTAGCGACGCACCGCTGGAATCCGTTTAACTTTGGTGGCCCAGCCCAGTCGCTCAAATAGCTGAATGGTATACCAGGTGACGTCGATTTCCCACCATTTCCAACCCGTTTGAGCTGCTCGTGGATAAGTATGGTGGTTGTTATGCCAGCCTTCTCCATAGGTCACCAGGGAAACCCACCAAAGGTTACGGGCATTATCTTTAGTGTGAAAGGTACGGTAGCCCCAAGTATGGGTAGCTGAGTTAACTAACCAAGTGGCATGCCAAAGTAGAACAGCTCGAACAAAGATACCGTAAATAACAAAGGACCAACCACCAATGGCATATAGCAATAGTGCAAGTGGCACTTGAAGCAATAGAAAATAATTATTCAAAAAGCGATAGAAAGGCTGACGCATTAAGTCAGGCGCATACTTGGCATAACGTTCTTGCTTGAAGTTGTCGCGCTGGGGGTACAGAATCCAAAGCATGTGGCTCCACCAAAATCCCCGCTTAGCGGAGTAGGGATCTTTATCAATATCCTCTGTAAATGCATGATGCTTACGATGACCGCTGACCCAGAAAATTGGACCGCCTTCCATTGCAAGTGTCCCTAGCACAGCGATTGGATATTCCAACCACCGTGGCACCTGAAAGCTACGATGGCTGAGCAGTCGGTGAAATCCTAGACAAATGCCCACACCACCACAGAGCCAGTGCAGCAAAATTGCTACGCCCAGGGCAGACCAAGAAAAGAACCATGGGGCCAACAGGGCCACCCCATGAAATACGGCAAAAAACCCCAGAGTTACCCAGTCTAAGGCAGGTTTTTGGAGTTTGGTATTGAGGGATGGCGGGGTTAATCGCGCAGTAGTCATTAGTAACTCTCCTCACGAAATTTGAATAGTGTGGTGACTGCTTGACTAGAGTGTCGAGATGCAAGCAGCACTTGCAATGGGTATAATCTAACAACTTTGCACACAACCTGCAAGTGATACTTGCATTTTTTGATGTCCTCGCCTTCAACTCGTCAACGGCTAACTCAAGCAGCGCTGGAATTATTTCTATCTCAGGGAATTAGCCATACTACTACCCGTCAAATTGCCAATATGGCAGAGGTGAATGAGGCCACTCTATTTCGTAACTTTGGCAATAAATACGGGTTGCTATTGGCAATATTGCAAGAAGCACCCGCATTAGAGCCTCAAATCACTCAACTGTATGGAGAACCGCAATCCGATAGTTTGAGAGCCTATGCCAGTAACTGCTTGTCCTTACTCGAGCAGTTTCCAAATTTTGTGCGTTCATTAATTGGTGAAGCGGATCAATATCCGCCGGAGCACCAGCAGGCATTGCAACACCGGGTGAGTGAAATTAGACAGACGATGACGCAGCATTTAAAGCAAATGCTGGGGGAGGGTACACCATCTGCCGCAGAGTTGGCCAATATTCTGGCCTCGCTCGTGGTGGGCTATGCGGTGATTGAAGCTACTGGAGGGCAGTCTCTCTGGCAAGGGCGCGATGATTTTTTAGACAGCTTGGTATCGGTGTTGACTAGAACTCAGGGCAGCACCACAGAGTTACCCAGTGATGCCTTTGATGAGCCAGAGATCGCACATCCAACCAGCAAACCCCGAGTTGCAGATTTACCAGCTAGCTGGGTGCATTTCATGATGAAGCAGGCGCGTAGTTTGGGCCATCAGGACTATGCCCTGGCACTGGTGTTGTTTGGAGCAGGATTATTGCCTAGGGAAATTATTCATCTAGAGCGATCGCACCAAATTTGCGATAAAACTCAGCACATTTTGCAGGTGGTCAATCCATCACGCCAGGTGCCGGTTAATCAATGGATTTTAGGCAAACGATATGGGTCATACAGCAATAATCCGCTGACAAAGTGGCTCAAGCTCCGCAAGGATGATGAAGCCGCCATGTTTATCAACGACGCCGGTGAACCGATTACCGCAGCGGATATCCATGATCGTTGGGACCTTTGGTGGGAAGGGCTGGAGGTTGGTGGCATTACACCTCATCCGGTACAAGCTCAACAAACCTGGTGTGTTGAAATGTTGATGCGAGGGATTGCGCTGGAAAATTTAAGCATTCTGACAGGCTTTGAGATCGCTGAACTGGAGCCCTATGGGCAGCGGGCCAGGGAAAAAAGTGCGATCGCAGCTGCCACTCAACTCGACAGAAAAAAACCAATACCTTAACGAACAGTCAGCCAACCCTCCTAGTCTGGGCAAACTACACCACGTATTATTAGCCTTATCTTGTAAATTTGCTGACTTTATGACATCTATTTATGATTGCATTGTTGTTGGTGGCGGCCCCGCTGGTGCCACGGCTGCCTATCACCTCGCTAAAAATGGCCACTCCGTACTGATATTAGAAAAACATAAACTGCCCCGTTATAAGCCCTGTGGTGGCGGCGTATGCCCTAAAGTAGCTGAATGGTTCGACTATGACTTTGAAGCAGTGATTTCGCAAAAAGTCACCCAGGTACGCTACACCTACAACCTAGAAGATGAAGTGATTGCCGAACTCTCAGAGCCCATTTGGATGGTGCGTCGCGATGAGTTTGACTACTACATGGTGCAACAGGCTCAAAAGCAAGGAGCCATTTTGCAAGAGAGCACTAAAGCGACAGGCGTTGAATTTAGGGATGGCCTCTGGCACATCAGCACATCAGCAGCCCCCATTGTGGGTCGCTATCTCATTGCCGCCGATGGAGCTAAAGGCCCCATGGCCAAGTGGCTTGGGTTTAAGCAACGCAAAACAGTTATGGCCGGAGCCATTGAAACCGAGCCCCGGCTGCCAGTCCACGATGGCCACATTGTCCATTTTGAATTTGGTTTACTCAAAAATGGCTACGTCTGGAATTTTCCTAAAGCAGACGGCTACTCCTTGGGCAGCGGCGCTTTTATCTCAGCTAAACGCAAGTCCCGTGATTTAGTGCAGCCCCTAGCCGACTATTCCAAACAGTTTGGCGTCGACATCAATGAAGAAACCAAACACGGTCACCCCATTTGTCTTTGGGATGGCGATCAGACCCTGCATACGACCCAGGCGGTTCTGGCTGGAGAAGCTGCCTGCGTAGTTGATCCATTTACGGCTGAAGGAATTCGCCCTTCGATTTTTAGTGGGCTTAAGGCCTCAGAGGCCATTCGTCGTGCCTTAGCCGGTAATGAGCAGGCTCTGGCCGACTATACCCAGACTATGATCCAGGAATGGGGCAACGAGATGCGCTGGGCGGCTCGATTAGCTAAAGCCTTTTATCTAGCCCCCAAGATTGGCTATCGCGTTGGTGTTAAGCATCCCCGCGGCACACAGATCATGGGTGATGTCTTCTTAGGCAAACTGCGTTACTCCGACGTCGTCACGCGAGGGTTAAAACGGATGAGTGCAGGGCTACTGTCGGCCTAACTTTGGATAAGCCGTATCAGCTTTTTGCCAGGAAACAAAAACTTTGCCCGTTGAGTTTTGCAGCTCAAGTTTTCAGCTATATCTGTATGGAGGATGAAGTCAAAAGGCCTTCGAGCCAAACTAAGCACTTGAAGATGGTGGATTGCTTAGACGAATCGCAACTCACGACTTAATTTTTACCCAAATCATTATTGCGATTTCACCTGGAGCGTGTTAGTAAATAAGCAAACGTTTGCGTTACATTAGTCGCAAGCGCTAAGCCTCTGCTAAAAGAGCACGCTCTACTGCTTTGATGATTTCAATACCTTTAGTTGCGTCTTGCCAACAGGCTTGGGAAGACAGTGGTTGCTAGGTTACCCACGCTGCCACATCAGGATGCTGGTTCCTCTACACCAGCATCGGCTCTTGAGTGGATATCTCCAGCTTCTCCTTGGTCGTTGGAGCAGGCGAATCCAGACCAAATAATTGAAGATAGTACGCTGTTTACATTTCTCCGCTGTCAACGGCGAGCGTACCTGGATGTTTACGGAGATCAGGATTTACAAGCTACCCCCAGCGACTATCTGGTCAAGCTCAAGAGCGACAGTGCCGCCCATCGTCAGACAGTTTTGACTGAGTTTAGCCCTATTAGTCGTCCTAAACGTCATGCGGCGAATGTCGCCGCGACAGCCCAGGAAACCTTTGCCCTGATGCAGCAAGGAGTGGACTACATCTGTCGAGGCAAAATGGCGGCAATGTGCGAAGACGGCACCATTGGCTATGTTAGTCAGCCTGACCTCTGGATTAAGCAACCAGGGGGCTCCTGGCTGGGTAATTGGCACTATGTACCGTTAGATATCAAGCTGGGAAAAAAACCTAAGCAGGAATATCAGCTAACTGCAGCATTCCATGCCTATGTGCTGGCTGCCTGGCAGGGTGTGGTACCGACTATGGCCCATTTACGCCTAAAAGAGCGCCACTATGTAATTGACTTAGAAAAACAATGGCCCACCTTACTGGATCTGCTAGATACCTGTGGGGCGGTACTGACATCAGAGGAAACGCCGGATGTATTTATTAGCCGCAGTCGCTGTGATATGTGCGTATGGCTTAACCACTGTTACGATGTAGCCCAAAATCAGAATCATTTGTCCCTCCTACCGGGTGTTACCCTCAATCGCTACCGCCATCTAGAAAAGCTCGGACTGACAACGGTTGAAACGTTAGCGCGTAATCAGCCCGCCACGTTGGCCCAAGCATCAGGCTTTGAATTAAAGGTGGCGGAAAAACTGGTGCATCAGGCCCAGGCAAAATTATCTGGCGCTGCGATCGCACGTACCGATGCCAACAATTGCTTCACCCTATCTCCTCAGGAACTGCCCAGCGCCCCTATCGAGCTATATTTCGACATTGAAGCAGCGCCTGACAAAGATTTGGTCTACCTCCACGGCCTCTTAGTCATCAACACCCAGACCCACACAGAAACCTTTATTCCCCTAGTCGCGCGGGAACCCGAAGGCGAAGCCAGTGCATGGCATCAGTTTCAACACGTCGTCGCCCACTATCCAGAGTCACCGATTTACCATTTCTGCCCCTACGAAGCCCAAACCGTTAGACGCCTGGCAGAACGTTACGGCACCATTATCGACATAGATGAACTACTAAGTCGCTTTGTGGATATTCATAAGCGCATTGTCGACTCGGTCACACTCCCCATCGAGAGCTATGCCTTAAAACATATTGCTCGTTGGATTGGCTTTGAGTGGCGCGACAGTAGTGCTAACGGAGCCCAATCCATCTGCTGGTATGACAATTGGCTATCTAGCCAGGATGAACAGTACCTGAACGATATTTTGAAATATAACGAAGATGACTGCCGTGCTACCTATTGGGTCAAACGCTGGCTAGCTAATTTTGCCGCCCCCCTCTGGGAAAATGATGCAGAAGCTGGATAATGACCTCTCAAAAAAAATCTAGCTAACTGTTTGACAAAGTACCCATTCCTAAGCAGAATAGAGATCGCCCGTAAGGGCCTGTAGTTCAATTGGTTAGAGCACCGCCCTGTCACGGCGGAAGTTGCGGGTTCGAATCCCGTCAGGCCCGTTTAATCAATAATCTTGTAGGGGCGTTCCATGGAACGCCCCTACAAGATTATTGATTAGATTATTACCAGCGCAATGCTGATTAGAATTAGCGCTGCCAGCATTAACCAGCCAGAGTGTTTGCGCCACCAGGGAATGACATATATCTCTGACGCCGCCCGCATCGGCTGCTGAGCAGTCTCTACGTCTACATACAGCGTGCAGGTCGTCGCCTGGGGTCGTTGAGGAAAGGTGCAGCTATCATCCTGATGATAAACGCAGGTATCGCACAGATAGCTGCCTGATTGAGAACGATGGAGATCAATACCTGGATGACCATGGGCTTTAAGTTCTAGCCCACAGTTTGAGCAGGTTACTGCAGTCACTAATACGGCCTGGTTACATCGAGGACAGCTGGGCATAATCCTTGGCGATTACACTAACATCTTGAAATTTTTATTTAGCAGGTACGTTAAACTCTCTAGATTCCAACATCTCATAGTCAAATCCCAGGGCAGCATCAAAACGCTGGTTGATTTGCTCTAGATCAGCTTCAGGAATCGCTTTCCATTGCTCACGGGTAGCCCAAGCAATTACAAAAATGACCTCATCGTCATGATTTGGATCTAGCCAGGTAGTTTTATCCAAAAAGCCAGGATAAGACTCCAGAGCCGATGTCCAAATTTCATCATCAACTGCTAGATAACGATCACGTTGAGCAGGCTCTACCCTAAATTTTAGCCATTCAATCACCATAGAGGGCTGAGGATTACGAGTTGCTTCGGCATTGACGGGTGTGCTTGCCCAAACAACAGTCATCCATACCGCTAGCAAACACCACAGAAGTCTCTGAACCATACGGTTAACCGCCCGTCGAATATGTCAATAGTTTGCCAGAATAAGTCTATTGAGACTTGTAATGTTTTGTAGGTAGAATCTAGAACTTTCAGCCTACAGTCGGTTTAGTCGTCTTCAACTATTCACCCATTAAGTAAGCTATGGACTCATCCAATTTATTCCGGCAGCTTTTAATGCTGGGCATTGGCACTACGTCGCTGGTCGCCGAACAACTACGGCAGGTGAGCGAAGATTGGGTGAAGGATGGCAAGCTTAATCCAGAGCAAGCTAAGGGATTTGTAGATGACTTTATGGCGCAATTCAATATTGATCAAGCCGCTATAGACGAACAGCTGCAGCGTCAAATCCGCAATATTATGCAGGACCTGGGGGTTCCCAGACAGACTGAAATGGATGAGCTGCGGGGGCGATTAGACCGACTGGAGCGACAACTGCGGGACTTAGAAAACAAACAGTGGCGCTAAGTAAATGTACGGCCTTCCAGAAAAAGCCTTGAATAATCCGTGTCAGCCTGACAATATGCCACGTATTCCAGCTAATTTTTATGATTCGTAACGTACAATTTTGATGCAGGTTGCGAGTTCATACGTCAGCGCTTGCGTGTCGCACTGGGAGAACGAACTGTGAAAGAAGTTTTGATTAGTCTGGGGGTTTTCACCCTTTGCTGTGTAATAGCACTTGCTACCCAATTGAGAGGTGGTGAAGCTGTTGCCGGTAATTTGACCGCAGACATGGCTACGACCGACACTGCAAAGTCTACGCTAGTGGCTCAAGCAGCGTCTGACTTATCACCCGAGGAAACTACTACTGAAGAACCTACGATTGATATGCCCGACAATATGACGACAACGGACTCTGGCCTCATGTATGAAGACCTTGAGGTTGGAACTGGAGCTCTACCGACCCCTGGTCAGGCAGTCACAGTGCATTACACTGGCACTCTAGAAAACGGTGAGAAGTTTGACAGCAGCCGCGATCGCAACCGTCCCTTTTCCTTTACCATTGGCGTCGGTCAGGTCATCAAAGGCTGGGACGAAGGCGTTGCTACTATGCGTGTGGGTGGGCGTCGTAAGCTGGTTATCCCACCTGAACTAGGCTATGGCACTCGTGGCGCAGGCGGTGTTATTCCTCCAAACGCTACACTCATCTTTGATGTAGAGCTAATTCGCGTCGGCGGCTAGAAGCAGTAGCCCTCAAAACGCCAAATTTAATGAAAGCGGTGTGTTCTGAATCGAGCCCACCGCTTTGTTTTGTGATGACATTGCTATGACAAACCTGTTGTCAACACAACAACCTCAACTACTCCCAACCTCTCTCACTAACTATCAGCCACGGCAACCGTAAGTTCTCCTACCATGCCAGCTTCAGCGTGGCCCGCGATAGAACAATGCAACTCATAGGTTCCTGGCTTTTGAGGAACAAATACCCACTCAGCCTCAGCACCGGGTTTTAGTTCTAACTCATGAATAGCCCCCTTGACTTCCACGTTGCCCGCTTCCACCTTTTGGGTCCAAATCACATCGGCAAAATCCTTAGCGGTGAAATAGTGCTTCACCGGACTGGGGTTATCCAGTAGCAACTTGTAGCGTTTCCCAGCCTCAAAGGTTAAGTTGTCTGGTTCAAACACCAGGGCACCAGAGTTATTGCCCAGGTGTACCTGTTGGATTTCTATGGACTGCTGACTGGGAGCAACCGCCGCCAGAGCCACATCCTCTATCCCCAGACAGATGCCGCAACCCATGAAAAGACTAACGAAAATCGTGGCCAGAGTACTTCTGATCGGCACTACAGTAAATACAGAAGCCAGGTAAACGCACAAGTTTGTCATTATTTCATTACTCCACTGTCTACCTACCTTAGTAACGAGTAATCGTATCCCAAGAGTGTGGCCAAAGTTACATTTCAGCAACCAATGTTATGGGTTATTGATTAATAGGTCAGGCACCTTTCTCGACTGACCTTATACATACGTTTAAGGCCGCCCGGCTGCTGGTTAAGCCATGCTTCAACGGTTGGTACCATTCTCTAGTACACCTTTTGCATTTCAAAAACTTCAAGCCAATTTTCAACCCAAGGTACTGATTGCAAGTGCATCTGCTGGACTAGTCACTGGTATCATCGGCACGATTCGGGCCATCTCCTATGCCAGTCTGATCTTTTCTGGGGCTCTAGCGCTCCAATTACCCATTGGTCTTGGAATCACCATTTTTAGCACGGCCATTACGCTGGCTGTTGTGGCGCTGACGAGCACCCTCCCAGGCATTATCGCCACCCCCCTGGCCGCTCCAACAGCCATCTTAGCAATCATGGCAGCCGGGATTGCTGAGGAGCTTCCTCAGGTAACCACCCAGGAGTTACTGGCCACAGTTCTGGTGATGATCGCCTTGAGTGCTTTGCTGACAGGTGGGCTGTTGCTGTTGTTAGGACTCTATAAACAGGGAGAACGGCTCCGCGTCATTCCTTACCCTGTCATTGGTGGGTTTATGGCCGGAACAGGCTGGTTATTAACCCGAGGATTTGTACAAATCACCACCGATATCCCGCTGACCTGGTCTTCGTTAGACCTCTTGGCAGCTCCCTCGATGCTTTGGTGTTGGTTGCCAGGTGTGGGGTTTGCGATCGCACTGCTGATTGCCTCTCGGCTATGGCAGCAATTTTGGGTCATGCCCATCACCTTGATGGCTTGTGCTGGCGCGTTTTACCTAATGCTAGGGGTAACTGGCATTTCCATGGGTACAGCACGAACCGCCGGTTGGCTATTGGGTCCCTTTCCCCAGGGCGATCAGCTGTGGCAGCCCGTAACTCTAGAGCTTTTTTATCAGGTCCATTGGCTAGCGATTCTGCACCAGAGCGGGGGTATTCTCACCGTTATGCTGATTAGCTTGATCTCACTGATGCTGAGCAATAGCAGTATTGAACTAGTTATAGGACAAGACCTAAATCTAAGCCATGAACTCAAAGCCATCGGGTTGGCCAATGTGGTGTCTAGTCTAGGCGGCGGCATGATGGGGAATCAGGCCTTTCCCAGTACACTACTGGTTCATAATATTGGCGCAACCTATCGACTCACTGGTCTTTTCGCCACGATTCCAGCAATTGCTGTCCTGGCACTGGGTTCTAGCTTTCTCTCCTACTTGCCCAAGGCACTATTGGGTAGCGTCATTTTATATTTAGGCCTTTCACTACTCTGGAAATGGCTATATCAGGCGTACTTTAAGCTACCTCTGTGGGACTACCTGATCGTATGGGTCACCCTAATCGTGATTAATACCCTGGGCTTTTTACAAGGTATCCTCACTGGCTTTGTAATTACAGTCATTCTATTTATGGTTACCTACAGCCAGGTAGATGTAGCCCGTCAGGTGTTCTCAGGTAGCAATACCCGCAGTAACGTTGATCGTAGCCCTGAGGCCCAGGGTATCCTTTCGCAACAAGGTGATCAAATTTACGTTTTAGAACTGCAGGGGTTTTTATTCTTTGGTACAGCAAATTATTTGCTCAACAAAGTTCGCAATCGCGCAAAAGCTCAGTCAGATCAGATCGATACGTCTCAGGCCTTACGATATGTAATCATTGACTTTCGGCAGGTGCACGGTCTAGATTCCTCTGCTGTTTTGACTTTTGACAAGATTTTGAAACTCGCCCATCAACAACACTTTTCATTAGTCCTGACCAATCTTTTACCTGAGTTACAACAAGGGCTAAATCGCGGAATTAATCTTGATTCAGAACTGTGTCACGTATTTACAGACATTGATCGGGGATTGGAATGGTGCGAGCAACAAATTCTATCAGAGGCCATTGACTCAATCCCATCACCTGAGTCCGTTCCTCTTGCCGATCAGCTCATCCAGCTTTTTCTCACAGCAAACCAGGCCAGCCACTTTATCACCTATCTCAGTCCTCAAGCCTACCCTGCCGGACATTACATTTTTCGGCAGGGGGAAGTCCATACCGGTCTCTATTTCATCGAGTCCGGCCAGGTAAGTGTCTTATTAGAGCAAGCGAATGGCCGTCATAAACGACTGCAGACCTGCACCAGTGGACATCTGCTTGGAGAAATGCGTTTTTACAGTAAAGCACCCCTATCAACATCCGTCGTCACCGATATGCCCAGTCAGCTCTATTACCTATCTCAAGAGGCCTTTGAACGTATGCAACAAGACGCTCCCGATCTGGTACATGCACTTGAAGCTTACATTGTCAGAATACTCTGCGACAGCCTACTCCGCCGAGAACAACAGCTCCAGGTCATGCAGTAGAGTTTCACACTCTGCTCAATCTCCCCATTAACAACTTTTTTTACCCACCCCCTTTTTTACCAAACTCCTTTTTACTAACCCCTGATTGATGACCGTTCTCTCTCCTAAGCCTTCTATTGGGGCTCTTCGACTTTCCTCCTGGATACAAGAATTACAACCAGACAGTATTTTTTCTAGTTTCGTTGCAGGCAGTATTACGGGCATCATTGGTGTCATTCGGGCGATTTCATATGCTGCCTTGATTTTCTCCGGTAGCCTGTCCGTTCATCTCAATGTGGGGGTAGGGATTGCCATCTTTAGCTCAGCAGCCATCAGCATTGTGGTGGCTCTGATGAGTTCACTCCCTGGGATGATCGCCACCCCCCTGGCAGCCCCCACCGCAGTTCTGGCGATTCTAGCGGCACAAATAGCCAATAGCCTGGCTGCCGCCGATTCCACAGACCTATTGATGACAGTCGTGACCGCTATTGCCCTAGGTTCTTTGATCACGGGAGCCACCCTTTGGGTATTAGGTGCTGTCCGGGGAGGCAATGCGCTGCAGTTTATCCCATATCCAGTGGTAGGTGGGTTTATGGCTGCCACCGGTTGGCTGCTGGTACGGGGAGCTGTTCAGGTGATGACTGGAGAGCCGCTGACGTTTAGCCATCTGGCGTGGTTTATCAAAGTTGACTCGGCAACGCATTGGGGAGCTGGGTTAGTCATTGCTATTGTTCTGCTAGCAATGACCAAGCGCTTCCAACATTCGCTGATTATGCCGGGTATTTTAATCGCTGCCATCGTTCTCTTTTATGGGGCTGTGTGGCAATCTCACTTACCATTGACAACTGTCCGTGAACAGGGGTGGTTATTGGGGCCTTTTCCGGATGGAAATCTATGGCAGCCGCTAACCCGCGCTAGTTTTGGCTATGTGCATTGGGATGTGATTGCCCAGCACAGTAGCACCCTGGGGTTACTGGTATTTGTGAGTCTGTTGTCACTGGTATTGACGAATGGAGGCATTGAACTCGCCCTGGGTCGAGATCTGGATCTAAACCGAGAGCTACGCACGATTGGTATGGCTAATTTTGTGGCTGGATTAGGCAGTACCATGGCAGGTAATCAGGCACTGCCAAGTACCCTCTTAGTCCATAAGATGGGTGCGGCCAGTCGATTGACTGGCCTGTTTAAGGCTTTACCATGCATCACGGTTTTATTCCTGGGTCCAGCATTTTTGGTCTACTTCCCAAAACCGATCTTGGGGAGCCTCTTGCTGTATTTGGGATTAGATCTACTGTGGCAATGGCTCTACAAGATTTGGTTTCAGCTATCCTGGTACGACTATTTGACCATTGTTGTGGTTTTGGTAGCGATTAACTGGCTAGGGTTTATTTTGGGTATTGCCATTGGTCTGGGTATAACAGCACTGCAGTTTCTTTACACGTGTACTCAGACGAGCCCGATTGAATCGGTTGGATCACTCTACACCTGTGACCCTGATGCCAGGGTGAATTCTGATGTTGTTACGCCTGCTACCTGGCTCGATCAAACCCAAGGTACAGTTGACTGGATTGATTTAAGAGGTTTTTTATTTTTTGGCAATGCAGCCAATTTATTTCAACAACTTCGAGCCCGAATTATACATCCCCCTACTGGTCAAACACCTGATTATTTGGTCTTAAGTTTTCAGTCAGTGCTTGGTCTAGATGCTTCAGCTGTTCTGTGCTTTAGTAAGTTACTGAAGCTGGCTAATGATCAACAGTTAACATTGGTGTTTAGTCAGGTCTCTAAACCTTTTCAACAACAATTGAGCCGTGGCCAGGGAATGAATCTGGATAGCGACTACTGCATGCTGTGCGATACTCAAGTCCAGACGGTTACCTGGTGTTGTGAGCAAAGTAATTTGAGTCCGGCAACCGTCAAATCGGCAATGTCCTAGAAGAGGCGAAGAAGTATCGTCTCATCAGGCAGAGCCAGTGCCCAATCACAATTCTGGAAAAATATCTAAACGCTCTGTCCAGTACTCTAATTGGGGGCTCTCTGGATCAAACTTGGCCCACATTTGCAGCCACATTTTGGCAGCCTTGCGATCTTTTTTCGCCATAGCCAGTTCAACTTGGGATCCCATCAAAGCCCTAAATTCTGAATAGTGGAATCGGTTATGGTCTAAGAGAGGCTGAAGTAAGGCTTCGGCCGCCTCAAAGTTGCGATCGCGAATTTCAAATCGTGCCAGCGATGTACACCCAAACAAATAATCAGGAAACCGCTGATGAACATCGCGAATCAGCGCTTCCCCTTCCTGTTTACGATCCATCAACAGGTAAGCCGCCGCTAAATTATGTAACAAATCTGGAGCATCAGGTTCTACCGCCAGAGCTTTTTGCAACAGTTCTTCTGCCTCCAGCGCGGCTTCTTTAGAGTATTCATGGAGAAGATGTGTGGCCTCAGCCAGCCAAGCAGTAACCTTCTTCGAATGTTTGCCTTCATCCGGCTCATCATAGAGTTCGTAGCCGAGCAATTTAATCTCTTGCCATTCTCCTGTCAGCCACATGCGGATATTTTTTTGACCTAGCAAACCCGCTTTATGCAGACTCATAATTGCCTGGTTGCGTAGCTGATCGGTTCCGTTTTGCCCTAGAGCAAAATCTTGGATAGTGGCGACAAACTCAGAATCCTGACAAACTTCAGCTAGCGCAACCATAAACGGCTGTCCTTCTGGGCCGCCCCGCTCCAGGATCCGGGGTATTTGCTTCATGAACTTAGGATGCTGGTCAAAAAACGTTTGCAGTGTTTTCTGTAATTTCCCTGATTTCTGGGTACGAGTAAGTGAACCAAGAACCTCCTGAAAGTCTTTGACGGCTTGGGGTGGGAGCCAATCGGTAAAGCTAAATGGCCAGGCTCCATGCTGATGGCTAACGGGCAACATTAACTCATTGAGATTTTGCTCAGCAATAGTCATACCAGGGCTGAGTTCCAGGGCAATTTTCCACTGAGCACGGGCGGCTTTGGGTTGATCGAGACGGGCCAGGGCAACAGCGACTAAATGATGAAAGAGGGCATCAATAATTTCGTTATCAGGGTCAGAGGCCTGCCATTGTTCGTAAATCTCTACGACCCCAGCATCATCGCCAAGATAGCTGAGAGCTTCTACTTTTTTAGTCCAAGGATTCCAGGCGTCTGGGTCATCAATGGTTTTAAGCCGATCGGCATAGGATTGGGCAGCGACATTATCACCCAACTGGGCCAGAAATCGCACCAGGTTTGCTAGGGCGTGGATGTTGCCCGGGTCAGTTTCTAGAATGGATTTAGCGGTTGCGATCGCGCGCGCTGCATCGCCCTCAACCCAGTAGTTGAGGCTGAGATTATTGCGAGATGGCAGAAATTCAGGTCGACGTTCTAGCACCTGCAGCTCTGCATCGCGGGCCTTAGCGTATTCTCCCTCCTCCAGATAGGCCTGGGCTTGTTCGTGGAGTATGGCCAGATCCCACCAGTCATCCGGTGCGGGTTCAAAATTAGCTTTTATTTCCTCAGCAAACGTTTCCAGTGCAGGGATAGTCTTTTTAGCTTCTTCGCTATATTCATGATCAGGCTGACAGGCCAGGGCGCGACGAAATGCACGCAGGGCTAGCAGCGGATGGTGATTGACCATATAGGAAGAACCCAACGCATACAAGACATCACTATTGTTGGGTTCAAGTTCTAACCAATGTTCACAGGCACGCTGGTAACCCTGAATATTATCCAGCTCTAAACATACCTCGGTCAGGTAGGCCCAGATACGCTTTTCTTTGGGATAGTCTTGAGCTAACCCGGTCAAAATTTGATAGGCTTCACCCCAGCACTCGTGGACAATGCGTGATTCTGCTTTGCGGAGTTCAGAATCTAAATTTTTGCTGCCAAAGCCTCGAGGAGCAACCGTCAGGGTTTTCTTCTTCTTCTTTTTAGCCATGGTCCTAAAGTGGATGCAATGTTACTGATACAGTAGCGTCCCCCGATGATGAAACTGCACGGTGGTTACTTTTAGCACGCTTTCCAATGAGATTCAAGCAACAGAAATGTTCTATACACACTAAGGTCTGGGAGTCCACACTTGGCGCCGTAACGAAGGCCAAAAACCATATCAGCCATTTCAACGATTTGCCGTTGCGATCATCAGTCCAACTATCCAAAACCCCACATTTTCGTAGGAATACCCTGTTGGTCGAAAACTTAACCTACACTTTACTCACCAAAGGTAGCCTGAGACCAAACTTACTTAACGACTGAGATACTTATGAAGCGCGTCATGTTTGTTTGCAAGAAAAATTCTGCTCGCTCTCAAATGGCCGAAGGTTTTGCCAAAACAATGGGAGCAAGCAAAATCGAAGTTACCAGTTCTGGGTTGGAAGCAAGTCAAGTTCGGCCTGAAGCAATTGCTGCTATGAAAGAAATTGGCATTGACATCAGCAATCAAACCTCCGACGCCCTGGCTGATTTTAAACCTGGAGACTTTGATATTGTCATTTCCCTCTGTGGCTGCGGTATCAGTTTGCCCCCAGAGTGGTTAACTCGTGAATACTTTGATGATTGGCAGTTAGATGACCCTGCCGAACAACCTGACATCTTTCCCCGTGTAAGGGATGAGATTAAAGAGCGAGTGGAGACACTGCTTACAAAGCTAAGTGCCGAAGCGGCTTCCGTGTAAGCCCAATACTAGATTAGCTGCTAGGAGCGCCGTAGTCCCATGCTGATCCAAGCTTTCAAAAGCACGGGTTTCTGTGCAACGCCTCCGCTGATGGCTATTGCAAAAATGGTCGTAGATAGACAAGCAACAAATCTCTCACGTTAGTAGTAAGGCAAACAAACCACACAACGCAATTCCGTCAAACACGCCTGCTCCGCCAATGCTTAAAACGCCTGCTGCCATTCGTTCAATTTTGCGCAGTGCAATAAGTCGGCTCCAATTAAAACGCCTAATATCCCTCCAGAAAACGCCACAGCAGGCGCTTCATTACCGGCAATCAATACCGCACTTAAAGCAGCCGTTAACGGCCCCACTAATGGACTCATCTGAATACCAATGCCAGGAACCACTTGAGCTGAAAAATAGCTGACAATGGTAACAATGACGGTTACAAGTGCGATCTCAACCAAATCAGCCCGCGTTAACTGATAGAGTGCAAGCAAAACTGGAATCAACCCACCACCCACATTCAGAGCCACCACTATCTCCTGTTGTATCCGGTGCAGCGGAATGCCCCAAAATTGTTGTAACCAAAAGTCAGCAAAATCAGAAACTACGGTGATCTCAGTTTTTCGTCTGTAGAGCGGAATATTAATCGTGCTGCCGACGATGACCGCAAAAAATAGCCAAAATGCCGCCGTAGACGAAAACCCCAACTTGGCCACCGCCACTTCCACAATGTCAATCGCTATCCCTAGAAAGATAAGGGGTAAGAGTAGCAAGATAGCCAGAAACAGTACTAATGTGACCGGTAGGTAAACCATTGTTACAGATAGCCTTATAGTCCTGACAAGCTTATGCCCCATTTTTAACCAAGTTGGGGGCCATGCACCACTCAAGCCAGAATTCGCTCCTAGATGCGATGACAGTATGCTGATGGGAGCAGGATTCAGAAGATAGAGTGACAATGATAATTTTGAAGCATTTTCGAGCTATTCTTCTCTTACCGGCAATGGTATTGATTGTGATACCAGCCGGACTACTGTTCTTGAGTCGATCCACAGGGACATTATCGATTGCGTATCTGGCTACCCACCCTTTTTCACTCGTATTGGGTCTAGTGTTCGCTTTTATGGGTAGCGGGTTGGTAATCAGCACGGTTCGCCTGTTCATCAGACATGGAGAAGGAACACTTGCTCCCTGGGATCCTACTCAGAAGTTAGTCAATAGTGGTCCCTATCTGTTTGTGCGTAATCCCATGATCAGCGGCGTTGGTTTAATGCTTTTGGGAGAAGCCTTGATTTTTCGCATCCCTGCGTTGGGATTGTGGACCCTGATATTTTGCATAGCAAATGTTATTTACATTCCACTGTTCGAAGAATCCAGACTCAAACAACAATTTGGTCAAGCTTATCTGGACTACCAGCAAAATGTTCCACGCTGGCTACCATGGTTAACACCCTGGATACCGCCAGTTACAGACCGTGAAACATCATCTTGAAAATCGGTAACTGTCCCACCGATACCGTCCCCTGAGCGAAGTCGAAGCCAACACTCCCAGCCAGCATCTCCTTCGACCTCGCTCAGGGGACACTTACAGATATCGGAATATAGCAATCAACTCTGCCTATAATCTCAAAGCCATTCAAAGGTCTATTTCACAATGACTTCAAACCCCTGATTTTTCAAAGACTCCATCATCTGATCTGATTGCAGAATCTCAGTAGACTCTTTATCAATTACTTCCAGCAGTTCTTGCTTATTATCTATGATGTTTTCTCCCTGGATATTCACGCGATAGCGAATAGGGGAGAGAAAACTCTGAATCCCCAACTTCTGGCATTTCATATGTAATATACTCAATCCCACATGGGGATCAAAGGCCATCTTCGGATTGTCATCCAATGTTTTCAGGTACCCTGTAAACCCAAGAAATGCAATGCGGTAGATCATTTCTTGGGTGAATTTCCCTTGAAAATAGCCACCGTGTACATCGCGTTTCCCGAGCATGCCATCGACAATAAGTAATAGATAGTCCCACCAATTCAACGCTTTTCTACGATTAGCGCGGGTCAACAATCCTTTCGACTCTTGCCCCGTTAGCTGTTCTTTGACTGAGAAGGTCACATCTTTGTAGTCGGTACAGTCAAAGTAGGTAAAGAAATCAGCGATTGTAATCTGAGGAGACTGCTGTGCTTGAGTATTGTCCGTTGCTTGGGGCTGACGAGTCTGTGGACGATCTTGAGACAACTGGGCCAGGGTGTTATACCCTCGCTTTTTGCACCAACTATAGGTAAGGAATAGATGCTCCATCACCTTATAGGGATTACGGGCAATAGCCTCTGCTAGGGGAGAACCCGGAAAAAAATGTTCATCTAAAGCCGTGAGATTAACAATGCCGTAGTCTTTAGGATCGTTGTAGGTGGTCTTGAGAGAAACATTACCTAGCCGATAACCCATGGCTTCTGTGCTGCTTGGAAAGGTGAAATAATTGGCTGTCGCTGATGCAACCCGCAGTGCTAAATCACCTTCACTACTAAAGAGATAGGACTCAGCAAACCGACGTAGGGAAGACGAGAGAAAATTAGCTCGACTGGACACAATGGCCAGAATGGGAATGTCGGGCGAGGTTAAGATTAGCCGCTCTAACCGGAAAACAGACCCAATATCGGCTGGAGGTTTATTGCTAATGGAGCGGGTGTCAAACACATCAGACAAAATACGTACCACATTAGTCACCACAAAGCCTCCCATGCTGTGACCTAGAAATGAGAGTTTTACCTTACGGTGGGTTTGTTTCCAGAATTGAGCAGCTTTTTCAAGTGGGCTGCTTTCATCAGGGTTTTGCTGTTTAATATCAGCAGCTTTTAGGTTTACTAATTCGCGATCAATTTGCCGCAGTAACTCCACTAAATCTAGGACACCAAAATTTTGAGCACGGTAGCGATCGCGAAAATAGACCACCATTCGCAAAATCACCAGAGTAGCAATAATGGCCGCTATCCCTAAAAACAGAGTTAATACTGGCAACAGCAACAGACCCACCAGAGTTTTATCCCAGGTCATCACTTCAAACAGCAATAAAATAAGCGCACCAAAAAAGCCAATAAACATTAGGCCACGAGGCAGGGGAGGCAGAGCTTTACACGCTTCCCCCAGACGTTGAAACTCGATATTTTCGGACGGCCAACGATAGCCAATAAACACCTGGTTACCTTGTCGAGGAATCGCCTGATCGTGCTGGTTAATGTACTGAAAAATATTTTTGTACCAATCCCGTACAGAGCTACGTCCACTGTTGTATCCATGTACAGCAATCATCAACTCAGGGGCAGGGCTCTTGTTTTGAGTGTAGGTATCGTAGAGCGAGCGGGCAATTTCCTGCGCACCTCGCGCCGCATCTTGTAGCTCTGACTCCTGCATCTCTTTGGCAGTTTCAATATTGGGAGGAGCGCTACTCATCACAAAATAGCCCGGAATCGAAGCCTTTTTGCGTTCAGGGGTACCAATCTTAGCCAACCTAACCTGGGCAGCAGCTTGACCGGCATCAATGTCTTGATCCAGGTAGGATTCATGCTCTTGCGATAACGCCTCGCGAAAGATAAATTTCCGCAGGATTACGGGCAATGGCTTAGATTCCATGATGTTCCTCCCTGAACAGGGTTCTAGATATCTAGATAATTTTCGGCTCTCTAATGACAACCATGGAGTTTCGCAGGTATGTTTTGAGGGCCGTTGCTAGATTGATCGATAGGCCATGGCAAGCGCAGACCTTATCTATCAACTACAAATCCCATTTGATATTTTCCGTAGTGCTATGGGTGGGAGCACTGTGCGCTATCAAAATTGCCCTACGCCATAGTCAATTGTGAGAGGGAATTGCGGCCATAAGCAACACCACTGTTAGCCGTTTTTAGAGACGGTCAGTCAATGCAAGCGATCATTCACTGCACTATTGCAACCAAATTTCGTAGATCGACAATAGAATTTCCACCACAATTAAAATTACGATATACCATTCCACCCGGTGGCTGCTGCCTTGCTGCAAAATACCCAAAGCGGTTTCTACACTACGGGAAATCAGGGTGAGTTTTTGCTCCAGAATCAAGAGTCGCTCTCGCAGTTCATACTCATCCTCCAGACGTAAATAAAGGCGGTTCAAATCCGGGAAATCCCAAATTGGGTCGGGTTTGTCCCCCACTTCCACAATGCCCAACATTTTTTGCTGAATTAGTAGCGTCCCACCGATATAACGCAGCAGTTCCTTTTCCTTGGGTGGACGCTCCTTGGGATTTTGGATTGCGGTGGTAAATGGCTTAATTTGAGCAAATAGGTCAGACACCTTCTGCTCGTAATAGTCCAGGACAACGCTTTTGGCTAAAGCTTCCGCCACAATCTGTAAGCGCTCTGCATTGCAGTCCTTAAGCCATAGGGTATTTTGCTCTAAACGCTCTTTGGTCGTGGGATGAAACGCCAACAGCAAATCCTCATATATGTTTTCTGCCGATGGCTCTTTGACCAGAGGTTTTAGCGAGTCCAAATAGGCAACTTCCTCAGCGGCATCTAAGTTGAACACTACGACCACACCGTAGCGCAGCAGCACAGCACAGCCAGATTTACCGGCTCTGACGATCAACGGATTTGTCGACAGTGCCGCTGTTGTCTCCAGGGTTTTCAGAATCAGACGTTCACCCACCAGGTGGGCGCGGGCCATGATCTGATCTTCCGGTGACCAACCTAACGGTACAGGAGATAGCTGAAGTAACGAGTCTGACTGTTGTGAAGTATCGAAATCGGTTGCTGACGTGCTCAGGGAAACCATACAAGGTCCAAGCTTTGAGTAGATACACAGCTTTTATAATACGCCTGGCCAACTATTTCAGCCGCATCCTGTTCCTTGCTCCAACGCCAGCTTCGACCTCTCAGTTAGCTAATAGACACCACAACGCTCCTATCCATCAATACGGTCCAAACATAAAATTTGCGGGGGCAGAAGGCTCATTGATATAGAAAAAATCATGGATCAGTGTCAGCACTTCATCTTGACTCAGAACACCGTCCTGATTGACGTCTAAATTAAGAAATATGGACGATGCATAGATAGGCAGCACATTGAACAATGACAGTAGATGGATCCACTCTCGTTCGCTAATCTGACCATCGTTATCTTGGTCAAAGGCCGCAAAAAGCAGTGTCACTAGGGCAATGACTCGACTGGCATATTGCTTAATATCATCCAAAATTTGCTCGTAGTAAGTGAGCCATTCCTTGAGGGTAATTCGAGCATCATAGTTTTGATCAGCAGCCTTACACAGACAGAGCCAGTCTTGCTGTAAGTGGGTCAAAATTTGCTCGTAATGAGGTGAGGCTTGCAGCCCTTGTCGCAAGTTCGCCAGACGCGTGGCCAGGGCAATAAAATCCCGCTGCTCTAAGATGCCATCGGCGTTGGCATCATACAGGCGAAAGAGCTTGGTTAACTTACGCGTCTGAATATCGGTCAGCATGGGCCAGTGAGCATCAGTCAGTTGATTTTAGACGGCTGAAGCTCATTTGTGGATTTTCCTGGATATCTTAGCGATCGCACCTGGGCAAGCATCATAAGATGAATCAGAGTCCCCACGATTCTAATGCCCCATGACCGCATCCGCATCTAAAACCACTACCAGTCAGCCAGCTGGTGATAATATCACCATTGGCATTCCAGAACGGTTGCTGAAGCATGCAGTGCAGTATACCGACTACAGCGAGGTGAAACGGGATGACCTCACGCCCATGATGCGTCACTATGCTGAGGTTAAAGATGACTATCCCTATGCCTTATTGCTATATCGCGTTGGGGACTTTTTTGAAACATTTTTTCAAGATGCGATCGCAATCGCCCGTGAGCTAGAGCTAGTCCTGACTAGCAAGGATGCCGGTAAAGCCGTCGGTAAAGTTCCCCTAGCTGGCATCCCGCACCATGCCCTGGATCGTTACTGTGCTCTGTTGGTGGAAAAGGGATTTGCGATCGCCATTTGTGACCAGGTGGAAGATCCAGCTCAGGCCCAGGGATTGGTTAAACGAGAAGTCACCCGTGTGATTACCCCCGGCACCATTCTGGCAGAGGGCATGCTGACGGCAAAGCGCAACAACTTTTTAGCCGCTCTGGTGATTGCTGATAAACATTGGGGACTCGCCCATGCGGATGTCTCGACGGGAGAGTTTTTTACGACCCAGGGCACAGCTGTCGATCAGTTAGCCCAGGAACTGATGCGGCTACAGCCTGCCGAGGTGCTAATACCCACCAACGCACCGGATTTAGGAGCTCTGTTGCGACCTGGAGAAACCTCCGACAAACTACCGGAAGGTTTACCTGCACAATTTTGTTATACCTTTCGATCACAAACACCCTTCACCCATGCTGAAGCCAAACAGCGTCTGCTTCAAAGCTATCGCGTACGTTCTTTAGAAGGCTTTGGTTGTGCGCATCTACCTCTGGCCATCAGGGCTGCAGGCGGTCTGTTGAATTATCTCGAAGATACTCAAAAAGAGAGTTTGGCTCCGCTTCAGCCTCTATCTACTTACACTACAACAGAATTTTTGGTCATTGATAACCAGACCCGGCGGAATTTAGAAATCACTCAAACCGTACGGGACGGCATCTTTCACGGCTCACTGCTGTGGGCATTAGATAAAACTACAACCGCCATGGGCAGTCGAGCCCTGCGACGTTGGTTATTACAGCCACTACTGAGCATTGAAAAAATTCAGGAACGCCAGGACACAATTCGTGAACTGGTCGACAACGGTACCCTACGTCAGCAGCTGCAGCTCATCCTGAAACAAATTTATGATTTAGAGCGGCTGGCTGGGCGGGCGGGTTCTGGTACCGCTAACGGTCGCGATCTGGTGGCCATGGCCGAATCCTTTGAAAAGCTGCCAGACCTAGCCACGTTGATGGCCCATGCCCAGTCTCCCCATTTGATCAAGCTACAGGTTGTACCGCCAGAACTAGAGCAAATGGGTCGGAAGCTGCGATCGCACCTGGTCGACAGCCCGCCGCTCTATCTGACCGAAGGTGGCCTGATTCGCGAAGGCGTTAATGCTCACCTCGATGGTTTACGAGACCAGGTCAGCAGCGACCAGCGCTGGATTGCCAGTTTGGAGGTGAGCGAGCGGGAACGGACTGGGATTTCCAACCTGAAGGTGGGCTTTAATAAAGCCTTTGGCTATTACATCAGTATTTCTCGGGCCAAGAGCGCTCAGGCTCCAGATAACTATATTCGCAAGCAAACCCTCACCAACGAAGAGCGCTACATCACACCTGAACTCAAGGAACGAGAGGCTCGCATCCTCAATGCGAAGGATGAGATTAACCAAATAGAGTATGAAATTTTTCTAGAACTCCGTGAGGACGTGGGTCAACATGCTGAACTCATTCGTAAGGTGGCCGTCAATGTAGCCGCAGCAGATGTGCTGGGCGGCCTAGCCGAGCTCGCTATTTATCAAGGATACTGTCGACCTGAATTTGTTCAAGGGCGGACGCTGGCACTTGAAGCGGGTCGCCATCCGGTGGTGGAACAATCGTTGCCTGCGGGATTTTTTGTGCCCAATTCGACGGGGCTGGGATATGGGGAAACACTGGCTGCATCGGTGGACAGTGCTCGCTCTGCAACTCAAAGCTCACCCGATTTGATTATTTTGACAGGACCAAATGCTAGCGGTAAAAGCTGCTATCTACGGCAGGTCGGTCTCATTCAACTGATGGCCCAGGTGGGTAGCTTTGTGCCTGCGAAGAGTGCGGTGTTGGGGGTGTGCGATCGCATCTTTACTCGCGTTGGTGCCGTCGATGACTTGGCCACCGGGCAATCCACTTTCATGGTAGAGATGAACGAAACCGCCAACATTCTCAACCACGCCACCCCCAAGTCCCTGGTGCTACTAGATGAAATCGGTCGTGGCACCGCCACGTTTGATGGTCTCTCCATCGCCTGGGCCGTAGCCGAACACCTGGCCAGCGACATTCAAGCCCGCACGATTTTTGCCACCCACTACCACGAACTTAACGAACTGGCTTCGTTGTTAAAAAATGTGGCCAATTTCCAGGTAACAGTCAAAGAAATGCCCGATCAAATTATCTTTTTACACCAGGTGCAGCCCGGTGGTGCCGACCGCTCCTACGGTATTGAAGCCGGTCGTCTGGCAGGCTTACCTCCCAGCGTTATCAAACGTGCCCAGCAAGTCATGGGTCAGATTGAAAAACACAGCAAAATTGCAGTCGGTCTGCGCCAGGGGCGTCAGCCCAAGAAGAAAACGCCTAAAACACTCAAAGTTGGCGAAACTAGTCCCGACTCGCAGCTCAATATTTTTGGATAACAGTTCTGCAATCCGCTGTTATTACTCGCAGACTACCCACAAACTAAAGGTGGAGAGTTGTTAACAACTAACAACATCTCCACCGCTCTAGCCGAAATTTTGAGCATCAGATGGCCATCGTTAATCAACCAGCTGAATCTTCCCCATACTCAACTCATCAAAAATATGATGCACCTGTTCACGTTGTTTAGGGGTCAAATCCACAATGGAAAGTAAGAAAGAAGACAATCTGACATAGTCTTTGCGCGTTAGCCTATGGGTATTCCAGACCTGTTGCAAAATAATCTCTGGTGATCTTTCTGGCCTTCTAGCGGCAACCATAGAACTGCTCTCTCAATATTGGTTAGGGAACACGGTGTCTGTAATGTCATGATGCCTAGTAGCCCGTCATATTGGTCGCGCATTTGCGCGTAACTTACTCAGCAAAAATGTGAATTGTGCATGAGTAGGCAACGTATAATCACTAACATTAACCACACTGAATATTTACATTGGCACCTGAATAACCCAGGAAACGTGCCCGGAAATTGGATCAAAACTAGACAATAGTTGCAGTTGGCACGGCAACCATGGGAACTTCACGGTGCAAAGACTTAATATAAGCGTCACCATACGTTTTTCAGTACACAGAATCTAGCGTCTGTCTCCTGTGTTTTCCAGGGTTGGGATGCTTGCAGAGGGGCTCCATGAATTACAGACTCCAGCGAGCAGTTACGGATAATCTGCCACAGGTCTTACCATTGGTGCAGGCTTACCACCTGTTTGAAAACATCCAGATGACGGATGAGAGCCGGAATCAGGCTGTAGGTCGCCTGCTCTCCGACTCATCACTGGGGGGTATCTGGCTGATAGTGGTAGACACTGCGATCTCAGGCTATATTGCCCTCACCTTTGGCTACAGTATCGAATTCGGCGGCAAAGATGCCTTTATCGATGAGTTTTACATCCGACCGGAGTTCCGAGGACAGGGTCTCGGCAAACACACCCTAAGTCAGATTCAGCAAGAGGCCAAGCTACTCAATATTCGAGCGCTACACCTGGAAGTAGCACGGCTAAATACCAGAGCCCAGAAACTTTACGCTCAGACGAACTTCCAGACACGCAACAAATATATGTTGATGTCCGCTCGTCTCACATGAGTCATCACTTAAGCCGCTTCAACTGATGGCTTAAACAAAGGCGTTATCCACACAGTCACCACATGGGACAGCAACCCCATCGGCCCCGCAAACAGACATAACGCTAGGGAATGCCGGGTAAACAACTGTTTCTCTTGTCCCTGTAGATAGATCCAGCGTCCCACAAATAGATCCATAACTAAGAAGTGAACCCAGCCTGTGGTCATGACCTTTTCATCCGAAAATAAATCGGCCAGCACCGCCAGAGTAGGATTCGCAAACTCCTCTAGTTTGTCCGGATCAAGACTCGCTACAAAACAATAGACATAAAGCGCCGCCAGCACGACAAATGGGATATAGGAAGCCATGATTTTACGAGTCACTTCCCAGTTGGGCAGTAGCACCATCAGCGCCCAAAATGGCAGCACAAACAGATTGCCAAAGTTAAAAATATATTCAAATACCATCGCCTAACTTGCTCACCAATTCAGAAGCTAATGGCCTTATTGTAAAGCGATGATCTTGGTAAAGGGCTATCAGAGGCTTCTCAGCCATGTCTGCCAAAGCAATCAGCATCCTATCGCTGAGTAGCTCACGCCACCGTAATTGTTCACTATGACCTGTCATACCAGTGGACGACTTATTTTGCTATCAGAGTTTGTTTTTGACTCAACATCTGTCAGGCTGTAACAACGCCCGTATCAGATTTAGATAGATGTCAATGGATGTGGAATTGGCTCCCAGTTTTAGTGAGCTATTGTTAAGTGAGCCGGTACTCAAGGCTTTGGAAGGTTTAGGTTATGAAAGCCCTACACCGATTCAAGCCCAGACCATTCCCCATGTCCTAGCGGGTGCGGACATTATTGGGCAGGCTCAAACAGGCACCGGTAAAACAGCGGCCTTCGCATTACCGCTATTGTCCCGTGTCGATGTCAAGCAGCGTTTACCCCACACTTTAGTCCTCACTCCCACGCGGGAACTAGCCATCCAGGTAGCAGAAGCATTTCAAAGCTATGCCTCCCAGATGAAAGGGTTTCATGTACTGCCTCTTTATGGGGGACAAAGCTACAGCATTCAGCTGCGCCAGCTAGAGCGCTCGGTACACATTGTGGTGGGTACCCCTGGCCGGGTGATGGATCATATGAAACGAGGGACCCTCAATCTGAGCGAGCTGAAGTGCTTGGTGCTTGATGAAGCCGATGAAATGCTTCGCATGGGCTTTATTGACGATGTGGAGTGGGTTTTGGAGCAAACTCCTGATTCTCGTCAGGTGGCGCTGTTTTCGGCCACATTACCAAAGGAAATTCGCCGCATTGCCCAGCGCCACTTAAATGACCCGGTTGAAGTCCTGATCAAGTCCAAAACCTCTACCGCTGATACGATTCGCCAGCGCTACTGGATGGTCAGCGGCTATCACAAACTGGATGCGTTAACTCGCATTTTGGAAACGGAAACCTTTGACGGCATGATTGTATTTGTCAGAACTCGTCTGGCAACGGTGGAGCTGGCGGAGAAACTAGAAGCCCGAGGTTATGAAACTGCACCGCTGAGCGGCGATGTTTCTCAAATGCAGCGGGAACGGACCGTAGACCAGCTGAAATCAGGCAAGCTGGATATAGTTGTTGCCACCGACGTGGCAGCCCGAGGTTTGGATGTGGATCGGATCAGTCACGTCATCAACTATGACATGCCCTACGATACCGAGACCTATGTTCATCGGGTGGGGCGTACAGGTCGGGCCGGACGTAAGGGTGAAGCGATTTTATTTGTCGCTCCCCGAGAGCGACGCTTGCTGTATGCCATTGAGCGAGCAACCAAACAAAAAATCTCCAAAATGGAGCTGCCGACCACTGAAATGGTCAATAACAAGCGCATTGCCCGGTTTAAGCAGCAGATTACTGACACCATCGCCGAGGAAAATTTAGAATTTTTTACGACCCTGATGGAGCAGTATGAGCAGGAACATAATGTCCCTGCTATTGAAATTGCGGCAGCCCTGGCCAAGCTGGTGCAGGGAGAAGAACCACTGCTCCTGGAAGAGCGCAAGCGATCGCGCCCCGAACGCAACAACGACCGGAGAGAACGTTCGCATCAGGCAGAACGCAAAGCATCACCACCTGAACAGGGTATGGGGCGCTATCGGATCGAGGTAGGGCATCGCCATCGGGTGAAACCAGGTCACATTGTGGGTGCGATCGCCAATGAAAGTGGTTTAGAAAGTCGCTACATTGGCCGGATCAATATCTATGACAGCCATAGTACTGTTGACCTACCAGAGGGTATGCCCAAGGAGATCATGCGGCACCTCAAAAAAGTCTCCATTGCGGGTCAACCTTTGCGGATTAGTCGAGTGGAAGGGGACTTAACTGGCAAAGGCAACAGCAAACGCCGTCGGCCCAAAACCAAATCTAAAAAAGATTAGGTAAATAGAGTTAGCCAAATCGTTTTTGATATTCGGCCTCGGTCAAAATATCGTCAGGATGCTCGATCCGGTCCAGGAAAACCTTGCCCTGGAGATGGTCGTACTCATGTTGAAATATCCGAGCCACAAAATCCCGTAGATAGTGCTGGTGTTCATCACCATGACGATCTAAATAACTCACTTCAATCTCACGATAGCGAGGCACAAATCCTCGCTGGCCTGGCACACTCAGGCAGCCCTCCCAACCTTTAACCCGATCGTCGCTGTGGCTCAGGATGTGTGGATTGATCATGGCAACAGGTTCCATGGTCGGGGCGTGAGGATAGCGTGGATTTGGCCGTGAAGCCACAATAAATAGCTGCAGTCCCTCGGCTACTTGGGGGGCCGCTATACCAACGCCATTTTGAGCAGCAGCAGTAGTCAGCAGGTCATCAATTAGACACTGTAGCTGTGGATCGTCCAGGTCATGGATGGGACGGACGGGCGATCGCAATCGTCCATCCCCTAATTGAATAACAGACAGAATAGCCATCTATCGACGTTGCTGAGGTAATGCCTTAGTCTGAACATCTAACGAAACCGGACGCCCTGCGCGATCAATCTCAAGCTCAATCGACTCACCCACACCGACATCCTGCACAACCTGCTGCACCTGCTCAGCTTCAGTAATCGAATTACCATTCATCGCCACAATTACATCACCCACCTCTAGCCCTGCTTCAACAGCGGGTGAATTACGCATAAGCCCCAAAATAATCACCCCTTCATCTGCAGATAACCGTAGGTTACTGCGAGGGTCGCGGTTGATTTGTTGACGCAAATCATTGGTCAGCGTCCGCATTTGAATGCCAAGATAAGCATGTTCTACACGCCCCTTTTCAATCAATTCCTGGGCCAGACGCTGGGCCGAATTAATCGGAATCGCAAACCCCAGGCCCTGAGCGCCACCGATAATCGCTGTATTAATACCAATCACCTCACCCCGCTCATTTAATAGCGGTCCACCTGAGTTGCCTGGATTAATAGCCGCATCCGTCTGAATAAACTGCACTCGCTTATCCGGTACTCGAATCTGTGCACTGGTACGCCCTGTGGCACTAATAATTCCGGCTGTCACAGTATTGTCTAACCCCAAAGGATTACCAATGGCAATAGCCCACTCACCGGGACGTAACTGCTCAGAATTTCCCAGGGTTACTGTCGGTAGGTCTTGGGCCTCAACCTTGATGACTGCTACATCTGTCAGCGGATCTTCCCCAACGACCTGACCGCTAAATTCACGACCATCCCTGAGGGTAACAGTGACCGTATCCGCCCCCTCAACCACATGGGCATTGGTCCAGATCACGCCGTCGGCCTCGACTACAAAACCAGACCCTTGCCCCCGTTCAACCCGAGAGGAAGGCTGCTCCCACATATCCCCAAAAAATTCTCGGAAAAACGGGTCGTTAAACGGTCCAGACTGTCGTGTTACCGTTCGAGATGAATCGATCCGGACCACGGCAGGACCTACCTGATCAGCCACCGAAGCAATAAAGCTACTCCCCGTCAGCAAACGTCCAGACCCCGATGACGGAACTTGCTGGGCCGTCGTCGGCATCAATCTTGCTGTGGTCAGCACTGCCGCCGTTGTACTACAGGCCGCAATAAAACCATAGATAGCTAACGACTTAGCAAACCGCAGGCTGAAAAAGCGTAACTTAGACATGGGCTTAGACATGAAATTTTGTAAGGTACCTGGTGAGGGAAATAGAAGAACTGTTTACCCTAAGGGCGCTCATTGCTTTTATGGTGACGATATCTAGAGATCTTCAAACAAAATCAGGGACCCCCCGGAAAAGCCATTCAAACAACAGCAAACCACTAAAGTGAAAGCCTTGGCAGCAAGCGGTTCTATTCTCCTCGTATCCCTCCATATATCTATATAACCAGCCACAGCCATCTTCAACAATCCGATCTGTGCCAGTTCACCCTAGATCTCAAGACAGTCAGGCGATCACATCCTTTAAATAAGCTTATAACTATGTTCCAGATTCATCTGGTGTGCTCGCTGGATATGTGAGCAACAACAGGTTAGTGTATTAGGGCTCATTAATTTACAAAGCTCTAAGAAGTTATACTTACGCATTTAGATATTCCGGTTTAGCATATGGGTTGATGTCCATGCCGCTAGCCATTTAAGGGACAAAATCGCTGAGTATCACCCGCTTTCAAGCCAGGTGTGCATCCCTTGTCCAGTTTCGTCCGATTGGCAGCTCGTTTAGAGTATAAATCGACTGGCCTTTTGAGATCGTCGCTTAAAAACTTTAGGGCGCTGCTTCATAAATCGCTTGAGTTTTAGCCTTAGCCATGGGGGCTCGATTTAATGTCTAGTTGGGTTTAGTTACCGTATGAAGGGATATATACGCATAGGATCTCTCTAATATTTATTTTTGACTATTAGTTAGTCGACATATGATCCCCAGAACCTGTTCATAGTGCTCCAGATGCAGCACGACCTAAGCTGTGGTCATGTGATTTTTTGCCATTCTTTTCTTTGTGACCTTTACCTGAAACGGACCAGGGAAAGAACTGAGCTTATTACTATTTACTTAGTGCAAAGTACACTCACCTTGAGCCGGAGGGTTAGTTGTGGATAAAGCAGATGGTCTTTGGAATGAAGTACTTGGAAAGCTTCAGGACCAACTCAGTGGCCCTACGTTTGAGACGTGGATTAAACCGACGCGCCTCCAAACTCTCGCTGATAATACGCTGACCATTTCTACCCCCAATCCCTTTGCCAGAAACTGGGTGCAAAAACACTACATCCAGGTGATTTCTGATGTGGCACAAGAACTTTTGGGCCAAGATATCAACGTAGTGGTCACAGTTAGTGAAACTGCTAACAGCGACGTATCCCGAACGGGTGAAGCAGTGGCTTGGCCTTCGCCGCCAACAGCAGAGCGAACCAACAGCAGTAAATCCAATACCCCAGACCTCAACCCCAAAGCTGTTTTTTCGCGGTTTGTTGTAGGTTCCAATAACCGCATGGCCCATGCCGCCGCCCTAGCCGTTGCCGAATCTCCTGGTCGAGAATTCAATCCTTTATTTCTATGTGGCGGTGTGGGACTGGGAAAAACCCATCTGATGCAGTCTATTGGTCACTATCGTCTGGACATTGATACCAGTGCACGTATTGCCTATGTGTCAACCGAGCAGTTTACCAATGACCTGATTACGGCCATTCGGCGTGATAGCATGCAGCGCTTTCGCGAACAGTATCGTGAAGTCGACATCATTATGGTTGACGACATCCAATTTATTGAGGGAAAGGAATATACTCAGGAAGAGTTTTTTCATACCTTCAACACATTGCACGAGGCTGGCAAACAAATTGTCTTAGCTTCCGACCGTCCGCCTAACAAGATTCCAAGGCTCCAGGAAAGGCTCTGTTCACGGTTTTCTATGGGATTAATTGCTGATATTCAGCCCCCTGATTTTGAAACCAGAATGGCGATTCTGCAAAAAAAAGCAGAGTACGAAAATGTAACGCTGAGCCGTGAGGTGACTGAATATATCGCCTCTAGCTATACATCTAACATTCGAGAATTGGAAGGGGCATTAATCCGGGCCATTGCCTATACGTCCATTTCCGGTTTGCCCATGACCATTGAAAATCTAAAGCCTGTCCTGGATGCACCAGCGGGGAAAGTAGATGCCTCTCCCACATCGGTAATTGATATTGTTTCAGAGGTTCTGAGCATTTCGGTGGATGACTTAAAAAGCAACTCTCGCCGCCGTGAAATCAGCCAGGCGCGTCAAATCGCCATGTACCTGATGCGTCGCCATACGGACCTGAGCCTGCCTAAAATCGGCGAAGTCTTTGGGGGCAAAGATCATACAACAGTGCTTTATAGCTGCGACAAGATCGCCCAGCTGGTTAAAAAAGACTTAAATATGGCTCAGACTGTACGCGAACTTAGCGATCGCATCAGCCTGAGCAGTCGTTCCAACTAACAGGAAATCCACACCGAACTGCAAGTGCTACTCATCTGAGTCATGGTTTGCAATGACTGTGGAAATCAGTACTGCAGATCTTGCTTGAGCAGCAACAACCGTCGACTAGCCCATTGCAACTATTAAGTTTGGTACCAAAATCAAGAAGTATACGCTTGTGGAAAACTCTATATAAACTGTGGAAAATTTGGGGATTAGTTGGGGAGAAGGGCACAGGCCGTGTGGAAAAAATTTCCAGGCTTCAACCTTCTGTGGAAAACGTGCTTAGATATCCACACGTTTTCCACAAGCTGAAATAGATTAAATGAACGCAAAGACAAGGAATGTAACGATGTTTTCCACAATTTCCACAGGCCCTACTACTACTATTGTTTAAATTTAAAAGAGAGATAGAGATAGAGAACAGAGCCATAAAAATTGCTCAAAATGAAGACTTTCCATCCTTCTGGTGGGGTGTTACGATTGGCCAGCATTCTTGATAGACCTATGTCACCCATGAAGTTCGTGTGTTCCCAGGGGGATCTCAATACACACCTTTCAATTGTCAGTCGGGCTGTTCCTTCCAGGCCGAATAAACCTGTGCTGGCCAATATTTTGGTAAAGGTGGATGAAGACGCACAGCGTATAACCCTAACCAGCTTTGATGAAACATTGGGGATTCAAACGAGTTTTTCTGCCCATGTGGATGCGGGGGGGATATTGACTGTTCCAGCTAAACTTCTGGGAGATATTGTGTCTAAACTACCGCCGGAAGACTTGGATTTTAGTCAAGCAGGCACGGAGCCCGTAATTACGCTGACCTGTTCAGCGGGGGAGTATCAGGTACGCGGTATAGAGGCTACTGACTATCCCAATTTGCCGCTAGTAGAAGATGGGCAGGTAGCCAGTGTTTCAGCTGAGGCAATTCTAGAAGGTTTACGCGGCGCGTTATTTGCAACTAGCTCTGATGAAACCAAGCAGGTACTAACGGGAGTGCATGTCGTAGCGGAGCCCGAAACGCTTGAGTTTGCCGCCACAGATGGGCATCGCCTGGCAGTGGTCCAGAGCGTGGACGATGCTGGTGTCGACCTGGCCATTGATGTCACTGTCCCCGGCAAAGCATTGCGAGAACTAGAGCGATTACTGCAGTCCTATCAAGGAACGGAACCAATTACCCTAAGATTTGATCCGACCCAGGTTGTGTTTGAGCTAGGTCATCAGCGCATTACTACCCGACTCTTAGAAGGACAGTATCCGAATTATCGTCAGCTGATTCCAAAGCAGTTTGAGCGTCAACTTACGATCGATCGTAAGCAGCTGATGTCAGCACTAGAGCGCATTGGCGTGCTTGCCGATCAGCGTAATAATATCGTTAAGCTATCGATTGCTGGGGCCGATCAAACACTGGCATTGTCCGTTGAAGCTCAAGAAGTGGGCAGTGGCCGTGAGGAAATGTCTGCTCAAGTTACGGGTAATGATCTCGACATTGCCTTTAATGTCAGGTATCTCCTGGAAGGTCTACGTGCCTTACCGAGTTCTGAAATCCAACTACAGTGCAATTCTTCCACCAGCCCAGCAATTCTGACCCCTGTCAGTGGACTGCAAATGACTTATTTGGTGATGCCTGTTCAAATTCGTAGTTAAGCTCGTCGCTAAAATTCAAGAAAAATTTATCTAAGAACTCGCATTGAGAGCCAAGACAGGGCAACCTGGTAATGGCCCAATCGTTAGGTGAGAATTAAGACCATGGATTTGACATTAGCTGCGATCGTATTTGGAACAGTGTTTGTTCTTTTCAGCCGTGATGTGCTGGGAGACTAATTTAGTCAAATATCCTAATTTCTACGGTTAAGGCTTGTGTGGAATTATTGTTTCTCTGGTTGCACACCATTGGTGGTCCCAAAAAAATCAATACGATAACCAGTGATTTTAAGCCCAGTACGTTGTTCTACTTCGTGAATGACAGTACTGGGCAATTCAATATTGATGTCAATAATTTTCTGACTGTCTACACAGTTAACGTGGCTGTGGGCGCTATTTAGGTGGCCGTATAACCTGCCATCTGAGCGCTCAACACACTCAATGATGCCGTGTTCGAACAAGGCTTCCAAATTTTGATATACCGATGTATGACCGATCTTTTTGCCGCGATGATTGAGTTCGTCATAGATTGCGCGTGCGGATAGGTGCTCTTGCAAATCCCAGAGCAGTTCCAAAATGTAGCGACGCTGACGACTCAATCGCATACCTAAAGATTGACAACGTGCAATTGCCTCTGAAAGCGATGAAATTGGAGAGGATGGGGGTTGCATGATGGTCACAAAGCCAGCCGACACCAGGTTTACTCTAGCTTGCTTTTTTTGGTGTTGTCTATTTTCATGGTCAAACGGGTGTCTTTGAAGACCAGGATTTAGCCAGGAACTGGCTCGGACTCGCTGTCGGGATTTATCGCCTGATCAGCACTAAGAAGGTTGCTGAGAGGGGGGCTCTGGTTCAGAATAAGGCGTTGATGCATGAATGTTAAACGCCATTGAGTTGGATTCGACTGCTTGCTTAGACGCTAGGTTTGGTTGGCTGAGACTGATATCGTCAGCCGGTGTCTTCGTCATGGGCGGTTGGGCTAATGCCAGCATGGGTACTGCTAGCGTGTCTGCCGGTGACTGGTCCGTATTCAGGCGCTGAGCTTGGTAATGATCAAATGCCTGGGCAACAGCCTCATGGCGACGGCTTTGATCGCGTCGGATGCTGGCCAGGGTATTGCCTAATCCAGGAGCATTCCAACGTTGAGTATCGGGGTCTAAATAAGCATATGTGCGAGCCCAAATAATGGCATCGCTAGTGTCCATACCTTTTTGTCTAGCTTGCACCAGGCGATCGATATAGCCGCCGCGCTCCAGGGCGGCTCTAGGGGATTGATTGGCTAAATCTAAGCCATTTAGAACTTCGCCTAGACTCATTGTCAAGTCCGCTTGGTCAGCCTGTTGTGCAATTGCTTTACCCTGCTTTTTAAGTCTCTTGAGTTGCTTTTTGTCGGCTTCTTGTGGAGAACTGGCACCATGTTGGTAAGAAAATGTGCCCATATTCCACACGCCGTTACCTGGATCGGTATGGCCATAATAGGCTTTGGTGTGGTTGCCACTGGCGGTACGAGTTCCTTCAGCTTTGCCAATCACCCGAGCTACTAAAGAATCGGAACCACCTTGGTAAATCCAGGTGGGAATCACCGTGTTTTTTCTTGCTTCCACATCTTGTGAAGGCTCATTTGTCGGCGATGACGACGGTCGGGATATGGTCTGATTAGGAGTAAAGGATAGGGCGATGGCGGTGGCTGGTGCAGAACGACTAATGGGTTCAAGTACTCGTGATCTGGGTAGTGCAGCTGCAGGTGGTGGCGTTAACCTCCGTGCAGAGGCCAGAACATGATTGGGTAGATGAGATGCCTGACTACTATGTCTGATGGGGGGCTGGCTGGCGTTGGGGGGAATTGGCAGTGGCGTAAATTCTGCTGCTGTCTCCGAATCTAATTTGGATGCATCTTCGGGTGCAGCTAACGACTGAGCAATGTCAGTGATAGGCTGAGATGTCAGAGGACTCTCATTGTGTCCGTCTAAATCAAACTGTACTCCCATCGCTCGAGCCGGGCGATGATACAAGATTGTAACTAAAAGAGAACATGCAAACAGATGGTGAAGCTTAAAGCGCAGCATAATAGTCGAGACTCCGCAGCCGAAAACACAGGGTAAAGAGATTTTTGTAATGAAATTAGGTCAGTTTAATAGTGTGTGGAGTGAAAATAAGTTGTGTAACAGATGAGTCTGCATTTCCTGGCCTGTATCCTCAGGTGCTGGTTGATAGACAGAGCGCTCTTTAGAAATGGCTCGTTCCAGGATGCCTGTGGAGGGTTCAACAATAATCCAAGTGCCATCAGGCTGACGACGTAATGTTGCAAACTGAACGTGACTACCTCCACCAATACGTTGACCCGCTTTAACTGGACCAAATTTTGGCCGTTGTAAACCACAAAATCTAAATAGATAGGCGGGCACCTCAGGAGTAGAGTAGATGACACATTGATCAAATGTGCTGGGTTCCACTTTGCCTGGGAAAGGGGCTTTTAACGGTTGTCGGTTAAGTTGAATGGAAATGTCTCCTAAACTGCCAACCACGAGGCGATCGGCAATGCGATCGCCAGGCTCTAACTCCCACTGCTGTTGAATGTTGATGACCCGCTTGGGCGGTATTGTTTGAGGTTGACAGCTACTGAGCAATACCCCTAACAAAACCATCCATAAATTAGGCTGGAGCTTACTCAAAGCTGAAACGATAGCCTGCATACTCATTATTTTCGTAGAGAATTACAAGGGTGGTGCCGGGATCAAATGCGAGGGGATAGGCTTCTCTTTCTGCCTCCACTCCCGATCTAACTTTGAGTGTGGGCAACTGACAGTAGGGTTCGCTCACGACCTGCCGCACTCGCGATTTAGCATCGCGTTCGGGAATGGTCAGCAGTTGGGCCAGTTGTTCTCGAGAAAGTTTGGCGTCATCACTGATAACAGTGTTGCATTGGGCTTGGTGGCTAATTGTGTTAGTCGAGGGTAAGAGGGTTTGGAGTTTGTCAAAGTCTAACAATAAAGCGGCCAAAATCATGGTTAAGCTAACGGCAACTAACGGTTTTGGGCCTAAGTTTTGAGAGCGAGGACGATTAGGAATGTTGGTGGGGTAGACCATGGAAAATCTCTCCAAAGATAATGAACATTGAACAGATAAACAAAACTAAAAAAACTACATAAAAATGGTTAGAGACTTAGCAATTATGATGTGGCTGATCCGAACCATGATTTCATCTGTAAAGTCTGGGGCAATGGCACGTCTTGCAGACTGGTTCATCTTCTAAATCAGCAACGGCGAGATATCGGTAGAAGCTTTGATATAGGTGTGAAAGGTCTTGTAGAGATGGCTTATGAAAAGCGGCCCCCAATCACTAAACCAAGGATGATCATGAGTGTGCGATAGCCGCTAACCGGATTGGGTTGAGGACTAAGAATGGCACGGTAGAGGGTAATAAGAATTCCGCCGATGAGCAAAAATGCGACGGGTGTCCACAGCGCTGGGTACAGCAGGAAAAGCTGATTGAGAACGATCCGTGCGATCGCAGCGCCAATGAACCAAATAGCGCTATCAAGTAGGGTGAACTGTGAGCTGCGGGAGCGCTGAGCTGACGCGCTGTAGTGCCGCTGCCATCGCTGAAATACACGATGGACAACCTGGTAAAACCGCTTTAGATCTGTCACTAAACCCGTTGCAGTAGTATTGAATTTGGATCGGTTAGGGATAGCAGTTGGATTGTTAGATGATTGCAGATTTCCGGCTGAATGTTGAAATAATTGCGATCGCATCCCACCCTTTGTCGTCACCCCCTGGTCAGCCTGATGAAAGTTAACCGTGTGGTAGTCCAGATCTAAATATCCAGCTGCATCACGCTGAATTGTTGGGATTTGAATGTCCTGACATTCCGTCAAAAAGCGAGCAATATCATCAACATCCGGCGATGTACCAGGCTGAGTTTGCTGGATGAGAGATATACCTACGGTTCGTAATCGCTGCAGTGCCTGTTGCTGCTGCTGGGCTAACTGTTCAAGGGCACTGAGAGCAGCATCAAACTGCTGCAGGCTAGTCACAGGGGGAGATAAGGGCTGTCCTGAGCGCTGTCGCAGGGTCTCAATAGCCGTTGTTACCTGAGCCAAATCTGGGGAAGGCGCAGTCAGTCGGGACGGACTCCACGGCGTGGCCACTGTCTCCGGTGGAGAGGCTTTTAAGGTTTGTAGCTTCTGCCGAATAGTTTGAAGTTCCATATCTAAATCGTTCATATTGCAGAAGAGGACGGGGAACGGATAGAACATATGATCTATTTATTGATACAAATGTACCATATATGTTGTTTAAATGATCAGATTTCAGGTTGATTTTAGGTGTGAATTTCCTGACTTGAGCTTGGCCTGAAGAGGGCTGGGCTGTTCAGAGGCTTTTTGGTCCAAATAGTCTAAAATTCTGTGTTTTAGCGATTTATTGGATGGGCCGAGAGACTTATTTGCCTTAGTCTTAATGGCGTTGTCTCTCGATCAATGCCTACTATGTTGGAATTTATTACGTTGCCTGATGCACTGCCTCCTGTTGCGCCCTACTCCCATGCTGTCAGGGCAGGAGATTTTCTCTTTGTAACGGGTCAACTGGCTGAAGACGCTGATACGGGCGAAGTGCTGAAGCTGGATATTGAGGCGCAAACGCGTCAGGTGATGGAGAACCTTAAACGTGTCTTAACCCACGCGGGCACCAGTTTTGAAAATGTTGTCATGGTGCGAATATTTGTTACTGATTTTCGCTATTACGAGATTGTTAATCAAGTCTATGCGTCCTACTTTAATCAGGCGCGTCTACCGAGTCGAACGACCGTAGGCATCACTGCTTTGGCGGGGTATGGCGACGTTGAAATCGATCTAATTGTCTATTGTGGTACCTAGGGAGTGGCAATTCCTTGTGGGGCATCCACCATGGGATGAGTTATTTGCTGATCGTTGTAATTTTTTAGTGACCAAGGAAGATTTGTATGCGAATTTCAGTCAGCGTTGTGTGGAACTCTTTGAGTCGGCACTGGCTGTCGGCGATAGGACTGGCCCTAGTGGTGGCTAGTCCGGTGGCTGCTGCACCCAGTCGTATCGATCAGACCGAGCGTTGTGATGTATTGGTGGTAGGGGGCGGTCTAGCAGGAGTGGCCACCGCCTATGAGAGTTTACGGTCTGGGCGGACGGTATGCCTGACGGAGATGACAGATTGGCTGGGGGGGCAGTTAACGTCTCAGGGAACAACGGCTCTGGATGAAGCCAGACGTCAGCGTCAGCTGCTGTTCTATGCCGCTGGCTACCAAGAGCTACGACAGCGAGTTCTGGAACACTATGGGCGTCAAAACCCTGGTGACTGTTGGGTGAGTGCGGTTTGTTTTTTGCCCGCCGATGCCAACGACATTCTGGTGGATATGCTCGATGAAGCTGCTCGTGATGGGAATGGGACGCTGAAGTGGTTCCCGTCGACCGTGGTGAAACAGGTGGATGTTGAGGGTGCGATGATTGTGGATGCGATCGCAATCCAACACAGCCCAGCACCAGGCACCCCACCCCTCAACACTGAAACCCTATCGGCCTACTACGAAGATGCCTACCGCTACGAGGACTCAGAGCGTTTAAGGAAAAAAATTATTCGCTTTCAGCCCAGCGGTCATGAAGGCCCTGTCGACTGGTATGTGGTCGAAGCTACGGAGACTGGCGAAATTATTGCCCTATCCGGTGTCCCCTACCGACTGGGGTTAGACCCCAAGTCATACCTCAATCCGTCGTCGCCAACGTTTACCGGCGATGCCTACTGTACTCAGGGCTTCACCTACACCTTTGCCATGGAGCGTACTGCCACGCCCCAGGACCAGGTGAGACCCGATTACTACGATATCTATGCGCCCTACTTCAGCTTTGAGCGCCCTCGGGAAAACACGAACTACATTGATTTTGTATTTACCTATCGGCGGCTACTGGCCCCAGGGGACCGGCCTGAACGGCGGATTTTTGGAGTAAGCGATATTAAACCCGGCGATATTTCCATGCAGAACTGGACCTGGGGAAATGACTATCGCCCCGGTACCTCCGTCGATAATCTCATCTATTCCCATGAGCAGCTAGAGGCCGCTGGTCAGCTAGACCCAGGAGGCTGGCTGGGCGGTTTGCGAGTCGATACCCTGCGACGGGGTGAAGAGAATGCCTTTAGTTACTATTACTGGCTAGTGGCAGGACTGACGGATTCTCAGCTGGGCTACGGCGTTAAATCTGTGGACGTGCGCCATCGCTTTTTAGAGGGCTTTGATGCACCGATGAATACGGCCCATGGGTTGTCAAAGTATCCCTATATTCGCGAAGGGCGTCGGATTGTCGGGCGACCGGCCTTTGGTCATCCCGATGGATTTATGATCAATGAAATTGATATTTCCCGCGTTGATTATAACGATGAATACTATCAGACTCAGCTGCCAGATAGTATGTATCTGTCGCTGCGGCGGGCGTTAGCGGGATTAGAAACTACCGCCGCGATCGAGACCGAGCAAGCAGCTGCCGAGATTCCGCGTCGGACACGGTCCACCATATTCCCGGACTCTGTAGGGATTGCCCAGTATGCCATTGACTTTCATCCTTGTATGGAATTGGCACCGCCTGAACTGCCGGGCAACACTGAACGAGCGGGGGTCCGACGAGCCCACGGTCAGAGCTACCCAGGCCAAATTCCGCTGCGGTCCTTGATTCCACAGAATATTGATAACTTGCTAGTGGCTGGCAAAAGTATTGCCACTAGTACGATTGCTGCTGCCGCTTATCGCGTACATTCCTTTGAATGGTCCGCAGGCATAGCCGCTGGAGCAACCATTGACTATGCCCTGGACAATCAGTTGCTGCCCTACACCTTGGTGGATGACTTACCCAGGCTAAAGCCAGAACTCTTGGAGCTGCAGCAGCGGCTGCAAACGAGTGGTAACCCCACTGCCTTTCCTAATACGTCAATCTTTAATCTGGATTGGGAGGATTGGCGGGTTTGGTAGTCAGAGATCCCTACACGGCGTGGCTTTGAATAATTTGAGCCAGATCGGGAACGGCGGCTTCAACGTCGTTTTTGACCGACTTGCGTAGTTTTTTATAGGTAGAACTTAAAATAGCGTGCCTAGTGGTTTGTATACGGGCATCTGTCACGCTGAGCAGGCTGTCAGCAGTGCGATCGCTATGCTCGCTCAGGTACTTAACTGGATCGCCCGTAGCCGCACCTTCCTGCCAGATCGGCTCAATTGCTTGGCAGGCATCAGGCAAGATTCGATCAATTGCACCGGGGATATAGCCCGAACCAATGCCTTTGATGACACCATAGGCAGTTTTCATGGCCATGCCGGACAGGCCCCCCTTGGCCGCGACCTGTTGGTCAATCAGCTTGGCGCAGTCAGCCGCAATGTTGGCCCGGACGGTCCGGTCTTGGATTTTCTCGCTCAGTCCCATTAGGCTTTACCTTATAGCAATACAAATTGTTCTAATTCATAAAGAATTATCCACAACACCATTGTTCCAAGGGTTGTGGATCACTCAGACTGCTTTGTCAGATCTTTACATCTGACCTCAAGCTAAAAGGAGGGCAAACAAGCCACACAAAGCAATCCCGTCAAAAACACCTGCACCGCCAATACTTAATATTCCGGAGGCCAGATGTTCGACTTCACGCAAGTGTAATAGATCTGCTCCAATCAACGTTCCCAGGATGCCACCCGCAAATGCCACTTGAGGAGCCGCATCGGCTCCCAGTAACCAGGCACAGATAACGGCGGTCAATGGGGCCACCATCGCATTCATGCGAATCCCATTGCCTGGGACGATCTCGGCAGAAAAATAACTGATGAGGGTAACGATGGCCGTCGTCGTCAGAATGGCCAGGATATGACCTCGCGTTAACTGATATATCGCCAAGATAATTGGGATTAAACCGCCACCTACGTTGAGCGCTACTAGGGTGCGACGACGAGCTGACTCCATCAACCAGGGCATTCCTGCTGGTTGTATCTCTCGCTGATAAAGCGGGATATTGATGGCGCTGCCAATAACGATCGCAACTAGTAATAGCACCGCTAATTGAGGAGCAAAACCTAGTTTGACAACAGCAACCTGCACTATATCGAGGGTGAACCCGGTAATGACCAGTGGCAATAGCAGCACTAAAAACAGAAACAGAAGGACAGGGAAAACAATCATAGTCAGAGTCCCTTGTGATTAAATTCGTCCGCTGTGCCGCCCCATGGTGTAGCTCTGCAGGGAAGAGGCCAAGTGAACGTATTTACAGTGTGGCTTGGATTGTGAGACCGGTGTGGTAGAAAACCCCGTACTCCCTGAGGATCGGTAGTTTGCCAGATTCTCAACTCCCCGAACTGAGCGTTAACGTAGTTTTGTCAGCCGTATAGTACGCTGATAGACCTAGCTGTTTCGTCTTTGGCACTATCACCATGTCTGTTCGCGTTCGGATCGCTCCGAGTCCCACTGGCAATCTTCACATTGGGACAGCCAGAACTGCGGTTTTTAACTGGCTGTTTGCCCGTTCCCAGGGAGGTACCTTTCTGCTGCGAGTGGAGGACACAGACCTGGAGCGCTCCAAGCCTGAATACACTCAGAACATTATGGATGGTCTCCAGTGGCTGGGGCTGAACTGGGATGAAGAGCCAGTTTATCAAACCCAGCGTATGGGGCTGTATCAACCCAAAATTCAGGAACTGTTAGATAACGGACTGGCTTACCGTGCCTATGAAACCCCTGAAGAACTCAATGAAATGCGAGAAAAGCAGAAGGCTCGCAGTGAAGCGCCTCGCTATAACAATCAGCATCGCGATCTGACCCCCGACCAAATAGCAGCCTTTGAAGCTGAGGGGCGTCAGGCTGTGATCCGCTTTAAGATCGACAATGACCGTGACATTACCTGGAACGACATGGTGCGCGGTCCCGTCCAGTGGAAAGGACGTGATTTAGGCGGTGATATGGTGATTGCGCGGGCCTCTTCTAGTACGGAAATTGGTCAGCCGCTCTATAACTTTGTGGTGGTGATTGATGATGCTGATATGGGCATTACCCACGTCATTCGTGGGGAAGACCATGTGGGCAACACCCCAAAGCAAATCTTGCTCTATGAGGCAATGGGGATGCCGGTACCTCAATTTGCTCATACACCGTTGATTTTGAATGAAAAGGGGGCCAAGCTGTCTAAGCGAGATGGTGTCACCTCGATTTCAGACTTTCAGGCCATGGGCTTTACGCCTGAAGCTCTGGCTAACTATATGACCCTGTTGGGGTGGTCTGCCCCGGATGCCCAGGAGATCTTCTCCTTAGATGAGGCGGCTCAACTATTTAGCTTTGAGCGGGTGAATAAGGCTGGCGCTAAATTTGACTGGGATAAGCTGGATTGGATCAACAGTCAGTATCTCCATCAAAAATCCCCGGAGAAGCTACTGGAGCTGATTGTCCCCTATCTTCACGAAGCGGGATATGGGTTTGATCGAGAGGCCGATCGGGATTGGTTGCTCAAGCTAGCGGCATTAAATGGTCCTAGTCTGACTCGGTTAAAGGACTGTGTAGAGCTGAGCCGCTTTTTCTTTACGCCGACGATGGATTTTGCCGATGCAGCGGCAGAGCAGCTTAAAAAAGATGGGGTGGCGACGGCGATGCAGTCCGTCTTGGAGGCGCTGAAGGCTCACGAGGGGCTTACCGAGGCCAGTGATGCTAAGGGACTGATCAACCAGGTGACTAAGGCTCTGGGGGTTAAAAAAGGTTTGATTATGAGATCTCTGCGAGCCGCTCTAATGGGAGATATGCAGGGACCGGACTTGGTGGAGTCTTGGTTAATTTTGCATCAGCGCGGGTTTGATCAAGGTCGTCTGGAAGCTGCGATCGCACTGGCTACCGCCTAATTCCATGGATTTTGGCAAGCTGGCTAGTGAATTTGCGATCGCTCGTTAACATAGTGACTACGTAACGGATTGCTTGTATCTGAGAAATTACGTTACATTTAGTAAACAATGTAGCTAATAAAACCTAATTGACTTAATCAGTTGCCCTTGGCAGTTTTTTTAGTCGACCTACAGGTTTTAGCAGCTTGCTTTAGAACTTGCTTTTCAATCTGCTTAGGCAGTTAGGACTGTTAATTAAAAAGAGGCCACCGAGATATGAAGCTTTCTTGGAGAGTCATTTTGCTCTGGACGTTGCCAGCCCTATTAATTGGGTTTTTCTTCTGGCAGGGTTCCATGGGCGGAGACCCCGCAAATATGAGTCGTAATACGGCGAGTACCCGTATGACCTATGGTCGGTTTTTAGACTATTTAGATGCCGGCCGAGTGACGGCGGTTGACCTCTATGATGGTGGCCGGACAGCCATTATTGAAGCGGTTGATCCACAGCTGGATGATCGGATCATGCGCTGGCGTGTAGATTTGCCAGGCAGTGCTCCTGAACTAGTTGAGCGTCTCCGCGATTCTGACATTAGCCTGGATTCCCACCCACCCCGTAATGATGGTGCGTTCGTTGGCATCCTGGGCAATCTACTATTCCCGTTCTTGCTAATCGCGGGTCTATTTTTCCTATTCCGTCGTTCTAACGGTGGCGTTGGTGGTGGTCCCGGCCAGGCCATGAATTTTGGTAAGTCCAAAGCCCGTTTCATGATGGAAGCTAAGACTGGCATCATGTTTGATGATGTGGCCGGTATTGATGAGGCTAAGGAAGAGCTTCAAGAAGTAGTTACCTTCCTGAAGAAGCCTGAGCGCTTTACGGCTGTAGGTGCTCGTATTCCGAAGGGTGTTTTGCTGGTGGGGCCTCCTGGAACTGGTAAGACACTGCTGGCCAAAGCTATTGCTGGTGAAGCCGGTGTGCCTTTCTTCAGTATCTCCGGTTCTGAATTTGTAGAGATGTTTGTGGGTGTCGGTGCCTCCCGTGTCCGTGACCTGTTTAAGAAAGCCAAGGAGAATGCGCCTTGTATCATCTTTATCGACGAGATTGATGCGGTTGGTCGCTCCCGTGGTTCCGGTATTGGTGGCGGTAATGACGAGCGTGAGCAAACCCTCAACCAGATGCTGACCGAGATGGACGGCTTTGAGGGCAACAGCGGCATCATCGTGATTGCAGCGACTAACCGAGTTGATGTGCTTGACTCTGCATTGCTGCGTCCCGGTCGTTTTGACCGTCAGGTATCGGTTGATCCACCTGATGTTAAGGGGCGGATCGCAGTACTCGAAGTCCATGCCCGCAATAAGAAGCTAGCGGATGAGATTTCATTGGATGCGATCGCACGTCGTACCCCTGGTTTCACTGGTGCTGACCTGGCCAACTTGCTAAACGAGGCCGCTATTTTGACTGCACGCCGTCGTAAAGAAGCCATTACGATGCTGGAAATTGATGATGCCGTAGACCGCGTCATCGCCGGTATGGAAGGCACACCTCTAGTCGATGGTAAGAGCAAGCGTTTAATTGCTTATCACGAAGTTGGTCATGCTCTAATTGGTACCCTGGTTAAGGCCCATGACCCGGTACAAAAAGTAACGCTGATTCCTCGTGGTCAGGCCCAGGGTCTCACCTGGTTTACCCCTAGTGAAGATCAGATGCTGATCTCCCGTGCCCAGCTCTTGGCAAGAATTACGGGTGCTTTGGGAGGCCGCGCCGCTGAGGATATCATCTTTGGTGAGGCTGAAGTGACTACTGGTGCTGGCAACGACCTGCAGCAGGTAACATCCATGGCCCGTCAAATGGTGACCCGCTTTGGCATGTCGTCTGAGCTAGGAGCCCTTGCTCTGGAGAATCCCCAAGGTGAAGTCTTTTTAGGCGGCAGTTGGGGTAACCGCTCTGAATACTCTGAAACCGTATCCCAGCGTATTGATGAGCAGGTACGCAGTATCGTTGAGAAGTGCTACGACGATGCTAAGCAGATGATTGAAGATAATCGTGCCGCTGTAGATCGGGTGGTAGATATTCTGATCGAGAAGGAAACTCTCGATGGGGATGAGTTCCGCCAGATTGTAGCTGAGTACACGACAGTCCCTGAGAAAGAGCGGTTTGTGCCTGTTTTGTAATCACGCACTGACTGTAATGGCCAATTCATTCTGAGAATTTGGTCACCATGTGGTCTCTTATGGCATAAATCTGTGAGTGGTGAGGCAGCTTAGCTGTCTCACCATTTCTACTTTTATGATTTGATGATGGCTGAGAAAAGCGCTTTTAGATCAAGGCTCGCAGGGATTTTCTATGGTTTTGCTCACCCCTGATTCCTCGGATGCTTCTCGTTAACTGTAAGAGCCGGTTATTGCGACTCAGACACTGGTGGTTCGATCGCCATGGAGGTGGCCATTGCGATCGCATCCTCAAAAGACAGTAGCTCTGTGCTGTAGTTCAAGATATAGAGCGTGCCATCCTGCATCCATTCCACGGAGGCAAATCCTCTAGCTTCTGCGGTATAGCCTTGAATCCCGTTGCCTAAGACAATGGGTGTCAGAGGCGTTAAACGATTTTCCTCTGGAGTTGGCCAGGTGTTGGGCTCTGGGATGGTCACAATATTAAAGGCCAGACAACGCTCACCTGAACATTCAGGTGTTGTGCCAACAGTCAGGATATGGATACCAGGATGTATTGGTCGGCTAAACGGATATAGTTCGACATCAGCGGGTATAGATGTGGGCAGGCGGATCTCAAATTTTGAAGTAGCAAGTTCGTCAATCATTGGCTCAAAGACAGGTGCAGGGGCTGCCAAGGCGGGCATCCCCGCGACAATATTCCCCATGCCTAAACCGATAAGCCCAAGCTTCAGAAGTTGATTGCCAGCCATTTTTTTGAAAGACATGATTCCCTATCTCTGGAAAAGACACCTTTTAGCATGGCCTGTGAAATTTCAGCTCACATCACCCAATCGGGTTGGTTCCATACCCCAGATCGAGTGAAGTCACTTGAGGTGACGTAAAGGTTAATCAGAAGTATGCAGGGGCAGCTGTTTGGGTTGAAGCTATTCCGCTTGTTTTTAGGAGCATTTGTTTTATGCCTAGGCTTTATGTCGCCATTACTAACCATGGCTTTGGCCATTCCACTCGTGCTGCATCGGTGTTATTGACATTGCAACAGATCCGTCCAGATGTGGAGATTATTCTGGCAACGACGGCTCCTCAATGGCTATTGCAATCCTATTTGCAACCTGAGCGGGTCACCTATCGGCCAGTAAGTTTTGATATTGGTGTGCTACAAAGCGATAGCTTGACGATGGATAAGGCGGCCACGTTAGAGAAGCTTAAATGGATCCGTGATCATCAAGATGAGATTCTGGCACCTGAGATTGAGTTTATTAAAAATACAGGGGTTGGTCTGATCTTAGGAGATATTCCTCCCCTACTGACCCAGCTAGCTAAGGCGGTAGATCTGCCCTGTTGGATGATGGGTAATTTTGGGTGGGACTTTATTTATCGACCCTGGGGTGGTGAATTTGAGGCAATTGCGGATTGGATTGCGGCTTGTTTTAGGGAGTGCGATCGCATGTTTCGACTCCCTTTTCATGAGGCGATGACGGCTTTTCCCAACATTCTTGATGTGGGGCTGACCGGCGGTACGCCCAAGCTGACGGCCGAGGCGATACGTGAGCGATTTGGGATTACCACCCCCAGCGATCTCACGGTGCTTCTCACCTTTGGCGGTTTGGGTCTGGCGAAAATTCCCTATGAAAAAGCGTTACGGGCCTATCCTGACTGGCAGTTTCTGACCTTTGATCGACAAGCGCCAGAGTTACCCAATCTGATTAAGATTGTCGATCTATCGTTGCGACCTGCGGACATGATGGTGCTGTGCGATCGCGTTGTTTCTAAACCCGGCTATAGCACCTTTGCGGAAGCCTGTCGTTTGGAGCGAGGAGTGGTGACCTTGCCCCGTGAGGGGTTTGCTGAGGCGCAGTTGCTGCTGGATGGTATTCAACGCCATGCCCATCATCAACTCCTAAACAGTGAGGCCTTTTTTGGCGGAGATTGGTCGTTTTTAGAGCAACCGCTGGTACCCCCCAAAGGAGAGAAACTGGCCACGGATGGGAATGCTGCGATCGCGAATGCCATCAGCGATTATTTGAGCTGACTCATCGAAGCAGCGGTGCATGGTATTAAGAGCCGCATCTACGGGTATATGTAGCCAACATCTCCTGCCTCTGACCTCTTAAGCCGCTTGCCACCTATAAACCCCAGTATTGCTGACCTGAGACTTGGTGCACTGGTACCCTTGTGGTAGCTGAGTTCCCGTCAAAATAGCCTGGCTTAAATCTGCGCCAGTTAGTTCAGTTTGGCGTAGGTCAACATAGCTAAGGTCAGCATTGCTCAAGTTGACATCTCTGAGACAGCTCCCTAGTAACCCAGCTTTACTCAGATTGGCCCCGCTGAGGTCAGCCCCTTGCAGATTTACATTGTCTAGATTGGCTTCCCTAAACCGGGCGTTGCGACAATCTGTTTGTGCCATATTGCTATTTTGCAACTGTGCCCGGTCAAGTGTTGCTCCCACTAGGCTCGCCTCCGTCAAAATGGCGTTTTTAAGCTGGGCATGGCTGAGGTTGGCCTGATTGAGAATAGTAAGCTGCAAATTGGCCATCGTAAAATTAGCTGATTTGAGCAATGCTCCCGTCAGCACAGCGCGGTCTAAAATGGCCCTGGCAAAACTTGTTTGACAGCCATTAATATCTTCTAAAAGTGCCTGAGTCAGATTAGCTTCTCGAAAATCTGCTGCCGTTAGATTTGCCTGCCTCAGGTTTGCGTGCTGCAGATCAGCTGTGTAAAAAAGGCTATTTTTTAGGTTGGTATAGCTAAGATTGCACTGACTAAGCTGGGCCATACAGCCATCAACCTCTACTAAGGAGGCCTCGCAAAAGTTACTGTCGGTCAAAATCGCTTCTCTGAGTTGGCTACCCTGCAAATCTGCCATAGCAAAATTAGTGTGCTGGCCCTGCACTTTAACGAGACTGGCATCCCTTAAATTTGCTTCACGCATGTCCACCCCTGGTAATCTGGCACAGTCTAATCTGGCCTGAGATAAATTAGCGGTGTAGAAAATGGCTTGGGAAAGGTCTGCGTGAGATAAAGTAGCTCCCGAGAAATTACTGATGCAGCAGTCTATTTGACTAAGATCAATCCTGGACAGTTTGGCACGGATCAACAGAGCCTCTCTCAGCTGGGGAGCTGCTGTGTCAGGTGCTTGCATCTGCCGCCAATGATTCCATGCGGGCACTCCCTGCATGATGACAATAATGGGGCTTGGAAGCAGCATAAATCACCAGGTAGCTGTATGTTCAAGATGCCCGGCTTGGTAATTGATACAACTTGACTCCGTGAAAACTTTAGGTTGTTTATCACCAACCCAGGTACTCTGGACTAGGCTTGGTTTACGTCCAGCCGTTTTAACTTAAGGGAAATTATAGGATGTAGCTTGGACGTGATATAAGTCCTGCTCTATGCTGAAAAGCATGATGAGTCTTTATTTCAGAGGGCATCACCATGACTCCTACCAAGTCAACATCTGTGCATTATCAGACGGTGCTAACGCTACACACCCGTCCTAAATCCCTACAGCGCTTTACGATGCAAGTACAGGATGCTGTGCGTGAATCTCGGGTGAGAATTGGACTATGTTGCTTGTTTTTACGTCACACTTCAGCAAGTTTGGTGATTCAGGAAAATGCTGATCCTGATGTGCTGGTGGATATGGAAAACTTTTTGGCCAAACTGGTCCCAGAGGGAAACGATTACCATCACAGTGCTGAGGGCCCCGATGATATGCCTGCCCATTTACGGACGGCATTAACCCATACTTCAGAGCAAATTCCCATTATGAATGGTCGGTTGGCATTGGGTACCTGGCAGGGAATTTACCTGTGGGAACACCGTAGCCATGGCTATCGCCGTGATGTTGTGATTCATATTACCGGTGAAGCCTAGGGTGGGCACGACCTACCGATCCATGAGAAATAGTTAGTAGTTAGTAGTGATAAGACAAGCATGACCATTGAGCTGGGGGGAACCCCAACACCGCCACCGGGGTTTCGTTCCGGATTTGTTGGGATTGTGGGACGTCCCAATGTAGGTAAGTCAACGCTAATGAATACGATGGTGGGGCAAAAGATTGCGATCACCTCGCCAGTGGCACAGACGACTCGCAATCGACTCCGTGGTGTGATGACGCTGCCCAAGGCACAGGTGATTTTTGTGGACACTCCTGGGATTCATAAGCCTCACCACGAGCTGGGCAAAGTGCTGGTGAAAAATGCCCGCATTGCGATTAATTCCGTGGATGTGACGTTGTTTGTTGTGGATGGTACTAGTGAGCTGGGCCGTGGCGATCTGTTTATTGCAGATTTGCTGAAACGTAGTGAGGTACCTATTATTTTGGGTATTAACAAAGCTGATCTGCAGTCTGAGACGAAGGCCCAGATGATTGATATTAGCTATCAGGCTTTGGCTGAGGAAAATGGCTGGCCCGTTTGTAAGTTCTCGGCGGTAACAGAGACAGGACTGGATGCTTTGAAGACCAGCTTGATTGAACGGCTTGATGTTGGTCCTTATTACTATCCGCCTGATTTGGTTACAGATCAGCCAGAGCGGTTTATTATGGGCGAGCTGATTCGCGAACAGGTGTTGTTACATACGCGTGAGGAAGTGCCTCATTCCGTAGCGGTAGCGATTGAGCGGGTAGAAGAAACTCCTACGATTACGAATGTTCTGGCTACGGTTTTTGTGGAACGCAATTCTCAAAAGGGGATTTTGATTGGCAAAAAGGGTTCGATGATGAAGGTAATCAACACCGCTGCCCGTGAGCAAATGCAAAAGCTGATTGCGGGTAAGGTGTATCTAGAGGTGTTTGTGAAGGTGCAGTCGCGGTGGCGACAGTCGCGATCGCACCTGGCAGAACTTGGTTATCGTGTTGAAGAATAATTCTCTTCTCAACGTTATGAATTTGGTTTTGCCAGATTTCTAAAGAGAGTATACTGCGGCTCAAACAACAGTTTTACTGTACCGGTTGGGCCATTACGATGCTTTGCAATAATAACTTCTGCGAGACCTCGATCAGGCGTATCCGGATCGTAATACTCTTCTCGATACAGCATCATAATCAAATCTGCATCCTGTTCTATACTGCCACTTTCACGAAGATCAGACATCATCGGACGCTTATTAGTTCTTGATTCTACGCCACGACTGAGCTGGGAGAGAGAAATAATTGGAACGTTTAATTCTCGGGCGAGACCTTTTAACGAACGAGTGATTTTTGAAAGTTCTTGCACACGGTTATCGCTGCTGCCCTCCATCAGCTGGAGGTAGTCGATCAGGATTAAACCTAATGCTCCGCCATTTTCTGCTTTGAGTCGGCGACACTTAGAGCGCATCTCTGTGACTGAGATATTGGGAGTATCATCGATAAAAATAGGAATCTGCGAAAGAGAGCTGATGGCGTGACCCAGGGGTTCCCACTCATGCTGACCGATGCGTCCTGTGCGTAGGCGTCCGCTTTCAATTCTGGCTTCTGCTGACAGCAGACGATACACCAGCTGCTGTTTTGACATCTCTAAGCTAAAGATAGCAATCGGCTGCTTATGCCCGCCAGCGATATTGCGAGCTACGTTCAAAACGAAGCTGGTTTTGCCCATTGCTGGTCTCCCAGCGGCGATGATCAGGTCAGACCGCTGAAAACCCTGGGTCATGGCGTCGAGATCATAGAAACCACAGGACAAACCGGGTAGCACCATGCCCATGGAGCGCTGTTCAATATCATCAAAGGTTTCGGTGAGGATATCTGATGTAGCGGTAAGACCTTGCTGGGGTCGTTCCTGAGTAATGCCAAAGATTTTTTGCTCAGAGTGATCCAGGACGGTTTCTAACGGGCTCTCAGTTTCGTAGCCGAGCTGGGCAATTTCGCCGCCAATTTGGATAAGCTTACGGCGGGTATATTTGTCCATCACCAGTTTGGCGTACTGGTCAATATTGGCAGCACTGATGGTACGGTCAAACAGCTGGGCCAGCCGAGCCTGACCCCCGGCTTTTTCCAGTAGGTTATGGTCTTTGAGCCAGGAGGCTAAAGTGGTTAGATCGGTGGGTTTTCCCTTGGCCTGTAGTTCAATGGCTGCCCGGTATATTTCGCGATGACCCGCAATATAAAACGCCTCGGGGACCAAGATTTCGGTGACGCGCCCGATGGCTTCCGGGTCTAGCAAGATGCCTCCTAAAATAGCTTCTTCAGCATCAATGTTCTGAGGGGGGAGACGATCAAATTCTGCTTGAAATTTGTGTTCTTGAGCCATGATGACCTTCAGGCAACAGGATAATGGGGCTAGGGAGTGGCAGGTGGTATAAAAATTTTGGCGTTGCGGATCCTCGGGATGATTTTGTCTTGACGATATCGGTGTCTAGCGTTGCTCACCGATCGATTCATCCTCTAAATCAGCAGCGGTCAAATGTTTGAAGCGTATGCTAGGTAGCCAGGTTGCACTGATACCGCTCCCGACAATGAGTGGTTTAATAATCCAAATATAGCGTTAAGGATAAGATGATGACGCTACATGTAGATAAAAGTGTAAATGCTCCCTGGGGAACGCTGATAAAACTAAAATAGTTCATTTGTATTATATCGTCTCAAAGTTGTTATGATTCAGTGTGCCAGACGGTCAATATGATCCTGTAAAAACTTGGCCACCCTTAAGTATTGCTGGAGGAATGGTGAAGGATGGAAACTCACAAAAAAGCCCCAGAGTTGGCGAGAAACCCAGGGCTAGTTTGAGTTATGAGGGTGTCATTTGGAGGCATAGAGTTTTGATGCCTGCAGCTGTATGGCTGATTTAGGCAACTCGAAGCCGCAGCTCAGCTGTGACTTCACTATGAAGCTTGACTAGGACGGTGTACTCGCCCAGTTTGTTGATGGGGGGCACTTCAATGTCGCGCTTATCGATGTCTTTGCTGGTGTTGGTCTTGATCAGTTCGGCGACTTCGTCTGCGGTGACGGTACCAAAAATGGCGTCGTTTTCGCCGACTTCTTTCTTGATGGTGAAGAGACCGATGGTTGCGATCGCAGTCTTCATCGCTTCCGCATCATTTTTAATCTGCTCTAGACGCTGACGCTCTTCTTCGCGACGACGTTCCACCTGCTTGAGCACACCGGGAGTGGCCCGGTAGCCCAACCCGCGAGGCAGCAAATAATTGCGAGCATAGCCAGGTGCTACTTCGACGAGGTCGCCTTCCTTACCCAGCTTGCTAATGTCTTGACTTAGAACTAACTGAACCCGTTTTGCCATAGTAGTTTTGCTCAGGCCCAGATAAATCGTTCTTTGAATACGTTTTGGACACAGTCCTAAACGTGAAAACGGTTTATGCGGCCCAGTCTCCTTCTTTGACCCATATAAAACTTGTGCAGTCTAACATTCTATAGAATCAGGCCCATTCAAGGCAACTTTAAATCTGTGACGGGACAACCGTGACACGGGTATGAGTACCTATGGGTTTGCTTTATTCCAAGAAAAGATATTCTGGGGCAGATAGAGCTAATGTTTGATTTTCTGTTTGTATCAAAGCTGCTCAGATAAGAATCACCCGATCGGGTGATAGCGATGGGTGTGGTTAGACTTTCACTCCCAGAACTAGGCTTTAGACGGGTTGGCCAGCTATGGACTAACTGACTAGTTTTGGAGAATCATTAATATGAATACGAATCAGCGTAGTTCTCGACTTATCCGTCGATTGATGATGGAGGGCATCGTTGTAGTAGTCGGTTTGGGGATGTTGCCGACCACACCAGTGATGGCCTATGAACCCGTAGCCCCATGGCAAGTTGCTCAGAGTTCTCTCTATTCCTCAGCCGCAGGGCGATTTGAAATTGCATTTCCGACCCCTCCTGAACTGACCGTTGAAGATGATGATATAGAAGGTGAACCTATTGAGATTCATCTCTTTGAGAGGGTTGACAATACTGGTCAGTATATGGTGGCGTACTCTGATTTACCGGCTGCTTTTCTAGACCAAGGGGCTGATACTGTGCTCGACTACCTGAGAGACTCATTCGAAGATCTTAATCCAGATGATTTAAAGGCATTAGAAGTGGATGTTAACCTGGCCGGGCATCCAGGCCGACGCTATCGCTGGAGTCATGAGCAAGTTACGCTGGATATGCGATTGTACCTGGTTGAGGAACGTGCTTATTTGCTGCTAGCGATCGACGATGATGAGACAGATGTCAATCGGTTTATTAGTTCGTTTGCGTTGTTGTAAGCGGCCAGATGTCGTGGGGGTACGTCTTGTTAGAGCATTTGCATAGTTGGTGGCGTCGCTACTTTAATGGGTCAACTCAATCACCTAGTGTGCTGAATGTTTACAAGCAGTGGCGACGACGCTTTTTTCATCAGCGTCTGAGATTACTGATTTGGCTATTTTCATTTGTGCTCATCAGTTTTGTTTTGTTGGAATCTTGGATCTTGTTCTGGGGTCCCGAGCGGAGTCAACAATATAATTTTGTTGTTGATGCTGTGGTTGGACTTGTCTTTGCGATTGCCCTGGGATTACAGACGCTCTCCTGGGGTAAGCGTCATCCAGGAGTGATCTTTTGGGGCATGTCATCCGGGCTAACGCTAACGCTGTTGGTGGCTGCAGTCATTGCCGGTAATCTAGATGATGCAGATGTGATCTTTTGGACCATGGTGTTTTTAGCCCAGTCCACCGTGGTACCTGTGCGGTGGCAGCTGCATTTGCGATCGCAACTCACGCTGCTAATTCCCTTAATGTTGCTACTCATAGTGGCCTTTTTAAGGGCAGAAGATGCAACAGAACGCTCTAACCTGGTGTTAGGCTCTGTCGCTGCCTATATCTATCTCCTGTGGGTTTGTGTTGTAGCTGATCTGTCCGTCTATCTCTACGAGCGGTTGCGTTACAAAGAGTTTGAGGCTCGTCAAGAAATCCAGACATTTTTGCATGCGGTTTCCCATGATTTGCGTAATCCAGTCACGGGGACTCAGCTGTTACTCAAAAGCTTGCTCACGCAGCCTGGTGACACGATTCCGATGCCACGGTCGCTGTTAGAGCAAATGTTAGCAGGTGGCGAACGACAGCTGGTTTTAATTAACAGCCTTTTAGAAGCCCACAATAACAATCTTCAAGGTCTGGTTTTACAACGGCAGCAAGTAGCGCTCCATCCTCTAGTCGAGGCAGTTTGTCAAGAATTAGCGCCGCACCTAAGAGAATCTAATATTACAGTAGAAAATCAGCTATCAAAAGAGCTACCAACAATTTCTGGTGATCATACTCAGCTGTGGAGAGTCTTTCATAACCTGATCATCAATGCTCTAAACCATAATCCGCCAGGTATTGTAATTTGGATAAAGGCATCGATCCAGTCTGTTCCTCAATCTCATATACGCTGCTCTGTGGGAGATAACGGTGTGGGGATGACAGCTGAACAATGTGCACAAATTTTTAGCTTATATTCCCAAGGCCATCGCCGTCGTCATTTAAGTATTGGTCTAGGGCTGCACATTGCCCAGCAAATTATTGAGGCCCACGGTGGCATGATTGGTGTTGACTCTAATCTGGGCCAGGGCAGTACCTTTTGGTTTACGCTACCGTTAGTCAACCCATCCTTTTCTCAAGGCTAGTACAGCGGCTTGCACGCGGTCATTGACAACGAGTTTATTCATGATTCCCTTGACATAGGTTTTAACCGTATTAGTGCTGAGAAATAACTTCTCTCCAATTTCTGGGTTACTGTACCCTTCAACGATTAACTTAAGCACTTCAAGTTCGCGATTCGATAACGGATGATCGGGAATGGGAGTCGATGGGGGCTGCGTCAAACAGGTCATCACCTGTTGGGCAATCTGAGGGTCTAGATAAATGCCGCCAGTAGCGGCTACTTCAATGGCTTGCATCAAGGTGTCTATATTCGTACCTTTAATACAGTAGGCATCTGCCCCGCTAGAGAGGGCCGCGATTACCTCGGTGCGATCGGTATGGGAGGTGAAGATGACAACCCGAATGTTAGGTGATGATTGTTTAATCTGTTGAGTGGCCGCGATGCCATCAAGCCGGGGCATGCCCACATCCATGAGTACCACACTGGGTTGCTGAGATATAGCCATCATCACCCCTTGATAACCATCACTAGCTTCACCAATCACGGTGACAGTATTTTTTTGTGCTAGGGAGTGGGTAAGGCCCAAACGCATCATGGGGTCATCTTCAACAATTAAAACTGTGAGCGGCATAAAAATCTATAACATTGACTAAGAGAATTCTTAGCATTCTTGCTTTGCGCCTGATTATCTAGTATAGAGCAGGGTTGTCGTTGTACCGAAATAACGATTGTATAAACCAAGGCTGGATAATTGTGGAGAGAACAATGGCATAGGATGCGATGACGCGAACGCGAACTTATCAATTGACACCGCATCTGTCATCTCTAGTGTGCTCACCTGCCAGGGCTCTGAATTATCGATTGTCGTTGTATGCATGTGCTGCCACTGTGCAAGCTGCCACTGTGCTAATTTCATCTGAAAAACGTTAATAGAAACCAGCCATAATAGGGTGATGGCGAGGCCACCTGATATTTTGATAGCAGGGGAGGTAGCTAAGGCCATACAGCAGTGTGTCTGTGTAGTATGTCCTCAATGTATAAATGGCCCGATGACTTAGCATCACCCAACTAGATCACCCAATCGGGTGATGTCTTAAAACCTATCCTTCATACCGCGAATACGACCAAAAACGCGGGCCGGTTCTTTTATTTTGGCGATGGTTTGCAGTGCGGGCTGATCCCAGCGTAAAAAGGGATTTGTTTTTTTCTCAATGCCAAGTAGCGAAGGGACTGTGGCTCTTTGATGCTGGCGAGCAGCTTGGACCTGTCGGTAACGGTCTTGTAGGTCTGGGTTCTGGCTGTCTACAGTTACTGCGAATTTGAGATTGTTCAGGGTATATTCATGGGCGCACCAAACTCGGGTATTGTCTGGCAGCTGCCGCAGTTTGCTCAGGGAAGCGACCATTTGCGCTGGGGTGCCTTCAAACAGTCGTCCGCAGCCACCAGCGAATAGGGTATCGCCGCAGAATAATTCGCCTGGTTCGTCAGCGGCAACCGGGGGAAAGTAATAGGCAATGTGGCCTCTAGTGTGACCAGGTACAAAGAAGACTTGGCCAGTGCGGTCACCAAATGTGACGTTATCGCCTTCATTTAGGAAGATTGTTTGGCCAGGGATGCGATCGCGATCAGCTGCGCTAGCGTAAACCATTGTGCTAGGAAATTTGGCCAGCAGTGCCCGATTTCCCCCCACATGGTCGCCGTGGTGATGGGTGTTGAAAATAGCGGTGAGTTCAGCCCCCAATTCCTCAAGCTTCTTTAGGACAGTCGGCGCTTCAGTTGGATCAACAACGGCTGCTCTAGGTCCGTCCTGAAGCAAAAAAATATAATTATCTGACCAAGCATTAAGGCGATGGATTTGCATAGTGAAATGGGGACTTAGGTGATCTTTTGTATAGAGGAGCTATGGAGCTGTAGACGTTTACTATAAGGTTAAGGCTGTTTAGATAAATAAACGATTCATCTTTTTTGGAAGTGTTTTCCCTAACCTTAACAAAGGCTAAACGCAAGACGTAGAAGCACCTTTAGGAAGGGTGTAACATCTTATGTGAATAACATAGCCTGGTCTATTTTCGGCATTTTCCTTAACGATGCAAAGCATTTTAGTGAGATTTGGATAAGATGCATTGGGCGACATGGTTAAGGTATTACTAATTTTAGATATTTCAATGTTTATTGCAGTACAGCCCTCTCATTGAACTTAAATTTTATTTAAAACTACCTTGGAATTACGAATGAATAAGCTATCCTCCAAGCTCCAGCGTTATTTTCTTGATGCAAATACTGTAGAGGATCATCCCATTGGGATAGAAGAATTATTCTTCTTGATGGGTAAGCGCACCTTCGGTTGTTTGTTTGTGCTTTTCATTCTGCCATTGTTAGCTTTGGTGAGCATACAACCATCAATCAAATATTCAGTACTTTTAATATTGTGCTTAGGTGCTCCATTGAGAGTAATGATACTGCTTTTAGCATTGCAGCTAGCTTTTGGTTTTAGACAACCTTGGCTCCCTTATCCTTTTCGACGTTTCAAGTTGAAACGGTCTAAGCTACAGGAGATCGTTAAGTTATGGATTCCCTGGCTTCAGAAGCTTGAATTGTTTTCAAAGCCTCGTCTTACATTGGTATCCGAAAGTTTGCCAGGAAGGATATTAATAGGACTTGCAATGATACTAATGATACTTCTGTCCATCACTCCTGTTCCAGGTATTGATGGGTTAACTTTGATAGGAGCTTTTGTCACTAGTTTCGGTTTAATAAATCGCGATGGGTTAATTAGCTTAGGTGGTTTAATTCTTGGTGCGTTTGGAGGACTATTAACAGCTAGGCTTCTATTATTCGGGTTCGAATCTTGGCCAACTGTGATGCCAATGCAACTATACATATTGATCCTAAAGTTTATTTCCCTGATTGCATTGGCGGCCACAATACTCGTTTTTGTATTATTGTTGATAACAATTTTTCGAAAAGACTAATTCGATGATTATTGTATTTACAGTGTTATCATTTTTCCATATTATCTGTGGGTATGCCGTAATTCTAGAAGCTATGTGAGCTACCAGGGATAGTTAACCTAAAACCAATGGCTTATTGAGTACGCTCTTTATATGAAGAGATAAATTAGATATGGTTTCAAGAGTAAGGATATGGATATGAAACTATTGGAATTATAGACACACATATCCTTACTCCTGTAGGACTACTATAAATTATTATTTTTTTACGGTTTGATCGAATTGGTGTTGACTTCATTTCACCTAACCAGTAATTCAGCTATTGGCTCTAATAACTGAGTTACTGATCAATTCTTAAAGCTGTGATAGCTGTCGTTCTCGCATATATAAAAAGAGGGGGAGAGAACAGGATAAGCCGATGCTAAAGGTGCAACCTAGATAGAGCCATAGCCAACGACGAGATACGTTTAGACGACTCAGTTCAAACCAAGTAAAACAGAAAAAGACTAGACAGGAGATGGCGAGATCAATGGTGAGTGCGATCGCAACCGGATTGGCTAATGCTTGTCTGAAAAACTCTGGGGCTGAAGCATTGCCTGAGAATAGGAACTGATCGAGAAATATCCAGGGCAGGATGCTACCAATAATGGTGAGTATCAGATAGAGTTTGCTGCGTAGCGATGTGCCGGATTGATAGGCAGAAATAGTGCTCATCGTGAGCCTCCATGGGTGTGATTGCACCGATTATGGCTTACCCACATAATAGGAACAATTACCTCTGAGGTAATCGTATTATTGAAGCTCTGGAGCTGATGGCAGAAGCGGCGTTTACAACTTTGTTGAAATCCTGGCGGAAGCAGCGTGGCTTTAGTCAGTTAGCACTAGCGTTGGCTAGTGATGTGTCTCAGCGGCATCTGAGTTTTTTGGAATCGGGTCGTTCCCAGCCCAGTCGAGAGATGATTTTGCGACTGGGAACAGTTTTAGAAATACCGTTTCGCGATCAAAATACGTTGCTAACGGCAGCAGGGTTTGCCCCTGTTTTTGTAGAGAGCGACTTATCTGCACCGGAGCTAGCACCGATTCGGCAGGCGCTAGATTTTATGCTGCATCAGCAGGAGCCTTATCCAGCGATAGTAATGGATCGCTATTGGAATCAGTTGGAGAGTAACCAAGCGGCGCAGCGTTTGTGGGCATATCTGATTAAACCGGAGCAACTGATGAACTGTTGCTCGGCCAGTGGGCAGGTAAATTTAATGAAGGCCATGCTCCATCCTGATGGGTTGAGACCAATAGTGACCAATTGGAAAACTGTTGCTGCCGTGTCGATCCGTCGGGTGCATCGTGAGGCAGTGGCCGCTGGAGAAAATAGTCTTTCGGAGCTTCTGTTCCAGGAAATGTTGCAACTCCCCGATGTCAAAACGCTTTGGCAATCCAATGATTATGAAGCTTGGCAGGTGCCGTTGTTAACGGTCAAGTTCGAGAAAGCAGGCACTACCCTGGCATTCTTTTCCACTCTGGCTACGTTAGGGACACCCTATGACATTACATTGCAAGAGTTACGAATTGAGTGTCTATTTCCAGCCGATGAAATCACAGCAGAGAAGATGCATGGGTTGGCAAAGGCACAGATAAATGAATAACCTAGGCGATGCTGATTCTCTGCTAAATCAGTAACGGAATCACTGGAATAGTGACCAATTATCATGTTGGCCCATCATGGGTGCCATTTCTTTTTAGAGTGGATATAATTGTTGCTGAGCTGCTCATGGAGGTGGAGCCGCTAAAGGATTGATCGCAAGTGTCAGAACATAGGCTGTTTGACACTTTTGAAGAATATTTAAGGAACGTTACTGCTTGAAGGTGCGGCAACATATGCTCTGAGCTCGGCACTCGGCATAAAGCGATCATGATTGAGAGTTAGCTGAGAGTTTGAGTTTGAAATCTTATCCATTTTGTTGAGCACCGCTTACTTCAGCGATAGCTTATGTTGCCATATTTTTGGAAAGCCTTTGGAGGGTGGTATCTGCTGCCTATCCAATTTTAACTGTTGTCAATAATTTGGAGGTTTAGTGTATGTTTGAGCGGTTCACAGAAAAATCCCGTGCCATTATTGTTCAGGCTCAAGATGAGGCTAGAAGAATGGGACACAACTTTGTTGGCACAGAGCAGATACTGTTAGGAATGCTGGCAGATAGTGAAAATGCAGCTGCCAATGTTCTCTCAGAACAAGCGATAACCCTGGAAGACGCACGTTACGAAGTTGAACAGATCATTGGTCTTGGGACAGGATTTACAGATACGCAAATTCCGTTCACCCCTCGGGCAAAACGTGTTCTAGAAATCGGTTTTGCAGAAGCTAAAAAGCTAGGTGATGAGCATATTGAGCCCAATCATATATTGCTGGGCATTATCCTTGAAAATGAAGGCGTTGCAGCTGTAGTTGTTAAAAAGTTGGCTAATTCCTCAGATGGTCTGGTTGAAAGTATCTACAGTCAGCTTTCTGAGTCAGATTGATAACTGTGGAGCAGTCATCACTACCAGAGTGGCATAACTGATGGACATATGGTCCTTTGGTATCTGTTTCGTTGCTCGTGATGAGGCACGGCACTGGTTCCGTTTAATGGGAGATATGGCTGAAATATATACAGAGTCAGGATTGTAGCGATCCTTTTGGTCGAAGTATCCCCCAAATGCCAAACCAGTGCCCATCTTAAATGTCAAGAAATCACAACGAATAAACCAAAATTTCTTATTCTGTAGCTTGCAATACGATTTGATAGGTTGTAAAACTTAAATAGCTTCAAATGCGTATTGTTAAATACTTAATTGTCTCAAGTTTTGTGGTGAGGCATCACATTTTATTTGTCGATCTTTTTGACTGCTTAGACAAACGCTTCGGTTCTTGAGTTGATAGTCCATCTTGGCGTTACCAACGCTGTTCATGTCATGCATAGTCTGACTTATTTTTGGTTGCTTACTATCTGGTAACACTCAAGCTAGCACCTTGCTAGCCTTCTGCCTATGTCTACTTTGATTGGTTCAAGCTTTGTTGCGCTACATAGTCAGCACACTCTCCAATACGCTGACTGGTTAGCAGTTTATACTCTCGCAAAGGATGAAGGTGTCGGCGAACACCTTGATTCCTATGATTGTGAAAATTTTCTAGGGTTGGCCGTTTATTTGTTTATCACCACTCAATCTCAAGGAACTCGCGAACAACTTTCTCGGCTGTTACCTAAGTTTGGTAGCGCAATTGTTTTGCCATTACTTAAAATTTTGTATAGAAAAGAGATTTTTGTTGAGCAAAATATCCCGATGCTGGCGCAACAAAGCTTGAATGAAATGGCTCCTTATCCCTTAATGATTGGGCTTAATCAGGTATTAGACCTGAATCTTCAGGATGCTTTGAAAACGGTTGCACTGCAAATGGTACAACAGCTACTGCAGTCGTGTGAACCGTCTGTTTATGTAGTTTTATCTCAGCTCCTTTCAGAGACTAATCGTCACTTGGTATCTGAATTTTCAATGTCCCAGCTGCTTGATCATGCGTCAAGTAGGGGCAGGTGTCAGCATGATGAGCGCGGTGCCAATATCGCTGTGCTCAAGCGTAAAGTCGTTCAGTGTGTGTAGCAGCGTCATCGCTTGTTAACACCGTGCTTTATGCAAAAACTCAGTTGTGTGTTTTCCAACGGGATCATTATCGCTCCCTGATGCTTTGTTGGCAAAGCTCTTCAATACAACGCAGATCACCTCAAAATGTTTTGGTGTAAGAAACTTCAGGAGTAACCATGAGAATTTTTAACCACGATATTAGGCTCAGTACCCATGACCATGCAGCCGGTACAACTCTCTTTTCTGGTCGAGTGCTGGCCTTGACTGATCCAGAGGATAAAATTCAGATAACGCCTGAATTAGCGTCGGAGTGGGCGTTCATTGTGGAGCACTACGCACAAGTTGGACTGTCTCACAGTCATAACGTTATTTGGTCGTGTTCTCTAGATGAAATCAATCGACATAGTGAGTATGAGCCCTCATTTTATTTCTTTGGAGATGCGGTCAACTCACACTATCAGTATCGTCAGTTCTTTGCTCAGCTCAATCCTCAGTGGTGTGAAGTTGTTGAATTTATCAATTCCAAAAATAACTTTATTCAGTTAGCAGACGACTTAGGCGTAGCTGTTCCTAAGACGTTACGATTTACTAATTTATCAGCGGCGAGAGCAGCAGCAGACATGCCATTTCCTTGCTATGTCAAGCCTGCCATATCAGATCATGGTGCGGGGATCACGCGCTGCGCTGATCAGTCTGCTTTAGACAAGGCGTTTGCACAACTGGCTCCAGAGGCCGCACTGCAAATTCAAGCAGAAGTCCAAGCCTCTGCCTTTTTGAATTTGCAGTATCGAGTGACTGCTGATGGTGTGCAACCTCTGCTAGTGTCAGAGCAAATTTTAGAAGGCTGTGTCCATCAAGGTAACCGTTATCCGTCTCAACACGAGCCATGGGAGAGTATTGAGCCCCTAGCAACGTGGTTAGGTGAACATGGCATGCAAGGGATCTTTGCTGTTGATGTTGCCGTTGTGCCAACACCCGACGGCGTGCAGTATTTGGCGATTGAATGCAACCCACGTTTTAACGGTTCATCTTATCCAACCCTTGTTGCTCATAGGATGGAGATTCCTTGTTGGAGTAGCGTGACCTACAAAACGCCTTTGCGATCGCTTCAAAATGTTGATCTAACTGATATTACGTTTGATCCAGACCAAGGCCGAGGTATCATTCTGATTAACTGGGGCACGATTAAAGTTGGTAAAATCAGTGTGCTATTAGCTGGAACGGCTGTGGAACAGTTTGCCCTAGACCAAGAGTTAAAGGCCCGATTACATGGGGACTTTAAGGTGAAGCCTTCACCAAAGGTGGCCAGACAGTTAGTGCTCCAGAGATAAATAGGTCTTTTTTTGAGTTCAATAGATAGTTAGACTAAAGCCCTGGTGACTGCTGGGGCTTTTTTGCTGTTCCTTGACGCTCTTAAGCTGTCATGTATCTAACAGAATTATCACCACCACAGCTGCCCAATTTTATCCGTCCAGGTATCGCGTCAAGCCAAACTTAATAGCGGCTCGGAGCTTTGGCCCCATTTGGGTGTAATAAAAAACCCCTACCGATATGGTAGAGGCTTAAAGTGTATGTATTAAGAAGAGAGGCAATACTTGAGTGCAAGTGTCTAATAACCTAAACGTCATACACGCGAGCTTCAGAAGCATCGGGATTCTCGGCACAGTAGCGAACAAAGGCTATTGTTGGATTTACCTTTTGGTGACTAGCTTTAGCCGTTTGCAGTTCTTCGACGGTTTCCCAGGCAAGGGCTACCTCAATGCTTTCGGTCCCGTGCATCTCAGTGAGGCGACGGGCATGTTCGAGTGCAGCTTGGAGCTGCGTTTCAAATGCTGATTTCGATGATGGCGTCTGTAGTGGTGTAGAGATTGTAGGAGCTGTCGTGGGCTCAATAGTGGTGTAAGCCATGGTAAGAAATATTTTTGGGGTGAATTTATTCGTAGCTCGCACACTCGCCCGTAATTTTAGCGGCTATAAAGGCATAAATAAAGATAAGTTTCATCTATAATCGGCTAACTTTCTTTACCTATCTACTTGGAGTAAGTCTCGATGGTAGATTGGCGCTTCTCCATCTATGGAAAAGCCGCTACCGATATGGCAGCGGCCCTAGAGTGTGTGTTGTTGGAGAGAGTCTGAGTAGGAAAAGGGTGCCCTGAGAATGAAGCTTTCACAGATTACGGAGTCTGCACCGGGCCCCCAAGCTTGTCAGCCCGAGTACCTCAACAGCTCAGTAATCTGTTAGCGGATGGACTTAGTACGAGAATCGAGTGCATCTAGGCGAGCTTCCTGGATGTTATCGACAGCTTTAGTACGAGCATCCAACGCTTCTAAACGAGCGGATTGAATATTCTCAACGGCTTTGGTTTGGTTGTTAAGGTGCTCCAGACGTAGCTTATGGACGGAGTTCTTAGTGCGAGCGTCTAGCTCATCTAAGCGAGTTGCTTGAATGTTGTCGATAGCCTTAGTACTCTGGAAAGTAAATTTATTGCCATATCGTAGATGGGTTCGATAGGCTGAATTAACGTCTCCACCCCCGATCAATTCGCAAATGAACAAACGTCATCTTGAGTTAAGCGCCACTGACCGCAGCGACCTAGAAGCCCTTTTGAGCAAAGGTCAACTGGGGGCACGGCAATTCAAACGAGCGACTGGTCTGCTGGAGTTGG
>NZ_AWNH01000012.1 GCF_000482245.1 Leptolyngbya sp. Heron Island J | reverse complement strand
GGGCATCATCATCGACGATGGTGACGAGGGTAGAGTTTGTGGCTCCGAGAATACCGACACTGGGATTGAGGAGTTCGACGACAAAGGATTCATTGCCCTCATCAAGCGAGTCATTGAGGATAGGAATGGAGAGAGTGGCCACGGTTGCTCCTGGTGCAAAGGTAACCTGTCCAACGGTGACGGGAGCGGAGAAGTCGGCATCGGCGGTCGCTGGGTTGTTCCCTACCCCCCTGAGGGCATAGTCAACGGTAGCGGCGTCTTGGGTGTCGCCACTGCGGACGACGGTGATAGTGGCATTGCCGCCATACTCATCGACGGATAGGGTGTCAGTCTGGACGCTAAAGGTGGGCTCTGTGGAAACGGAAAAGTTACTGGCAAAGGCATCAAACCACCGTTGAGCCATCTTGGCTTCACCACCCGCATTGGGATGAATGCCATCAAAGGTATCCTGACTGGCATCAAACCCAGCATTCTGATTCACCAAATAAACTGGAGAATTGGGTTGATTTAACTCACTGACTAAATTAGGCAGTAGGGCATTGAACTCGTTGATTCTCGCATTTCTAGCATTATCCGTGGTAGGTATCAGCTGAGCTAGGAAAATGGTGACATTAGAATTATCAGCTCTGAGAATATTGACGGTCTCTCGCAGATCATCAATTGTGCTCTCAGCAGACTGGAGATTAAATAAGTCATTGGTGCCTAAATGAATCAGTGCAACATCAGGGGTATAGCCAGTCAACCATTCAGCTAGGTTGCCTTCACCGCCTCTCCCGTTATTAATCTCATCGACACGCCAGCCCCAGTGGCCTTCATGATCAGGATCAAAGGTATTATCCAGGAAGGGAGAGCCATCAAATGTCGCATTTTCTGAACCGACAAAATCTACCTCATAACCAGCATCGTTGAGGAGATTCCACAGATCGCGCCGATAGGAATTGAATCCAGGACCTGTCTGGGTAATCGAGTCTCCAATCGTAACAATTTCGATGGTTTCGCCAATAGTGCTCCCCCCATCATTGTCGGTAATGTTGACGGTGGCGGTGCTTTGGTCACCGAGTTCCGCATCAACGGGGTTGAGGAGGCGAATGGAGAAGGCTTCAGTCCCTTCGATAGTAGTGTCATCGGAGATGGGGATCTCAATGGTTTGAGAGGTTTGACCGATGGCAAATTCAAGGATGCCGGTAGTCTCACTATAGTCTTCTCCGGCTGTGGCTGTGCCATTGGTAGTGGCGTAGGCAACAGAAACTGCAGTATTGGGATTGCCAGTGCGCTCAACGGTAATGGAGGCCGTGGTGGCAGTTTCTAAGACAGTGATAGAGGGCTGGCCCAGGGAGAGCGTTGGCAGGGCATCATCATCGACGATAGTGACCAGGGTGGAGGTTGACGCTCCGAGAAGGCCAACACTAGGATTCTGCAGTTCCACCACCAAGGTTTCATTACCCTCAATGAAGGTGTCATTGAGGATCGGAATGGAGATGGTGGCTTCGGTTTCGCCTGGTGCGAAGGAGACCTGACCTGTGGTCACGGGAGCTGTAAAGTCATCACCGGCAGTAGCTGCGTTGTTACCCACACCCCTGAGGCTGTACTCAACGGTAGCGGCTGCTTGGGTATCCCCACTGCGGATTACGGTGATGGTGGCTTCCTGTGCAAATTCATCGACAGATAGGGTGTCGCTTTGAAGGGTAAAGGAGGGCTTTGTTGGCTGTACTGTGAAGACACTGGCAAAGGCATCAAACCAATTTTGGGCCATCTTGGCTTCGCCACCCGCATTAGGATTAATCCCATCAAACGTATCTTGACTGGCATCAAACCCTGTATTTTGGTCTACTACATACACTTGAGAGTTTGGTTGGCTCAACTCAGCAGCCAGAGCTGGCAGCAGCGCGTTGAACTCGGCTATGCGTGCATTCCTATCATCATTTGTAGTGGGAATTACTTGAGCAAGAAACACATTCACATCGGGATTATCGGCTCTGAGAATATTGATTGTTTCTCGTAGCTCATCAACGGTGCTTTCAGCCGACTGCAAACTAAATAAGTCGGCTGAGCCCAGATGAATTAGCGCGATATCAGGGGTATATCCTGTTAACCATCCGGATAAGCCGTTGTTAATCTCGTCGACACGCCAGCCCCAGTGGCCCTCATGGTCTGGATCAAAGCTGCTGTCTATGAAGGGACTACCATCAAACGTTGCATTTTCTGAACCGACAAAATCAACATCGTAACCAGCGTCATTGAGCAGATTCCATAAATCACGGCGGTAGGAATTGAACCCAGGTCCGGCTTGGGTAATCGAGTCACCAATCGCCACAATTTCGATGGTTTCGCCGACATTGATACTGCCATCGTTGTCGAGAATGGTCACCAGGGCACTGCTCTGGTTTCCTAACTCAGCATTTATAGGGGTACCCAGAGTCACTACAAACGTTTCTGGGTCTTCGTCAACACTGTCATCTGAAATTGGTATTTCAATAGTTTGAGTGGTTTGACCAATGGCAAACTCAAGCGTGCCTGAGCTTGCTATATAGTCTTCTCCAGCTACCGCTGTTCCGTTATTGATGCTGTAGGAAACCGAAACCGCTGTGTTGGGATTCCCATTGCGCTCAACGGTGATGGATGCTGTCCCTGCTGTCTCGGAGACGCTGATAGATGGCTGGCTCAGTGATAGTGTCGGTAAGGCGTCGTCATCCATAATCGTCACCACTGTACTGGAAGACGCGCCTATCAGGCCAATACTTGGGTTCTGTAGCGTGACTGAGAAACTCTCATTCCCTTCATCCAGGGCATCATTGAGGATAGGAATCGAGATGGTAGCCTCTGTTGCCCCCGGCGCAAAGGTAACCTGGCCTGCAGTGACTGGAGCACTATAGTCTTCGTCGGGTGTGGCGGAGTTGGTTCCTACCCCATTGAGGGTGTACTCAATGGTAGCTGCATCTTGGGTATCGCCACTGCGCACCACCGTTACCGTCACTTCGCCCGCAGCTTCATCGATGGATAGTGTGTCGTTCTGGACGCTAAAGGTGGGCTCTACTGGAAAGACACTGGTAAAGGCGTCAAACCAATTTTGAGCCATCTTGGCTTCGCCACTTACATTAGGATTAATCCCATCAAATGTATCCTGGCGGGCATCAAACCCGGTATTTTGGTCAACCAAAACGACTGGAGAATTCGTTTGGTTGAGTTCAGCTATCAGCGTCGGTAACAGTGCATTAAACTCGTCTATACGTTGATTTCTGTCATTGTTGATAGTTGAATTCCCGTCAAAGGTGGGAATGATTTGGGCAATAAAAACAGCTATATCGGGATTGTCGGCCCTGAGCAGATTAACTGTCTCACCAAGCTCATCTACGGTGCTTTCGGCCGATTGAATACTGAATATGTCAGCGCTGCCCAGATGAATTAGGGCAACGTCAGGGGTATATTCCGTTAACCAACCGGATAAGCCATTGTTAATTTCATCAACGCGCCAGCCCCAGTGGCCCTCATGGTCTGGATCAAAGGTGCTATCTACAAAGGGGCTACCATCAAACGTAGTATTTTGCGAACCGACAAAATCAACGTTGTAACCACTCTCGTTGAGAAGATTCCATAAGTCACGACGGTATGAATTATGGCCCGGCCCAGCTTGAGTAATTGAATCTCCAATCGCTGTGATTCTGATGGGTTCGCCGTTGTTGAGACTACTGTCCAAAATACCTTGATAGGTATCAATGGCAAGCGTAGTGGCGATATCACCTGTTACAGCTTCTAGCTCCCAGTCTCCGCCTAGTTTGGCGTATCCGGTAATATCGTTGGATGCAGCCACATCGGCTTGGGTGATTTGACTAATCTGTTTAACAAAGTCCAGTCCGTCAGCCGCTGCCAAATTACAGCCATAAAAGAGCAGATCACCCTCTTGGGTGAGGGCATTACCCCAAGCTTCTAAGTCATCTAGATAGCTCCCTAAGGTTTCTTCGTTAAGAACACTGTTCCCTAGCTGTAACGTTCCTTCACTGCCATGGGAAAAGATGTGGATACTTTCTAAGTTTTGATATTTAGAAAGTATTTCGGTGATCTGCTCAATGCCATTTTGTTGATCATCAATTAAATAAACTTGCTCTGGTGGGATGGAGCCTATAAGAATATCGCTTTGATCAAGTTGTCCATCAACAAAAGCAATGGATGTATTACCTAAATTTGGCAGGTGAGAATTCTGCTGCTGACCCATAATACGGAGACACCTAGTAAAATTTTGGCTTGATAAAACATGACAGCATTAGGCAAGGCCTGTGATGTGGCCAGCCTGAAACGAACACTGCATATATGAAGTGCTGCAAAAAAGTGTTGCTAGTTCAGTTGCTGTAACGGATTAGCAACAGCTATAAATCTTCGAAACATTCACAGACCTGAATGGACCCCCATGTAGTCACGCTGATATATCCCCCGTGCGTTAGTAGACTACGCACTGTCCATGTGACTGTAATAATACTGTCACATGGAGCTTTGGTATCTGTAAATACACAAGGTCCTATATAAACCGTTCTTTAAAATTGTTGTTTCGCTTTTGTAAGGCTAGAAAAGTTCCTATGTTCAAGATTTCTTTATACTGTCTGAGAACAACTTGAAATATATGGCTTGCATTGTTTCCTTAATGGGAAATGTGACATAGGTTATGGGGTTAATTGTTACGATAATGTTGCGGATATCTCGTTTGGCCAAACTCACAATGGCTCCGGCTACCCAATCGGCTGACATTACCCCGACTGGATTGAGATTGCTTTTGAAAGGACCCAGGATCAGTTTACGAATGACACAGGGTGTATCCTGACGTCGCAGGGTGATTAAGTCTCCGAGCAACCGTTTTGAGGTTTCGTATAGGGGGCTAAAGGCGGGGTTGACTTCGGCTTCGGAGGTATTGATCCACAGTTCTTTAGTAGCGGGGCCCCACCGGTTGTCTACGGTTTCTAAGAATACTTCCATTAATCGCCAGGCAGATAGGGCGTTGATCTCCAGAGATTTTGCGATCGCATCCGCCGAGCGCTCCCCATGGACATTGATGCCATGGTTAATGACTAAAATATTCACCCGACTTAAAACATCCTTAAGTTCCTGTTCCTGGCCTGTCCTCCAGGGAATCACCTTGACAGCCCCTTCAATAACAGCATCGGCTGAGCGACTCAGAGCAATAGGTTTTGCCCCCTGGGCTGCCAGTCGTTTAATCAGAGCGCGACCCAGGGTGCCGGAAGCACCAGTGACGGCGACAGTTTTTCCCTTTAAAGACAGTGCTGTACCCATGATCTTGTCCGATAGGGTGAAATAGCCCGCATAGTAGGCAGTGGTTTCATCAAAATGGTGTCGCCAGTGGTAGGTGCGGTTGACAAACCACAGTCCTGGCAGAGTCTTCAGTGGTCCAGGCTCGTGGGTTAAGTCGCTGGTGTGAAACAGACCTTGCGATCGCAACAGGGCCGCCACCAAAAAACCTGCCCCATAAAGCAAGCCTAACCAAAATCCCCAAAGGGGGGTCAGTAAAGCCACTGCCGCCATCGTTGTCATCATCACGATTGACTCAGGGACATCATTATAAAAGTGAGCCTTTCTATAGAGCTCCTCACTAACGAGGGTAAAATCTTTTCGATACGCCTTATGGTGCCAATTATGTAGTTGAATCAATGGTTGCCAAAGATGGCTGGCCACGTGATACATGTCGCGCACCATTTCCACCATAAACACAGATAGCAATCCCCATAGCCCTTGAAGCAACCAGTTTGCATCAAAACTGCCGACGGTATTCCACACAGGTCTTAACCTCTAAAGTGATACCGCGCCAGCAGGCGGCATGTTCCCTGAGACTTCTGGCTGCCGCCCTTGCTTAATGACGTTGCAGGTGTCACTCTCAACTAGCACAGCCCCATTCCAGGTTGCCTTGGGCATTACTCCTGTCCCCTCAGTGTTGCGAATTGTTTCGTCTCTGATGGTAAAACTTAATCGAACCGGAGGGAAGGGGCGTACGTGATCAGCTTGTCCTGGGGAGTTATTCTTTAGTCTGTTTGCCTTTTGCCGCAACCTTGCGCTGCAGCCGCCATTGCTGTTCTAAATACTGAATAATTTTGCTCGCAATATCGATATCTGTTGCGCGCTCAATGCCTTCTAAACCTGGGGAAGAATTCACCTCAATTACGACTGGACCGTGACTGGAGCGCAGCAAATCTACCCCCGCTACCTTCAGTCCCATGGCCATAGCGGCTCTGATCGCGGTATCTCGTTCCTGAGCACTCAGCTTGACGCGACGTACCGTGCCACCTCGGTGGATATTAGAGCGAAATTCACCGGGAGCCCCCTGACGTTTCATGGAGGCGATCACCTGATCGTTAACAACAAAACACCGCAGGTCCTGGCCTTTGGCTTCTTTGATGTATTCCTGCACCAGGATATTGGCATCGAGACCGCGAAACGCTTCGATTACGGACTTGGCAGCCTGGTAGGTCTCTGCTAGAACAACACCAATTCCTTGCGTCCCTTCCAGCAGCTTAATCACCAGAGGGGCTCCACCCACTAACTCAATAACGCCTTCTGTATCTTTGGTGGAATGGGCAAACCCTGTGACCGGTAACCCCACGCCTTCTTTCGAAAGCAGTTGTAAACAGCGCAACTTATCACGGGAGCGGGCAATGGCATCTGAGCCATTGGCACTTAAGACACCCATCATTTCAAACTGACGGACGACGGCAGTGCCATAGAAGGTGTAACTGGCTCCAATCCGTGGGATCACGGCGTCGATATCGTCCAGCGGTTTGCCCTGGTAAATTAATCGAGGGCGATCGGCTGTAATTTCGATGTAGCAGCGCATGTGGTCAATGATTTTCATAATGTGACCACGTTTGTTGCCCGCTTCCAATAGCCGACGGGTGGAATACAGAGATGCATCGCGGGACAGCACAGCGATTTTCATAGGAAGCGCAGGACCGGGTAAAGGCACCCAAATAGCCTATCAAGCAAATAGGATTCCATCGGGTGAGGTTGAACAGGCAATGAACAGATGAAACTCACAGGTCACAACTTCTTCTCTCCTGCTGCCTTTGACTGCCCCTTGCGGCTTTGTAAAAAGGAATACCCCGAATGGACTAAGAAGCGATCGCGAATAGCCTGCCGTCCTAATAGCATTCGAAACCCCATCACATCCCGATTGGTTAGGGTCAACTCTATAGGCCAAGTTAAATTCCCCAGGGATACGGTTGTGATTACCACGGGGCGTTTCTCTTGATGCCCCCCCGAATCCCTGACTGTCCGTTGACACAGCAGCTTAGTCTCAACCTGCACCAGGTGTTGATCATTGTGCTGAGCCGGAGCAACCTGAAATCGCACCATGGGCATTCCCTCTAGATCAAACAGCTCAATATTGAGCGCATGGATTGAGGAAGACCGAGCACCTGTATCCACCTTTGCCTTAATGCTGGTGATGCCAAAGTCAGGTAGCTGTATCCATTCCCGCCACCCAATCAGTGGCAAATCAGAAGCTGCTGCTGAGTATCCATTTAACAAGGCAGCAAATCTCGCTCGTACTCCACCATAAAAACGTTGGAATACAAATTGGCAATTATTTGTTTGCCTTCCTGGGTCAGGGCCAGATACCGAAGACTATCGTGAATATAAGGATGCACCACGCCCCAATAAAACTTGGGATAGTTACTCCGCAAATCATGGGGGGTTTTATAGCCGAGCTCTTGATTTTGTTGAGTTTCTTCAAACTCATAGAAAAGAGCACTAATTTTTTTCAGATAGCGAGGATCGCTCAGCTGCCCGATTAAGTCCGCCGCCCGAATTAGCCCTGGATAGTTAACAGTATCTTGATGGTCTTCTTGCTTAGGGACTGGAAACCGGGTGAGTTCAATATTCTGCTTAATACGGATGGCGTCAATACGTTCGTTATTACCAAATCGTTCTTCCACAAACAACTTACCGCGATCCACGTGATAAGGCGTTAAGGAGGCATCTGTAGCTCCAGGAGCCAGCTGTACCATATCCCCTCTACCCGTGGCATAAAGGTTTTCATGCTCACGGTCTTCGCGACAAACACCTTTGACATAGCCAATGTCGTGGCAAACCAAAGAAATAATGAAATGCAGCCAATCTTCTGCAGTCACCCCCCCTTGACGGGTGTGTTTACCTCTTAAAATTTCCTGGCCCACTAGGGTCACTAAAATAGTGTGCTCAACATTATGGTAGAGCGCATCGCTGTTAGCGATATTTTCAAGGGCCATGCTACCGGCCCAGGCAATAATTTCTTCGTAGTCATGGTGCAGCCCACCATAGGTGCGTCGATAGCCAAGACGCAGTTTTTCAACAAAATCAGCGATCAGAATCTCGGTGACATTGAACATAGTAAGGGCTGCTTGGATAGGGGGAAATAAATGCACGGCGTTTAAAGCTGAGCTAAAACTAACACACCCCAGGGTTACCGTTGTATAGCCAAAGGTACCGTACAGTGCGCAGGCGTAGCCCAGGTTGCGTAGGGTTTACTAAACAGAGATTTAATCTAGCTATGCACAGCTGTGCCACACCTGATCCAACATCAACATCCGAGTTGTGTTAAAAACTGCAGACTATGGACCGGGTTGCATTAGCTGCAAAGGCAACATATATTTGTCCCCTTGTTCAGGCAGAATACTGGTCTGTTGGCCAACGGTTTGATCGTTCTCCCCTGCCCAAACGCCTGTAGATGCGGGTCAGACGTATAACCGGAGTATTCACTTCATATGTTGCCCAGCCTGTAATGGTAGATAGCTGGCATACCTGAGATAGATACCTGATTCGCGGAATGTACGGCAGAGGCTGGTAATATCTGCAACACCCTTGGTGCCAGGGTGCCAGATAAAACTGTCACTGACTGTGATCACAGTCATACAGAGATACGCCATAATAGCAGCAGATTTACATTTGTTTAAGATTTCCTATACAGGGGTTGTCCTGTAGTTGTTCTAGTAATTCCTAGGCTGTGACGTATCGAAACTTTCAAGACGACCCTCTAACTAAAGAGTCTACTAATGGTCAGTATGTGAATGGCGCTGTCGCATCGACTGCGACCGTTACCAAGCGACGCTCTGCTCTATCTGGAATACGAGGTATAGGGTTGGGGCTGATTTTGGGTGTTGGGGTTTCTCTGGTAGGCAGTAGATTGCTGTCTAGGCCTACGCCGGAACCAGCGGCAGCTCCGACAGAAGCGGGTGAGACCACCACCGCGATCAGTGTGACCGTACAGCAAATTCAAACCGCGACAATTCAGCAGACGCTTAAGGCCACTGGCACCCTACAAGCATTTGATCTGTTGCAAATTTCTCCTCAGGTGAGTGGCCTGCAAATCCTTGAGGTCCGGGTGCGGGCGGGTGACCAAGTCAGTGCCGGGCAGGTCTTAGCGGTATTAGACGATTCGGTGTTACGTACGCAGCTGGCCCAGGCCCAGGCTAACTACGCCCAGGCAGAAGCGCAGGTACTGCAGGAGCGAGCAGCACTGGCCCAGGCAGAAGCCAATGCCGCCGAAGCGCAGGACAATTTTGAGCGTAATCAGACCTTGTTTGATCAGGGGGGAATTAGTCTACAAGAGTTAAACAGTCGGCGAACCCAGGCAATTACGGCCCGTGAAGCTATTGGGGTAGCTAAGGCTGCGGTGCAAAGTGCGCAAGCGACTGTCAATAGCCGGGGGGCTGAGATTAGTCGACTAGAGACTCAGCTGGCCCAGACTGTTGTGAAGGCCCCTGTGAATGGCCAGATTGCTGAACGTCAAGCCACTGTTGGCGATACGTCATCGACTGGAACGGCTTTGTTTACCCTGGTCCAGGACGGTTTGTTAGAACTTGTTGTCGACTTGCCCCAACGCCAGTTGTCGGCGGTCCAGGTCAGTACCCCGGTCCAGGTGACCTCTTCAACTAATGCGCAGATTACCTTGTCGGGGTCAGTGCGTTCCATCGATCCGCTGGTTGATCAACAAACCCGACAGGCGGCGGTGAATGTGAGTCTGCCAGCGAGTCCAGAATTACGTAAGGGGATGTTTTTACAGGCCGAGTTTATGACGGGTCAGCGGACGGGCATGGTGCTGCCTGCCACTGCCGTACTACCCCAGTCAGACGATAGCTTTAGGGTCTTTACCCTGGGTGCAGAGAATGTAGCAGAGCTGACTACGGTGACGGTTGGGGCTCGATTACCGGCTACGGCCAATCAGCCTGAGCGTTTAGAGATTCTGTCGGGTCTTGATGAGGACGATCAGGTCATCGTGGAAGGGGCTAGCTACTTGCAGCCGGGCGAGTCGGTGACCATTGTGCCATCGCCTTTTGTGGATGCCCCTGCAGACCAATCCGCTCAACCATCTGATTTATCAACCGCTCAAACCCCAGCGGAATAACCGGAGACTAACCCATGAATTGGAATATTTCTGAGTGGTCGATCCGTCGACCCGTGCCGACGCTGGTGCTGTTTTTGGTGCTCACCCTGTCCGGGTGGCTGTCGTTTAATCAGCTCGGTATTGATGCCAACCCTAATATTGATATCCCAGCCGTCATTGTTACGGTCAATCAGCTAGGGGCTGGTCCTGAGGAGATGGAAACCCAGATTACCAAAAAGGTGGAAGATGCGGTTTCTGGTCTTGGCAATATTGACAACATCAGCTCAACGGTGACGGATGGTAACTCCACCACCGTGATCAGCTTTGACCTGGGGGTAGATACGGAACAGGCCACTAACGATGTGCGGGATGCCGTCACCCGAGTACGGGATGATTTGCCCCAGGATGCCCAGGAGCCTCAGATCCGACGGCTAAGGTTTGAAGGTGGGCCGATGCTGACCTACACGGTCAGTTCCGAAACAAGGTCGGTGGAAAATCTGAGCGACCTGGTGGATCGCAGGATTTCGACTGAACTGCTGTCGGTGAAAGGTGTGGCCCAAGTTCAGCGATTTGGGGGAGTGGATCGCGAGATCATTGTGGATTTAGATCCCAATGAGCTAGATGCGTTGGGGATTACGGCAACTCAAGTTAATAATCAGATTCGTAATTCTAATATCAACCTGCCTGGCGGTCGTAGCGATATTTTGGGTCAGGAGCGGGGCATTCGCACCCTGGGCAGTGCGCCTACGGTGGAGCGGTTGCAGAATGTAGGGATTCTGTTACCTGATGGGAATACCGTACCGCTCAAAACCTTGGGAACTGTTAAGGACGACTTTGGTGAGACACGACAATCGGCCTATTTGGACAATCAGCCAGTGGTGTCGTTTTCGGTATTTCGCAGTAGTGGTAGTTTGCTGGTCAGTGTTGAAGATGGGGTGATGGCTGCGATCGCAAATCTCTCCGAAACCCTGGATGACGTCCAGTTTGAGCTAATCTACACCCGCGCCACCGACGTTCGTGATTCCTACAAGGCTTCTATCGACGCCCTGATTATCGGTTCGCTGCTGGCAGTTGTTGTTGTCAGTGTCTTTCTCCGCAACTGGCGCACAACCCTGATTACTGCCACCGCCCTGCCACTCTCAATTATCCCCACCTTTATTGTTATCCAATATCTGGGCTATACCCTCAACAGTATGACCCTGCTGGCCCTGACCCTGGCGGTTGGTAACCTGGTGGACGATGCCATTGTAGAAATTGAAAACGTTGAACGGCACATCGACATGGGTAAACCGCCCATGCGGGCTGCCATGGACTCTACCGCTGAAGTGGGTCTGGCGGTGGTGACCACCACAGCAACCATTGTGGCCGTTTTCTTACCCGTAGCCTTTATGGGGGGAGTCCCTGGTCAATTTTTCCAACCCTTTGGCGTCACCGTAGCGGTCTCCACCATGTTTTCCACCCTGGTGGCCCGTTTGATGACCCCAATGATGGCGTCCTATTTGCTCAAGCCCAAACCCGTGAGCGAGAAATCCTCCAGTCAGGCCGATGGGTTTCGCGCTGGCGATATCTATGTGCCCAAACACCTGGTGCCCTATTTTCGTCTGATGCGTGGAGCCCTGCGCCATCGGCTTTTAACCGTCGGTCTGGCCGTCGGCTTTTTTGTAGCCAGTTTGATGCTGTCACGGTTTATCCCCACCAGTTTGTTTGGGGCCGGTGACACCGGACTCTCTAATCTCAGCATTGAGCTACCGCCGGGCAGCACTCTGGCTAAAACAGAACTGGTCACCCAGTATGTGAGCGAGCAGCTGAATGCCAATCCAGCCGTAGACAGCGTCTATGTCTCCCAAGAACCCGCCGAAGCCTCGGCAGTGGCTCGACTCAACCCCAAAGATGAACGGATGTCACGGGGTGAATTTGAAAATGAAATGCGTCAGGTTTTGAGTCAGGTTCCGGGTGCCCGCATTAGTTTTGAAAACCAGGGCGGTGCCGGTGGTGGCGGTAAAGCTCTGGAAGTCACGTTGCGCAGTGACAATCCGGTGGCACTGAGAGCGACCTCCGATGCCCTCACTCAGGAAATGCGGCAAATTCCCGGTCTGGTGGAAGTTAGCTCCAGCGCTAACCTGGTCCAGCCCGAGATTCTGATCCGTCCCGATGTGGCGCGGGCGGCTGATTTGGGGGTAACTGTCAGAGACATTGCCAGCACCGCCTCTCTGGCCACCCTGGGAGATGCCGAATCTGACCTGGCCGAATTTGATGTGGGCGACCGTCAGATTCCTATTCGGGTGCGGTTGGCCCCTGAGTTTCGCAATGAGCTGTCCACCTTAGAAAATCTCAAGGTGCTGAATAATCAGGGACAGCTGGTACCCTTGACCGCTGTTGCCGATATTGAGTTTGGCAGTGGTCCAGCCCAGATCGATCGACTCGATCGTTCACGCCAGGTCACCATTGGCGCGAACTTAGACGGCATCACCCTGGGACAGGGCTTGGAAAAAGTCTACGCTCTACCGGCATTTGTCAATTTGCCAGCAGGGGTTTCTCAACAGCCCTCTGGCGATGCTGAAATCATGCGAGAGGTGTTTAGCCGGTTTGGTCTGGCCCTGGCTACGGCGATTGTCATGATCTATGCCGTGCTGGTGTTGTTGTATAACAGCTTTATCTATCCCTTTGCGGTCATGGTGGCGTTGCCGCTGTGTATTGGTGGAGCCCTGTTGGGTTTGATGATTGCTCAAAAACCATTAGGGCTGTTTGCTCTGATTGGGATTGTGTTGCTGATGGGGTTGGTGACCAAAAACTCGATTCTGCTAGTGGACTATGCCTTAATGGCGCGGGAAAAAGGCATATCTCTGCGACAGTCGGTCATTGAAGCCGGTCTCACCCGACTCCGCCCGATTTTGATGACCTCAATTTCGACCATGGCGGGGATGGTACCCATTGCCATGGAATGGGGCGCTGGTGGAGAAGTGCGCAGCCCGATGGCGATCGCAGTCATCGGCGGATTCTCAACAGCGACATTACTGACGCTGGTGGTGGTCCCCGTAGGCTTTACCTTTATTGCCCAGTTAAATAGCGGTATTGGTTCTGCTGTAGGACGGTTGACCGGTTTGGGGGGAGAAGCACAAGACAACAAACAGCCTGAGCCCATGACCACAGGCGTTAAGTAACCTGGTTCGGGAGTGGCTGTTGCATCAGTCCACTCCCCAAGCCTTCAACAGGTCATCTGCTCGCTGGGCTTCAGCTTCATTTTCCTGGGCCCGATACAGCCGTCTTGCCTGATTGATCGATTCCACGGCGGCCTGGCGGCGACCCTGTCCCCAAAGTGCTAGTCCTAAGTTATAGCGAGCACCGGCATCCTCAGGAAACTGACGGACGATTTGGCGATAGGAAATTATCGCCCGAATATACTGCTCTCGTTCTAACAGCAGGGCTCCAAGTGACGCCTGGGCCGGGGTAAAACTGGGGTTGGACTCAACCGTTTCCTCAAAATGGATCAGGGCTGCTTCCATATCACCGCGTTCTTCCAGTATCTGCGCCAGCTGATAATGGCTTTCCCAGTCCCGAGGGTTGGTAGCAATGGCCCGTCGTAGGGATTCTTCGGCCTGCTGCTGTCGACCTTGATGTAGCCAAATCTTGGCCAGGTTACCGTGGATGCTACCGCGATTGTTATCGATCCGTAGAGCCCGCTGCAGTGGTTCGAGGGCGTCATCGTAACGATCTTGTTCTAGATACAGTAGACCAATCGCTTCGTAGACTTGGGCATTGTTGGGGGCCAATCGAGCGGCTTCTTTCAGGGCATTGAGAGCCAGGTCATACTCTTCTAGCCGCAATAGCATGTTGCCCAACCCCAGAAAAGCATCGGATTCGGTGGGGGACATGCGCGTAATTGCCCGATAGGTATCGGCGGCTTCGGCATGGCGCTCGGCTCGATAAAGGCTCAAGGCCAGGCCATAGCGAAATGAAACGTTGCGACTATCGCGGTCAATGGCCTGGCGATAGCTTTCGACCGCCAGCTGGTAGTCGCCTTTCAAAAACTGGAGATAGCCAATCCCTGAATGCAGCCGGGCATTGTTACGGTCAATGCTCAGGGCCTGCTGATAGGCTGCGATCGCAGCTGAATAATTTTCGTTATCTACATTTTGCTGAGCGTCCCGCAGGATTTCTCCCACCCGTTCCTTGTCAGCATCCGATAGCTCACTGGTCTGAACATCGGTGAGGAGTTCACTTTGAGCTAACAGGATAGGCGGCTCAACCGCATTTGCTGCCACTGGCAACAGCCAAAGCAACCCCGCTAGGGTTGCCACCAGCCCAGATTGACCAGGCAGTAATTTAGGCATTGCAATTGGCATTACTGTAATCTCCCACTGACTCCGTCGTAATATGACGGTGCTGCTAATGTGATAGTCAATGATTTTAGCAACTACCGATACACTCCAAGGAAAAAATATTAAACAATATTTGGGGATCGTCACTGCCGAGGTGATTTATGGTAGTAACATGCTTCGTGATTTTTTCGCCAGTATCCGGGATTTTTGGGGTGGACGTACTGGTTCTTACGAGCGAGTTTTTGAGCGTGGCCAGCAGGACGCCCTTAAAGAATTACAACAGCGAGCCCAGCAGTTAGGGGCTGACGCGGTCATTGGTATCCAGTTAAAAACTGACACGATTAATCTGGATGAAACCGGGGTGTTGATGCTGATTACGGCGAGTGGAACAGCCGTTAAGTTTTAGGGAGTTTTGTAGGGGACCTGGTTAGGCTGAAGCCATTTGGACAGTGCTGGATCACAGAAATATCTTTTGGTTAAAGAATAAGTCCTACCCGACTAACGTCAAATCTCTTCCTCACCGGGCGTTCTCGGATACGGTAACTGATGCCGGGCGCAGGCTTTTTTAATGCGTAAAATTAGGTCGGTCTTATAGATGTATTCGTCCCGCGCATCCATGGGATAGGATCTCAGCTTGAGGTGGGTTGCCCAAGTTTCTTCTGACACCACCACCATAACCGGCAGCTTAAGCTGGGTATAGCGACTGCTATAAGCGGCCTGGTATAGGATCTCGACGGCAAGTTCTGTGTTGGCCTCATGGGCAAAGTAAAACTCAGTCATCACCTGGGCTTCGAGCTGACCGCTGTTGGCATTGGAAATGGGATTGGTCCAGGTAACGTTGTGGGGAATGGTAACGGCATTGTCGTCAGGGGTTTGTAGCCGCACACCCCGCAGGCCATAGTCAATCACTTCGCCATAATGGTCGCCAATTTGGATGCGATCGCCCATACGAAAAGGGCCTTCAAACAGGTTGACTACACCAGCAACGATGGAACTGGCATAGTCTTTAAAGGCAAAGCCTAGGGCAACGGCAATGGTGCCCGTCAAGGCAATTAGATTCGAGCCGGTTAAATTTAGGAATAGCGGCAACAAATAGGCAATGGTGACAATCAAGACAATACCCTTCAGAAAAGGGACTGACTGCTTGATAATCAGCCTGAAGCGACGCGGTACTTGCTCTGAAAGAATGTCAGTGCCAATCCGAATTAGGAATAGCAAGCCATAGGCCGCTAACACGGCAAAACTGCCCTGCAGAATCTCTGATGTGTTGGGTCGCTTAAAGATATCGAGAGCGTCTGCTGCTGTAGTCAGGTCTTGAGCTGTGGCAAGACTTGTCAGAGCCAGCACGGCTATGGTGGTTGCGATCGCAATCTTCACTCCCTTAACCATGGTTCTCCCCTAAGCTTTGCCGATTAAAAAGTTGTTATTACCCAGTTCACTGTAGAGCTTGGGATAATGGGCTGGCTGGACGCTAAACCGTCGTCCGCGCTGACGGATAATCCCTTCGCGCCGCAGCACCTGCAGACGAGATCGGATCTTGCGTTCGGCTTCGCCTAGACTAATAGCTAGGTGAGATCGCGTCATTTCTCGATGAATCAATAAAGAATGCAGCAAGTAGCGATCCATCGGATCTAGGGTAATCAACCCTGGCAGTGTGGGTTTCGTCGGCACTAGCTCAATCAAGTCGGCTGTGTCCGCCACCGCCCCCTCCTCAGTTAACGCCTTTGCTCGAATTTGCAGAGACTTGAGCCACACCTGAGTGGCTGTACTGGCAATCCCCTCCGCCGTATTAGCCAGGCTATTCCAATAGCTATCACTGGCCTCAGTCACCTGCAACATAGGCCCCGTTGCCTGAGTTTCCAGATTAGTCTCTAGTAATGGCATGAACCATGCTTTGAGTTCCGCACCAGACAGCTTAGGTAACGCCACCGTCTGTTCAAAATAAGCACTGATCTGGCAAACCCGGTTTAAAAAACTCCAGGTCCAGTGATTACAGCCAAATACCCAAAATCGGGAGGGGTCTTGCGTACTCAGGGTTTGCAAATACTCAATACCTTCCCAGCCCTGAATACAGCGGAGAAAGCACTGCTCCAAACTAGACACCACCATGATTGTTGGCACATGGTTATCAAGATCCGTTTGAGTGACGGGTGTGGCAATTTCACTCGGGGCTTCCGTGTCAAGTTCTAGCTCCCGCTTCAGATGCTGAGGTACCGTTAACGGATCAGGGGGACGTTGGTATCCTCCCAAGAAAAAACGGACCTCGCAGTTAGAAAATTCTTCATGGAAGCTGGCTTTAAGAATAGGACCAATGTCTTCCACTGGTCGCCCCAAAACCACCAAACTATTATTTTCAAATTCAGGATTCGCCTGCCAGTCCTGTAGCGCTCGACTTAACGCATCTTGGATGGTTGCCTGATAAGGCTGGGGTGTAGATAGCTGTGCCAACTGTTCACCCAAACTATTCAGTACCCCTGGTGGCGCATTGACCAGCTCTTCAGTCGGCTCAGGGGTAGCAGAACGAGAAAACAAAGCTGGAATAGTCTTGAACATAGAGGAAAATTGTTTCCTCACCACAGTTACCTGATGAAAGCCGTAACCATACTACCGTTCTTTGCTACCTGTCCAATACTTTTGCAGGAGAATACTCTGGCCCATTGACAGTCGCTTTTAGGAGTACTATCCGGGTCAGCTGATCTGTTGTCAGCAAGGTATTCCTGACACGGCGGCTTTGATAACGACGAGCAACATTACACATAACACACATTTGACTACCTCTGAATAACAACAAGTAAAAACTAAGTTTTAATCCTTGTGAACGATGTAATAGCTATTTTGAAAATCATGTTCTAGCTGTTTAATCATGACTTGGCTAAAGCCTGCATCCTTAAGCATCGACAGCGCTTTTTCTTCCCCCCACATGGCTCCTAAACCCATCCCACCTTGTGCTAAGGAGACGGTCATACAGTGCATACAAGAAATGGTGTAAAGAAAGGGCGCTGCCGGATGTTCCAGATTGCCTGCCACATTGGTGGTTGCTCGAATATCTTGCATCAGGTAGAGACCCTCTGGTTTTAATGCCTGATAAATATTTTTGAGAACAACATCGGGGTGAGCCTGATCGTGAATGGCATCGAAGGTGGTAATTAGGTCATATTGCTCAAAAGCGTCAAACAGTGCAGCATCTTGCACCTCAAACTGAATGTTGGATAGAGCGCGGTGCTGGCTCTCTTCACGGGCTGTGGCAATGGCCGACTCAGATAAATCAATGCCTCGAAATCGGCTATTCGGAAATAGTTTTGCCATCTTGTTGAGGGCACGACCACTACCACAGCCTAAGTCTAATACTTGCATCCCCTGTTTTAGAGAATCCATTAGTCCTGGCACCAAAGGCAACACATATTCTGTTAACGCCGACACCGTCGTTTGACCGCTATCCTCAGCCATTACCGGATGGAATCGCTTGAACTGAGCATAGGGAACACCACCCCCGTTATAAAAACAGTCAATAATCGGATCTTCTACAGTCCCTAACAGAGGAATATATTGAGCAAAAGCGGCAATGTTGTCAGGACTGGCCGCACGGGTGAGCACAGCCGCATACTCACGGGGTAAAAAGTATGTGTCCTGCTCCACGTCATAGGTAATAAATCGGCCCGTCACCATTGCCCCCAGCCATTCACGCACATAGCGCTCATTAAGTCCGGCAGCATCAGCAATCTGCTGGCTAGTGGCAGGCGGCAGTTCGGCTAACGTGTCAAATAATTCAGTACGATGACCAATGGATGTCATCAGCGCCAACGCTCCACTGTTAAGGATATCCAGCAAGCGCTCAGCAAACGCTTCGGTCAGGTCAACAGATGTCGTCATGGTCAATTCTCCACTTTGATGATGATGGTTTAACCCTAATCAATCCAGCGTTCCTACACCGTTCCTACACCGTTCCCATCCAAACGCAATATCCTTAACTGAAGTTATATGAGGTTCACTCAAACAAACGCATATTGAGAAATTACCCCCACTCCCTACCCTCTATTCCCCACTCCCATTTCTCCACCCAACCGAGCTTTCTCGGCTTAAGTTGATCTCCCTCTTTCTACAACTAGTGACCTTTTATGTAACGACAAAAACAAAATCTTTGATTAGTCTTGGACATGTGAGTGAATTACTTCAACAACAGATTCAGGGTCTTTGGCTCGTATTCGTGATCTCCCTCGCCATGGTCATACTCTGCCCCATTATGTATTGGGTATCCGATATACAGATTGAGCGATTAGCTAAACCAGCCGAGGAAGAACTGACGAACATTACCAACCATATTTTTCTATAGATCTTGGAGATTCCCATGATGATCACGTCCAAAAGCCACGAGTATCATCATCCTGAAAATCCTCCAGAATCATTTTTTCATCATCTCGGTCTCACCTTACGTCCAGCTCAAGTGAGTGATGCTGATGATATTAAACTACTGACTCAGACTGCCTTTGAGCAGTATATTCAACTGATCAGAGGCATCCCTCGAACCATGCTGACCGACTACCACCAGGTGGTTAAAAACGATTGTGTATGGGTGGTGGAAAGCCATGGCCAGTTGATCGCGGTGTTGGTCTTATCCCCCCGTGGTGACCACTATCACATCACCAATATTGTTGTACATCCTACCTGGCAACGACAGGGATTGGGTAGCGCTCTGCTCAGCCATGCAGAAGCTCAATCCCAACAGGCCGACTATGGTGAAATCTGGCTGCACACCAATGAGGTGATGGTGGATAATATCCGTCTCTATACCGCTATTGGTTATAAGGAAATCTATCGACTGACCTACCATGGCACTGCCAGTATCTACATGAGAAAGAGCCTGAGGCAGGCGTAGTCGTATCAACAAAAGCCAGGGACGGCTACAGAACGATTCTGGAACGACCCACAACCTAAGTTAACTGTGACGGCTTAAACAATCTGGAGGTCACAGTGACGACAGCAGATGCCTTAATTCTTTCAAATATTCGGTTTATTCGTTTGAGGCGAAGACTGTTTAATCTAGCTTTTTTCGCTAGTAGACAACGCCTGAACACATAACCAGCTGCTCATTTGACTCCTTAGGAGAACAGCATGACTTCTATTGCAGACACCCCGACAACAATCGTAGGGGATAATCAGGACAATACCCTTGCGGGTGGTTTAGGCGATCAAATTATTTTTGGTGAGGGGGGTGATGATATCCTCCGAGGTGACCTCAACAGTCACGATGCCCAGGTAGGCATTGGCGGTGACGACACGATCTTTGGCGGCGATGGTAACGACCGCATTGGCGGTAAGGGAGGAGACGACCAGCTCTTTGGTGAAGCCGGAGACGATCAGATCTGGGGGGATGACGGTGATGATCTTTTGGATGGCGGCCCCGGCAATGACACCCTAACGGGTGATGACAACTCTGGCGGCACGGGCCAGGACACTTTCGTTCTTGCATTAGGTGAAGGCATCGACACTATTACTGATTTTCAGGTGGGCATGGACCTGATTGGCCTGGCAGATGGTCTAACGTTTGATGACTTGACCTTTCAAGGCCATAGAATTTTGGTAGACGATGAAGTTCTGGCCATCCTTAACGGTGTGGACACAACAACATTAACTGTGGACTCTTTTACCGAGATTACCAGGAATGACCCCATTGAGCCCCCTCCTATTCGGCAAACAATTCTGGGTTCTTTATTAAGCGATATCCTTTTAGGGACGGCAGGTTTCGACACTATTTTTGGTGACACTGATGCTGCTCTTTCTCATCAGGACACCGGGGGTAACGACCTGATTTTTGCTAAAGACGGCATCGATGTTGTTTTTGGGGATGCTGCCACCCTTGCAGATGAAGCGATAGGCGGTCGGGACCTACTTTTTGGCGAATTGGGTGACGATACCCTCATTGGTGATGCCAATCTCATTCAAGATGATGCGCGGGGCAACAACGACGTTATTGAAGGGGGGGACGGCAATGATCGGGTTTTTGGTGATGCCCACCAGATTGTCAATCAGGGACAAGGGGGGGACGATGTTATTGAAGGCAACGACGGCAATGATGACCTTTTTGGTGATGCTGAAACCTTAGCCGACAATGCCCAGGGCGGTGACGACCAGATTAACGGCGGCGATGGCGTTGATGTGATTACAGGTGACGGCACGCTACGGGACCAGGCAATGGGCGGTAGCGATCGCATCGCAGGCGGCAACGGCGACGACCAGCTTGAAGGTGACGGCTCGCTTACAGACCAAGCTCAGGGTGGCGGTGATACCGTCCTGGGTGGCGACGGCAGCGATGAAGTCTTCGGCGATGGCGAACGCATCAGCGCAGACGCCCAGGGTGGTAACGACCTGGTGAATGGTAATGCTGGAAATGACGATGTCTACGGCGACGCTTTTTCCATGCGGGGCAACAGTCGCGGTGGCCATGACGCTGTCTTTGGTGGCAACGGCAATGATTTTGTTGCAGGTGATGCCTTTATTTTGTCAGATGATGCCCATGGCGGTAATGACCTGGTAGTTGGCAATCTGCAAGATACATTCAACAGTCAAGGCGGCGCTGACGATGATTTTTTAGTGGGTGACGCCTTTACCATGGCTGATAACGCCCGAGGCGGTAACGACCTGATCATCGGCGGCATCGGCAACGACGAACTGTTTGGGGATGCCGTTGAAGCTGACGCCACCACAACCGGCGGCAACGATGTACTGATCGGTGTAGATCCCAGCGTTGGCCTACCGGGTAACGGCGAGTTTGACCAGCTCACCGGCAACGGTGGCGCGGACCTATTTGTTTTAGGCAGTGCCGCAACCGCCTTTTATCTAGGTGAGGGAGACATTGACCACGCAGCCATCTTCGATTTCAGCCTATCAGAAGGCGATCGGATTGTTCTTAGCGGCAGCACCGATGACTATATTCTCCAAAACTTTGTCGTTGATGACATCCTGTTCGGCGTCGATATTATCCGCGCTGATGGCAACGACCTAGTCGGTTCAGTCGTAGGCCAGACCACCGACGAGTTTAACTTCACCCTCACCCCAGAAGCCTTCACATTTGCAACCTAGGCTCGGCCCCCTCTCTAAAACAATAGCCATAAACCAAAACTCCAACAACCAACAACTAATAACCAATAACTCTTTCCCTATCACACCCAACCCCTATTAACCAATCAAGGAGACAACCCATGAACGTTTTCCAATCCTTCAGCCACTTTTGCAAACAGCATCTCTTAACTGTAGCCTTAGCCACAGCCACTACCCTAGCCCTTAGTAATGTTGCGATCGCTAACCCAACCCAGCCAAGCCAAAAGATTGTAGTAGAACCCGCAAAGACCACTAACGTTCAAACCAAGCAAAATCGTCGTTCTAACTCCCAGGTACTCCGATTTGATATCGCAGAAGACGCCACTCGGTTTGTCTTTGACGATGCCCCTTTACTCAGTAACGGGTTTCCCGCCTATGGCAATTCGTTTGTTACCCAAGGCTATATCTATCCAGCCGGTACCCTCAACGGCAGCAATGGCGTTAATCCTGATGGTAGTCCCGAATTTCCAGCCCTCGTACAAGGCCGGTGGGTGTGTCGCGGTTGGTTTGTTAACCCAGACGGTGCCGCCGCTGCCAGTGGAGAGTTTGTCATCACCCACCAACTTTATAACTTTGGCCATGAACTCGGTGATGAAACCCTTGTTAGCGACGGTTGGGAAATTGCTGATGTGGGTGAGCCGGTGGCACGGGCCATTATTGGCGGCACGGGTCGCTATCGTAACGCCAGTGGTGAGGCCGTTCAAGCATTTCTTGGCTTTAATGCCACAGAAGGCGTGAATTTAACCTTTGAGCTAACTGTAGATTACTAGCTCATAGCGGCGTTTTACTCGGTACTTCCTAAATAATACCGGGTAAAACAAGCTCCCTCGCTATCCTCTCTTACCGGCGAGGGAGCCTTTCTTCTCACTTACCAATACTTTCAACTGTTCTCAACCAACAGATATACTATGGCCCGTCCAATCACGTTACTGCGCAACCTTGGGTTTACTGGCAGCCTAGTTATGCTGAATGCAATGGCCGCTGTAGCAGAGCCCTCTCTTGTCACCAGCACTCCCGTTTGCTTTATGGAAACAGCAAATGGTCAGATCGTTGATCTGAGTCGTCTGTGTGGCCCGTCAGATCAACAGACGACCTCTCCAACCGTACAATCTACCTCGATCACCCAGCAGCGCCGTGGGCGTGGTGCTGCTCAACGATGAAGTTATTAGGCATTGCTGATCCTCGGGATGACTGTAGTTGTGAGATACCATCAAATAAAGAGAGAATACGCCATGTTCAAACAACACTTTCTATTAAAGGGTAAGAGTTTAACAAGTCTATTCGGCATCCTCTTATTGGTCAGCTGTTCACCGTCATCCCAGACCACTGCAGCTGGAAACCTGTGTGCCCCTGAGATTGCCGAACTAGAGTTTGGCATTAGTTCCTCTGAATCTCAGGCAAATCTAAAACAGCAATGGGAACCACTACTGGCAATAATGGCTGATGCCATCGGGCGACCTGTCAACGGTCTGTATGCCACGGACTATGCCGGTGTGATTGAAGCCATGGGGGCCGGCAAGATTCAATTGGCCTGGTATGGCGGCAAGGCCTACATTGAGGCAGCCAAGCGTTCCCAGGCAGAAGCATTTGTGCGCTCGGTAAATGCCGATGGCAGCCAGGGGTACTATTCTCATTTGATTACCCACAAGGATAATCCCATCCTTGAGAACATTGATATTGAAGCTGGGAACGGGGATCAATACGTTATCGAAAATGCAGGAGATTTAACCTTTGCCTTTAATGATCCCAATTCCACGTCTGGCTACTTAGTGCCAAGCCTGTATGTATTTGCGGAAAACAACATTAATCCCAATGAAGCTTTTGATGAATTAGTGTTTGCAGGCACCCACGAAGCGACCGCCCTCGCTGTGGCCAATAGCCAGGTGGACGTTGCCACCAACAATAGCGAAACGTTAAAAATGATGGAACAATCATACCCAGAAACCCGTGAAAAAATTCAGATCATCTGGACATCACCGATGATTCCCACAGAACCTCTAGCCTATCGCAGTGACTTGCCAGCCTGTCTGAAGGAAGATATTCGAACATTTTTTACTGATTATCAAGACAGTGAAGTGCTAGCTCCCCTGGGCTGGTCTGACTTCGTTCCAGCGGAAGATAAGGACTGGAATCCAATTCGGGAATTGGACATTGGTAAACAAATTTTAGATATCCAAAACAGTGAGAGTTTGGATGATGCCGTCAAGCAACAACAGATTGAGGCCCTAAATCAGCAGCTGAAAGCTCTGAAAACAGGCGAATGATACCAGTTCTTGGTTTTGAGTTCTTACACTAAATCCGAATTCACTAAACCCGATTAAAAATGGACAATCCTGTAGGGGCACTCCCTTGTGGATGCCCTTCGATACCGGGCGCTATCAGTCAGGATTTCGTATTAGTTCTTAGTTCTCAGTTCTTAGTTTTGAGTTTTGAATTGGGAAAATTAGCCTCAAGGGACTGAAACTTCGGAGTTTAGGAGCATATTCGAGCGGTTATCAGTCTGTTCATAAGGAAACTCCCCTCTAACCCAATATCACAGCGTTAATTAACTGGAAAACTGCTATATGCTTAAAAACTTGCAATAAAATCAGGGTTCACCCCAACTGCATCCATTACAATGTGCTGCAAAGACGATTGCAGCTGACGGGTGTTGACTGTGGGCAAACAGCTCCTAAAGATTTCTTTGCTAGGCAACTTTCACTTTGTCCAAGCAGGAGCAGGCAGTGTAGAGTTGCGATCGCGATCGCAACTCCTGCTCGCCTATCTAATTTTGCATCGCCATGCCCCCCAGTCTCGCCAACGGATTGCCGGACAGCTATGGCCAGATTCTGCTGACACTCAAGGCCGCACGAATCTACGAAAAGAGCTGCACTATCTGCGGCACACCTGTCCTACCATCGAGCAGCTAATCACTATCACCAAATCCACACTGCACTGGCAGCCACAGATTCCCTGTGAAGTGGATCTTGATATCTTTGAAACTGCCCTAGCCTCGGCAGCGGAGGTAGACGGAGCGGCAGCTATTGGTTTTTTTGAAACTGCTATCAAAGTCTATCAAGGGAAGCTTTGGCCAGACTGTGATGCTGACTGGATTTATGCCGAGCAAGAACGTCTCAGAAAAAGCTATGGTCACGCATTGGCTCAGCTGACTCGACAGCTACAGGCCCTCGGTGAAATAACCAAAGCGATCGCAACGGGACAGCAGTGGTTAAAGGCTGAACCTCTGGAAGAAAGTGTGTATCAAACGTTGATGGCCCTTTATGGTGAAATAGGAGACCGCTCCACCGCCTTGCAGCTTTACCACCAGTGCATGACCACCCTGCAAACGGAATTAGGGGTGCCTCCCAGCCCGACTACAGCCAGCATTTATCAGCAGCTATTGTTAGCAGAGGAAAATACTGTTGAGACAACAACAGAAGCTCTTCAATCTGCACAGACTGCTCCAGCCATACCACTGGTTCTGGCTGCCCCCAATGCTACGAGCACCTTAGTTGGACGTGAGCAGCTGTTTGGCAGCTTAGAGCAATGGCTGTTATCGACCTTAGACGAGCCTGCACCTTTATTATTGCTAACCGGAGAGCCTGGCATTGGAAAAACTCGACTGCTGGAATCCTTAGCTAAGAGTGCGGCACAGTGCAACTGGCAGACTTGCTGGGGTAGTGCCTTTGCAGCAGAGCAACTGCGTTCCTACGGCGTGTGGATAGATTTACTGCGTAGCACCCATCTCTCTGAGTCATTTCCTCAGCTAGAGGATACCTCCAGCAATTTACAAAATCGAGGACAGTTGTTAGACGCTATGGTGCAGAGCTTGGGGGCTATAGCTAGCCCTGAACAGCCTCTCTTGCTTTTATTTGATGATATTCACTGGCTAGATGATGCGTCAACGGCACTGCTACACTATGTCTTTCGACTGATGGGGCAAGGGCCATTGCGCATTGCCTGTGCCGCTCGACAACAAGAACTGCAAGAAAATTCAGCCGTTCTCATCTTTATTAAGTCTCTACAACGGGCCAAACGTCTGCAGGAAATCACTGTTCCCCCCCTATCGGCTGAGGCAATATCGGCACTTGTCACACCATTACTCAACTCCGAAGATGGAGCCGAACCATCAGATATCCAACAAATCTACAGCGACAGCGGTGGCAATCCTTTATTTGCCCTGGAAGTCGCGCGGGCCAATACTGGAGAGATCAGTGATCTACAGGGATTAATCGACGATCGTTTACAGCGACTAGATGGAGCAGCGAGAGACTTGGTCCCCTGGGCTGCAGCCCTAGGGCGATGCTTTAATCCAGAGATTTTGGCCCTGGCGGCCAGCTACCCACCCATGCAGTTTCTGTTGGCCATGGAACAGTTAGAACACCAACAGATTGTGCAACCTGTTAACCCAGGGACTTCAGCCAGCTTTGCTGAACAGGGCAACTATGATTTTGTTCATGATTTGGTGCGCCAGGCAGCCTACAATCAGCTGTCGTTGCCCCGCCGTCGCATTATCCATGGCCAACTGGCTAAAACCCTGGAGTCCCAAATGGTAGAGGATGATTTAGCCAACCAGGTGGCCTACCATGCTGGCCTGGCGGGTAATCATGCCTTGGCGGCTAAGTCCTGTGTTACCGCTGCCAGCCGCAGTTTACGGTTGTTTGCTTACGCCGACGTAATGCAGCTAGTGAACCGGGGATTAGAACATTGCCATTATTTGCCCAGTTGCGATCGCAGCCTCTATTCAACCCAACTCCTGCGCATCCGAGTTTTAGCCGGTGTATCCAAATCAGACGCCACTGCCGTGGAAGTTCAAATCCAGCAACAGTTGGCGGATTTGGTCGGCTTGAACCTGCCAGAAGCAGAAACCGCTGCACGACAGGCCCTGGCTTTCTTAAAATACACCCAAGACAGCTTGACCGATGTGCATCAACAGTGTTTGGAAGCTATCGACGTCCTGCCTCCAGTGCCTCATCTACAGGCAGAAAATCTAGCCGTAAATGGCTGCTGTTTAGCTGAAATTGAACGGGATATGGATCGGGCTGAAGCCATCTTATTGGAAGCCCAATCCCTTGCTAACCCGCTGGGGGTATCCATCAGCGACATTCATTTAGGATTAGGCTGCATTTATCGTTACCGTGGCGATTATGACTTAGCTCGGCAACAGCTAACAACCGCCCTGAAAATATCTCAAAGTCAAGCCCCCAATCAGCGCGATCAGCTAAATGAGAGCCATAGTCTTGCCAACCTGGCCATGAACAGTTGGGATCGTCAACAGCCTGACCCGAGCTATGCCAAAGCACTGCTGGAGTTAGCGCCTAACCTGCCCCAGGGGAGTGAGACCGCCTTTGCAGATGCCTTAATTGCTCTATACGCCTATGGTCAAAATCCAGATAAACCAGGTCAAACAGCCCTGACGGAGGCATTGATCCAACTTGATCAGCTGGATGCTCAACGTAAACGAGTTTTTATTGCCAGTCATGCTGCTGAGATCGCCCTCCAGCAAGAGGATGGGGCCACCGCTCTCACCTATGCCAGCATGGCTGACCAAGCAGCTAACATTGTTGAGCACCCCAACGATATGGCTATGGCAAATGCCCTGTGTATCCTCAGTGCTAGTCTGTTAGACGATCACACAACGCTGCATCGCCATTGGCAATCGTTAGAGACATTGCCTGGAACTAACTTAAGTGGTCGGGCTCAGCGGTTAATTGCCCAAGCTAAACAGGCTGTAAAGCTATGGGAAAAGGAATCTAAGACTGAGATAGTATCCCCATAGCTCAATTTCTTTGTTTACGGATGACATCACCATGGCTCTTATTGTTGTCGAAACCACCTACGATCCACCCATTGACCAGGCACTGTGGGATGAGCTGGTGGAGCGGTCGGCCCCCTGTATGACAGAGCGCAATGTCATCTGGAAACGCACCTATTTATCGCGCGATCGCAAACGTAGTATCTGTGAGCTCGACGCGGCTGATGCTGAAACAGTCAGGGCTGCCTATCAGCGAGGCAATGTCCCCTATGACACCATTTGGTCAGCCGATTTAGTGGATGAGCTACCGGCAAGTATCGAGAAATCATAGGGCCTACACCCAGGGAACGCCCAAAAGACGGTTAGGGAACGCAGCAGTTTCTATTCTTGAATCATGAAAGTCCAACTCTTTTTGGAGCCCATGATGACAGCGATAGACTCCCTAACCCCGCTGGCCGTTGAAGGTGATACCCCAGCATTTGACACCGACAAGTCTACAGACTTTGCCGAAAACTTGCTCAACATCCTCAATAGTGGTGCCCTGGCTCATATGCTATCCATTGGCCATCGCACCGGGCTATTGGACACCATGGCCAAACTACCACCTGCCACCAGTCAACAAATTGCCGATGCGGCCAAGCTGAATGAACGCTACGTTCGCGAATGGTTAGGGGCCATGGTCACTGGCCACATTGTCACCTATTACAGTGGCAACAAAACCTACCGGCTACCAGCTGAACATGCCGCCTGGCTCACCCGCAGCGCCAGTCCTAACAACATGGCCACCACCATGCAGTTTATTCCCGTAATTGGGGGTGTTGAAGATGCCATTGTCGATTGTTTTCATCATGGTGGTGGCGTTCCCTATTCTGCCTACCAGCGTTTCCATGCAGTGATGGCAGAAGAAAGTGCACAAACCGTCATCACCGCCCTTGAAACCCAGGTTTTACCCCTAGTCCTTGGCTTAAAAGAACAACTGGCTGAGGGTATCTCTGTCGTTGATATTGGCTGTGGACAGGGACGTATATTACACACCCTGGCCAGTTGGTTTCCCAACAGTCGCTTTGTCGGCTATGACCTATCCAGTGAAGTCATTGCCTGGGCCAAAGGTGAATCACAACGATTGGGGCTACAAAATGTGACGTTTCAGATACAAGATGCAGCCTTGATTATGGAAGAAAATCAGTATGACCTGGCACTCTCATTTGATGCCATTCACGACCAGGCACAGCCAGATATCGTCTTACAAAATATCTACCGAGCCCTGCGACCAGAGGGGCTCTATCTGATGCAAGAAATTCAAGCATCTAGCCGCTTAGAGGATAATTTAAATCATCCTGTGGGGCCGTTGTTGTACAGTATTTCCTGTAATCACTGCACTGCCGTCTCCCTAGCAGCCGGTGGTCCAGGTCTGGGAGCCATGTGGGGTCAAGAACTGGCCCTGGAAATGCTACAGGCCGCTGGCTTTAGCAACATCGAAGTACAACAGCTGGAAAACGACTTCCAGAACACTTATTATCTCGCCCGCAGGCTCTCTCAATAGTGCCGGATCTGTAAGCCAAATCAAACACTTTAAAAGTGACGATCACCTAAAAATCAGCGAAATTGATTGATTCGCCCTTGTTTCTTTAAGTCTGATCAGATGAATAACTCTCTCTCTTCTATTATGATTTTCCATCGTAAACAGCTGCTTATTTTAGGCCTTGGTCTAGGCCTAATGGTGATAGCGGCTAAACTAACCCAGTCAAAAGTGTATGCATCAGATCCTGTTATTCAGAATGAACAGTCGTTAAACACGCCACAATCGAATACGGGTGATTTCTCAGAAATTATTCACCAGATTTTCCCCTAAAAGCCTTGCAATTAAATTAATTCAGCTATCCAGTTCAGGTAAAGACACACACCATCTAGGAAAACAGAATCCATGACGATTACTTTACAAAGTCACATCGACTATCAGTCAATTGCTGAAACCGTTGCTGCCGAACTGAAGAAAACGGCACTTGAGCGCGATCGCAAAGCCGGAGTCCCCACCTACGAAATCAACCTGCTCCGCGATGCCGGGTTGTTGCCCTTGGTCGTACCCAAACCCTATGGTGGTATCGGGGCCAATTGGATAGAGGCCATGACCATCATCAAAACCATCGCCAAAGGTGACGCAGCCACCGCCCAGCTCTATGCCTACCATTTGATTCTAAGTGCCACACCAATGCTATCGGGCAGTCGCCAACAGGCAGAGCAGGCATATCGAGAAACTGCCCAATACAATCTTTTTTGGGCCAATGCCATCAACGTTCGCGATCCTCGCCTCACGATTGAAGCCACAGATCACCAGTATCGTCTAAACGGAGAGAAAACGTTTTGTACCGGTGCCGCAGTTGCCGATCGGATCATCGGAGCAGCCATGGCCTCCAACAATCCGATTCCTGTTTTATTTGTTGTGCCCAGAGACCGCCAAGGCTTAATTTACAATCACAATTGGCACACTATGGGGCAACGACGTACTGCCAGCGGTAGCTTTACCTTTGACCAGGTAGAACTGAGTGCTGAGGAGATTTTAGGACCACCACCTAACCCTGACGTTGCGATCGCAACGTTCCTCGGCATTCACGGTCTGCTCTTACTCAGCTATATCTTCCTAGGCATTGCCGAAGCTGCCTTTGAAGATGCGCGAGAGTATACCTGCAATCGCTCAAAACCATGGCTGACCTCTGGTGTCGATCAAGCAGTAAACGATCCGTATCTACAACGCAACTATGGTCAGCTATGGGCACAGCTGCGGGGAGCTAACGCGCTGGCAGACCAGGTAGCACAGCAAGTACAGCAAGCCTGGGACAAAGGAGATGCCCTCACCCATGCAGAACGTGGGGAAGTAGCAATCTCGGCAGCTTCTGCTAAAGTGATCACCACAGAGATGGCCCTCACGGTTACCAATCGCATGTTTGAACTCATGGGCGCGCGCTCCACAGCAGCTAGCTATGGTTTTGACCGCTACTGGCGAGACTTACGCACGCTCAGTTTGCACGATCCGTTGGACTACAAGTTACAAGAAATTGGTGCCTGGGTCCTCAATGGAACTATACCGACACCAAGCCCCTATGGTTAGGCGTGAGAGAGTTTTAAGTGGGGAGAACAATCCCTGATAAATCGGTCATCTCGGACACAGCTGATGCCCGATTTGTAGCTTGTTGAGAGGAAATGTCCTATTTCCCTTACGATGTAATAAGAGTGTAGTATAAGTTTTAGACTGCGATGTTTATCGTTTTCATCAAGGAGGTTTATGATGCGACTTTTGCAAACAGGTGTTAGCACCGCCTTGATTTCTGCCATCATCAGCGCTCCAACGCTGGCTGCCACGCTTACTCCAACCGAACAGGTCCAGCAGGCAGTAGATTGGTTTACGGGCTTCTTTACTAACCAAGCACAGGTTAACAATAATCCTAATGTTCCGCTGCTGACCATGGAAAATTGTGCCGTACCGACCAGTAGCACAACGACCTCGCAATATGTTCATTTAGAACAATTTTTTGGTAACACAGGCAGCCTACTCCGTAGCAGAGCCTATGAATTTAGCCCTGGAGCCACAGGCGTTGACCTGAGCATATTTAGCTATCGCAATCTCGGCACCGCCCTGGGCACCTGTGAACAAACCACGCCCATTTTAGACTTGAGCAATCTCCTGACGCCCAGCTGTGACCTGACCTTAACCTACAGAGAAGACGAGTTTTTTGGTACCAATGTACCAATAGGTTGTCCCACCAGCTTCCCAGTACCCGGCAGCACTGTAGTTTCGACAGTTACCATTGCCGCCAATACCGTTGACTCCACCGATACATTTCTCTTACCCAGCGGTGGAGCCATTGGCACCCCCATCACCTTTAATCGTGTAAGCACACCTGAACCCACATTGATCGTTGGCGTTATCGCGGTAGGATTACTAGCAACCGCCAGTTACAAACGAATCTAGGATTTACGTATCAGTAAGTTCTCCGTTTTGAGTTTTAAGTTGCGAGCACAACTTAAAACTCAAAACTAATAACCTTTAATCCATATTGACCAGTGTTTGAGGTGACACAGGAAGAATAAGTCCCTCAAACTGGGTAGATGGAACCGATATAAAGTCTTCTGCCGTAAGCTGGCTAGCTTGAATGTCGCTAACCATACCCAGTGTTTGATCATATACGAGAATAAGGACATCATCCCCCTGCTGAACAAGATTTAGATCTTCAAAGAGTAAGCCATTGGCGAGGCCGATATGATCAACACCATTTTGAAAATCAAGAATGTTATCGGTGCCATGCCCTTGACGGAAGACAAAGGTATCACTACCTAAGCCACCAATATAATCATCATTACCTTCTTTGCCGTCAAGAATATCGTCGCCGTTGTCACCAACAAGCACGTCATCACGGGATGTGCCGAGTATGATGTCACCACCATTAGAATCGTATTCCAGATGAATAACCTGCTGATTAATAGTCCGGATGTGATTAAGATTGATATCTGACATTGATTGACTCCTTGTATAGTCTTCTAGAAATAAGTGAGCCGATATGAATCCTGTTGGAATAAAAACTTGGTGATTTTCTTGTTAACAAGAAAACTCTCGTTCGTTATTGTCACAAGGCATTCATTCGTGATTTCATCCTAGAAAACTCGATGTTCCATAAACGTTGCGAAAACGTTCTCAAAACACAAGGTATTTAGTTCGTTACCACACTGATGTAATCAGGAAGTGAGATTTTTCTAAAATGCTGCTAACTCCTTCAACCTTGAAGTAAGCAAGCAAGAATCTATCTCTTGTTGGCATAACCTATTGTAACAACTGCCTATATATCTCCTGTGTCTTAGAACTAGGATCAACCCCTAATTCATCTCGCAAGATGGTCATGCACTGATGATAAATCTGAAGAGCCGTAGCACGATTTCCTAATTGATTATGTAGCTGCATTAGCCGTTGATAAGTAGCCTCTTTGAGCGGATCTAACCGTAATAGCCTTTCTGCATAGGTTAATGCTGGTGAGTACTTTTCCTGTTTTCGTAAAATATCAACTAACTGAGCCAGGGCTTGACTAAACTGTTGCTGGAATTTTTCTCGTATAGGATAAAGCCACTCGTCATACATGGCAGGCAGTAAATCTCCGGTGTATAGAGCAACAGCCTGTTCCAAACTGGAAATGGCTTCCCCTTCGGCTTGATTATCTACCGTAATCAGCACTTGCTCAAAGTCTTCCACGTCTAGCCAGAAAGGCGCTTGATTTTGCCAGCCCAGTTGACTAGCGTTAATTTCTAAATAGGCTTCAGCCTGGGGTAAATGGCGTCGCAGATTATGCAATTCTTTGCGGAGATTAGTACGAGCTTGACTATCTAAAGAATCAGGCCATAAAGCTAGGGCAATCTGCTGACGAGACTGGTTACTATGGCGATGTAACAACAGATAGGCCAAGAGCGATTGGGTGCGACTAGAGCCCAGATTCCTCAGTGGCTGTTGTTGATAGGCGATCGTCAACCCACCAAATAAACTAATCCTTAAAGGGGGTTCATTATCTTTGACAGAACTGACAGGAATTGCAGGTGTTGAGGTCTCTGGTGATGATACAGATGTGTTTATTGTTGTTACTACCGCACCGAGACGCTTCAAATTTATCTGCTGGGCATCGGTCAGCCCTTGCACGTCGGTAATGTTCATTCCTTCATAGGGGCGCAAAGGTCGCAAGACTTTTAAACAGGTGCCTGCAACCGCATCCCAGACCCGAATGGTTTCATCTGACCCACAGCTGGCAATGGTCTTTCCGTCTGGGCTTAGTGCCATTTGCCAGATCAGATTAGTATGTCCTTTAAGCACCTGCAGACACTGGCCATCACTTATCCGCCAAATCCTGACCGTCTGATCGTGAGAACTACTGACTAAAGTACGACCATTAGGACGCCATGCTAGTGACCAAACTGAATTTTGATGACCCTTGAGCGTCTGTATATGCTTGCCTGTAGATACCTGCCACAGCTTGATATCACCGTTAGTGCTGCCGGTTGCCAGGGTCTTGTTATTGGGGCTAAACGCCATCCGCCACACCCAGTTTTCTGGATCATCTAGTATGTGTAAACAGTCTCCGGTGGCCACATCCCAGAGTCTGAGGGTTTGGTCATAGCTACCACTGGCTAAGAGACGCCCATCAGGACTCCAGGCTACAGTGCGTACAAAGCTTGCATGGCCTTTCAACGTTGTTAGGCAGCAACCCGTTGCGGTATTCCATAGCCGTACTGTTTGATCATGGGAGGCACTGGCTAAGGTACCCTGGGTAGGGTGCCAGGCCAGATCCCAAATACTCCCTTGATGGCCTTTTAAGACGGCATCGATCTGGTTTGTTGCCATATGCCATAGACAGATGGTTTGATCGTCGCCACTGCTGGCTAATTGACCATCCTGGCTCCAGGCCACTGACCACACTGGTTGACTATGACCTGATAACACTGTCAAACATTGGCCGGTTTGGGTATTCCACAGCCGCACCTGTCGATCGTGCCCACCACTAGCTAACACGGCATTGCTAGGATGCCAGGCTAGGGCTTGTAGACCATTGCGATACCCTTGCAACACTTTGAGAGAAGCATCCGCCCGTGGACTCCATAGCCGCACTGTTTGGTCAAACGATCCACTGGCCAATAGTTCGGAACTCTCTTCGGATTGAGGAGGCGAGGGACTGGCGACTAGCCCAGGCTGCCATCCTACGGCCCGCACTGCATTTTGGTGCCCCTGGAGAATCCGCAGACACTGCCCGGTTTGGGTATCCCATAGCCGAATACTGTAATCATCCCCACCGCTGGCTAGCAGTCTACCGTCACGGTTCCAGGCTAAACTCCAAAGGCATTTTTGATGGCCTTGGAGGGTGTTAAGCAAGGCACCAGTATGGCTATCCCAAAGCTGCACATCGCCATTTTTGTTACCGCTGGCTAGGATATTGCCATCGGGGTGCCATGCGATCGCAAACACGCCCACCCCCACATCCATCACCCACAAACAGTCACCAGTCTCGGTATCCCAAGTTCGAATGGTCTGATCCGCACTGCCCGTGGCGAGAATATGTGCTCTATCTGACTGAGGGCACCAGGCTAAGGCTGACGATTTATTGGTGTGTCCTGCCAGGGTTTGCACACAGTCCCCCGTCTCCGGTTCCCAGAGTCGCACCATCCCATCCACACCGCTACTGGCGATCAGTGTCTGCTGTGGATGCCAGCGGACAGTGCGTACCCGACTTTCAGGCACCATTAATGTTCGCAGATGCTGCCCCGTCTGCACATCCCACAGTTTCAGGGTGTCATCGTCATCATCACAGCCGCTGATCAGAAACTGACTGTCGGGGCTAAAGTCCAGACTCCAGACCCAGTTTCCGTGCCCCTGCCACGTAAGGTAGGGTTGCTCCAGGTGATCGGTTCGCCACAGCCAAATCTGCCCATTGGTATCAGAGGCCGCTAACAGCTGACCATTGGGACTAAAGGCCACCGCTAATACATTGCCAAAGGTTTGGGTAAAGGCCGTATGAATAAAGGTGGCCCCCACAAAACTGACCTGGTGCAAACAAGTCTGTTGTAAATAGGCATGGTGGATGGGCAGATGGGAAAAATCCAACCCGGCCAAATCCACATCGAGTTCAATACATAGGTTCAACAGATTGCCAGCACCGTACCCCGAAAACTGTTGAGGCGGCTGCCTTAAGGTAGTCAATAACCGTTGGATCTGTTGTGCTAAAATCGCCCTGGCGCTAAAGTTACGGGCAAACTGATGGGCAATAGGGTGCACAATCAACCGCTGCTGGCTCAGGCGAATATAGTCTTTGACAGTGGTTTTCAGCAGCGCATGGCTGAGAAACAATGACAGCTCAGCTCCGTTAAGTTCTGGCAACACCTGTTGAATAAATTGGCCAGTGACATATTCCATCACCACCGGTTGTTGGGTGTAGCGTCCTGCTTGTTTCTCAATCAAGGACCGCCAACTGAGGGATTCCAGGGTTTCTAAAACCTGTATCCTGGCAACGGTTGGTTGAATGTCGTCAACCAGTTCGCTAATAGAGGTCCATTCTCGGTTAATGGCTAACCAGATCATCATGGTTTTTTCTAGAGCCGTTAGTCGCTCAAATTGCTGGTCTAACAGTCGCTGCAGACCATTAAAAACCAGGGTATCTTCGGCCAGAAACAGGTCTATACGCCCTTCAAAAAGACTTTGAATTGAGGTGGCAACAATCTTTAAGGCTAAGGGACTGTAGCTGTAGCGTTCTCCCAGTGATTGTTTTTCAGCCACTGTTCCCACTAATCCCTTGGCATCCAGCAGGGCGCTGGCAGCTTCAGGGGAGCCGGTTAGGGATTGCGATCGCACTGGCAAATCGACGCCTTCAAAGGCCCCAACCACCGCCGGTTTTTCTCGGCTGGTGAGCACTACACAGCTTTGGTGGCGCGTCTCCGCCAGTAGCTTTAACAGATCGCCATAGTCTGCATAGTCTTCACAAAAAGAACCCGCTCGCTCTCCACTATGCAAAATTGTCTCCATATTGTCGAGAATCAATAGACAACGAGACTGTCGCAGCCAGTAGAGCAATCGTTTAGGAGAGGCTTCGGTGTCCTGCTGATTGGAGATAAACGGGATCACCTCATCTAACCAGTCAACTAAGGGCAACCCATTACGCAACGACCGCCAGATGATATGGGTAAACGGATAGTCTGTGCGTGCCTCTAGCGTTTCTATAAATTTTGCAGTCAGAGTAGTCTTACCGATGCCCCCCATGCCCAAAACGCCGATTAGGCGACAGCGATGGGTAATGACCCACTGGGTCAGCGTTTCCAGTTCGGTTTGACGTCCGTAGAAGGCGGTAACGTCGGGGGCTTCACCCCAGTCGATGGCGAGGGGGTGGGAAGTAGTGGCAGACGAGGGAGCCGGGACGGCAGGGAGAGTAGAGGGGGCCTGATTGAGTTGTTGCTGTCGGTGTTCGATAGCGGCACGGAAACTGGTTTTGCTAACTTTTTCCCCCAGGGCCTGGCTAAGATTTTTCCAAAATTTGGGGCCGACAATTCGGGTAAAGTAACTCGATGCATAGCCAGATTCCTCAGCAATAACGTCATAGGTTTGTCCGTGCCAGGCTCCTTTGAATAAGGCTAATTCCGCATCACTGAGCAGCCTGCTAAAAGTAGCAGACATGGCATCATTCACCAGGGCCAGGGCCTGTTCAAACTCCATGCAGCTTTTCAAATGTGGCTTGAGAACTAGGATACTACTTAGAGATTTTCTATCCCAGCCAGGCCTGTGAAACAGCCGGTGCAATCACGGTAGGATTGCTATAGCGAAGGACGGAAAACTAAAGATGGAATCCAATTTTTTAACCACAGTTTTTCTACCGTTGGCCCTGTTTGTAATTATGCTAGGCATGGGTCTGGGGCTAACCCTTAAGGATTTTCAGCGGATTTGGCTTGAGCCCAAGGCTGTCATTTTAGGACTGATTGCCCAGTTAGTGATGCTGCCGGTGGTTGGCTTTATGCTCGCCAGTCTGTTTCCGCTCTCTCCAGAACTCGCCGTTGGTGTGATGATTTTGGCGGCCTGTCCAGGAGGGCCAACATCCAATATGGTGACTTACCTGGTGCGGGGTAATGTGGCGCTATCAATTACGCTGACGGCAGTGAGCAGCCTGATTACGATCGTGACGATTCCTCTGGTGGTAAATCTGTCAATGCAACAGTTTTTAGGGGAAGCTGTCGCTCTGCGGCTTTCCTTTTTAACAACGGTGATTCAAATCGCTGTGATTACGTTGATTCCTGTTGGTTTGGGCATGACGCTGCATCGCTATACCCCAGGATTTGCAGCCAGGATCGAAGGCTGGGTCAAGTGGCTATCTTTATTCTTTTTGGCATTAATTATTGTCGGTTTACTGGCTAAGGAACGGGCTAATGTGGCTAGCTTTTTCCTCCAGGTAGGCTGGGTGACACTAAGCCTCAATGTGGTGACCATGGCCTTGGGATTTGCGATCGCCAACCTGGCTAGACTCGATGCCCCCAGTGCCAAATCCATTACCATTGAAGTCGGGATTCAGAACGGCACCTTAGCCATTGCCATTGCCAGCGGCCCCACGTTTCTCAATAATTCCACCATGGCCATTCCAGCCGCCATCTATGCCCTGATTATGTTTGCCACCAGTGCAGTCTTCGCCTGGTTAATTCAATACCAGCGGCCAGCCACTACCCACCCGCAAACAGTAGATAGCGAATAAATCCTGATTACCGTTGCTGATTTAAATGCTGAGCTGTCCTGAAAGCAGGAGAGTGCAGCCTCAACTTTATAGATGAGACCATAGTTTGGAACAGCAACCCTGTCTGATGTTCAGGACAGTCTGAATTTTAGGACTGATGTAAAAAGGGCAGAACAAACCAGAGGGGAGCTTTCTCATCCAGGGTTACCCTGGCAGTGGCATGCATGCCTCCCAAAGGAATCATGTTAAGACTGCTGGCAGACCATTTGTAACCACTACTGGTATTAGGATCAGGGGTCAGTTCAATCAGCACCTCAATGGTCGTAGGCGCAGCTGGATCATCTAGCTGACGGACACCATCTAGGGTCATCACCGTGGGCAGTGACACCTGACTCACCTTGCCTTCTATACCCCCAGCCGCCTGTTTGTTCCCTTCTACATCAGGAATTAGCAGGACATCCATGCCCGGTTCAATTTGGGCCAGCTCTCCAGTGGGGAAATGTGCTACGCCAACTAATTCACCAGACTCGCCTTCAGCATAGGCCAGGATGGCATGGCTACTAGTGGTTACAGGAATGCGCCCTTCACAGGCCCAAAAAATAGCAGCTCCTAACAATCCGCCAACGGTCGCTAGTGGCAACCAGCTACGAGGTGAGACGATTTGCATCAGCTGGTCAAGCTGCTCTGGAGAAGATAACCGCTCTAAAGCTTCTCGACGAAAAATATTACTGTCGCCCATGCGTACCTCACCTCTAACCCAGCACTTGCAATGTGATTAATCACATTTGAAGTCTCAATGCCCCTTATAGCAGAAAGTTGAGCAAATGTGACCATACTCAGGAGATTCTAATAATTAGAGCTGCATTTAACTGGATTTCATCACAATTGACTTCTGATCTCTTAATAAAACCTCAGAAAACTCTTCAAAACCCCATATATCATTAAAAATTCATGAGAAGCTGACAAAATCTCTTCCATTTTGCGAGATGCTCGATATGATTGGGGAGTCCTGTGTTAGACGACCGGACAAGACTTTTGTTGTTTCTACATTGATTGAGGTAACTTCCATGGAAGAGCAGAACAAGAACGTTACTGACGAGCAATTGTCTGATGATCAGCTAAAGGATGTTGCAGGTGGTAACAAGCTTCATGAGCAGCGTCTTGAGCACTTAGACAATCAGACTAAGAGTGTTAAGGATATTCAGGCAGAGCGTCTGGACCAGCTTGACGAGCGTACTAAGTAACGATCTAGCTACAGTTGCTCAATTTGTGAGTTATCTGTATTAGCATTCAAAAAATTAAGAGCCCTGGTGATCCATCAAGAATCACCAGGGCTCTTCTTTAGGTCTGTTCTCTAAGACAGATACTGTTTTGAGTGGCGTTTAAGAGATTTTTTTTCAAAATACTGCTGATGCTCCTCACTGGCTAACCAGTATTGAGTCGCTACAACAATTTCGGTCACAATGGGTTGGGGATATTGGCTCGCCATCGCCTGTTTAGCTCGATGGGCCAGCTGCCGTTGCTCGTCCGTATGATAGAAAATGACTGAGCGGTATTGTTCGCCACGATCGGCCCCCTGACGATTCAGGCTAGTGGGATCATGAATCTGCCAGAAGCGGTCTAATAAGGTTTCGTAGCTAATTGTTGCTGGGTCATAGTGGATTTGGGCCACTTCAGCATGCCCGGTAATTCGAGAGAGGACATCCAAATAACAGGGATTTTCAAAGTGTCCACCCATGTAGCCAACGGATGTTTTGACCACACCAGACAACTGTCGAAATGCGTGTTCGGTTCCCCAAAAACAACCTGCTCCAAAAGTGGCACTTGCAACCATTGTGCTAATCTCCGATTATTGTTTCCCTGAGTTAGATGGGTGCTTGATAGCCGCTCCGTAGTATAGCGGTTTATCAGGATTATTCTCCACTCACTTTAGGGGCAAAGAGTTCTTGACCGGCTTGATACAGTGTCAGACCGCTCACGGTTTCTTCTGGCGCTGCCTGGAATTGGATCAAGATATCGGCAATTTTAGCCACAAATTGAGTCTCTGAAATGGGATACAGATTAAACGCCTCTTGCCCCGTAGCCTGAGCAATGAGTTGTTCTTCATTTACTGAAATCGCAATCTGCATGTTGGGCATTAGCTGGTAGGTGCCTGTGTAGCGATCATAGATAGCTGGGTCCAGCTCAACAATCTCTGGCTGACTGGATTCAGTTACCGTGACAGTATTGATATCAACGGTTAAAGCGTCCAGTTGTGTTTGTAAGTCGGGCGTCATCTCTGGTTGATAACGACCGCCAAGATGCTCAGCCAAAAATCGTTCCAGGGCAGCGGTCATGGCCAGCGTGTTGATTTCTTTACGGAAGCCATGGCCTTCATCAAGGGCGACTAGATATTCTACAGGGCGGTCTAGATCTCGCAACGCGGCCACAATTTGATCCGATTCGGCTTGCTTAACGCGCGGGTCATTGGCTCCTTGAATTACCATCAGCGGGGCTTGAATTTGTTCGGCAGCAAACAGCGGTGACTGGGCCTGCAGACGGTTGCGATCGCTTTCATCTTCGAGATCGCCCAACCGCAGCGCAAAGGTTGCGTGAAGCGCTGCCCAGTAGGGAGGAATTGACTCCAGCAATGTAATCAAATTAGAAGGCCCTACAGCAGATACCCCAACCGCATAAATATCGGGCGTAAAGGCTAACCCAGCCAGTGTTGCGTACCCTCCATAGGAGCCTCCAAAAATACCAACCCGTTCCGGATCGGCAATGCCTGCATCGATCAGATACTGCACCCCGTCCGTCAGGTCATGCTGCATTGCGCCGGTGCCCCATTCATTGTTACCCGCATTGAGAAAGGCTTTACCATAGCCAGTAGACCCGCGAAAATTCGGTTGGAGTACCGCATAGCCTCGATTGGCCAGAAACTGAGTAAATGGGTGATATCCCCATACATCCCGCGCCCAGGGGCCACCGTGGGGCATCACAATCGCCGGTAAATTCACCGGGTCTAGGCCCTGAGGCAGGGTCAAATATGCCGGAATTTCTAAGCCATCACGGGCGGTATAGCGCACTGGCTGCATGGTAGCCAGCTGCTGGTTGGATAGCTCTGGTCGCACTTCATAGAGTTTTTCCAGGGTTTGAGCGCTACTATCAAACAAGTAGACAGCCCCAGGATTGACATCGCTTTGGGCACTGATCAGCACCAGACGGTCATCCTGAGTCATGGATTGCACAGACAGTTCCATCTCAGGAAGTTGTTGCTGGATAAACGCCAGGTCGGCGGCAAACTGCTCCTCTTGAGGATAGATGCGGAGGCGATCACCAACATAGGCCGTTGCCACCAACTCATCTGTAGCCTCTGAAAATATGGCAGTGGCAAAATCTACCTGGTTTTCAGGATCAGCTTCTATCACCTGACTCTGTTGGCTCTCAAGATCTAGCAGTTCTAGCTGAATCAAATCTCCATCGCGATTGCTGATGAGATATACCCGCTGACCATCTGGATGAAAGCGAATGGGCATACAGGTTTCTTCAATACGGCAGCTATAGACAGGGATTAACCCATCATCCTTGACTGCCAAAATCTCATTGCCTTTTTCCAGGGTTTGACGATGGGCTAGACGGATATTGCCCGTTAAATCAGTTGTCCAGTGACCGATATTCTCATCATTCTGTAGCAACAATGTGCGGTCTCCCGTCGTCAAATCCAAACGGTAAATGTCGTGAAATCGAGGATCGCGATCGTTCAAACCCACAATAATCTGGTTAGGTGTTTGTTTAGGCACCGCATAGATCAAAGCTGTAGCACCCTCTAGGGGAGTTAAATTACGGGCGGTTGGAATAGTCTCGCCTAAAGAATTAGGGTCTACAGCATAGATATGGAAATCCTCATTGCCCCCCTTATCTTGCGCATAGAGAATATAGCGTCCATCGGCACTCCAAAAATAAGCAATGATGGGACTATCTCCATCTGCGGTCACTGGACGAGCCGCTTCCATGGGCTCATTGATGCCCTTAACCCACACATTGATCACCCCGTCTAGAGGTTTTTGAAATGCTAGAAACTGGCCATCGGGAGAAAGTTGAGCTCCGGTAATCTCTGGATTAGCAAAGAATAACTCCCGTTGAATCAGCGGGGATAGCTGATCATCAGCTGCCATCGCCGCATTTGTCGTCAGTGGTAAGGGTAAATTGCCAAACCCAAACCCCATCATGCCAATGGATATTGCTATTAACCCTGTACCCAGCTGTAGTTGTTTCATAAAAATCGACAGCCTCCGCAGGCTCTTCTATCTTTGCTCTTTAAAGTTACTCAGGATTTTGCAGCCAGTGCCATAGCGACAGGTCATCCCGACAAATGACATTTGTCATGGAAGTTTATCCATAACTTTCATAAGCTATAAAAGCAATCATAGAATTAGGCTAGTTAGGCTGATGTCAGCTCAGGCAACTCCTCAGATTTCCACCATCAATCCTTCAATTCCAAAAATTTTACGCTATGTGGAGTGGGCATTTTTGGTCATGGTGACCCTGAGGGTCTTGTTTCCTATCCTACATGACTCGGTGCCCTATGAAATCGGAGTAGGCGACTACCTGAATTTCTGTGTATTGGCAGTTTTAGCGGCGTTGAGCTTTGTTTTTCCAATTCGGCGACCCCTATGGCAACGGCAAAGTTACATTTTTATTGAGATTTTCTGTTTGTTGCTGACCCGTGCGTTTAGCGACTGGGGACTCGATCTGCTTCTCTTTTTGTATTTAGCCAAAAGTAGTTTTTTGTTGCGTCGTCGCGATGTTATCGTCACTGCCATTTGGGCTGGTATCGCCTGGCATGTTGGTTTAGTGTGGCGGTTGATGCAAAATGTGTCTACACCGATTGAGCAAATTCAAGCACGGGTGCAAATACATCTTGATGCTCTGCAAGCTGCTCCTCAGCTCATGGTGATTGATGCGGTCTTTAACAATCTGGTAATTTATGTTCCTTTCAGTGTCCTGATTATTTTGCTTTGTCTGACCCTGGTGGCCGAGTATAAGAGTCGCCAGCAGGCCGTTGCGTTATCCCAGGAAGTTGAACTGTTGGCAGCGGATTTAGAACGTAGCCGCATTGCCCGAGATATCCATGATTCCCTAGGGCATACCTTAATCTCCCTGGACGTACAGCTAGAATTGGCACAACGACTTTATAATCAAGACTCTGAAAAGGTGCAACAGGCGCTGAACACATCCAAACTGTTGGCGAGTCAGTCTGTCCGCGAAGTGCGCCGAGCAGTCACTACCATGCGAGAAGAAACATTTGATCTAAATTTAGCCCTGATGCAGTTGCTCGAATCCTTCGACTCTGAGCCATCCTTGACTGTCAAGGGCAATATCAACTTACCGCAGCTGGCGTTACAAACCAATCATCAGCTTTACTGCATGATTAAAGAAGGGCTAGAAAATATCCGTAAACATAGTCAGGCCCGGGTCATTGAGCTACAGGGGAAAGCCTCGGCAGAGATGGTTACTATCAGACTGGAAGATGATGGGATTGGTTTTGATCTGGCTAAACCTACCTATGGGTTTGGTCTCAGGGGGATGCATGAACGAGCCCAGCTGGTCGGTGGGTCGATGCGGGTGGATAGCCGACTAGGCCAGGGCACCTGTATTCAGATTAGGATACCTCGATGATTCGACTTTTATTAGCTGATGATCAACCCATTTTTCGGCAAGGACTGGCGACGTTGTTATCCCTTGAAGAGGATCTGATTGTGGTTGGTGAAGCCAATCATGGAGAGGAAGCCATTGCGCTGACGGAAACACTGCAGCCCGACATTATTTTGATGGATGTGCGGATGCCCATCTGTGACGGAGTCCAGGCAACTCAAGCTATTCATACCCGCTACCCCTGGATTCGGATTTTGGTTTTAACCACATTTGACAATGATGAATATGTGTTTAAATCCCTACAGTCAGGAGCATTAGGGTATTTGCTCAAAAGCACCCCGGCTCCCAAGGTGGCCGCTGCTATTCGTAGCTTAAACCAGGGCTATAGCCAATTAGGCCCCACCATTGCCCCCAAGGTGTTCTCTCAGCTGAACAATGCTCCGGCGGATCCTAAATCAACCGATTACGATATCCAATTTAATCGAAGAGAGTTGGAGATTTTGAAACTGTTGGGCCAGGGTAAAAGTAATCGAGAAATTGCGGCTGCCCTAAACCTAACCGAAGGCACAATTAAAAATCACCTGACAAATATTTTTTGCCAGCTGGATGTTCGCGATCGCACCCAGGCTGCCCTATGGGCTCATCAGTATCTTGGTTAACCCTGGCCTTTAGTAACCGCTCAGGCTGCTCACGTAAAGTCAATTGCTTTACTTGACATCTATTTTCATTAAAGGGATGATTTGCGTGGACGTTTATTTGTCCACAGAGCAATTACGGAAAAACTCCGGTTCTGGACATAGATGCAGGGTTAAGTCAGCGGCATACAGGCATGGGATCGGTTTCATCAAAAGCAGCTCTTCAACGGTCACGGCAGCGGTCGGTGTGGCCGCCGTTATTGCTGGTGGGTTTACTGCTATTGCTGGGGCTGTTTTTAACCATCGCTATCTCCTTGTCCTTTGGCTCTGTGGCCCTGACTCGCCCAGAATTATGGGCGGCTTTACTCAAAGAGGGCAGTACCATCAACCAGACAATTGTGTGGGATTTACGGTTGCCCAGGGTGGTGGCTGCGATCATGGTTGGGTCGGCTTTGGGGATGGCCGGGTCTTTGCTGCAAGGGATGTTGCGCAATGGGCTCGCCAGTCCGTTTTTGCTAGGGATTTCCTCTGGGGCAGGGCTGGCGGCTGTGCTGATCGTCGGTCTTAGGGTCTGGGCTATCTGGCTACCGTTGGGGGCCTGGCTGGGCGGGGTAATCGCGATGGCGCTGGTCTTTGCCCTGGCCAAAACCAGGGGTGAGATCTCGGTGGAGCGTCTCATCCTGGGAGGCGTTGCCGCCAGTACTCTGTTTGCGGCGCTGCAAACCATGCTGCTACTGTTATCTCCGGATGGCCAGGTGCAGGCTGCTCTGACGTGGTTGATCGGGAGTCTCAATGGCCGGGGTTGGACAGAAGTGAGAATTGTTGGCCCCAGTATGTTGATTGCTTTGCTCCTGGGTTGTTTACTGGCTCGGCAGGTGAATTTGTTAAATCTGGGGGATGATTTGGCGGTGGGGCTGGGGTCGTCCTTGGTGCGATCGCGACTGCTGATCGGCGCAGTCGCCACCTTGCTCACCGCTGGAGCCGTCAGCATTGCTGGTTTAGTGGGCTTTATTGGTCTGCTCGTCCCCCATGGCGTCAGATTTTTGGTCGGCAACGACTATCGACTAGTGCTGCCCTTTTCTGCCATGGGGGGAGCTTTGGTGCTTTGCTTTGCTGATTTATTGGCCCGCCTCGGTCCCATTGAGCTACCTGTCGGCATTGTCACCTCAATCATGGGAGCCCCCGTCTTTATGTGGCTGCTTTATCGTCGTAGTGGAGCTATTACGAGGGGCTAGCTATGGTTTTAGAAACATCCAATCTGCAAGGTGGCTATGGCGACACCACTATTGTTCAGCAGGTCAGCCTGACGCTACATCAAGGGGAATGGCTCAGTATTCTGGGAGCCAACGGGTCTGGTAAATCCACCTTGCTGCGACTCTGCGGGCGGATCTTATCTCCCCAACAAGGAACTATCTGGCTCAGCGGTGACGATATCCACAGCCTGTCACCGACAGCGGTCGCCCGGAAGCTAGCATTGCTACCCCAGCAACAAATTTTGCCAGCCGGTCTCAGTGTTTATCAGCTAGTGAGTCTAGGCCGTTCTCCCCACCAACCCTGGTGGCAGTGGGACCTCACCGCCGCTGATCACCAGCAGATTGAGCAAGCCCTAGCCTGGACAGACATGGAGCAATATCGCCATGTCCCCGTATCCGCGTTGTCTGGAGGTCAGCGACAGCGAGCCTTTTTGGCCCTGGCCCTGGCCCAGCAACCCAAGGTATTGCTGCTTGATGAACCGACTACCTACCTCGATATTCACTATCAGCTGCAGCTTTTAGAACTGCTCAAACAGCTCAATCAAAAACAACAGCTGGCCATCATCACCGTCCTGCACGATATTAATCTCGCCGTTCGCTACAGCGATCGGCTGGCCCTCATGCGCGAGGGCACTCTGTGGGCTGTGGGTGCAGTGGCCGATACCCTCACTCCTGACATTGTTAACCAGGTGTTTGACGTCGATGTAGCCATTGTAGACACCCCTGTGGGTCCCCAAATCTGTCCGTTGACCGCCAAACAATCTGCCCCCACCCCACCAAACGAAACCGTTGAATTGGCATCCAGCCCCGAAACATAGGCAGCCATAAACCACAGTCTGCTGGACTGTCTTGATTTTCCAATTAGTCTAATAATCCTGAGATGAACTACCCGCGCTTATTGAGAATTTTTCTTTTTAAAGGCCCATGCTTAATGCTCCTAATGGCTGCCCACGCCATGGCAGCATCCGAAAATACGCCTCACGGTTTGCCTGTAGCTACTCCGGAAACCAGGTATCTTGCTCAGACACCCCCCGAGCCAGTAGACCCAACTGAAGATAATGTCATCGACGAGGATGTGGTTGAAGATGAAGACGGGTTGTTACGGATTACAGTTACCGGCACTCGTACCCCCCGCACCATTCAGACATCGCCAACCACTGTGACTGTGATGGATGCAGAGGAGGTTAATCGCCTATTGATTCGCGACATTTCTGACCTGGTTCGCTATGAACCCGGTGTATCGGTTAGAAATAATCTGCAATTTGGCCTACAGGATTTTAATATTCGCGGAATTGATGGTAACCGGGTGCTGATTCAAGTCGATGATATCCGGCTACCCTCCGCTTTTCAATTTGGTAATCCAGTCACCGTGGGGGCCGGGTTTAATTTGGGCAGAGATTATTTTGATACTGAAATCCTCCGGACTGCTGAGATTTTACGCGGTCCAGCATCTACCCTGTATGGCAGTGATGCCCTGGGTGGTACAGTCAGCTACTTTACCCTGGACCCCACTGAGCTGATTGATAATGTGGGTCGTAATTCGGCTGCCACCGGTTCGACCAATTTTGACAGCCGTAATGGCGGATTTGCCAGCACCCTGGTTCAGGTTTATCGATTTAATAATATCGATACCCTCTTAGCCTATTCTCGACGAGATAGTTCTGAAGCCGAAAATTTAGGGGATGACCAAATTAATAGCCGCAACAGTTTGCTGGGGAAATTGGTCTATAACTTGGATGAAACTAGTGCGGTTGACTTTACCGTGGAGCTATTTGATAACGATACCGACACCACCACAGCAGACGAGAATTTACCCCTAATTACAGGCACCACGACGCGATTTGAAGAAGAGATTGACACCAATCGCACCCGGTTTAGTCTGGCCTATAAATACGACAATGCAGAAAGCACATCCTTTCTTAACTTTGCCCAGGCCCGTCTTTATTTCCAGGATGCTCGCACCCAAGAAGAAAACGAGCGGGAGCTACTGTCGTTTGATTTTCGCACATTTCAAACATTGCCTGCTTTGCGGGTGAGTGAGAATCGCTTTGCCGATCAGGTGTTTGGGGGCGATGTTCAGTTGCGTAGTGACTTTGACTGGGGTAATAGCAGTCACCGGCTGACCTACGGAGTAGATGTTTCTAATACCTTTAATGCTCGACCGCGGGACCGAGTGCAAACTGACCTGATTACCGGCGCAACTACCCAAACGGCCATTCCCGATGACTTTCCCACACGGGATTATCCCAACTCAGATACCTTGAGGGCAGGGGTTTATCTCCAGAATGAGATTGAATTTGGTGACGGCAGCTTTAGTGTGATCCCTGGTCTACGCTACGACTATTACGACTTAAACATCTCCATTGACGAAGATTTTGAGCGGAATGGAGCCACGGCAACCGACTTTAGTGATAGCTCGTTTGCACCCAGTCTGGCGTTAGTGTATCAGCCCAGTTCTGAGCTGAGCTTCTATGGACGCTATTCCCGTGGCTTTCGTGCCCCCCAGTATGATGAGATTAACAGCGGTTTCACCAACCAAATTTTTGGCTACCGCACCGAACCCAACCCTGACCTGGAAGCAGAAACCAGCAACAGTTTTGAAGTAGGAATGCGAGGCAATTTCTCGAAGTTTAATTTTAGTCTGGCAGGATTCTACAACCGCTACGACGACTTTATTGACAACCAGCTAATTGATACAGAATTTGTCCAGGGGCGACCCTTTTTAGTGTTTCAAAACGTCAACCTGAATGAAGTAGAAACCTACGGGGCAGAGGCTAAGGCAGAATATCAGTTTACGCCTGGGCAAGGTGGGTTTAGCCTATTGGGAACAATTGCCTGGACCGAGGGGAACAATCTCACCTCAGATGAACCGTTGTCCACAGTTGACCCCATTGAAGCAGTCCTGGGGCTGCGCTACCGATCATCCGATCAACGCTGGGGGGCTGAGTTTGTCAGTACCCTGGTGGGCACTGCCCGAGGGGAAGGGTTTGAACCGGAAGCCGGCCAAGATCCCTTTGTCCCTGATGGCTACTCCGTGTTTGATTTGATTGGTTACTATCAGGTTCATTCTAATCTCACCCTAAATTTAGGATTGTTCAATCTGTTTGATACTGACTATGAACGTTATGCCGATGTGCGGTTTTTAGATAGCAACGATAGTCTATTTGACCTGCGGCGGGCTCGTTTTGAGCAGCCAGGATTAAATGTGCAAGCTGGGGTTACCTGGCAGTTTTAATGTCCATTGATGATATCAGCAGCTTAGGAGAACAATTATGACGACCCACGTTTTAGGAAAACTCTTTGGGGTGTTGAGTCTAGCCCTGACCGTCTCAGCCTGTAGCCCCAACCCTTCCTCTACACCCGCAACACCCGCAACACTAGAGACCACTGCTACAGCTGAAAATACACCTGAGAAGATTGTGGCGCTGACCTCCATCAGTGCTGATATTGTGCAGACGCTGGCTGACGATACCCTGGTGGCTATTCCTGGCAGTTCGCTGCTGACTGCAGATCCGCGATTTGAGGGATTAACGATTGTTAGCAGCGGACGCACTGAACCCGATCTCGAAAAAATTGTGGCGTTGCAACCTGACCTGGTGATTGGTGCGGCGGGATTCCATGATAAAACGCTGGAACGACTAACAGACTTAGAGGTCAATGTGTTATCTACAGAGATTGATGATTGGGAAAGTCTTAAAAACTTTACCCAAGTCCTGGCTACTCAGCTGAATGTCGATCCAACACCTTTGGTGGAACGGTATGATGCTTGTTTGGCACAGGCCTCGGACAGTGGCCCGACAGCAATAGTGTTGGCCAGCCGAGAACCGCTGTTGTCGCCTAACAAAGATAGCTGGGCAGGCAATTTTTTGGAGAAGTTTAATATTCAAAACCTGACGGCAGATTTGCAGGGTCAAAGTGAATTTCAAGGGTACATTACCCTATCTGCTGAGAAAATTTTGGCAATGAATCCAGAACAGCTGTTTTTTATTGACTCTGGCAGCGGTTTGGAGGAGGAAATCGCCCAGCTTAAAACCGATCCGTTTTGGGAACAGCTATCAGCCGTCCAATCCGATCAGGTTTATGGCTTTGACTACCATGGTCTGATCAACCCCGGCAGCGTTCAAAGCATTGAGCAAGTATGTGCAGCGCTGAGTTAAACGAGTGTTAACTGTTTTTAACTGTATTGGTGCAGAAGGTCATGGAGATTTCTGAGGGAGCTGGGTTCAAGACAGGAGACTATTTGCCATTGATCGACTGTGCGTTCCAATGTGGCGACAAACAGAGTAGTGACGTTTTGCCATTGGGCATTGGACAATGACCGATTGAGTAAAACCCGCTGACTGGAGCGATCGAGCAGACGCCAGCAGGCATTTGGGGTTTGGCTAAAGTCCTGGTGCTGTTCTTCACCACAGTCAATATTGACCACAAATAGCAGCTTGGTGATATCGACCGGCAGCTGTAACAGATGGATCACCAGTTGTTCGTCGTCACCGTCGCCTTCGCCGGTAATGCTGTCGTTGAGCAGTTGAATTGCGCCGGATGAGTGACGGGGATGTCCAGCATAGATCAATCCTTCTTTCCCAGCGGCCAATTTGCCCGTGGCAGTCAGGGCTAAAACCGCCATGTCTAAATCTAATTCTGTCTCGGGTTGGGCATCCCATCTGAGACCGCACTGGAGTAGGGTTATATGCTTGGGTAGAACTTGGCCATTAGTGTTTGCATTCATTGGCAAGACCATGCACAGCTTTATTTCAACTTACCGTTAAAGGGCCGCTAAAGGGTGCGTTCTAAACGCACCATCCGGCGGTAGGATAGCCAGCCAGTAATCACCATGGCCAGGGCAAATATTCCTAAAAAGCTGATATGGTGATTGGCTGCTTCTCCGGCCAGGGTCAGTGTTAACGCCTCTGTCATATGGAAAATGGGATTGAATTGGGCCAGCCGGATCAGGGAGTCGGGGAAAATGGCAGTGGGCATAAAGGCTCCACCCAGGATCAGTAAGGGTACGCCAAAGGCGGCGACTAAGGCATTGACATCTTCGGTGCGGCGGGCGAATTGGGTACCGAGGATAAAGCCGACGCCCACATAGGTGAGAATGCTGAGCAGAATAATGATTATGGCCAGGGGCCATGAGCCGGGAAAGGTTGCACCCAGGGCCAGGGCGATCGCAAACACCAATAATCCCTGACCCACCCCAATCGCACTGTGGGCCACCACAATCCCCAAAAAATAAGACACCCCGCGCAACGGTGACAGAAATAGCCGTTTCAGCGTATTTTGTTCACGCTCAGCCACCACCGTCGCCACACTGCCGCCCAAACAGCTAAAAAATAATGCTGCCCCCACCAGGGTTGGCGGGGCTACGACTGCTAACGCCTCTGCTCGCTCCAGCTGTGCCCGTTCTGCCGTAATCGCTCCATTCAGAAACAACAGTAATGTGGGGAAAATTGCCCAAAAAATCAAGCTGCGCCGCCGTCGCAATAGCTCTAGTAAAATGCGCTGGGCAACCGCCATAATTTCTCGCTGATAATTCGCAATTTGAGCTAGTAGGTAAGCCATTGGCATTTCCCCGTTACAGTCCTTTATGGTTTAAGATTTGTACCAAAAATGATTTATATCAAACTTGCCTAGTCATGGCCTAAAAGCACTTTATGGAAATGAATTCATGAGGTTTTATTTTTTCGATGTATGGGCGTTATCCATAACGTTGCGCCCACATCACGGTTGAGGCCGATGAACTTTCCGCTCTTCACCATAGGTGTTAACAGGCTGGTTAACTCTCCATCACCCGATACCGTCATTGATCATCCATAGTGCCTGAGGTGTCCGTATAGGTTTTGGGTTGAAGTATCAAAAATCTGCTTGACCTGGTTTGTCTTGACTTTTTAATCCTCATGACTCTCACCCTCTCAATCGTTCACCGATTACGTCTATTTCCTTAATGAATCCATTCCCTGAAACCTGGCAAACCCCTGACATTTCACGACGAAGCGCCCTGAAGCTACTAGGAGTCGGAGCCGTTAGCGGCACCTTGGGCTACACCCGCTTTGCTAAACCCCAACCGACGCTCCATCAAGTTGATCGGCTTGATTTACCACAAAAGGTAGGACGTGCTACCACCGCTGTAATTGTTGGGGGTGGTTTGGCTGGACTCGCAGCGGCCTATGAACTCAGTAAGCGCGGAGTCGCTGTCACGTTGCTAGAGCGCTCTCCCCAGCTGGGGGGCAAGATTGCTAGCTGGCCCATCAAAGTGGGCGATCATGAACTGCGGATGGAACATGGTTTCCATGGCTTTTTTCCCCAGTATTACAACTTGTTTAGCCTGGTGGATGAGCTCAAGGCACGGGATAATTTCCAGTCCCTTAATTTCTATGCAGTTCTCTATAAAAATGGCTACAAACCGGAGGCGTTTTACCCCAGCAATGCGGCGTTTCCCTGGAACATTGTGGATTTGGCGGTGGAATCAGACAACCGCCTGAAATGGGGGATTAATTTAACCAATTTGAAGCATTTGGAAGTGTTTCGAGAAATCACCAGCTTCCGTATGCCCCAAACCTATGAGCGGTTGGATCATCTGTCGGTGGAAGAATGGGGCCAGGGTCAGTTTCCTAAGGGGCTATACGATCTGTATTTTTTGCCCTTTGCCAAATCCAGCCTCAATTCGCCGGATGTGCTGAGTGCTGGTGAGCTGATGCAGTTTTTTCACTTTTACTTTTTTGGTAATCCTGAAGGACTGGCGTTTAACGGTACCTGCGAAGATATGGGTCGCTGTTTAGTGGACCCTTTAAGTGATGCAATTGTAGCCAATGGTGGTCGGATTCTAACGGGTGTAACCGTGAGTCAGATTAACTGGGGTGAGGGTAAGATCGCTAATGTTGAATACCAAAAAGGGCCAATTGCTGTCAATTCAGTGCCGTTCTGGTGCGATCGCAATCCCCTCTTGAGTACTGATGATACCGAATACTATGGTGCAGGCGACAAACTGTTTGTGACAGAATCCACCAGCGATCGCGCCATTTCCCTGACCTGTACCCACCAGGGCTGTAGCGTCAACAAAGAAGTTGCCGCCAACGGCGCAGGTTTTGTTTGCCCCTGCCACGGTGCCGCCTATGACGCTGATGGCCAGGTGGTGCGCGGCCCAGCCCAAGAGAATTTAGCTCAGTTTAAGGTGCTCAAACGAGAACGCGATCGCATCCAGCTGATGGCGGCTAACCCCGATAAAAAGGCTGAAGCATTCGCCAACAAGTTGGCAGCCGACTACTTTATTTTTGCCGCCGATATTCCCGGCATCAAAAATCTCTTTGCCCTCTCTCAGGGAGACCCCCATCCCACCGTTATGGCCCAGGTCGACCAGCTCCAGGTGGCCGATCCGTTTGCAGTGGGCCGTTTTTGGCTTGATCGCGATTTCCAATGGGAACACAGCTGGTTTACCTCCCTCTCCGGCTACGACCTCACTGACAGCATTACCCTTTACCATAAAGTCCAAGGAGACTATGCCCAATGGGCCGAAGATACAGGCGGGAGCGTTGTAGAGCTACACGCTTACTGTTATAAAGAGAATCAATTTCCTACCCAGAAAGCGCTATTAGACACCTTCAAACGAGAACTTTGGGAGATTGTTCCTGAACTAGAAGGAGCCACAATTTTGCACCAGGAACTCGTGAACCAAAAGAACTTTGCCGGATTTCCACCCGGTAGCTATCCCAACCGCCCTAGCAGCGCCACCGCTGTCCCCAACCTCCTGTTTGCCGGAGACTGGGTCAAAATGCCCTTCCCCTGCGGGTTAATGGAACGAGCCATCAGCAGCGGTTTACTCGCTGCCAATGAAGTTTTACAGCAAGAGGGCAGTGCCCGTCGTCCATTAATGTCGGTTAATCCCGAAGGCGTCTTCAAAATTTAGCGCTTTTTCACCGTTGCTGATTTGGCGGATAAATCGATCCGACCAGATTGCCCGATAGCGATATTGTTCAGATTAAATCCTACCGAAAATCAGCAACACCTTGATGATTTCATTCAGCTCTTTTACAGCTGAGTATGTGCGTTAGGGTGTAATCTAATTGCCGCGTTCCTTGCTGCCTTCTACAAATATCCTATATGGTTCAGCCTTTTTCTATCCTCACCTCTGGACAAACTGCTGCCGTATCGCTGGAAGCTGTTCGTCGTGCTCCGATTAATCTTAACCATTGGTATGTGGTGGCCCAAAGTAGTGAGCTCACCGATAAACCCTTGGGGGTGGTGCTGTGGCATCAGCGCATCGTGCTGTATCGTGAGCAGGCCAGGGACGCATCAGCTAACCAAACCGTAGTCCATGCCCTGGAAGATCGCTGCCCCCACCGCCAAGTCCGGCTCAGCCATGGCCAAGTGCAGGGCAATCAGCTAGAGTGCGTTTACCACGGCTGGCAGTTTGATCCCACGGGCGCTTGTGTGGACGTCCCCTACCTGAGCAAAAAACAAAAGCTGCCTAACTGTCGTCTGCGTACTTACCCAGTCAAAGAACAGGACGGTTTTATCTGGCTGTTTCCAGGAGAGGTAGACCAGGCAGATACCGTGCCGCTGATGGGAATACCGGAGTGGGATCACATTAATTACATTGCCTCCTACACCACCATCGACACCCGCTCCCATTTCTCATTTTTGATCGAGAACCTGATGGACATGTACCATGGGCGGCTGCACGATGATTTGCAAGCATGGGCCAATCCAGTGCTGCGTGAGATTGAAACCCATCCAACTCGCGTAGATGCCCATTACGATGCCGAAAGCTATTACAAAATCGACAAAATTTACTCCGTTGGCCAGCTATTTATTCCAGCTATGCGCCAGCTGCGTCCTACCAATCTGGATGTCAGCTATGTTTATCCCCACTGGCAGTCTGTTTTAGGAAAAGACTTTAAAATTTATTGTCTCTTCTGTCCGGTGAGTGAAACCCAAACGAAAGCCTATCTAGTTCATTTTGTTTCGCTAGGGGCCTTCCATCGGCTACACAAACTACCAATGCGGTTTCGCCGTTTTGTTAAAAACAGTCTGTTTAATGCGGCCCGTGGTTTGTTGGCAGGCTTAGTTGAACAGGATGTGCTGATGATGGAAGATGAGCAACAGGCCTTTGACAGCATGCCTCACCGCAAAGGTCCAGAATTTAATCAGACCATTATCAAGGTACAGCAGTTAATTGAGTATCAGGTCAACCAATCACAGCCATACTCCCTCCAGAGTAATATGGCCATTAAGTCCCCATAAAAAATCAACATGAGAAAAAAGACAGGCGTTATTTGGTTGTCAATCCCGGATAGTCGCAAGCTTTTACTTTCTGTTGATCGCGAGATTTAAGTTTTGACTGGGCTTGCTTCAGAAATTGCTTTAGCCCAATAGCCATAAAACGACCCACGGTTTCTAGCATATCCATATCTTCTTCATCCCAGGTATTGGGTTTGGGGTGCCCCAGGGCAACCACCCCCGGTTGCTTATGATGGTGGATAGGTGCTGCCATTAAGGACTGGGCACTGGGCAGCTGTGAGTCAAACCGCTGATGGTGGCTAATGTCCTGATACCGTATAGGACGTCCTTCGCGAATGGATTTGCCACAGATGCCGTCGGCCAGATGCACGCCCCAGCCTTTCCCCATGGCTTCTCCAGAAGCAACCACCACTTTATAACTATCGCTATCTGCCTGAAATGCGATCACAACCCCAGTCGCTCCAAACACCTCCAGCAGTACATTAGCTGCTTCTTCCAAAAAGGGCATCAACCGTTGGGCGGAAATAGCTGAAAGGGCCCGCAGTGTCTGTAACTGTGACCATCGCCGTTGACTGAGCGCATTTACAGTTTCTATTTGGTTAACCATATTGCTGTTGATTTCAGAAATATGGCAATTTTGCTGAACATAATCTCGTTCACGGATCGGCTCATAGGGTTTCTCCATCACCTGAGAAACAAGCAGTGCCACTCGTTCAATCACCTCAACATCATAGGACCAGACCGCATCAAAGCGGCGACCTTTCGTTGACGGATCGTAGCCGTCGACCTCACGGGCCACCAAGGTGGCCCAAAACGTAGGCGTATTGACTAACAAAAACCATTCTTGGGCCAAGGAAGAGGCTGGGGCTAGTTCAATAAATTCCAGTCCTGCAATTGTAGCGGGTTGGCAATCTGGCACCCCAAAAACATAAACCCGGCGGCAAATTGCCCCAAGTCGGCTGTAGCGGCGTAGTTGTTCAGGAAAATGAGAAAACCGTTGAAACCCGGCAAAAAAATCAGTTGTAATTTGATGATTAATAATTTGATCTTCTATCTGGTGACTAATCAGATTCATAACTGGAACGCTGTTTACCCGTCGCAGTGATTCATACTGATTTTTAAGAGATAAAAATAAGGAGATTCCCATGTCTGTATGCTCTGATTACACTTTCATAAGAGGCAACGATGAGATTGTTCTCATGAAGACCAGAGCCGATAAACAACGCCTAGCAATTAGACTAACAGACTATAGAGACTAACGAACATAGAAACAACTCAATGTAGGTAGGCTGAACAATTGCTGTTTAAATTAAAGTATAGGAATAAAATCAATCTAGACAGCACGTAGCATCTCGCTATGAATCGCAACAGAATCTTCAGTATGTAGTTAAAACTTTTATTGTTGTAAACCTCAGTCCTTAGCTCCACAGACAATGTCCTGGTAAAACCCTATTATTCCGACAGCTCAAAACATTGGCTAAGAGACTAAGGGGCTACGCTCGATAAAGTCATGATATTTTGACGATGTGTCATATCTTACCAAAAAGCTGATGCATTATTTATCTGCACTGAGCGCAGCTACTAGATGAAAGAGGAGTCAGAATTAGTGACCTATTGTTTGGGGATAGCTGTCAAGGAAGGGCTGATCTTGGCAGCCGATTCTCGCACTAATGCGGGAGTAGATTATATTTCGTCGTATCAAAAGCTATTTGACTTCTCAATTCCTGGAGAGCGGGTAATTGTCGCCTGTGTGTCAGGTAATTTATCGGTGACTCAGGCGGTGATCCACGAGCTAGGTCAGGCGATTAAAACCGGTGCTAAGGATTCGCTACACACCATTCCCACCATGTATGAGGTGGCTCGCTATATTGGCTATGAGATTCGTAAAATTCAGGACGAAGATCGCACCTGGTTAGATCAAGACGGCATTAAATTTCAGTGCAATTTTATAGTCGGGGGGCAGCTGCCAGGGGAAGCACCGGCAATGTATTTAATTTACAGTCAGGGTAACTGTATTCAAGCAACGCCGGAAACGCCGTTTTTGCAAATTGGTGAGACCAAATATGGCAAACCGATTTTGGACCGCACCTTGACCCATGAATCATCATTAGATGAAATTGCCAAATGCGCCTTGCTCTCCATCGATTCGACGATGCGCTCTAATATTTCTGTTGGCCCTCCCATCAACATGGTGCTTTATGAAGCCAACAGTTTTGAAATTCGCCATCGGGTACAGCTTCAGTCCAGCGATCCCTATTTGGCAAAAATTCGTAAATACTGGGAAGGAGCGCTGCGAGAAGCCACGCTAAATATGCCAACACCCGAGTGGAATCGGGTGTCCATTGATGCTGAGCCCGATTTTTCCATTGAGTAATCGGGTTATTGTCATAAACCGTTAGAGGTGTTCCATGGAACACCTCTAACGGTATGCCCTCTATGGACAACTGGCGGCATCCGCCACGGTGTCAAAGTTGAGCTGCACTGGGAAAAAGGTGATCGCCCCTGTATTGAGGGCGTCTACGGCATCTCGATTGACCACCGTAAAGGTGCTGCCGGGGATTTCATTGAGCTGGTAGCCATTGTCGCTATTGTTATTGGTCAGCGCTAGGCACAGGTTCGTTGATCCATCGGCGTTGGTATCTAAGGAGGATGCTTCTAATCCACCGCCCACATTGTTGGTCAATTCATTGTTATCCACCACAATCAACAGGCTGCTATTGTCCCCCAGACTACGCAAGATAATACCCTGACCATTTTGATTGTCGGTAATGACGTTATTGCTACTCTCGGCATTACTCAGCTGTGCATTGCTGGAGCCAATGGCTGTGCCAATACCGGGAATCGGGATAGGAATGGGAAGGGGGATATTCTGAAACTGACCTAGGCTAATATCGAGACCGTCATCAAAGTTGCCGATCAGCTGATTCTCTGCGATCGCAAGCTGGGTAATCTGAGCATCTTCTTCAATAGCAATCTTAATGCCATCACCGCGCAGGGTTGGTGCATTTGACCCATTGTTTTCAATGATATTGTCAACGATATCGACGGTGGCGGTGCCATCCCCCGCCAGCAGCAGGTTAAAGCCATCTCCCTGGTTGTTACTGATGGTATTGCCCTCCAGTGTGAGAGCCATGGTACCAGCATTACTGCCAACCAAAATCCCCTGGCCATTCAGGATCAGCGAGCCGGTGCTGCCGGTGACGATATTGCCCGTAATCGTAACGTCGCCCTCCAAGGCTCCCACCACCACAGCCGCTGGTGAACCGAGTGGCCCTAAAGGTGAATTAAGGGTGCCGATGTCGGTATTTGTATTGATAATTTGATTATTGCTGATGGCAATGCCACTGCCGCTGAGTACCCCAATGGCTGCCCCGGCACCATCGCTAATGATATTGGTATCGATGATGCCGTTGTCCGCCTCAATAAAGCCAATGCCCAGACCCAGACTATTGGTGATTTGATTTTGTTGTACCAGCACATCAACCGAGGTAGCAATGCCGATGCCGACACTATTGGCATCCAGCTGGTTGTTGCGAACGATGGCCCCATCTGATGCGCCCTCCACCCCAATGGCCACCAGCGTATTGTTACGACTGATGTTATTTTCAATGATGGCATTAGGCGCATTGGTGGCAAAAATGCCATTTACATTGGCACCAAAGACCTCAAAGCCAGCCAGACGGATGTTGCTACCGGTTAGGGTAATCCCATTGTCAAACCCGGTGGCATCCACCAAGGGAAGATCGTCCACACCGGCCCCTGGTAAAGGAATATCCCCCAATTGAGTGGAGATATTTTCTGCGATCGCAGCCGCAATCACCGTCACTTCCCCTGGCACCGTAAAGGGAGCCAACGGATTAGTCCGACTATCACCCTCCCGCACATAAATAATGTCACCGGCCTGGACATTGATTAAATTCAAATTGGCCGCCGGATTTTCAATCGTGCCATCCCCCGCTGTCGACGTAGCATCAGGCGTCACATGCTGAAAACTGTAGGCCAGCCCTGTCGCTGGGTTAAGCGCAATCTCAGTGCTGCCCGCCGTGACGACTTCACTTTCCTTCACCACGATGGCACTATTGCGGGTAACACTTTCTGCTGCCCGGAACCACAGTGCGTCTGTATCGGAGCGGGTCTGGCGACCTCCACCCCAGCTAAAGCCCACCGAAAAGAAGCCCCGAGTGCCAAAATTGTCATCACTTTGCACCCCCAATCCCAGACGCAGCCAGTCTTGGACCCGATGATCAACCCGTAGCCGCCCGCCGATGGCATCCCCGTGATAATAAACACCGCCGTAGCCCCAGAGCTGACCCCAATCCTCCCAATCGACCAGCTGCATGCCTGCATCCAGGTCAACACCACCCCAAGCACTTTCTAGAAACTCCGAGCCCCCTTCGGTTAAAAAGACCAGCTGATTTCCCTGAAACCGGGTATCGGTTACCTGTCCTGTGCCGCCAGTGCGACCGGCTGAAGCCTGGGTATCCCCAATGGGCAAATAGCCATTCAGGTGAAAGTCCCACAAATCACCAAAAACCTCGATCCCCAGCCCCAGCTGATTAAACGTATTGTTACCCGTATCGCGGACATCATAGGAAAGATGCCCACCAACCACCATGCTCTTATAGAGGTACCGCTGGCCAACGGTGACCGTCCCCCCCAGTTCGCCAGTACTATTCAGACGAACAGCCGTATCTAAAAAGGTCAGATTATTACCAGGGGTTTGCCAGAGGGGAATAAAGCCCGTAACTCGCCCAAAACTGCGTTCATCATCGCCGTGGCGAGGGCTATTAAAATCAACGCCCAGTCTGGGAGAAATAGTATCTGTTGTCGTTGCACGGGTGGCATCAACCGGTTCCCCGCCCTCAGCATCCTGGGCATTCGCGGCAGTAGAACATAGCAATAAAGCTAAAATGCTATATATAGAGACCTTCTGGAGTCTATTCCAAACCATAGTTAGGTATGCATAAGCAAATTCGCTTCCAAGATTAAGATGCCTGCCTAACAATCACGATTGATGCAGCCCAAACTTAATCATAATTTCGAACTTGCATGGGCTGATGCTACAAGCACTATGTGTTGGCGACTCACTATCACCTCTGGCCACTGGGCGTCACTGGGGGTCAGATCAGGGCAACAGTCTGACGTATTCTTGGTGTATTACTAGCACCATAAGCTCCCTGAAAACCCGGCATTTAGAGGCTAAAACCCTGGTGCATCCTCTTCACACGGACTTTACTTTTATCACCCTGCCTAACTCTCAACCAAACGTCTCGTTTTTAGTTGTTATCGATTTCAGGGTCTAAGGGTTGAGCAAAAAAGCCCAGATGATTGGCCACTGGCCGTTCTTGGCCCGGTACTTTGGCATGAATCGGGGCATTCAACACCTGTGGCCCGGTAGCCGCTGCGATGGCAATCGTTGTCGACCCGCCACCATCCAGCTGCAGAGCCGTATCAGCTCCCAACGCCTGCACAAATCTCGTCACTTCCGCCAGCGTCATCCCCTCGCTGTAAAGAGGCTGTTTGCCATCAATCAGCACTAACCACAGACGGGTTCCCGTCGCATCTAAGGCAGCAATGGTATAGGAATAGGGTTTGTTGTCTTCGTTAGGGAGTTGTTGTTGTACGGTCTCGGTGGGCTGGCCCTGGTTCAGCAACATCCAGTTACCGGCCACTGCCTGCTGGGTTTCCTGAGGACAAGCACTATCCCCACGAATTGTTGCTTGCTGGTTTAAAAAACAAATAGCTGCTCGCTGGGGGTCCTCAGCCGATGTCTTATTCCCATTTGCGATCGCTAACCCCACCAAACTTGCCAACTGACCCGAACGGGGCTGATAGTTCCACAGGGTGACTTCTCGAAATGGAAAAAAATAATTGGCATTAATCGCCAGCTGCAGCCCTTCAGCTTTAATCGCCTCAGACGTCCGTCGGGCAATTGTTTCTCGACGTTCCCAATCCAACGGGTCAATCTCAGCCACCGGCTGATAGGCAGGCGTCACATAAGGAATTAGCCCAGGGGTGGTCAAATCAATCTCAACGACATGAGCCACCTGAGGTCGGGGGTGATCGGCAATATGACGGCTGTACACAATACCCCGAAAGAGTGGCTGGCGAGTAACGACCTGGCGGCTAGGACGACGCCAAATACCAACGCCATAGAGCATCAGCGGCATTAACAGCCCAAGCCACAGCACGCTTCTTTTCACCAAACTCCCACGGGGCATAGATTTTTATCCAATCAAAACACTTGAAACAGCGGCCCTTTATAGACTGCTATGGGTGCCATCACAAAAGGGTTGACCATCGGTCTTTTTACATAGACACAGGGCAACCGTCTTTTTCTCCTCAATCGTAAATTTAACCGGGGTAAACTCTGTTCCCTTGTGGGCACCGTCACAAAACGGCTGATTCCCAGAGTTGCCACAGCTGCACCACCAGTAATCGCCAGGTTCTAATTCCATGACGACTGGTTTCGTATCAACAATCGTTGGTTCACTCATTGGAAATTTCCTCTCAAAGTTTGCACTTATAGTGTGAACAATCCCAAATTAAAAGACAATAGTTATTTAAATGGACGTATTGTCATCTAAAATGCGACAATCGCTATCAATGTTGGTTTAGGCTACTCTGTAGTCGAGGCGCTAGCTAGAACAGCCTCTGGCAGCTTCCTGATTTAATTCTCATTCCCAGTCATCCTGAAACGTCACTTAAGTCGCTGATGAAATACCGTCCTTCCTGGAACTGGCAGGCTACAGCGTATACCGCTGGTTTAATTGCGATCGCACTTTTTACCTTTCATGCCATTAGCAGCTTAGTCTTTAGCGCTCTGGGGTTGGCCCCCAGCAGTCCCCAATGGGGTTTAACGCTCACCTTAGGTGGGTTTTTAGCTATTGCCGGAGCCGCCGTTGGCATCCAGTCTCTCCAGGGTCTGCCCCGTCGACTGACTGGCATGGTTAGCGGGGCCGCGTCCCTAGCTATCCTGGGCTTTTACAGTTTTGGACAACTGAGCGAGCAAGATACTGTGTGGGCGATCGCAGGCGCTGTGGTGGGTCTGTTTGTTGGCGGTAGTTGCGGATTTTGGACTGCTGGTAAACAGCGGGTGGGTGGAAGTGCGATCGCGCTGATCAGCAGCCTGTGTGCCTACGGCGCTGCGTTTGGTGTCGGCTCCTGGACCCTGGCCGCCATTAACACTCAGCGCTGGATGCTAGCCGCAGGCTTGGGGGTACTTACAGCTCTCTACCTCTGGTGTACACAGCGAGGGCTACTGCAGGCGTACCATCAGTGGCAGCATGAATTAAGCAATAGGCCGTAGCAGAGAGATTGTTACTCTTGCTCTTTGCTATCTCAATCAGCCTGTCATGATCTTGGCAAAGAAACAGCCAACAATAGTGAGTAATCACCCACATTTAAAACAATAAATTTAATCCTACATATTTTAAATCTTGTTATCACCATGGAACAGATAACAAAACTAAACAAAAAACACTTTTTAAAACAGGTTAGAGACTCTCAAAAACGCTGAAAAATCGAAAATTCTAACTAAGAATCGACTAATTCAGATAATTGTTGACTATTCTTAACCAGCACATTTCTATAGAGTTATTCTTAAATTCACATTTTATTTGAGCTGTTCCGTAATGGTTTCTTGGCAAGTTGTATGGAGCTAAGTGTGCACCTGGATGTAACAGACTGCATCTCGAATCGCATCTCAAGACCACTTTCCGCAACTAAAGGTGAATTATGTCTATTGAAACCACAGGGCGTTATCTGGTACTGCTGCCTGACGAAGACTTAGGTGCTGGCATTCAAGCACTCTCCAGTGCAACCGGCATTCAAGGTGTGGCTAGAGCCGCAGATTTTGAAGATCATGCCTTTACAACTGAAGAACTCGATAGCCCCAATGCCTCCGTCTTTGATGATCTAGGCGTCGCTGTTGTTCCCCTTGACCCCGATCAGGCTCAGTCAGTACGAGCCAGTGCGGCAGCCAGTAGCAACGTTTTAGCCATTCAGCCAGAGCGAGTAGTGTATGCCCTGGGGCAAGGACTGTCCGGGGAGTATCTCCGGGGCTATCGTGATGCCACCAATCACCTGTATGAGCAAGCAGAACCCGATCAAGCCATGCAGGCCGCTCGTACTCGCAAGGGTGAGCCGGTGGAATTTAAGGATTGTAAAAACACCTGGGGATTGCAGGCAACTAAGGTAGTCGATACATCCTATAGCGGTCTGGGTATTAGGATCGCCGTATTGGATACCGGTTTAGACCTGAACCACCCTGACTTTGCCGGTCGTATGATTCGCAGCCGCTCTTTCATCAGGGGCGAGGACGTACAAGACGGTAACGGCCACGGTACCCACTGTATTGGTACAGCCTGTGGTCCCATGGACCCGCCAACACTGCCTCGTTATGGTGTTGCTTACAATGCCGAGATTTATGCAGGCAAAGTGCTGAGCAACCGTGGTTCCGGCTCCGATAGTGGTATTCTGGCGGGCATTGAATGGGCGGTCAATAATAACTGCGCCGTGATTTCCATGTCCTTAGGAGCGCCTACCCAACCAGGCGATACCTACTCACCCATCTATGAACGGGTGGGCCATCGGGCATTAAAGCGCGGCTCCTTGATCATTGCGGCTGCAGGAAATGAAAGCCGACGTGACCGCGGCGAGATCAAGCCCGTGGGTTATCCGGCCAATGCGCCATCCTTGATGGCCGTAGGTGCTCTAGATAACAAGCTGCAGATGGGATTCTTCTCTAACAGCAGCATCAACCTAGACGGTGGTCAGGTGGATATTGCCGCACCGGGTGTAGACGTATATTCCACCTGGCCCATGCCTGAGCGCTACAATACGATTAGCGGTACTAGCATGGCCACACCCCACGTGGCTGGCATTGCCGCTCTCTATGCTGAAGCAACTGGAGCACGAGGCATGGAGCTTTGGGCCTGGCTAATGCGCGATGCTCAGCGCATGGTACTCCCTGGCACTGATGTGGGCATCGGTCTGGCACAAGCCCCTTTGTTCTAGAGCCGTACGGTTGCATATTTAGTAAGGTTCGTTGCAGATCTTTGCGTTAACCTTGGCAAAGATCCGCAACAGCCATAGGACTATGAGACACTCTAGGTGGCCTAGGCAATTGATTCATTGGCTAATTATTGTCATAGCAACAATGGGCTTGTTAAGCTGTTCGCCCAGTGGATCAGATATTGTTGATGCAAACCCAGGAGCAGATATGAGCAAGGTACAGGTGACAATATCAATTGATGACGCTCACCTAGAGCAAATCGATCAGGTTGCTGAGCAGCTAAAGGCATCAGGGTTAAGTGTGGATCAAACCATGTCGACCCTGGGCATTGTGACGGGTTCAGTGGACTCGGACAAGATGTCTTCACTATCTGAGGTAGCCGGTGTGGACTCCGTTGAGGTGGATAAGACAATTACATTGCCACCGCCAGGGTCTGACGTTCAATAATTGGTAAACGTGGGTACTCCCCACCTAAATCTCTCGTGTCCTTTAGATTCCTCAATAAACCCAACATGGTCAACCGATAACGCTTACACCCAAAATGTGGACAATGATCGGTCAGATTTGTTGGGTTGATGAGAGATGGGACAAACGGCGAAAATATTGGTTTTGTTTCAACCCAACCTACAGACTGAAGAATTCTGAAATGCGTATCTTTATTTCGTACCGGAGAGCTGATGTAGGGGGGCATGCTGATATATTTGTGGGGCGAATAGCCGACAGGTTGATCGCTCATTTTGGTGAATCGAATGTCTTCCTTGATATCCAGACGATTCCTGTAGGTCGTGAATTTGACGAATTTATCTTTGAACAGATAGCACAGGCAGATGCCCTACTGGCAATAATTGGTCCTGATTGGCTGACAGAGTTAAAAGTCCGCGAAGAGGAAAAAGAAGACTTTGTAAAAGCAGAGATACAGAGTGCTCTCAATAGAGGGGTTCATTTGATACCTGTGCTAATTGGCGGAGCTTTTATGCCCGGCACAGATCAACTTCCAGAATCACTCAAGCGACTATCTAGGAAGAATGCCTTTGCAGTAGATTCCGGTCGCGACTTCCATCCCCATTTGACAAATCTTATTAACAAATTGGAGTCTCTAACTATTCCTACATATATTGACAAAGGCCCTTTCAGAGGAATTAGAGAATCTTACAACAAGGGCAATACGCTTAGATTTCAGATCCATGAGAAAGATGAACTTCTATCTTATAACGACGTAATTGAACGCTGGATTCATGATGACCAGTTCAGGAGTTTCTTCCGTTCTTTACTTTATGATTCAGGGCTTTCTTCCTACGTATGGGAAACTCCGCCCATTACAAGTAATCATCTCAATCGTCCTTTTGAGTTTGTGCTTTTAAGCCTGCCAAAACGATTTGGGTCCCCTGACCGGGAAACTTATGCTCAATACTTTAATGTTGATGCCGGTGATAATGGAGTTATTGCATTCGACAATCTCGGCAAGGATGCATTATTAGTGGTGCCATCTCCATGCAAAACCGACGTGGATTATACTAACCTCGCTGCATTTTTACGAAATGCACCAGAAATTCAGCAGCATGCATTATGGAGAATGTTAGGAAGATGTGTGAAGCAAAGGCTTAGCTCTAAACCATTATGGATCTCTGTAGCCGGAGGAGGCGTTGCTTGGTTGCATGTGCGACTTGATAGTTATCCAAAATACTATCGATATATGCAATATCGTGCAGAACCCTAGATATCAGACGATTACTCCCTCCTTAGCTCCCAAAATTCTTCAACTGGGCTTTTAGCTGTTGCAATTCCACCAGAGTATTTTCCAACAGCGTTTGTTGGCCAATCCGCTGCTGTTGCGATGCTGGCTTAGCAACAGACTGGTAAAGAATAGGTCGGGTGGTTTTTTGGTAATTATGTAGAGCGGCCAGCGCAGTTTCCGAAAAATGAGCTAGATAACTCCGAGCCGCTTCACGACTGAGATCAGCTGAAACAGTTGGTTCTGGCTGGGCAGATGGCTTCCGCCCGGACCGATTAATCAGGTGACTGGCTCCACCCAAAACAGCGGCTCCCATCGGGCCTCCCAACACCCAGCCGAGACCAGTTGCGATCGCAACCGGAGCCATTCCCTCCTCTTTTTTCCCCGATGGTTGTTCCGGTTCCGGTACTGCCTGAACAGAATCATCAGGCAGCTGCCAGCTCACCCACAAATCCACCGGACGCGGTTGTTCAAAAAAATCACAGGCTTTATACACCCATTCCACCACCGCCCGTTTTTTTTGTTTCCACACCGGCTGCAGAGACTCTTCTAACCATTGAAATGCAGTTCCTGCCTGCAGCGCAACCGCAAAACTGTGCTGATATTGATTCAACAAATTCCTTAAGCGCAGCCAGTCTTGTAGTTCAGCCATACTCTGCTGAAAACCCTCTTGGATTAGCGTCTGAGCCCGTTGTTGAATCGCCGCGCGACGGCTATCTGGCGATGGAGTTTCTAAGCTCTTTAACTGTTGTTGCAGAGCCTGCTGCACCTTAGGCATCAACGGCAATAGCCGGGTCATACGGTGGGTAGACAGTTGAGGCATTCGCAACTGCACCAGCGTCTGCAAAGCCGATTCTAATGCGGGTAGTCCGGATTGGGTGGCTGCAGCCATATCGCCCTTGAGCCGCGCTCGCAGTGCCGGTAGAGCATCTACCGCGTAGAGGTTGCTGACACCGTCCGGTAGGGTGGAGCGAAAGTCCTGGGCCAAAAACCGCAGGCGATACATCACCTGTTTGCGTTCCTCAGGCTCCATCAAATTGAGAAAATTCACCACAAATAACACCGTGGTGATGCCTCGCTCCATCAGCCAATCTCGCAAATGTTCACGCTCGGCCAGGGTCATCAACTTCCGACCGTCCAGTAGCTGGATGACCACATCGGTCTCTTGTAGCTTGGCGTAAACCAGGTTGTTTTGCGCTTCGCGATCGTCGGTACCGGGTAGGTCCACCAGCTCCACTCCCGTCCGTAAAAATGGATGAGGGCATTCCACCGCAACGGCAGCCACCTCTTGACGCATGTGGCGTTGTTCATCCAGGGTGGCGTAGCGCTGTAACAGATCTGTACCGGCTTCTTTCAGCACTTGGCCATCCGTCAGGGTAATACAGCTGGTTAGTTCAGTGCCATAGGTGACTGTAATTGCTGCTCCCGTAGTCGGTACCAAGTCAATGGGCAGGGCTTTTTCACCCAGTAGTGCGTTAAGGAGGGTAGATTTACCGTAGTTAAAGGGACCAAAAACAGTGATGCGTAGGGAAGGATTAGAGATGCGATCGCACTGGCCTAACACATCGCTTTTAAGCTCGGCATTGTTGTTGTCTAAAAGCCCCACAGCTTTCCGCAGGGTGATGAGCAGAGGTGTTAGTGCTTCAGAGGTAGTCACAGAATCCATTATTCTCTCGCTAATCCACCGCCAGCAAATACTGATACACCGATTCTAGCTGCTGGCAGGCGCTATTCACGTCGGCCTGGGCTGACTTCAACCGCTGGGTTTCCGTATCGCGATTAATCTCACAGGTTTCTTTTTGTTTGACCAGATTGTCCAATTCTGCCTTACGACTAGCAATATCCTGGTCAATCCGTTCAATTACTGTCTTTTCATAGCTATCAAAGCCATCATGGACCGCATCATAAATGGGCTGCCACTGCTCATCCGCCAGCTTTGGCAAATGTTTGACCAATTCCTTTTTCATCGCCTTGGCCAGCTCTTTGCGGGCCTGGTCTAGCTGTAGGGCACCAAAACCCAGTCCCACCAGGGCCACAGTCAAAGGTCCCAACACCACCCCAAACAGGGCAGAGGCCACCAGGGCAATACTGCTCACGGTGAGAAAATTGAGCAAAATACTCTGCCAGTCAAAGCCGGTGGCGGCCAGGGCCATACCTGCGATATTGCCAGATGCGAGCGAGATCAATCCCATGGCCCAGGTGGCCCAGCTCGGTGAGCTGTCATCCCGGAGGCTGTTGGGCAGACCAACGGTATTTTGCCCGGTCAGCTTGGCTGTCATCCGGTCGGTAATTTGGGCATAGGACGCGCCATACTGAGCAGCGTTTTGGGCTAGTTGGGCAAAGGCGGCATCCACCTCTTGTTCTGCGGTACGTGACCAGGCGTAAAATTTATCGTTAAAGTATTGTTCAAAGGCTTGTTTTAGCTGGGCATTAAAGCGCCCGCGCCCACTGTCGCTGATAAACTCTCGCAACCGAATCTCGGGCTGATAGCGGAGAAAGTCGGCTTCAAAGGTATTTTCGAGGTTGAGGACATAGGTGCGGAATGAGTTGGCAACAGCGTGGGATTTGCGATCGCACATTGACCGAATATCTGCTCGAAACTGGTCGCGAATATCCGCCAGTTGTTTAAACTCAGGCTCCACCGATTCAATCCGCTGCTTGAGTTCATCCACCGTCTGATTCAGTAAGGGCAGCCGTCGCTCCAGTACTTCCGCAAAGCGGTTTTGAGCCTGACGTCCCAGGGTGCGTGCCTGACGAAATTCTGCCACTGCCCGTTCCTGGGTCAAAAATTGATTCAGGGCCTCAATAAAGGGTGGAAAGCCAGTCCCATCCAGGGTGGTATCCGGATTTTTGAGCCGCTGGCGCAGGGCATTGCGGGCTGAAATGGCAAACACTCGCTCGTCATACCAGTCCTGACCATCAATCTGACAGTAGTCCTCAAGCTGTGTGCGAAAAACCTGATGTAGCCTGGCTTCAGCTGCAGCCACTTCCTCAGTATCATCCGGGTCCAGCAAGCTTTCTTTTACCTGGTCCCAGGCATTGATCAAGAAAAAGACCGCCAGCCCGCGTCCTTTTATATAGTTCTCTAAATAGCGCCGTTCGGCTAACGTACAGGGCTGTGTTGCCCGCAACACAAATAAAATGGCGTGGCAGTTATTGATGTAGCCCAGGGATAGCTCATTACGGGCTTCCGTATCATTTAAACCAGGGCTATCGACAATTTCCACTCCTTTTTCCAACAGTGGCAGCGGATATTCCACCACGGCATGGCTCACGTCGGGAAAGGCTAGTTCTTGGTTAGTCTCCAGCTGTTTTGCCTCAGCGGGGTCAATGGTGTAGCGCTGTTTAAATTCAGCAAAATCAAGGGCTTCAGCCGCCCGACCATCGACAAAATGGACCGTTACCTTTTTCTCAGGACCGTAACGTAGTACTGTCAGTAGCGCCGTACATGGGTTGACATCGCTAGGCAGCAGATTCTCACCAATCAGCGCATTTAAGAAAGTACTTTTCCCGCGCTTCATATCCCCCAGCACCAGCAGTCGAAACACGCCGCGACGCAGATTTTGGCTGGCGGTGTGCATATCCTCAATCGTTTGCTCTAGACCCAGCTCTCCGGAGGTATCAGCACTTTCGGCTTCTGTATCGGCCAGTACCTTGGTGAGCCCCGATAGAACATCAGCCATCTGGTGGCGCACTTTGGCGACACGATCCAGGTCGCTAAAGAAATCAGTCGATTGAATTGTAGACATTACGTAAGCTTGGGTAGTGGGTATTCGTAGGGGCGGTGCCTGCCTGGCAATATCAAGGTTAGGCAGCCGGGAGAACAAGAGTTTGGTTCAAAGGTTTAATCTTGGTTGCGATCGCCTTCCCAAAAAAGTTTGTAACCAGCCCAGCCCACACCAAATATCAGCAGTAGTGTGGCCAGCCATGTGGCTACTCTAACGGCCACAATTACACCCACGACGATCAAGCCAAATCTGGCAATTTTGGGCAAACGCTTGTACCAGGGACGCCCTAAGGATTCTTTGTGTTTAACTGTAGGCTGCACCGGGGTAGAGTCCTCCAACTCAGCCTCCAACTCACGCATCCGAATCTTAATTTCGCGCTCCTTCAGCTCCGCTTCCCGCTGTTTGAATTCTTGCTCTTTGGACTGATGATCAGGGTTCATGAATTTTGCAAAAGACCGATCGCCTCTTTCCAAAATATGCGCAGTTTTGAGTAGCGGCAACTTTTTTTAACAGCGACTACACAACTCAGTTGCCCACACCTTGGTTGAGATGCCAGTAGGCCCTGTGCAAATCATTAAAACCTGAGCCGTATTTTTACAGAGCTGATGCCCTTACCAATACATTGCCCTGTTCGTAGTATCCGTATAATTGCCAGCAGTCGTATAAATTATTCAGGGGTACGGGTAGTCAGCTCAAACGATTTGAATCACTGAATCAACAACTCAACTGAGTCTGATCGCCTATCCGTAAAATCAGGCACATTTACACAAAAATCGCTACATTGTACTGATTCTGATTTTCAGAATAGAAGATATAAACTGTCAATCGATCCGATGACGAGGATGCTTGAAAGGTGGCAGTCAGCGCCGGACAAAGTCTTCCTTAACAACAATATCTCACCCCTTCTGATTAGCTCCACGGGGAGTCCCAAGTTTGGGCTCTCTAAAAGAGCTAGTCAGCATCCAGCAACCTTTTGCATGGCTAAAAATGCGTAAACAAGACTTAGATAGAGATGCCTCGGGTCCGGCTATATTTTTATCGATGGTGGCTCTGATCCTGTCAGGATTAGCGGCGGCTGCATATTTCATGTTTAAGTCTGAACCACAGATACAGGCCACTACAGAAACAGTCGCCAGAGAAAATTACTGTGCCAATACCTCTGACGACCAGGAAACACTTTTGCAAACTCTGTCAGACTTAAAAGCAGCCATGGGTGATGAATGGTCTAGCTTTTGTCAGGATAGGCTAGACAGCATTTTGTATGAGACAGCTGTGGTCAAAGCTACAGCAGGACGATTCAACACCTCATTTATGCGCCTGTGCCAAATTCCACAAAGGCCTGAATCAGACTACTTTAGAGATGCTGAGTTTTTATTTAATATTTGGACGGAAAATCGTAATACGTCGGGTGAGCCGCAAGAAATAAAGCCATTGTTAACCAGCTTTTTTCAAACCTATAAAAACCCCTTCGAGAACTGCCCTGCAGCTCAAGGCATATTAAGCGAAGTCCGCTAGGCTAACGTGTACACACAAGTGAAGGTGCTTCATACTTTGTAATTGGCCCTCACCCCAAACCCCTCTCCCGCGGGAGAGGGACTTTGATCTGGCCCCTTCTCCCCCAGGGAGCAAGGGGTTGGAGATGTCGAGCTTTAAGCGGTATGGCATGGTTGTGTCTTTGCCTTACATAATGATGGTGGCATCACTGCCTGCTTTTTCATCCTCTAGGGTTACCCTCAAGCCTCGTCTGACGGTGGTCAGCACACCAATATCACCCTCTGAATAATGGTAAGAGACGCTGGGATTGAGATAGTAAAGAAATAGTCCGATGGCCATCCAGGCTAATAAACTCAATAGCAAGGTTGTGAGGATGACACAGCTACACCCCAAAAATTGATAGAAGGTTTGCTGCGCTATAGTGTGCAGACTATTAAATTCGCGGGAAATACTTTGAGAAAAAATGCCAACGGCGACTGTGCCCCAGATGCCACAAAACAGATGGACAGGTACTGCACTGACGGGATCATCGATCCGCAATAAGTTTGATTGGAACAAACTTTCGCCAAGCAGTACCAGGACACCACCCACAGCTCCAATAATGCAGGCACCTAAGATATCAACATAGGCTGAGGAGGCTGTAATGCTGACTAGACCGCCTAAAATGCCATTAATAATCGATGAAAGTTTGACCTTATAGCCGGTGACTAAGGGACTATAGAGGAGAATTGCCAGACCACCACTTGTAGAGGCAAATACCGTTGTAATCAGCACATGGGGAACATACTCTAGAAATCGGGTTGAACCGCCATTAAAGCCAAACCAGCCAACCCATAGGATGAGACAGCCTAAGGTGGTAAATCCTGGGTTACAGGGTTCAAAGGTGCCAACTTCTTCCCCATAGGGAAAACTTTCTGTTGCCGAATCATAGCCAAATTTTCCATGGCGGGGCCTGAGTATCCAAGCGCCCACCAATGCAGCGGTGCCGCCGACGCAATGAATCACCGTTGAACCGGCAAAATCATGAAAGTTCAGAACGCTGGCTAGCCAGCCATGATCGCCCCACACCCAATATCCGACTAGGGGGTAAATAAAGCCTGCTAGAACAAAGCTAAAAAGAATAAATCCCCAGAATTTTATCCGTTCGGCCACAGCCCCAGATACTATTGTTGCCGTAGTGCCGGCAAACGATAGTTGAAAAAAGAAAATTGCTGCGAATGAGCGATCCTGCCAAAAGAATCTTAAATTCTCAAAACCTTGGGGGAAGGGATTTAAGTTGACTTCAGAGGGAAATAGGGAATCTACAAGAATTCCGAATTGTCCAAAGACTGGATTACTGCTGTCGCCAAACATAAAGCGGAATCCAAAAATAAAAAATGCCGTTGCGGCGACGCAGAAGACAATTAAATTCTTAGCTAATATATTAGTGGCATTTTCAGTGCGGCAAATTCCGGCTTCAAGCATAGCAAAACCAGCATTCATAAAGAACACAAGTAAAGCGGCTATCATCATCCAAATGGTATTGATGGCCGAAAAAAAATCGTTAGAGAGCGGTATTGTGTTGGTGGGTTCTTGGCCAAAGGCCTGAGATGATAGCGCTGTTAAAAAGCTAACTGTTACCAGAAAGGTGAAGGACTTGTGTTTTGAAAGTCGCTTGAACAAACTATTCATAGTCCTCTAGGGCAATGATTCGGACAAATTCGCTAAATAAACGTTGACATGATTGATTGCGGGTCAATCAAGAGGCCTTGGCAAAAGGCTGAAGTTTTCACCTTTTCGGTATTGGTCAAAAAATGTCCGGACGCTTGATAAATCCCCCACGAATTCTTCAAAGTCTGCTCACCCATTGCCACCTCCAGGGATGAGCGGGATAATAGGCAGGCAAAATTATTGGATAATTTGTATTCCTATGACCAGCACCCCACCGAAGTACGATGTTTATGGCCTTGGTAACGCTCTGGTGGATATTGAATGTGCCCTATCGGTGGAAACCCTGGCCGCCATCGGCATGGATAAAGGGGTGATGACGCTGCTGGATGAAGCGGTACAGGATAATGCGATCGCACAGCTCAACAGCCGGAGCACCAAACAATCCTGTGGCGGCTCAGCTGCTAATACCATTATTGCCATTAGTCAGCTGGGGGGCAAAACCTTCTATGGCTGTAAAGTGGCCGATGACGACTACGGTCAGTTTTACACCCAGGACCTGGTGAACTGCGGGGTGGATACAAATTTAACCAGCCATGCCCCCGAAGCGGGGGTCACAGGCAAATGTCTCGTTTTAGTCACCCCGGATGCTGACCGTACCATGGGTACATTTCTAGGCATTTCCGCTCAGCTATCTGAAGCCGACCTCAATCCTGACGCCATTATTGCTGCTGAATATACCTACCTTGAAGGGTTCCTGGTGAGCGGAGAGAACAGCAAAGCAGCTGCCATTAAGGCTAGACATCTAGCCAAAACCGCCGGACGTAAGGTCGCCATGTCCCTATCGGACTACAACATGGTGAAATTCTTTCGACCAGGGCTGCTAGAGATGATCGGTGACGGTGTTGATATGCTCTTTGCCAACGAATCTGAGGCGCTGCTGCTGGCCGATACGGAGGATTTTGCCACGGCCATTGAACATACTAAAACTCTGGCCAAAGCCTTTGCCATTACTCGCGGTCCCCAGGGATCTATCCTGTTTGATGGCGAACAGGTGTTAGAAATTGCCCCCCATCCCGTTGCCGCCATCGATACCTTAGGCGCTGGCGATATGTATGCTGGCGGCGTGCTCTACGGGTTAACCCACGGGCTGAGCTGGGCCCAGGCTGGCCACTTAGGCTCCCTGGCTGCCGCCAAACTAGTGACCGCCTATGGTGCCAGAATGGCAACAGCAGAATTGCAGGCGGCATTAAAACAGGTGGTTGGCGAGTAGAGTCTCTTGCCTATTGCAATATACGAGCTGAGCGTCGGTTCACGCTTTTTCATCGGCTGGGAAGGCATTGTAAATCTTATGAATGCCTTCCCAGCCGTCTTTTCTGCCAGCATTTTGTCTGGCAATTTTTTCAGCTGATTGGACACTGGTCGCGTGCACTGACACCAGTGTTTTGGTCCCCCACTCAGACACTAAGACGTAATAGGCCTTTTCGTTGGAATTCAGTTTAGACCGCATTGATCATGCACCCAGCGACTATGTAGATACTGATGTCTATTTCTAGGAATTTCGCACATATTCACTAAAAATTACCAAAGTTTGAAGTAAATATGTGCAAAATTCAGATATCGGTGTTAATCAATGCGGCCATATTGAGCCGGGGCTGTGTTTTCTAACCAGGCCCATAGCTGATCTCCCCGAGAAAAATGCCACCATTCATGGGGATGCTGACGAAAGCCAGCGGTCTGCATCGCTTGGGACAAGATTGTCCGATGGTGATGAAAAATCTCTCCGTTGGGTTGATCGGCAAAGTAATGGGGGTGCGATCGCAACGAAATCTCATCAATGGCAGACCCCATATCCACCACCTGCTGCTGCCCATCTACCAGGGTGATATCCACAGCAGCGCCGGTGCTGTGGGGTGGCGGCGTTGCCACATCGTGACTGGGCGCAGCCCAAAACTGATATACCTCCGCCAGCAGATCTTCCCTAGGTGCAATCTCCCGAGTTCTCCCAGGAGATTGCCGCTGCCAGTCCTGCAGCAGCTGTTCATAGGTGTGTTCCACCATAAACCGCTGGACCGCAATTGGCCGATAGGCATCAAAGATTTGAATCCGCCAGCCAGGATTGTTGATCTGCAAAGATGCCTGGGCTTGTAATAAAGCCTGTAAGATCCCCTGTCGCACATAATAGGGCGAAAGCTCGCCGTAGGGAGCACCCAGTGCCGCATAGGGGTGGGGCGTAACAACAGCAAACTGCTCCAGCGGAATGGGAACTAACGGTTCACCACAGTCTTCAATGGGAACACGCTGGTAGGGTTTAGCCATCATTATCCAACCACGGCAGGCTGTTTCACCATCTCAACAAAGTTGGCTAACAGCTGCAACCCCGTTTTACCCGACTTTTCAGGGTGAAACTGAACTGCCATCAGATTATCTTTAGTAACAGCGGCTGTAACAGTCTGGCTGCCGTGGGTAACGGTGGCCGCAACAATGGCAGGATCAGAGGTTTCAGCGTAGTAAGAATGCACAAAGTAAACCCACTCATCCGAGGCAATTGTGGTCCATAGGGGGTGGTCTGGCATGGTTAGCTGCAGCTGATTCCAACCCATGTGGGGAATGGTAATGCCCGGTTCTGGCTTAAATTTACGCAGGGTGCCCTTCAGTACACCAATACCCGCCTCCACCCCTTCCTCAGAGGCTTCAAACAGGAGCTGTAAACCCACGCAAATGCCGAGGAATGGTTTGCCGCTGGCAATCACATCCCGAATGGGTTGGGTCAGGTTGCGATCGCATAAATGCCGCATCGCCGGGTCAAACGCCCCCACCCCCGGTAGCACCACCCCATCGGCCCGATGTAGCACCTCCGGCTGGTCAGTCACCACTGGTGTTGCCCCCGCAAATTCCAGGCCCTTACAGGCCGAGTGCAGGTTGCCCATGTCGTAATCAATCACAGCAATGGTTGCCATAGTCCCTCTTATAGGCAGTGACTGCTCTATAGTATCGGCTTGCTTGAAGGATGGGTAGATACCCGCTATGGGTGTCCTAGGATATACAGATAAAAAACATCCCCACAATGGCCCCGATCTTGATCACCAGCTTTCGACCCTGGAAAGCCCATCAAGGCATTAATAGTAGCGATGTCTTACTCAAACAGGTGACCGCAAACCTGCCAGACAATGCCATTATCCTCAGATCGCTACCCGTCAATTTTGACCTGGCCCCCATCCAGGTCATCACCCACATTGTTCAGTACCGCCCCAAGGTAGTTATCTGTTGCGGTATGGCCGAAACGCGCCAGTCACTCACCGTAGAGCAGTGGGGCACTTACCAGGACCAGCAACTGGCCACCCCCATCCATCTGCCAACCCTGATTAAACAGACAATTCACACCCGCATTAGCCATGATGCTGGCGACTTTGTCTGCAATCGTCTTTACTATCGAGTCCTCAAGCATCTTCAGGAACAATCAGCCCTGGCCCTTTTTGTTCATATCCCCTTGATTACTCCGGCCAACCGGCCCCTGATTGAATTCGATTTTCTGAAAATAGTTGAGCATTTGAATTCAGCGTGCTAATTGTTTTGTATGATCCCCATGACTATTAGATCCCAGCAACCTTAGCCCGCTTGCCTTGCCCCCATGTTCCCCCTCTTTCTCGCCCAGACCCCACCGCCGCCAATCGTTCGTCCCCAGGAAGTCCGACCGCTACCCGCTCAGCTCGACACCGTACCGGTTTTTAACAGCAACAGCCCTGAGCTCATTGGCGAGCCGGGAATTTTACTCTCAACTTTTCCCCCCGACGACATGGCCCAGCCAGAGGCCCATCTAGAGTTTGCCTTTGACGGTCGGTTTGATGTCTTTGCCCACCATGTTTACCGAGCTGACGATCCGGAAGACCTCAGATCGATGTATGTGGCGATTTTGGTCCATAACCCTGGGGTAGAAACAGTTACCGTCAACGTGTTAGCTGGGGCCAGCTATCTGAGCCAGCCAGATGCACCGTTTATTCCCCTGCCGAGTGTGGTGCCCTTTTCACCCCGCGAGCCCATGTTTGCTGGGCCAGGGAGCCGGGTGATGGGAGACCTGATCCAGGGGCGTCGCCAGGAGATGTTTCCCTCTCAGCTGGTGGTACCCCCTGGGGCCAGCGCGTTATTAATGAATGCCCCCATCTCCGTAGCTGAATTAGAGCCCCCCCTGAATGGTCGTTCTACCCTGGTGGAATTAGAAAGTGACGGCCCTGTCTATTTAGCGAGTTTAGCCAAAGCGGCCAACTTAGATGGCAACGAAACTGAGCTAGCTCCTTCCCTGGCGCAGTGGGAAACAGTTTTGAGAGAGTCCGGCTTAGCCGGACCTCGCGATCGCACTCCCACCCCCATTACCGACAATCCCGGTCAGGTAATCTATGGGCGGGTGGCAGGTGTCGCCCAGGGAGCCAGCTGGACTGCCACCGTAGTCGACGACAGCCCCGACAAAAACAATCCGGTACTCACCATCCCCGCCGTCGGAGCTGCCTTTTCCTATGGCATTAGCACCCTCTATGCCGGACAGCTAGGCACCGGTCAAAACCAGAGCGCCCCTATGCTCGTGCGCTATGACGACACTGCCTACCAGGCCCACGGCAACTACGGCATCGCCTACAACCTCTCCTTCCCCCTCTACAATCCCAGTGACACTCCTAAAACTGTCACAGTTTCCCTCGAAACCCCGATCAAAGAAGACCAACTCTCAACAGAGGGGCTGCAGTTTTTTGAAGAACCGCCCAATCGAACATTTTTCCGGGGTCCGATTCAAATTAGATATCGCAGCGATCGCGGTCTACCCCAAATTCACAATTTTCATCTGGTGCAGCTGCGCGGACAGCAGGGGGCACCCCTGGCAACAGTCACCCTAGCCCCCAATGAAAAACGCCAGGTGGACGTCATTCTACGCTATCCACCCGATGCCACCCCGCCCCAGGTGATCACCATTCAAACTCAGTAAGTCTCAATTGCTGATTTTACATAACCCGTCATAAATCAACTTGAACTGATGTAACTTGCACGTTATGCTCGTACGAGAAGACACGGGTGTAACGCATATATCTTCCAGCTTTCATGGGCTCAGGCTTATGGGTGCTGGGGCTGTTTAATCCAGTTAGCCAATTTCAGACGGTCTATACCAGCCCTCTCCGTGTAGGGTTTCCACGAGTATGTCAAAAATATCGGTTATTGACGAGTTAACTCACAAAATTCAACGCGCTAGGGAGAGCCTGTTTACTGGAATTCTCGCCATTGGAACAGATACAGATGTAGAGTGGTTTTTATACTTTCTCGTGGGTCAAATAGTTTGGGCCAATGATCGGAGCCATTCCAAACGTCGTTGGCATCGACAGTTTCTCAAAAATTCCTCAGACCTGAGCCAGAAAAATCTGAAAGAGATTTCCTATCAAGCTCAGAATTACAAGTCTGTAGCGCAGCTTGTGATGAATCAGAAATTTAGCAGAGAACATTTTTCTAAAATTGTTAGGGGCTGTATCTCTGAGATTCTGTTTGACATTGTCCATAGCGCCACCCTGAGCAAGCAAACCGCTAACTCTCCTTTAATCTACAAAGTCAGCCCTCGCAATGGTGCTAATTTTCCTTGTATTGGCCTCCGTCGAGAACCGATTTGGGAACAGGTGCAACAGGATTGGCAACACTGGCAGCAGGCTCACCTGACCGAGTATTGTCCCAACCTGGCCCCGGTGATTATGCAGTCTGGAATTTTGCAAGAACGCATCTCTTTAGATGCATTCCAAGACTTAAAAAGGTGGGCCAACGGTCAGCATACCCTACGAGACCTGGCGATTAGAACGCAGCAACCCTTAATCTCGTTAACCAAGGCACTGGTACCCCATATCCGACGAGACTTGATCAAATTAGCGTCTGTAAAAGACCTGGAATTAAAGTCCAAACCCCAGTCGCGATCGCAGACAGCCCCAGCCGCTAAACCACTCCCACCGGCGGCGGCTCCACTGCCGCCTACCCAATCGCCAGGGCTGGTGCCCACCACCAGAGTTACCAAAAATTCCCCAGTGGTGGTCTACGTCGACGACAGTCCAGCCGACAGTCAAACCATGGCCAAGATCTTTCAAGATTCAGGCTATCGCTATGTCAATATTGCCGACCCAATCCAGGCCCTGACAAAACTAATCGAACTCAAGCCTCAGTTAATCTTTCTCGATTTAGTAATGCCAGTGATCAATGGTTACGAACTGTGCGCCCAGCTCAGACGCGTCTCAGCCCTGCGGCACATTCCCATTATCATCCTGACCAACAACAATGGCATTCCTGATCGAGTACGGGCCAAAGTTGTGGGAGCAACAGGTTTTCTAAGCAAACCCATCAAAGCCAAACGGGTTTTGAAAGTAGCCATTAAACATTTACAGCCAACCCCTGTGGCTTCCCCCAAACCAACCACCCGTTTCCGCCAGCTATCACCGTCTGTGTAGTATCCATGGGCTATTTGTTGGTGACCCCATCGAGTCACCAACATTGATTAACAACAATCTCCTCCTCTGACAATGGCTAATCCAGTAACTCAAACGCAAGGCTCAGTCTACTTGCAAGAAGCCGCCACCCTGTTGCAGCAGATAGAGGAGGAGATTACTACCCTGCATCAGAGCTTTACTGTTCAGAAAGTTCATACCCTGATGCGGTTAGCCCATACTCTGAAGGGAGCCGCCGCTACAGTCGGGTTAGATGCCGTCAAAATTACAACCCAAACGTTGGAATACGCCTTTAGAGCATTATGCACCCCAGAAGCTCGTTTAACGGCCACTGTAGAAGGTTTAATTTTTGAAGCCTATGACTGTTTGAAACTATTACTGTCAGCTCAGCTCGACAATACAACCGTTGATGAATTTAGTACGTTAGATCGCATAGCTGTTATTGGTGCTAAGCTGCAACACAATCTGGGTGCCCGGTATGCCCAAGAGAGTCAGCTCCCCACCGCTGCTCAGCTTGGGGTAGATGTGACCCAATCGATTTTTGCAAGCGGGGTCAGCGAGTATCTGGATGAATTAAGTCAGGCTCTGACAGTAGCTGAGCCTGATACTCTCACAGACCTGTTGCAAGTTCAAGCAGATGTCTTTCTCGGTTTAGCAGAATCCTTGAATCTGCCAGGTTTTGGCAACATTGCCCAGACAACCCTGGCAGCCTTGCAACAACACCCGGACCAGGTGATTCAGATCGCTCACCTGGCGTTAGAGGATTACCGGGCAGGGCAGACAAGGGTGCTGAAAGGCGATCGCAACCAGGGAGGTGAACCCAGCCCAGCCCTGACGCAGCTAAGCAAGCAAGGTCATCCCCAGCGTCGTCACTGGCTGAACAACCTCTGGCAATGGTTAAAACAGCCGATTTCATTGACTCACCGACAGTATCCCCCCCAAAAACCAGCATCCACAGTTATTGCCAGTCACAAAAAGCAGTCCATCCAGCAGCTATTTCAACGCTGTCAAACAGAATTAGAGCAGCTCACCCAGCAACACGGTAAACCTGTTCTGGTCCAGCTAAAAACCAACAACATTATAATTTCTCAGACATTAGCCCAGCAGCTATACATACCGCTGCAACAGCTAGTCCATAACGCCTTTACCCATGACATCGAAATGCCCGATATCCGACAACAGCAGGGTAAATCAGCATTAGGCAGAATCCAACTAGCTGCAAAACACACAGAACAACATTTAATCATATGCGTTTGGGACGATGGCTGTGGACCCAATCCAGCCGCAATTTATCAACAAGTCCAGCCTCACATAGAACACCCGCTTAAAGGCACCCTCGCAGCCACCCATCACCCTGGCAAAGGCACCTGCTTTACCCTGAAAATCCCCCTCAATATCTGATGGCAGATGACCAATCCCCATGCCTAACCCGATGGGTATTTCCCGATGGTTTAGGCGTCAAGTTAGGGGATTGCCCACAAATAAAGCCCCAGGTTGAGGCTGTCGATGGGTGGCTGAGTGATGGGGCAACGGGGGGACTATTTAAGCGCGGGAGCCTTATGGCTGTTTATGAAATACCAGGGAAAGATTATTCGCAGGCATTTCAATGACCTCCTGCAATATCAGGTGATGAACCTTGGCTACACCTTCAACTGCTTCTAAATCACGCACGCCCCAGTCAGGCGTTTGTTCTTTTAGCCAGGTGTCAAAGGTCACATTGCTAGGAGCTGTGTGTTCACCATTGCGCTTAAAAGGACCATACAAAAAAAGGACACCCTGATCGGGCAATACCCGCTCAGCTCCAGCGATCAGTGATTCACACGCCTTCCAGGGTGAAATATGGATCATGTTGATATTGACGATCGCATCAATGGGACGCTTTTGATCAGTTTCCACCGACCAGGACTGCTCGCGTACATCCAGTTGGATCGGCGGCAGTAAATAACGAGCATTGGTCGCTTTTTGCCAGGCAGCAATACTTTTCAGCATGGGCGTGCTGATATCGCTGGGCCACCAACGACGGGGAGCGAGCTTGGGAGCAAAAAAGCTGGCATGTTCGCCTGTGCCGCTGGCAATTTCTAAAATTGTGCCGGGATTGGGCAGCACCCGCTCCAGTATTTCCAGAATCGGTTCACGGTTGCGCTCGGTAGCGGGGGCATAAAGACGACCGTCGTTGGGTTTAAAGTCAGGCATGAATTTTGAATCAGGGAAAGATAGGCAAGGTCTTGTCATTTACGGGTTATAGCCAACCTATATTACCGTGGTACCAGCCACCGTACGGGCGTTGACTCGCATTCTCTGATGCCAACTGGGCCAAACTTATTTACACTTGGCTATAAAGCTGTTGAATTGCCTGATCTGCCTGCTGCAGCTGAGTTAAGCCTATCTGCAACTGCTCCAATTCACATTGGCCTTGATGTTCTTGCTCTTGTTTTTGGGCCAATAGAGTTTCTAAATCAGCTTTGCGAGCTGTGATATCCGCATCTAAGCGACTGATCACGGCCTGCTCATAGTCACGAAAATACTGCACCATGGCAGTGTAAATTGGTTGCTGCTGTTCGGCAGCAATACGAGGCAGGTGGGCACTGAGTTCCTGACGGGCAGCCTGCACCAGTGCCCGGCGGATCTGGTCCATTTGTAAAGCACCTATCCCCAGGCTGGCAATCCCCAGGGTGATCGGACCGGCCATGGTGCTAATTAGGCTAGAGGCCAGCAAACTAGCGCCGATGGCAGCTACTACATTGATCAAAATGCTCTGGAGATTGAGGCTGGCCAGCACTGTCTGCACCTCAGGAGTCTCTGCTGGCTGCTTCAGGGCATTGATGGCCCATGCTGCCCAGCTGGGCTGAGCATTGTCGAGGGGTAGCTCTACTGACTGACCGCTAAGGGTGGTGAGAATTTTCTGGGTAATCTGGTTGTAGGACGTGCCATAGTGGGCGGCCCGCTGAGACAGCGTTTGGAAGGCATTGCGCAGAACTGGCTCCAGGCTCCGGCTCCAGCGCAGCAGCTGGTCGTTGAGATAACGCTGGAATGCAGTTTCTAAGGATTGATTAAACTGTTGGCGACCGGCAGGGCTAACCAGATCTAACAGTGAGAGATCGGGCTGATAGGGGGCAAAGTCTTGCTCAAAGGTGGTTTCTAGATTGAGGATAAAGTCTTTGAACGCCGTAGTAGTGGTAGTAGCATTGCGATCGCAACTTTGCCTAATCTCTGTTTGAAAGTCATCTCGGATCATCACCAACTGTTCAAATACCGGAGCCAATTGCAAAATAGTTTGCTTAAGTTCAGCCACATTTTGCTGCCACAGCGTTTGACGCAGCTGTACCTTCTCAGTCAGATCCCTCAGCGTTCGGTGAGACAGGGCCACCACTGGTTGAAACTCAGCCCTTGCCCGTTCCTGAGTTAAAAACTGGTCTAAAGTTGTCAACAATCGAGCAAATCCCGGATCTTGAATAGGCACATTCGGTGACTTAAGCCGCTGACGCAACACGTCTAGGGCAGAGATGGGAAACACTCGCTGCTCATAGTGATCACAATAATCTTTGAGAGAATTGTAAAACACTGTATGTAGGCGTTTTTCCGCCTGGGCCAACTCATCTGGATCGTCTGGATCTAATAAACTCTCTTTAATCTGATCCCAGGCATTTAACAAGAAAAACAACGATAGTCCCTTATTTTGCAGATAATTATTTAGATAGCGACGCTCAGCCAGAGTACACGGTTGAGTCGCCCGCAACATAAACAAGATGGCATGACAGTTTTGAATATAGCCCAGAGAGAGTTGATTACGCGCCTCAGTATCATTGAGACCAGGACTATCAACAATCTCCACACCATTTTGCAACAGCGGTAGTGGGTAGTGGATGACCGCATGGCTGACATGGGCAAATGCGGCCTTATTCTCAGCCTGCCGCAGCTCACCCGGATCAATGGTATAGCGCTGAGTAAAGGTATCCATATCCAACTGCTCAGACGGTCGCTCATCCGTGAAATAAACCGTCACCTGGGGAGTCGTTCCGTAGCGTAGTACCGTCAGTAAAGCAGTACAGGGATTAACATCACTCGGCAGCAGCGACTCTCCTAGCAGCGCATTGAGAAAGGTGCTCTTTCCCCGCTTCATATCCCCCAGCACCATCAGACGAAAAACACCCTGGCGCAGACTTTGACTAGCCGCAGAGAGATCCGCTAAAGGCTGAGTCAGATCAAAGTTAACTTGCAGGGACCGCAGCGTATCAGCAATCGTATCTAGCTGGGTAGCCATATTCTGACGCAGACAGGCAATTTGGGATAGGTGTGACAACAGAGACATAGGATCTAAGATGACTGGGCGTATGCTCGGGTTACCAGCTGTGAAGTATTCCTATTGTAGGCAATCAGCAAGATAGATATGCTCCGCAGGGCCTATCTGAAACACTCGATAGTAACTATTGAGCCATTGGTGTGTTTAATGCTCCAGGCTCAAAGGTTATATAAAAAAGTGTTAAACATGTTGGCTGGTCTCTTAGTTGTCTAAAACCTGAAGAAATTTAAGGTATGATTCGTCGCAAGTTTACCCGGTAGAGGGATTTATCCAATGCTGAATGCCAGCTTTCAAGTATCCCCAGAAGGATAATTTTTAGCATTTCTTTAGATCAAAAGTTTGTCGATATGCAACAAATTTGGTTGCAGTATATTGTTTCTGCAGGACTATAAGGATTTAGAAACACACATGCACCTGTGCTCGGAAAGTGGAGATGGGATATGTCTCTACTGTTTGAGATCTTAAGCTAGACCACTGCATTAAACGATAACAGGATTATCCATGAGAATTTTTAATCACGACATTATGATCTGCACCCACGATCAGGTGGTAGGCAATCAGTACTTTTCTGGGAGAGTGTTGGGTAGTACAGAGTCGGACGATGTGATTCAGCTACATCCCGATCTCAAGCCAGAATGGGATGCGATCGCCGCGCACTACACCCGCATCGGGCTCAGCCATACCGAAAATGTAATTTGGGACATCTCATTTCACCACTTATCCGGCCATCCCGAGCACGAAATCTCAGTGTTTTACTTTGGAGATGCCGTCCATGCCAACAGCCCCTACCTGGGCCTATTTCAAGGATTAGATGCCCCCTGGTACGACACCGTCCAGTGGATCAACTCCAAAAATAACTTTATGACCCTGGCCGATGAATTAGGCATAGCCGTACCCAAAACCGTACGATATACCAGCCCCAGCAGCATCGACCTAGATGATCCCGGCGTTGATTACCCGCTTTATCTCAAACCAGCTGTTTCCGTTGACGGCATGGGGATCGTCCGCTGCAGTGACCAACAAACCCTGACAAAAGCTCTGGCGACAGTGGCTGAGGGCGTCCCCATTCAGCTCCAGAAAGAAGTAAATGCCAAAACATTTCTCAATGTCCAGTATCGCTCCACCCCGAATGGCCCCCAGCGCTTAGCCATTACAGAACAGATTTTAGATGGCTACAACCATTTAGGTAATCGTTATCCAACCGTCTACGATGCCTGGGATCTAGTCGAACCCATGGCTGTTTGGATGGTGGACCGAGGCATGCAAGAGATCTTTGCTTTTGACGTAGCCGTTGAAGAGATTAATGCAAAACCTAACTATCTTGCGATCGAATGCAATCCCCGCTATAACGGTGCATCCTATCCCACCGGTATTGCCTTAAAACTAAACCTAAAACATTGGACCCATGAGACCTTTACCAGCCGCTATCGATCCCTCAGTGACATCGACCTCAACGGCTTAGAATACGACGAAGCCAGCCATACAGGCATCATCTTAGTCAACTGGGGCATTGTCTTAGTCGGAAAACTCGGAATTTTGCTAGTAGGCTCTCCTGAAAAACAACTAGAACTAAGAGAAAAGGTAAAAGCCCGGTTGGAGTAAGGAGATTGCACACAAATAAAGTCCCAGGTTGAGGCTGTGGATGGGTGGATGAGTGATGGGGTAACGGGGAATGATTTAAGCGCGGGAGCTTAACCTTTTCACCCTACATCAACAATCCCCTAGGGTTTTGCATTCCAAATCTGACGATCAATCCTCCACTCTCCCTCTTCTTTTTTCATCAACCAAACCCCGCGAAATTTAAGCTGCATTGATGAACTCCCATCATGGGGATGAACAACAATCATAGCGATACCAGTCACATAGCCATAGTCGCCCATGATCTCTATCTCTTCAGCAGTCAGCGTGGGATCAAGATCTTTGTCGGCAATCTGTTGTGCAAATCCGGTTGCGATCTCATCTTGACCATAATGATCAGGCACGTCAGGCGGCATTTGCAAAGCAGCTTTAGTAAACAGAGCCGCATAGACCTGGGGATCTTTAGCTCTGACGTTATTTGGGTAGGTTTCTTCAAATATTTTTTGGATTTGGTTGCGATCGGTAGCTGACATATCTCATTTTCTAACCATCTTTTGACTATTGTAGACATTGGCACACTGTGACCTGTTAACCCATTAGGTACTATGCAACAAAAGACGCTTACCCCAATCATGCAACCATTCGATCTAACCGCCTACTCCTACCCCTCCTCTCGTCTGAGCCCCGAGACTCCGTTGCCAACTATCATCCACAGATTGAAGCGATGAAGCTGGCCTTTGCCGATGCCCATCGCTATGCCGCCGATCCAAGCACCATGGATGTAACAACAGCCGCGTTGTTGGATAAAGCCTATGCAGAGCAGCGTCGAGGGCTGATTAGCGATCGCGCTATCCCTTTAGCTGAATCCGGATTACCCAAAGGTGGCACCGTGTATTTAGCCGCCGCAGATAATGAGCTAATGGTGTCGTTTATCCAGTCAAACTTTATGGGATTTGGCAGCGGCATTGCCATTCTTGGCACTGGGATTGCATTGCAAAATCGAGGCGCTGGATTTGCAATAGACGATGAGCATCCAAATGCGATCGCGCCTGGAAAACGTCCATTGCATACCATTATTCCAGGTTTTCTCAGGCGCGATGGCCAGCCATTAGGTCCCTTTGGAGGGATGGGAGCATCAATGCAGCCCTAGGGACATTTACAAGTAGTTTCAAATTTAGTCGATCGGGGGCTCAACCCTCAGGCAGCGTTAGATGCACCCCGCTGGCGATTTGATCGAGGTAATCGAGTGTTTTTAGAGCAAACAGTGGCGCGACATGTGGCCTTGGGGTTAAGCGATCTAGGGCATGATGTGCAAATTGTTGCAAACCCAGAAATGTTTGGCAAAGGACAAATGATTTTGCGATTAGAGAATGGTGTTTTAGTGGCGGGGTCGGAGCCACGAGCAGATGGGATGGCAATTGTTTTGTAAGTGATTCCGCATTCTTGCTAATGAAGTCGAACTCTATCGTCGTCAGTAATTGTTGTCAGTTAGGAGATTGCGTTGCAAAATCGGAGAAGTGGGTTTGTGGACAAATTTGGATAGAAGTTTCAAAAACTAGGGTGATTTGATTAAATTTGGTATGACCACTTTATAAGTCCCTCGAAAATGAATGTTAGTGAAAGACTGAAATTTTTCCAAGATGAGCTAGATACCCAAATTCAGAGAAATGCTAAAAAACGAAAAGAGGAAAAATCAAAGGCCTTTAGACTCAAAATAACAGCTGTTGCTTTTGCAGCAGCTATAACGGTGCTGCTTGGCTTAAATACTAATGAAAGTCAGACCAAATTATTCAAGAATATGGCTCTTATTCTTGGGGCATCTATTACGTTGTTAAATGCTGTAGATGCCTTTTATGATTATCGAGGTCTTTGGATAAGAAGAACAGTTACTCTTTCCCGTCTATTATATTTAAAAAGGATTTCTGAATTTTACATTAGAGGTAGAGAAGAATGTGAAATTAACGAACAAAAACTAGCTATATTTATGGAAGATCTGAATGAAATTCTTCAGGAAGATTTGAATGCTTGGCTCAAGATGAGAGAGGATATCCCTTCTCAAACCAAAATACATGGCACCATTTCGGCAAATAATGAAGGGGATTAGTAATTTGAAAGCTCAGGGCCAACCAATCGGGACTTATGACCTATTGATCGCTGCAAGAGCTTTGTCACATAATCTTTTGATGACGCAACCTAGCACCATCGGTCAACCCACCCCGTTGCTCCTCCCAGGAGGGGATAAAGTTATCCCTTGAGGGATATATCCAGACCGATTCTAGTCAGTTTTTCTCCGATGTTGTTATGCCACGGTTATATCAGCAGGTAATAGCAGCGATTGCCGATGGTGCTAGCCCTCCAAGGGCAATTCGATCTGTTATCTGATAAGCCGAGATTTTTTCCGGCCACTACAATGGCACAAATGATCCGTTAATGGTGTTCAGCATCGATCAGGGTGGGCAATTAAAAAATCAATAGAGCACAATAGATATCTGTAAAGATTTGCCCACCCTGCTATCCCCTAACTATGAGCACATCTAACAATCATCCTGCTGTTATCAAACGTATTCACGGGAAAGGTTTTGTAGATTATACAATTACTCGTCGTCTACCCAAGATCTTGTCCACTATTGAAAAACAATTCCAAGCTCATGAGCAATTAGAAGCTGCCCAAAGAATGCTTCAATCTATTATTTCAGGAAGCCCCATCGATACAAACAACTTTGCTCACCCTACAGCTTATTGGCAGGTCTATCTCGATAAACTAAATGGTTTAACCTGGAACGATCTACCATTTTTCGATTTAGAATTTCTCTTCTATCATGGGTTAAATTCTATTGCTGGATATTTTGATAATGGCGTTGATGTCTTTTGGCCGACTCGTCAAATGGCACTAGCCGAGGCAATTCCAGTTCTTGACTCTGGGTTAGAAAAAATTTTGCAGCTCTCTGATACAGATTTACTCGGGGCAACCATTCGTTGTTCATTATTTGCCAATGAGGCAGACTACAGTCAACTAATCACCTCACGAAGTGATGCCAATCTATGGAATGATCGTGTGTTGCTCGACGAAAGTGACGCGTTTATGTCCTGTTTAGAACAGTCTACTGTTCAAGGAGACATTTATCTCATTGCTGATAATGCCGGGCATGAACTCTGTTGGGATCTAGTCATGGTCGACGCCCTACTCAAATTATTCAATAATATTCGGATAATCATTCATGTGAAACCATGGCCGATGTTTGTTTCCGATGCTCTCTCCATTGATGTAGAGGAAACCATTAATTGTTTTGTTGATGAGAATCTCTTTGAAAATGTTAGCTTGATGGGACAACGACTTAGAGCCGCTATTGGCTGTGATCGACTGATCATCCAGGCTGAAGCAGATTGGGGTGAACCCAGACATTTCAATGGGTTGGATAAAAATCTAAGCAATACCCTGAGTAACTCAATTAGCGTTATTTCAAAAGGTGATCTCAACTATCGTCGATTTGTACAAGATCGCCAATGGCCAATGGATACCCCCGTTGAAATTGCCACTTGTGGCGTTCCTTTCAAATCCCTGGCATTAAGAGTACTCAAATCTGATGCGCTGGTTGGAATTGATAAATCAATTGCCGAGACAGCCGCCGCAAAATTTGATGATTGGCGCACTCGCGGTCATTTTGCTGTGCTCCAATCACTGGGCTAATGCTGCTTTGCTCATATCAAAACGCTAAAAGAGTATATTGGTTTCGATCAGCCCTGATGTATTTGCAACACACCTCTTAAAACAGCTCAATATTTGAACTAGAAACGTAATAGATCAATCCCTTATCCCGTAGCCAATGTTACATACTGAGCTAAACAATAAAAGCTACGGTCAGATCATGTCATCTCCATTAGAACACCACAAATTAAACACTAGGAGAAGTTAGCCTTTCAGCTAACGAGACAACAACTTAAGCCCACTTCACATCAGGGGAGTCAACAACATGCCTCAAACATTGTTTAAGGTAGACCTGACAAAACCCATGTCAGAGCAGGAATTACCGGGTCACAATCGCTGGCATCCAGACATTCCAGCCGTTGTTTCCGTGAATCCAGGTGATGTTTTTAGGATTGAGTGCAAAGACTGGACCGACGGTCAAATTAAAGATAATGACAGTCCTGACGATATTCGAGATGTTGATCTGACAGTTGTCCACGTGCTTAGCGGACCGATTTGGGTCAATGGCGCAGAACCAGGAGATATCCTGGTGGTGGATTTAGTCGACATTGGGGCACTGCAAGGAGATGAATGGGGCTTTACCGGCATTTTTGCTAGAAATAATGGTGGCGGGTTTCTAACCAATCATTATCCTGAAGCGGCTAAGGCTATTTGGGATTTTCAAGGGATTTACACCTCATCTCGCCATATCCCAGGGGTAAAATTTGCTGGCATTACCCATCCAGGATTAATCGGCTGTGCGCCGTCCCATGAGTTGTTAGCCCAGTGGAATAAACGCGAAGCGGAATTGGTGAATACTGCGCCTGATTTGCGCACCTATGGGTCAGGACTGTCGGGAGATCAGCCAGTGTTGGCTGCTTTACCGAATCCCAACAATGCCATTTTGGGTCAGGTGCCCGCCTCAGACTTTGACCGAATTGCTGCCGAAGCAGCCCGCACGGTGCCACCCCGAGAGCATGGCGGCAACTGCGATATCAAAAATCTCTCCAGGGGAACCCGCATTTACTTTCCGGTGTATGTGGAAGGAGCTAAACTCTCCATGGGAGATATTCACTTTTCTCAAGGAGATGGAGAGATTTCGTTTTGTGGCGCGATTGAGATGTCTGGGTTTATCGACCTGCATGTGGACATCATCAAGGGTGGCATGGATAAGTACGGCATGATTAACCCGATTTTTAAGCCAGGCCCAGTAGAGCCTCACTATTCAGAATATTTGGTATTTGAAGGCATTTCTGTGGATGAGTATTCGGGCAAACAGTATTATATGGATGTGCATATTGCCTATCGTCGCGCCTGTTTAAATGCGATTGAATATCTCAAAAAGTTTGGGTTTACGGGTGAACAGGCGTATTTGTTGTTGAGCTGTGCGCCCGTAGAAGGTCGGGTAAGCGGCATTGTGGATATTCCAAATGCCTGCTGTACGTTGGCGATTCCGACAGAGATCTTTGATCAGCCTATTTTGCCAGTTTAGGATTTGGTGTAAGTGTTTAGTACTCTGTGGCGTAAGTTTGCCCACTATCCAATGTGGATGAGTCGATGGGTGGATGAAATAGCTGCCACATTTCTGCCATCGGGTACTAAGGCTTCTCTGATCAAGAAGTTAACAGCTTGTCAAGCTTCCAAACCCGAAACTTGGGGGGGTGAGCCTTATCCCTTTAAAATTAAGGTCGAGAGAGATTTAACCAGTAGAGTCTTTTCAAGAAAATAGTCTTAAAGGAGCGAAACAAATGCCGCTTTATGATTATAAGTGTGCTGACTGTGGGCCGTTTGATGTGTGGCGAAAAATGGCTGAGGTGACAACACCACTGTCTTGCCCTAGTTGTGGTGTCATTGCAACTCGTGTGTTTACAGCACCTAACATTAGTCTCAGCACAGGGAGTTTAAGTCGGATGAGTAGTTCTTTAGAACCCCGACTGGTTAAGCGTCAGGGCGAACCAGCGACACCCATTGCTCAAAGCCCTACAGGTGGGCGTCCTTGGATGATTGGTCATGCTGCCAAACGGCTTTAAGGTGGACTTAGTCATTTTGGTCAGTAATGTGTTTTAAGGGCGTTATACCGTGGATGAGTTAGCCGAAAGAGCCTGTTTTAGGAAATCGATAAAGACTCGAACCTTAAGCGGGACATACGCCCGAGATGGATAGACTAACCAGACGGCGGTATTAAAATCTGTTGCGGTTACCTTGTGCTCTGGAAACACGTTAATGAGGGTTCCAAAACATAAATCCTCATCCACCAACCAATTGGGTAGCAATGCTAATCCCATGCCTGCGATCGCACATTGCTTTAAAGCGATCGCACTTGAAATAATCGTGTGTCCAGAAATAGGTACCTCCGTGATCTGTTCATTGTTATCCTTAAAGAGCCACCGCGTTCGAAATCCGGTTAGTGGGAATCGCAAACAGTTGTGGTGTGCTAAATCTGTTGGTTGTTGGAGTGGCCCTGAGCGTTGGAGATAGGCCGGACTTCCGCAGACAGCATAATGGGTGGGAATCAGCTGTTGCGCCATCAGAGTAGAGTCAGACAAAATGCCAAGCCGCACAGCGACATCAATTTGATTCGTTAATAAATCGACTACCGCATCAGTCAGCCATAAATCAACTGTGAGATTAGGATAGCGACTGGCGAATTCAGGTAGCAATGGCACAATGCAGTGGTGACCAAACGCAACAGATGCGGTAACGCGGAGAGTGCCCTTGGGTTTTTCAGAGATATCAATGGTGGCATCGATAGCCTGCTGCATCTCTTCTAGCAGAGGCTCAATGCGCTCAAAGTAAGTTTGACCCGCCTCGGTAGGAAACAGCTGACGGGTAGTGCGCTGAAACAGCCGTACACCGAGTTCAGCTTCTAGACCAGCAATCGCTCGGGAAACTGAGGATGGATCAAGATCGCGATCGCGAGCCACAGCGGTAAAGCTTCTCTGCTTCACTACTTGAATAAAAAGCTGCAAAACCGATATATCCATCGTTGAAGTCCAGCACTGATTGACGGCAAGAAAAGTGGCTAGCGGTCATCTTATCTGAGGTGATCGCAATTCATGCAAAAAATTCAAAAGTGTTTTTCGTAGATTGGTCTTTATTGTATTCTGCGCAGTCGATAGAGTGAGGCCATGGTTCGTAGCGAACCACCACCTATTCTGGAAGAACAATTATGACCAAAGTTGCATTACTAGGTACGGGAGCGATGGGCTATCGCATGGCTCAAAATCTGCTTCAGACCCAGCACGAGCTGATTGTATATAACCGCACGGCAGACAAGCTTAAATCCCTGCTTGATCAGGGAGCTGTCTATGCAGCTACTCCCAAAGCCGCCGCCGAACAGGCCGATATTGTGATCAGTATGGTGACTGATGATGACAGCTCACGTAACATCTGGTTAAATCCGGAGAACGGGGCGGTGTTGGGGCTAAGTGACCAAAAGATTGCGATTGAGTCTAGTACCTTGAGCGTAACGTGGACCCAACAATTGGCTGCCACTATCACTAGCCAAGGTGCTACGTTTCTCGATGCGCCTGTAGTCGGTTCGCGGCCCCAAGCCGAAGCCGGGAAACTCATTTACCTTGTTGGCGGCAACGCTGAAACTGCAGCCCAGGTTAAATCTGTTCTTTTATCTGCAGGTGCTGCTACCGTTCACCATGTGGGAGCAACCGGTCAGGGGATGGCGATGAAACTGGCGGTCAATGCCCTATTTGGTATTCAAGTGGCCGCTTTAGCCGAGATGCTGGGAATGTTGTCCCAGTGTGGCATCTCTCCGGAAAAGGCCATGGTCTGTTTGGGTGAATTACCAGTCACCAGTGTAGCCGCGAAGGGGGCAGGTGGTTTGATGGTAAGCAATCGTCATGCTCCTATGTTTCCCATTGAGCTGGTGGTTAAGGATTTTCGCTACGTGCTGCAAACAGCTCAAGCCGTCGGGGCTTCAGCTCCAGCATCGCAGACAGTTTATGATGTTTATCAAACTGCGATCGCTCAGGGATATGGTGATGAAAACATCACGGGAGTAGTGCAGCTGTTTAATGCTTGTTCGGTAGATCCCACTGTCGAACACCAGATTCTCTCTAGTTTGTCAGAAACTCAATAAGCTGCTCTAAAACAAGTTCGGGAGCTTCTAATTGAGGTAAATGACCTACACTATTGAGAACTTCAAAAGAGGCTTGTGGAATCAGTGCATGGAGTGCCCTACCACGCTCAAGGGGAATCCATGGATCATTCTTGCCCCAGAGAATTTTTACTGGACAACGAATATCGCTATACAGGGGTTCTACTTCAGCGGTATATTTCTCGTCAGCCTGTGCAAACTGCCGATAGAAACTAATACGCCCATCTTCTGAAAGCCATGGCTTAACAAGCTGGTCAAAGTCCTTACGCTCAATATTGCCAACAATTGCACCTTTGATATAGGCCTCGACAACTGCCCTATGGATATGTGGAGGTAATCCAAGAAACGCCTCTACATGACGACCAACATGCTCAAAGAACTCTGACCCCCATGGGCGCATTGCAACAACATTCATCAGGGCGTATCGTTCAAAATCACATTTGTGAAGCAGGTGGGCTCGAAGGGTTATCGCACCGCCAAAATCATGGGCAATAACTAGAGGACGCTCCAGATGCCAATGGTCAAGCATTTCAGCAAATATTTGCCCCTGCACATCCAGAGATGTGGGTTGTTGATCATTTTTATCAGAACGTCCATAACCGGGCATATCGTACCAATGAACCCGAAAGTGTTCTGCAAGTTGTGGAATAACACGGTGCCATGAAAATGAAGACCACGGCCATCCATGGGCCAAGATCAGATCGGGTCCATGGCCTGCCGTGCCAGCTGCGACAGTCCCTGCACTCGTTTTTATAGTTTGGTCAAGATGCCAATTCATTACCTGTCAGCAACGCCACTTTTTAAGTGTAGTTCTGCTAATGTAAATCCCATAGAGTTAAGCTAAAATTAAATTTGGAGAGAACTGTTCATAAAAAAATACCCTGGCATAACCAGGGCATTATGGACTTGTTGAAGCGTTTAAATACAAAGCGCTGGCTATGCCAAAACTATTGAAGACAGAAATGTAGCCCCTGCACCATAGATAATATAGCGTAGCCGCTAGCTAAGCCGAGTAGGGGAATATCACGTTGAACAATAATCATGGATTTCAATTTTATGACAGTCCATTGGGTTAAGTTAAATTTGTGGTGCTCGAAGTGTCAGACATTGCTTTGCAGTTCAGCAACTGAGCCATTTGCGTTTCTAGCTCCCCTGCTTTAATTACCCCTGAGGCAACAACTAACTTCTCTAGAGTCGTTAGCCAACATTGGTAATAGTCCCACTCCGGATCATCAAGGTTGTGGGTTGCTTCCCATTCACCAATGGTTTCGATCAAGGTTTGGCGAAACTCTTCCCATTCATAATGACCTTGTTTTGAGAGGGCAATGGCGACACCAAAGGCCATTTTCTCCCAATCTCGCTCAAACTGCAGATGCCCATCCTTTCGGGGAGGTGCTTCCTCGGGTGAGCTCATTAAACTGGTGGCAGCAAAATGTTCAAACTTTGTAAACATACCCTAAACCTTCACTGTGGCAACACCCATCATGGCTTCTGGAGTTAATAACTCAGCCAATTCTGCTTCACTCATGTCGTCTGTTCCTGCTGGCCGCATAGGTAATACCCACCAACGAATCTGAGCGCTAGTGTCCCAAATGCGAATTTCCACCGAATTATCTAACTCGACGCCAAATTCAGATAAGACTTTGCGAGGCTCACGGGTAACCCGAGCGCGAAATGTGGGATCTTTAAACCAATAGGGGGGCAAGCCCAATGTAGGCCAGGGATAGCATGAACACAGGGTACACACAATAACGTTGTGTACTTCTGGTGTATTCTCGGCAATGCGCATGTGTTCACCTTCTGCTCCAGACATGCCGTCGGGAAAGTCCATCTCTTGACAGGCGGCATTGCAATCGGCCAGCAAACGCTCCTTAAAGGCAGGGTCAACCCAGGCCCGTGCCACCAGCTTAGCGCCGTTAAACGGCCCCATCTTGGTTTCAAAATGGCCCAAAATGGTATCAACCGTATTGCTGGTGATAATTCCTTTTTCGATCAGGAGAGATTCTAACGCTTTTACCTTAGCGGCGCTTAGCGCTTCTCGATCGGGTGAGTGCTCAAATCCGGGATAATTACTTGGCATTCGCAACTCCTTTTCTGTTCTCTTTTAGAGGATTTCCTTTTAGAGAGCCTCTATATATACTTCAAAAATGTCGTTGTAGTAGATTGATTTGGAATCTATCAGCGACTCTTCCCAAATGTCTTCTGGCTTAAAGGCCAGGCTATAGACAGGCATGGGGGTACCGAGACCATCTGTCGTGGGAAAGAAATAGGTGAAGGCTCCGTCATATACTTTTACCACTTCAGCCACTCGGCCTCGAATGTGACCGGGCAAACGGGTGTGCTCCCCCGAGGGTACGTTCTTGACTCTAACGCGCTCACCCACTGCAAATTTAGGCGGTGCGAGCAGTGGCCGTAGTGGAGAGTCTCCTTCTGTTAAATACTTGACCACCTGAGTGTCAATGGCGGTCTCTTCAGTATCTACAGCGGGCAGCTCTCCTGGTCCGCTTTCTAAAAAGAGAGCCGTGCGCTCATCTAACTCTGTTTGGCTAATATAGCCTTCTTCCACAAAGAATCCAGAAATACCCCCCAGCCATTTTTCGTAATAGCGTAATCGGAAGTATTCAAAGGGATGCATGCCCTCAGCGCCCATGCGCAAATGTCCCCAGGTCCAAAAACTCTTAAATTCAGTGGGTACCTGGTCAATCTCATAGTCAGGCAGCGATGTGCTGAGATGGTTGCTAAGGGCCATCATGGCGGTGTGAATGCCAAAGATCCGCTGCTCCCAGGGCTCGACAAAAACCTCTGTTTCAAAGTTAATGGGGTCAAGACCTTCTAATCCACCAAGGGTATGCTGTAGTTTCATGGGCGTATTTTGTTGTTCATCGTGTGAAAGTTAGCCATTAAGCCAAAAATCTGAAGACGGCTAATGCGGTATTGAATACAAGGATCGACACCCTATCCCCTCTCGGGAGGGGCTCCGGGGTGGGTCAACCGCTAGCGCACATACGCATAGTCCTTTACTAAACAATCTCGAAACCCTGCCAACAGCTCGGCTTCATCTAAATTACGGCCAATAAATACCAGCTCACTGCAACGCGGCTCATCAGGTTGCCATGGTTTACCAGGCCGACCATCAAGGGTCATATGCACCCCTTGAAAGACAAATCGTCGATTGGCATTGTCGACATTTACAATGCCTTTCATCCGAAAAATGTCAGCCCCCTTCGCCTGCACCAGTTGATAAAGCCAGCGGTTGAGCCTATCGCTATCCACGGTGCCTGCCTCTGTAATAGCGATTGAGAACACTGACTCGTCATGCTCATGGGCGGCGTCATCCAAAAACTCTGGATCGATACTCAATGCGTTTTTGAGGTCAAATGCCTGCACACCTAACAGCTGATCTAAGGTGATCTCACAGTTTTGGGTAGCGTGAATTGTTGCGATCGCATTCATGCCTCGTACTTTTAGCTCTAGCTCTTTTAGCTGGTCGGGCGTTACCAGATCCGTTTTGTTGAGCAAAACAACATCAGCAAAGGCAATCTGTTCTTGAGCTTCATCACTATCCCAATGCTTCCAGATATGTTTAGCATCAACAACCGTAATCACGGCATCCAGCTGTGTCTGTCGCACCATTACTTCATCCACAAAGAATGACTGGATTACTGGGGCAGGGTCGGCCAACCCAGTGGTTTCAATCACCAGATGGTCAAAGCTATCTTCCCGTGTCATTAAATCGCGAATGATTCGAATTAAATCACCTCTGACGGTGCAACAAATACAGCCATTGTTCATTTCAAAAATTTCTTCATCCGCATCAATAATCAGCTGGTGATCAATTCCCACATCACCAAATTCATTGACGATCACAGCAATCCGTCTGCCATGATTTTCAGTTAGGATACGGTTTAAGAGCGTTGTTTTACCGGCTCCTAAATATCCGGTAAGTACGGTAACAGGAATCTTTTGAATTAAGGCCATGGGTTTATTGATCTCGTGATGGGTGTGTGAGAAATGTTAGGCGGGTGATGTCGTCATTGCCTTTCCCCAGGCTTCGGACAAATAGCCAAAAATTGCACCGATAATCATGGCTGCGATCGCAATCAAGACAGGATTATTGGGCAGAGCGGCTGTCACCGGCAACCCTGTAACAGCCACGGTACCAACAGTTTGTGAAAACCCCCAGACAATAGCAGGCGTAATACCGTGGGTAAACGGCAGCTTTGACGCCTGCACCATCGCTGCACTGCCAATACCCACACAAATTGCAGCGACAATCGGGCTACTTCCAATCAAATCAATAGCCAACAACGATAGAGCCGCAATAATAATGCCGGTAATGTTACAAGTAACTGACTTAACAAAGCCTCGGGTGCCACCACCGACAATAAAAAAGGAGGCCCAAGCAGTAAATGTTACCCAAACAGGCACAGGAATAATCGTTGCGGTTAGAAGAACATCAACACCCCCCAGGACGCCAATACTGATCGTTAAAGCTTCAGATTGTTTCATGTCAGAATATCTCCTGTAGGGATGTCCACACTACAGACTAGCCCTGCAATTGGTGTAAAAACAGTTGAGATCACCAAGGGCTACTCAATCAATGGCCTAAGTTTCTTGTGAAAAATTTTCTCTCTAAAACCTATCGCCCCTCTGAGGGCTAAAACTGTAAAACAAAATACCTTTATTCGCCAGGAACTCGAAAAACTCCGTATATTTACGGAAATTCAACGCTATGTGTATTGGTAACGCTTTATAACTTTTTTCTCTATTCTCTTAAAACTTGAGCAGTGACAATTTTGCTCAGTATAAATATTGCCCTGCCTGAAGAGCTTTAAAATAGCAGCTTAATTGTCGGCTATATACCCGAGTCTAGCCAGTTGCTCACCTGCAATGTCGTGGCACATGGCCAACTCAGTCTCAGACAGTTTTTCTTTCCACTCTCCTACTGTCCCAGACCTGACATACTGTCCTTCGCCTTTCTTAGCTATGCGGCCAATATCAGCTGATTTAACAATCTCTTTGATCTGTTGGTCTTCCCAAGTTAGCTTTGCAAAGCTAAAAATTTGCTGCAGACTTCTTTCTGGATCTGCTTTTAGCGCTTCATACCGTACCCTATGTATCCGCTCTCTTAACCCAGGTCGTTCGTGAATCGTTTCACCCCATTCGATACATTTCTTCCACTGTCGAATGGCACCTGTTGTGCCTATCTGTGCCCAGCGTTGTTGTTGCGCCAGTGCATTATATGACACACAAACATCACGTCCATCGCGGATCACTTCAATAATTCGAGCTTCTGGAAACCGCCACAAAATCTGCTCAGCATAACGAATATGCATGGGAGTCTTTTCTAAAATACTCTGACCCGGCTGACCATACTGTTCAATAAACCGCTCAAACATGGCCGCAATCAGTTCCTCTGCCTGCACCAGACCACGGTCAGTCTCGGGTACTTGGGATCGGATTGCTTTGATCAATAGTTTTAGTACTTCATAGCTGACTAATCCATGGAGACCATGACTGTCAAGTCGATTTAGAATCTGGTGATCCCGCAAGATGCCTTGCCAAATATCCTGAGGTCCAAAGCCAAACAGCAATGGCTTTACCCCGTAGCGTCGTAAAATTCCTTTCCACGATCGCAACCGTCGCCGCCAGTTCCACTTTGGTAAGTCGACAAATGGTTCATACACCAGCCGATAAACATGGGTTTCTCTGGGTACGGCGACCACCTCTGGATGGGCAGCAATCAGCGACGTTACCCAAGATGTACCAGAGCGTGGGCAACCTACGACAAACAGCTTAGGACAGGGTGCCAATTCTCTCATATCAATATTTTTACTAGCCTTTTGTGTATGCATCACTCAATAAAAACTAAGGTTAGCAAACGGCTTACTTAGCGATACTGGCCCACCCTGCAAACGCTCTATGAATATGACTTTTAATCTGGCTTTACTTGTTCCCTTAAGAAAAAGGGCGGAGATTGGAGCCGGTTACTTTCTTCAGGCTCTGTATTTTGGGCAGAGGTTACTGGCTTAATTAGCTGAGCAAATTTTGCTGCAGACTGGGCTAGGGTACGGGTCTGATATTGGGCATAGGCATTATGTGCAATCGCCTGGAGCGATGACGGTTGGGCAAATTCGTGAAGTGATGAGGTCACTACATAGTGATGGTTTGCCATAATTCTGTCCTGGGATTTTAATTCAGACCCATTACAAATGGGTAATAGCCCATGGGAGCAATAGGCTGCATATACTGTGGATTTTGCTAGGTTTTGAGGGAATCGTCGATAGTCAAAAATTCCTGCTAAGGACTCAGCCAGTAGCTGGCTCACCTCAGCCGCTGGTAAAAAACCCGTTCTGACTACGTTTACATTTAGTGAGTGATCATCCCATTCCACAGGGCGTCCTACATCGTAGAGAGTATTGATATCTAGAATGTGACAAATACGATTGATTGTCTCTGTGTTATTGCGGTAGACGCGGGTGCGATCGCTACTGCCAAACACCACTAACGAACGCTGACGCTTAGCAAGTGGCTTCACCTGCCCTAATTCTCCAATCGTTGAAAAGTTGGGCACACAATGTACTAGAGACTCCGTCCATCGTGCCAGTGTCTGCTGAAATGCCACATTGTTGGTCACCACCACATCAGCTACCTGGGCCAGCCCACGGGACACCCGCCGCTGCACAAAATTCGGACAGCGAATTTGCTTATAGCGCAATGTCGGCAGCTCATGAAACATCACCACAATCCGCATCCCCCTTTGCTTCAGCACCTTCAGTGCATCCACTAACCACATCGGCGCATCTAGTTTTCCCCGCAGATAGGGATAATTACTGTATTGAAGAAAAATCGTTGATATATTTTCTGGTACACGGTTCAGCAGCCCTTGCACCGTATGGTTTTCGAGGCGATGCACTGGGAACTGGTCCACGTGGGGCCGTAGCTTAGGGTTGGGTCTAAAGACCAAGAAGTCAGAGAGAATTTGGTAGTGATTATATAGCTGGTGAGCCAGCTGTAGGGAATAGTCGCCGACGCCATCCACGTCGGGGAAGATGCGAGGCACTATTTGTAGAATTCGAGTTGGTTGAGTAGTCATAAGTGTGTAAGAAGAAGATGTTAGAAATTAATGTGTGAATGAATTCGTATAGAAAAACTGTTCCTTAGGTTGTCCTTCCCTTACGAAGGGGCGCTAGTCTCAAAGTCCTTCTCCCTGAGGGAGAAGGATTTAGGATGAGGGCTAATGCAGGGCATGGAGCTGATTTCCAGTAGATCTCCTAAATGTGTGTACACCTTAGCCTTCGTAAGGGGAACCAGATATCGCCAAGCCTTTGATATAGGTATGCAATTTACCCACATCGCCCTCACTCCAACTGCGACAGATAATCTCTCACCTGCCCCACCAATAGCGGTGTTGCCTGCTGATTAAACAAATTTCCAAAGAATCCCGGAATCTTTGTCACCTCCACACCATCTTTCGCAACTACCTGCCACCCCAGCTCACGACCAAAATACCAATCTAAAATTTGGATCTCTGCTCGGAACAACTTCACCCGTCCTATATAGGGCTGAGGCACATAGCGTTCTGCCGCTAGCTCATTAGCCTTCTGTGCCCGAGCATAGCGATATTCGTAGGGGGGGGTGGGTTGCTCGGAATTAGCAGCTTTGGCAACAGGGGAGCTATCTTCAGAATTCACTAAGTTAGAAGAATCCTGATCCGTTTCAAAGTCCCCCCGCATTGGAGGGAGTGGGGGGACTTCAGACGGCCTCAGCTTTTGCCAAACTTTCCCTGGCAACGATGCCAGTTTCTCCCATCCCCCATGATAATAATAATTCTTTCGCACCCAAAAGACTCCTAGCTGAAAACGGCTTTGCAGCTGGGTCAGCACTGTTTCAGGTAACTCCCCTGGTCGATAAGAATCAATTAGCACAACGCTAGCAACATCCTCGCCATCCGCCTGTAGCTGTTGGGCAATCTCAAAGGCGACAGCCCCTCCCAGGCAGTGTCCACCTACCAAGTACGGACCTTTTGGCCGCACCATTCGCATTTCTTTGACACAATCTGTTGCTAATGCCTCAACGGTGGTATGAGTCACCTCACTGCCATCAAGGTCAGGTCGTTGTAGGGCGTAGAACGGTCGCTCGGTTCCCAATAGGTGGGAAAATCTGGCCCAGGTGAGAGCATCTGCTGAGCCGCCATGGAAGAACAATGGTGTCTGAGCACCGTTGGTTTGAATTGGTACCAGACTTGACCATTGTGAAACTGGCTGGTCTTGACTGAGCAGTGCTGCAAACTGACGTACGTTAGGAGCCTGAAACAATGTTGCCAGCGGTAGCGCACAATCCAGCTGCTGCTGCATCTCGTTAAATAGCTGCACGGCTAACAGCGAATTGCCCCCCATATTAAAAAAACTGTCTTCCACACTGAGAGAACTCACCCCTAAAACAGATTTCCAAATTTGAGTGAGTTTTAGTTCTAACGGATTGCTTGGTGCAAAGAAACTGCCTTCTAATTGATCCCGACTGAGATTAACTGCAGAGTCTTCTACAGACTTAGGAGGTTGCTCTACCACTAACAGGTCCTGTGGTGGCACAATTCCACCAACAGACTGTTCCGGATTCCTAATAATGGTCAATAAAACTTGCTCGAACTGCTTTAATAGGATAAGTAGCGCCTGCCTGTAGGGTTCATCTGCCTGCAGCATGATCGTCAGCGCATCCCCCGGTTTTACAATTACGGTCAGCCCATAGGTACTCACCAACCCAGACTGCATATTCTCCACCTGCAGACTACGTGCTGCTGTCTGCATTGGGTAGTTCTCAATCACCAACAGACTGTCAAACAAACGCCCAGAAGTCTCACTCCAACCCTGAATTTGATCCAGCGAGGCATAGGCATAGCGACTGGCCATCGCCTGCTGAGACTGAAGCGTCTGTAACCAGTCAAGTACGGTTTGTCCAACCGCAATCTTGACACGCACTGGTAAAACATTGATCAGCATCCCCACAATGGATTCCACGTCATCTAGATCTGCTTGACGACCAGAGACCGTTGCACCAAATACAACATCTGGATTGTCACTGTAGCTATGGAGAAGTAAGGCCCAAATGCCTTGTATTAGGGTATTGAGGGTGAGGTGGTGCGATCGCAACATTTCCTGCACTCCAGCAGTCACTCTAGGAGAAAACGTAACAGACGGAAATGAAACCTGGTTATCGAAGGCCTCCCTAGCCCTCCAATGCTGAGGAGGATAAGATTCAAAGCCCCCAGATTTCGGGGCTTGGGGGCCTGGATAACCATTAACTTTCTCTCCATTGCTCCCTCCTCGATAAACCGGTAACTCCGTCGCTCCACCGAACCCTTGCAATGCCTCTCGCCAAAACTCCTCTGCTGCCGCCTCATCTTGTTGTTTCAGCCAACGCACATATTTTTGATAGCTGGGAACAGTCTCCAGAACTGGCGACTGCCCCTGTCGCAACGACTCATAAGCATCAAATGCCTGATTAAACACTAGCGCGCCAGACCAGCCATCCAGCATCAAGTGATGACAGCTCCAAACTAGTTCATAGTTGGTTTCACTCAGACGAATCAAGGCCAGGCGTGAGATTGGGGCCTCGGTGAGGTTAAAGCTGCGATCGCGATCTTCCACTAAAAATTCTGCCAATGCCGCCTGCTGATCCTCACGACCACGCCAATCTAGCTGTGTCCAAGGAATAGAAGCCTGACGCGCTACCACCTGTAGCGGCTGCTTCACGCCTTCCCAATGGACCGACGTTCTCAATGCCGGATGGCGACCTACAACAAACTCCCACGCTTGTTGCAGCAAACTAATATTCACCTCACCGCGCAACGTACAGCGCATATGGATTAATCCATCCTGGACAGAGGTCTGTAGACTATGCCACAGAAATGCTTGCTGTAGGGGAGTTAAAGGATAAATTGTTTCAATATTCTTCTTATCCATCGTTATACCTCCCCAGTAAGTTGGCCAATAAAGTCGTCTAATTCACTCTGATTAAATTCCGCGTCAGGAAAGTCGGATGGTGTAAAACCGCCGCTGTCTGTGTCAGAGCATTGGACAATAAGAGATTTCAGAGCACTAAGATATTGATTAGCCAGGGTTTCCAAGGTATCTGGTCGATGAATCTTGGTGTCATAACGCCAGTTAACCTGCAGTTGTCCGTTGGCAACCCAGGTGTTTATCTCTAAGAGATAGCCACGCCTGTTTCGTGGATCTCTCAGCGTGCCAACATCAATATCCTGGATTATCTGTAAACCTGTAGATGTAGAGTCTCGCTGACCTAAGTAGTTAAACAAGACTTCGGAGTTAGATGCTTGAGCCAATCTCTGTCGTATTGTCTCATTTCCTAAATAGCGCAACATCCCATAGCTAATACCCCGATCAGGAATCTGGCGCAGTTGCTCCTTGACTGATTTAAGTGACTCCATACAGTCTTCAGTATTTCTCACCTGTAGACTGTATGGATAGGTAGTTGTGAACCAGCCCACGGTTCTTGATACGTCGATCTCAGGAGTAATCTGCTCTCGACCGTGGGCCTCTACTTCAATACGGACATTGCCTGATGTAGCCCCTACCCACTGCAATAAAGTCTGAGCTAAGGCTGTTAACAGTGCATCATTGATCTGAGTGTTGTAAACAGCAGGAACAGTCTGAAGTAGTGCTTGAGTATCTTCTTGACTCAAAGCGACAGTAACCGTTTGTGTCGTTGCCTCTACAGGTAGTGTCGTCTCAGCATAGTCGCGCGGCAATTGGATAATGGGCTGTTCAACCTGGGTAACCCAAAAGTCAGCTTCAGACTGTTGTGCGGCTGTCTGTGCTCTTAGAGTTTCAGACCAGCTCTTAAACGAAGTCGTTTTCTCAGGCAACGGTGTCGCTCCACCTAACAATGTTCCTAAGTCACCAAGAAGAATTTGCCAGGAAACAGCATCTACGACCAGATGGTGCAAGCTAAGCAGCAGCCGCAACTGGTTTGTACTGCAAGTGAACAGGGCTGTCCGCATGAGGCCACCTGCGGCTAAAGTCACATTTTGGTGCAGCTTAGTGCCATGGGCGGCAATCGCCTGGACTTGATCGGATGCGGTTAGGTGTGTGAGATCTATGTGAGCTAGTTTTGGTGGGTTGCTAGCGTCGGTATTTATTTGCTTGTCGGTGAAGATCAGTCTGAGGGCGTCGTGGTGGGTCCAGAGGGTTGCGATCGCACCCTCCACCATCTCACTATTCACCCCGTCAGGTACCTCCACCAACATCGCCTGATGCCAGTGGTGTGCAGATTCCATCTCCTGCTCAAAGAACCACTGCTGAATCGGAGTCAGGGGTACTTCTCCAGTAACCACGTCCTGGGTGGCAGCCACTTCAGGGGTAAGGTTCACAACAGCTGCCAGTTCCGCTATTGTCGGCTGTTCAAACAGTTGATTGGGCGCTAGCCGTAGTCCCGCCTCTCGTGCCCTAGAAACAATTTGAATGCTAAGGATCGAATCCCCACCCAGTTCAAAAAAGTTGTCGTGGACACCAATGGCGTTGAGCCTCAGCACATCTTGCCAAATTTGAGCCAGGGTTTCTTCAACGGCATTGCGCGGAGTCTCACCTGCATCAGAGGTAGCTATCTTTGGTTCAGGCAAGGCGTTAACATCAATCTTGCCATTGGCAGTACGCGGTAGGGTCTCTAAAGGAACAATGGCCGCAGGCACCATGTAATTGGGCAGTTTGGATTTGAGGAAATCCTTTAATGTAGAAGGATTTAGAGTGCTGTTATCCGGTTTAGGCACCACATAGGCAACTAGCCGTTGGGAAGAATGAGACAGCTGTTGTGCTAACGCCACTCGATGCCTTGGCGAGAGCTGCATCACCCGTTGACGTAGTTCCTCATAGTTATCTTTTGTCATGATGCACCTCCTCCCCGCTGGTTGCTAACGGCTAAGAAATCGCGTTCTGCCCATTGAGACTCTAATAAAGACTCAACGACCCGAGCGGCGCGGTGCCCATAGCGATAACAGCACTCACCCATGCGCTCGGCCTGTTTTTTATAGGACTGATCACTCAGCAAGGTCTGAATATACTGGCGTATTTTCGCTGATTGATCCTGAACAATATCCCCAGCAATCCCCAGACCGTGGTAAGCCACACGAGCTGCATCCCCATCCTGATCAAAATGCTTGAGGGAATACACCAGCATCGGCACACCAAAGTACAGACACTCATTAATGCTATTAATCCCGCCATTATTGATGGCGCAGTCTGCATGTTTAAGCACCTGCAACTGAGGTACCCAGCTAAAGGCATGGACATTAGGTGGCAAGTTTGGCAGTTTACGAGGACTCAACTTTCCTCCCAAACCCAACACCAAATCCCACTGTGAGCGGGTCGAGACTGCCTCTATCAGCCGTTGTAAAAAGTGTTGGTCAGTCTTTACAAAAGTGCTGCAACCGCAATAAATAAGAAATTTTTCGCCAGACTTACGCCTTTCAAAAAGTTGTGCAAGAGCTGCTTCTGTTGCGGGCTCAATCTTTGACTCCTGACGGTTCTCTAAAACCATAGGACCAACATAATTCATAGAAGGATGAGGGTCATGGGGAAAGTCCAGTTCCAGCGCATTAAAACAAAGTATAGGCAGCGATGCATGGGGATACGGCACCAGCCACTGATCACGTTGATTACGCCAGGGATAGCCGATCTGTCGTGCATAGCAACGCAGTATCGAGACTCGATCAATGCCCATGCGCCGCCAGCGCTCTCGCTGAAATTCCCACCATTTTCTCCAGCTATAGCACCACCAGCTCCATTCAATGGCGAGTCGCTGCCCTGACAATCCGACACCTGGCACAATACTGGTATGAATCGGCGGTAGGCTGGGACGCTTCCAAATAGAGAGAAACTGACATAGCAACGCAACCGAAAACTGGCCAGTGACAGCAGCCATAATGTGAGGGTGCATCTCCATATCAATTAACAGCAAATCTGGAGCTAGATCTCGTATAGTCTGAACAAAGTTCTGCACACCGAGGGCATCAACTGCTCGCTGTTGTCGTTCTCGTAGTGTTCGCCACTTTTGCCAGCGACCCATTGACGGTTCGCCTGCTTGAATCCCCCAGGGGTCAAGCTGCACATAGGAAATACCCTGAGCTGTAACCGACTCCCGTAGCTGAGCCGGGCTCGCATAGGTGACTCGATGGCCAGCCTGTTCCAGCTGTTTCACTAATGCAAAACTGGCATTAAGAATGCCGGTTAGCCCTCCAGTCATACAAACAATATGGGCCATAGTTACCCTCCCTCCATTGAGTTCTTCTGTGCAATCACACACAGATCCTCAATGGGCATGTTGTGGGTAAATGGAACAGCAGCCCAAGGATGCAGCAAATCCAAGTGTTTGATGTTTTTAAACTGATTAACTCTCTCTAGCTGATACTTAAGACCCTCATAGTCATAGCTCCACCGATGGACTTGCCCCGGTTCTTCGACAGGCGCATATCCAAATTGGTGAGCATGGAATGAAAAAATAAAACTTGGAGGTGCATCCTTCGGAATTCTGCGTCGAGCATAGTTCACAAAATAATCCATATGACGATAGTTTGTGAAATATCCATTGATATGGATTCGTAAGTCTGGGACGGTGATCAATAGATAGCCATCTGGCTTAAGAATGCTAGAGCAGAATTTGAGCAGGTTTACCCCCTCCTCAAAGCTAAAGTGTTCAAAAACATGCTGCATTCTGACTAGATCAAACTGCCCTAATTTCTCACAATCGGTCTCTCCCAGCTGGCTTATATTTGCTTGATAGTATCTCTCAGCATAGTCAGAAGATAGACCATCAGCTGAGCCCAAATCCAAGCACATAAAACCCTCTTCAAACCGGCGGCTACCCATATCTAGCCAGCGGATTCGACCTTCCTTTAATAGTTTTTGCTTTAGGGCACTGTCGCGTCGAAGCTTGAGTTTTTTTAAACCTCTAACAAGAGTGTATTTTAGCCATGATTCCTTCATTAACATGCTAAGCACCTTCTCCCATTGTGTTGGCTAATAATGCATCTGCTTTATCAGGGGGAAGAGATGCAAGCGCAGAGACTAAACTATCTACATCCGATGGCTGGAGTGTGTTTCGAGCAACAACTACGGTTTCCTGGATTGCCTGGTGATCTTGTAGCACATCCTCAATCTCTCCTAGCTCAATCCGATAACCACGAATTTTCACCTGCCGGTCACACCGCCCTAACCATTCCAGGGTGCCGTTGGAACGATACCGTGCCAAATCGCCAGTTTTATAAAGACGCCCCCTGGAGGGTGGGCATTGCCCACCCTCCAACATCACAAACGACAATGCCGTTTTCTCCGGTTGATGCAAATACCCCTGCGCCACCCCATCACCACCGACATAAATCTCACCAATCGCTCCAGTAGGAACCAGATTCAAATCCTTATCCAACAGATAAATCTGCGTATTGGGAATTGCCTTACCAATCGCCACAGGTCCAGGTTCTGCTAGAATACGATACGCTGTACACCACACAGTCGCTTCAGTAGGACCATACTCGTTATACAAGTCCGTAGCCGGTAGCTTGGCATAGTGATTCTGCACCAGCGCCCGCGGGCAGGCCTCACCTGCCACAATCACCGTGCGGAGTTTAGCCAGCTGTTGCGGATCAGCAGATGCCAACAACAATGAATACAGCGTTGGTACACAGAGTGTATGGGTGATTCGCTGGCGAGCAATCAAATCAGCCAGCTGCTGCAAATCTTGCTCTATGCGCTCAGGCGGTAAGACCAGAGTCCCCCCCTGACAGAGCGTCCAAAAGATACCAGCCACAGAACTATCAAAGGCGATAGACGAGAGCAACAGAAATCGACCCACAGGCTCTGGGTAAACGTGGGCGCGAGCAGTTGTAGAATGCACCAAATTCTGGTGGCTAACCATAACTCCTTTGGGAGTGCCGGTGGAGCCGGAGGTGTAGATGATGTAGGCGAGATCGTCTGGGGTGATGGGGTGATGGGGTGACTGTAGGGGCTGGCCTTGTGCCCACCCTTGTGTCTGACATTGCTCCATTCCTTCTCCATCCAGATATAAAACGGTAATAGATATATCTGGTAAGTCCACAGAACGCTGCGTCAGTAAGAATTTGGGGTTAGTATCTTCTAAACAGTATTGAAGGCGTTCAGCCGGATATGCCGGATCAAGAGGTACATAGGCTGCACCTGCCTTAAGTACAGCCAGAATACATACGATTCTGCTCAGAGAGGGGTTTAGACATAGAGCAATCCGATCACCGGGGATGACTCCGTTTGAACGAAACAGATCAGCTAGTTGATCAGCCTGTTGATTCAGTTCGCCATAGGTCAGTGTTTGTCCCTCAAAAACAACTGCCAGCGCATCTGGTGTTTTCTGTACCTGAGCTTCAATCAGCTGATGAATGGTTAAATCACGGGGATAGTCAACCGTCTCCCAGGTGGTTAGCTGTTGCTGTTCTGTTGGTGTTAAACGTGGTAGCTCAGCCAATTTGCTCTGAGGTTGCTCAACAAACGCGGTGAGCAATAGTTCCAGGTGGGCGTGTAGGCACAAGATCGCACCCTCCTCAAACCTACCCGAATCAAATAACAGCAATAGTTCCAGCGATTCACCAGGAACCACCAACAGCGCCAGCGGATAATTACTCTGCTCCAGATAGCGCACGTCGCTGGTATCAAACCCAAGGTCTGTAGCTGCTGCCGCTGGATAGTTTTCAAACACTACAATGCTTTCAAATAGAGGGTTTTTCTGGGGTACATCACTCCAGCGTTGAATATCTGTGAGGGCTGTGGTTTCGTACTGTCGCAGGTCTAGTAGCTGCTGCTGGCGTAACTGTAGCCAATCGACAAGAGTTTGGTCAGGCTTAATGCTTACCCGCACAGGCAGGGTGTTAATAAACAATCCCACCATGGTTTCCATACCAACCAGATCAGCCGGACGACCAGAAACTACCGAACCGTAGGTTACCTGGTCCTCGCCGCTGTAGTGGTTTAAGAGTAGTGCCCATGCTCCCTGAACCAGGGTATTCAGTGTTAGTCGATGTTGTCGTGCCAGGTTTTTGAGAGCTGTGGTCAAAGACGGTGATAGGGATTGATGTTGCTGCTGGTAGCGTTGGGATGTACCAGGACGAGCAGCAGGCAGCGGTGTGAGTTCGACAACCCCCTGAAGCTGATTGCGCCAGAAGGTTTCAGCTGTGCTGAGATCTTGTTCCTGCTGCCAGGCAATATAGTCGCGGTAGGGACGTGTGGGCTGCAGCTGGGGTACGGTTCCCTGGAGCAATGCGCCGTAGTAGGTCAGCATGTCTTGCCAGATGAGGGGCAGCGACCAGCCGTCAAATAGCAGGTGGTGAGAGCTCCAGACAAACTGATGGACGTTGTCGCGTAGGTGAATCAGGGTAAGGCGCAGCAGTGGAGCCTGGTCTAGGTTGAAGCCTTGGGTGCGATCGCACTCCAAAAACTCCTCCAACTTAGTCATCTGCTCAGCATCCGTTATCCCACGCCAATCCCATGACCGCCAGGGCAGCTCCACTTGCTCACGAACCACCTGTAGCGGCTCATCCAAACCGTCCCACAGAAACGCCGTGCGCAAAACTGGATGCCGTGCCACCGTCTGTGGCCACGCCTGCTGTAACAGATTTGGCTGGAGATTACCGCTGAGCTTACAGGTGTATTGATTTACATAAACACCAGCCTGGGTGTCGGCTAGAGTGTGAAACAACATACCCAGCTGAACTGGTGAGAGCGGATAGATATCGGCAACATTTTCCATTAGCCCTGACCTCCTGCACGATCTGCCTTATTTAATAAAGCTGAAAGCTTATCGAGTTTTTTGCTGTTAAGCTTTGCCAGGGGAAAGTCTGTAGCGGTTGCTTTGTTGCCTGGACTCTCAAGAAGTGTTTGGAGATGTTGCATCATGCCATCAGCGACTGCCTGGGCTGTAGAGTCGTCTAGACCGCTGTAGCACCAGTCAATATGGAGCTGGCCTTCTCTGATAAAGGCGCTGATGTCGAGGGGGTGCGATCGCATCTGCCTCGGACTTCGAGATACCTGTAATGGCTGAGAAAATCGGAACATTGACTTAGGTGGCAACAGCTGCTCTAGAGTCCCAAGATAGTTAAATAAAATCTCAGGCTGGGGCTGTTTAGCAACCTTCGCATCTCCGAGATAGCGCAAAATACCGTGCCCAATACCATTTTGAGGAATCTGTTCTAGGGTTGCTTTAATTGACCTCAATGTCTCACTAGAATCGGATTGGGCTACAAGCGTTACCGGAAAGAGTGATGTAAACCAGCCGACGGTCCGCACTAAGCGCATATTAGGAAGTATGGATTCTTCTCGTCCATGGCCTTCCAGAGCAACTTGTACAGCAGACTGCTCAGTATGTTGTTTGACAGCTAACGTCAAAGCCGTTAACAACATTTCCTGAGGACGCGCACGAGATGTTTGCAGGAAGGCTTGAGTCAGGTCATAACTTAGCTGTCGAGAGATAGTACGAGCATTGGCCTCAGGCTGAGCAGTACTATCCCACCGAACGGCAGAATCAGGCTGAGAAAACCAGTAGTCCATCTCTGCTGGGGGTAAGGAAAGCGCTTTAAGCCCATGCGCCCATGCTTTAAAGGAGCTAGTCTTCAATGGCAATGAAAGTTCTTCACCCTGACTCAACTGTTGATAAGCCGTTTCTAAATCCTGAATTAACGTCAGCCAAGACAGCGCATCTACCGCCAGGTGATGTATGACCAGCCCTAGTTGCTGGCGGTCACCTAAATCAAAGAGAACCGCTCGAACAAGATCTCCTTTGGTTAAGTCAAGCTGGGTCTGAAGTTTGGCAATGGTTTTAGTAATGATTTCTTGAGGATGGGGCTGCGCCGAGACATCTACTTCGATGATGACCACATCAGAAACAGGTTCTCCATAACGTTGCTCCCAGCCTGCATCGGTTGGGGTATAGGTCAGCCGTAAACTGTCGTGATGATTTACCATCGCCGTCAGGGCAGATGTCAAAATGGTCAGGTTTAACATCTCGGCCACATCCAGGATAACTGTTTGGGTAAACTGCTCTGGCTCCGGCGATTGTTGCTCAAAAAATGCCTGCTGAATAGGTGTGAGAGGGATTATCCCTGTCAAATCTTCTGAGGCCATATACTCATGCTCAGGGGCCACTACAGTAGACAGTTTGGCCAGGGTGGGATGCTGAAAAATCTGATTTGGGGACAACCTAAAACCAACCTCTGACATACGAGCAGCAATTTGAATGGCCATAATCGAATCACCGCCCAGCTCATAAAAGTTGTCGTGGATGCCAATGCGATCCACCTTGAGTACCTGCTGCCAAAGCTTGGCTAACGTCTTCTCCACGGCAGTGGCAGGCGCAACAAACTCTGACTGTAGCTCGGGACGACTGGCCTTTGGATCAGGCAGGGCAGCAAAATCCACCTTGCCATTTGCAGTTAATGGCATGTGCTCCAGCTGAATAAAATAGGCAGGCACTAGATTGTTAGGCAACCGCTGGGTTAAAAAGTGTCTCAGGTCCGCTGTCGAGGTCTGCCCCACATAGTAGGCCGCTAGCTGGGCTTTGTTTATTTGCGCGTCTTCGTAGCCAATCTCTTGCAGAATCCTCTCCACTTCGGCCACATCAATCTCATCATTGAGCTCATCGATAGCCGCTTCCGGTGTTTTATGCCCCATGCGCACATCCCAGCTGTAGGGCAGAGCATAGTTATGATAGCCACGCTTTTTAGTATGCAAATGAATGCCCACATTGTTGATCAGGCAGTTGGTGGAGCGTCCTGTATCTGACGGACGAATCCACGGCACCTGATCCTTTAGGAAAGAGAGCATTTCGGCTAGTTCAACATCGCAGTAACGGTAGAAGTCAATAATCTCAACCGTTTCAAAAATGTCATCGGTCTGAAATACCTCCACATCCATCAGCTGCGATACGGCATCGTCAGTGCGATGGTAGGCTTTGCGAGCGGCCAGAATTGTCTCGTCAATCTGGTCTACATCAAACTCAGACTGGCCAAACAGTTCAGTAAACCATTCTTCTGTTAGGCGGGTTTCAAAAAACTGTCCCCGTGAGAGACCCGTCACAATGCAGGGAATCCCCCGCTCGTAGGCCAGCTGCATACTCAGGGTATAGATAGTCTTAAAACAGCCATTACATACGTTACAGTGGCGGTTCAGACTATCTACAAAAATGTCGTTCATCGCTGGTGTGGTGCCAAACTGGTGATCCACCCCTAATGTGTCAACCACGCGACGAATGTTGTCTTTGGCTTGCTCAGAAATATAGCCATTATCTAGCGTAAAGGCAAACACCTTGAAGCCCATGGTTACCAGCTGAGCTAGGGCATAGGTACTATCCTTACCACCGCTGAGCAGCATCATACAGTCGTACTCACCCTGTTTGCGCTGACGGGCTGCCTCCAGACGAGACTTGAATTCGTCAATCGACTTAAAGTATTGCTCGGTGCGATCGCGATAGGTCTCATAGGTTTGACAAATATCACAAACACCCTCATGGTCAAAGGTGATGCCAGGATAGGTGGAGGCAATGCCACAGCGAGTGCAGTAGGTCACAGGACCACTCTGCACGGGAACAGCCGACTGAACTAAACTAACGGCACTGGCAGTGACCCCAGGATGATCCACTAAGGCCGCCTCGATCTCCCCCAACTCAATCCGGGTACCGTGAATCTTTACCTGACGGTCACCGCGCCCAAGGTACGTTAGCTGCCCATTCTTCTGCCAGCGCCCCAAATCGCCTGTGCGATATAGTCTTTGATCACCGCGATAAACAAACCGCTTAGCCGTTAGTTCAGGTCGATTGAGATACCCCCGCGCCAGACCAGGCCCGCCAATAAAGATTTCACCCACCGCTCCTTGGGGCACCAAGTTTAACCGCTCATCCAAAAGATAAATTTCCGATCCAGCTGCTGGTTTACCAATGGAAACAGAGGTGGGTGCATCAGGCTCCAGTTCAAATTGGTGAATCATACAGCCAACCGTGGCCTCTGTTGGACCGTACTCGTTATAAATCTCAATGGGATGATCGCTAGCATTGGCGATCGCACCTGCCAACGATGTTTTCAAATCTTCTCCACCTAGAATCAGTGTCTTCACCCGGGAGCCAATGGTCATTCCTTTTACCAAAGCCAGGTGAGAAGGAGTTAGTTTAATCACATCCACTGCGTTGTCTTGAAAGATTCGTTGCAGGGAGAGATCGATGGCCTCATTCCCTTCGGGATAAATCACCACCTGTCCACCTGAAAGTAAAGGCACATAGATAGAGGTAACCGTTAAATCAAATGTAAATGGAGAGAATAGGGGAAATGCTAAGGTTCTCCCCCGCACATACTGCTGAATCGCCCAGTTAACGTAGTTGGCTAATCCACGATGTTCAACTTCTACCCCTTTGGGCTTACCCGTAGACCCTGATGTGTAGAGTAGGTAAGCAAGCTGATTAATGCCAGACAGATTATTTAAATTGTTGTTTGGCTGCGACGTTAAATCTAATGTGTCCAACTGGATATTCACGGCATGGCCATTTAGACATGTCGTAAACTCTGACTGGGTCAGCACCCAACGTACCTGGGTGTCTCTCAGAATATGGGCAATGCGCTCATTGGGTTGGCTGGGATCAATGGGCACATAGGCTCCTCCGGCTTTAAGCACTCCCCAAATAGCCACCAGCATTTCCATAGAGCGACGCAGACAGACACCGACGGGTGCTTCACTTGTTACTCCCTGCTGTCGTAAGTAGTGAGCCAGCTGGTTGGCTCGGGCGTTGAGCCGTTCATAGGTAAGGGTTTCGCTGTTACAAGAAATCGCAACAGTATTCGGCGTCCGCTCAACCTGTTCTTCAAACTGCTGTACTACAGTTTTGCTAATACCAATCCGCTCACACTGCGCTAGTTCTAGGAGGTGAGCCTTTTCCAAGCCAGTAACAATCTCCACCTCAGCAATGGGTTGGTTAAGATCAGCCAACACTGCATCCACTAATGCCAGAAAATGGCCTGTGGCCCGTTCCTGTAGTTCTGGCTCAAACAGGTCACAATTAAAGTCGAAATGTAGCTGCAGACTGCCCCGATCATCAAAATCATGCACCTGTAGTCGCAAATGATGTCTTGGATCGCCAGCCCCTGGATGAATCCATTCTGAAGACACTGGACGGCCATCAAAATCCGACAGTTTAGCATGGATAAAATTTAGGACTACATTGACATCACGGCTGGGGGCAAACTGGCTAGCACCGGGCTGGGCATAACGCAGCATACCACCGCTGGCATGGCTCACTTTCCGCAACAGCGATGCAAAGGTTTCCCCTGGTTCAATGTCAGCCTGCAAAGGAAACAGTTCAATAAACACGCCGATAGTCTCTTTTAGTAGCGCTGTAGGGCGACCATGGGCAGGGGTGGCAAAAGCAACCTGAGTACTACCGCTAATCCGATGGAGATAGGCCAACAGAATACCAGCCACCAGGTTAAACAGAGAAAGCTGGGGCGTCAACGCCCGTGCATCCGAATTCATCGCCAGCTGCTTCAAGGCAGCCGTTCTTTCCGGGCCTAGTTCCCATGAAACACGGCGGGTACGAGAGGATATCTGGCTTGCTGATCGATGATAAAGGTCGACTGAATTTGCCTGTTGCTGTTGCCAGTAGTCAATGGCGCGAGACGAGGGCGATGGTAACGATACATCACCGTATGCTGGTAATGCTGGAGCGTCTGATAAAGTGCCTGCTATCGAACGGTGATAGAAGTCTCCTACTGTTTGGTAAATCAGTTGAACTGACTGAATATCTGTAATCACATGGTGCTGACTGATATACCAGGCATAACAGTTAGGGCTAAGACGTATTAGAGCTGTTTCAAAAAGTCTCTCGGATAAATTGAACAGTGTCTGACTACGATTCTCTGCCCAGATACGTACCTCTGCTTGAGGATTCTCTCTGTCGCTAAAATCAAGTATCAGCACCTCATAGTCTACTTGAGGTAACACCCGCCGCTGTGGCACACCATCCACTTCTTCAATCACCATCCGCAGCGCATCACTGCGCTCTACCAATGCCTGAAATGCTGCCTGAAAATGAACAGGCTCAATCTCACCCGATAACGTAAACAAAAACGCCATGTTGTAAAGCGGTGATTCTGGTGCCAGCTTTTGCCCCAGCCACAGCAAATGCTGTGCCGTTGTCAGATTAGACTGGGCGGCAGTGGATTGAAGTGGCATTGCAACAACGGTCATGATTACAGGCTCCGCTTAGCAAGGTAGGCATCAATGGCCTTGATAGTCCTAAAGTTAGTGATGATGATGTCCGATTGGGGCACATCACAGCCAAACTTATCTTCCACAAAAGCCACCAGCTGCATCACTCCCATGGAGTCGATAATCTCTTCACCGAGGAGATCGTCGTCTGCCTCGACTTGCATCCGACCGTTAAGCAGAGTTTGACTAATATATTGTTTAAGAATTTCTTGGTTATCCATCACTGTGAGTTTTGAATTTTAAGTCTTGAATTTTGAGTTAAAGTTTGCCCGTCAAGAGAAACTACCTTATTTCTATCCCTAATAACTAATAACCAATAACTCTCCTCTCCGCCTGTTGTTGCAACGCCCGCCGATCAATTTTGCCAGTGCCCGTTCTAGGGAATGTGGTCGCGATCGCAACCCTTCTCGGCACCGCATAGGCAGGCAATCGTTCCCCCACATAATTAAGCAATTCACCATCACTCAAGGTAGCCTCAGCTTTGAGAATCACTGCTGCTTCTACCTGATGGCTACCGGCTTCAGCGGGTACAGCATAGGCAGCCGCTTCTTCCACCTGGGGATGACCCACCAGGGCTGCCTCTACTTCGTCCAGCTCAATGCGATAGCCCCGAGTTTTTATCTGACGATCTTTTCGGCCCACAAACTGATAGTTACCGTCCGGTAGCTGCTGCACTAAGTCCCCTGTGCGGTAAAATACAGCCGTCTGATGAGCAATTTCAGTCCGGTAAAAAGCACTCTCATTTAAGTCAGGTCGCTGCCAGTAGCCCATCATCATGGTCGATGTTCGCACCAGCAGTTCACCTACATCACCAGAAACCACTGGTTCGTCCTGGTCGTCCACCACAATCTCTTCCGCATTGGCCCAGATTTGACCGATGGGTGCAACCTCTTCGGGGATAGTCTGTCCCTCAACTAAGGGAGGCACATGGTAGTAGCTACACTGATTGATCTCCGCTGGTCCATACACGTTGCTAAAACGAGCCTGGGGCAAGCGTTCCATTAGGCCATACATATACTTTGCCGGGTAAGGTTCTCCACCAAACAGCACCCAACGCAGCGAGCTGAGGTCTCTCTCTTCTAGCACACCCCGCAACAGCAGCTGGATTAACGCAAACGGTACCGAGTACCAAATGGTTAAGGCTTCATCCTGGGCCAACTGCGAAAGACTGGCAGGCATTTTCATATAGGCTTCAGGAATAATCACCGTTGTTGCCCCCACCAACGGCCCTGAAAAATAATCCAGGGTGGACATGTCGAAGTGCAGCGGCGAGTGATTGCCCAGGCGATCTGCGTGGGTCAACCCATAGGTGTGGGCTGCCATGCGCGCATAGTCTAGACCGCTGCGGTGAGTGTGCATAATGCCCTTAGGAGTCCCCGTGGAGCCAGAGGTATACATGATGTAGGCCAGGTCTTGTTCCATCACGCGCACCGACGGTGATGTGTCGCTGGGGAGAATATCCGACCAATCGCAATGGCCCACCCCATGGTCTAGAACAAACGTCTCCGGCAAACCGATAACGTGCCGTAGGGGCGCAGCATGCTGCGCCCCTACGGCGATTGCATCCAACAAATCTGGCATTCGCATCCGCTTGGATTTTTGGGTAATCAGGTGGCGAATACCGCAGTGGTTAATGGCGTAGGCGGTGCGGGTAACAGGGGCACTGGGGTCGAGGGGCACATAGGCCGCACCGGCTTTCCAGATACCATAGATTGCGATCGCACTCTCCAAACTCTTATGCAAGTAAATCCCTACCCGATCTCCCCGCTTTACCCCCAGATCAACCAGCTTATGGGCCAACCCATTTGCACGCCGTAACAGTTCGCCATAGGTAAGACTTGCACCATCACAACGAAATGCTTCGCGCTCAGGAAACTGCTCGGCAGAACGATCTAAAATTTGAGACAACAAATAAATCATATCCACCTCCTACAATCCCAATGAGCGCGCAATAATGTTGCGCTGAATATCCGAGGTGCCCGCATAAATCACCCCGCCAATGGCGTCCCGTAAATCTCGTTCCACCCCATACTCCGTGAGATAGCCATTACCGCCATGGATCCGCACCGCATCTAACCCTGAGGCCACAAAACACTCGCTCAGATACAGTTTGAGCAATGCCGCCTCAAGCATGGCCGGTTGCCCGCGTTCCTTTAACCAAGCCACCTTATACAGCAACAGCCGCGCCGTCTCTAGGCGTAACTTCATATCAGCCACTCGATTCGACACGGACTGAAACTTACCAATGGGTTGACCATACTGCTCCCTCGCTTTGGCATACTCAACCGTCTTCTCTAACTGACGCTCCATGGTGCCTAGTTCGCTGGCCAGGTTAAAACAACGGTCATACTCCAGCGAACTATGGGAGAAACTAAACCCAGCACCTTCTGGGCCCAGACGATCTTCTTCAGGCACAAAACAATCGTCGAAGAAGATCTCTCCAAACGGCACTGTACGCAAACCCATTTTGTCTTTTACTGGACCCGTGGAAAAACCCGCTGCTGTCCGCTCCACCAGAAAAGCAGTTACTCCCCACTTGCCCAAGCTCGGGTCAATGGTGGCAAACACGAGGGCCAAATCACAGATAGGAGCACAGGTGACAAACTTTTTACTGCCGTTGAGCATATAGCCACCGTCACACTTTTGGGCATGGGTTTTTAGACTATAAACATCTGACCCAGCATTGGGTTCAGATAAGGCATGTACACCGATCCATTCACCTCGACATAGTCGTGGCAAATATCGCTGCTTTTGGTCATCAGTCCCGAACTGCTGCAAAAGAATCTGCACCGTCCACATCTGGGCATTCAGACCCAGGGTAAGGCCATTATCTTCACAGCCATAGCCGAGGGCTTCCATCGCCAGCACCGCTGTCATAATGTCCAGTGCAGGCGATCCGCTATAGTCTTCCGGCATACACATGCCTTGAATACCAAACTCGGCACATTTTTTCCAGTTCTCCCAGGAAAATTTGCCATGGTAGTCGCGCTCAACCACGTCACCATTAAGGTTCTCTTGCGCAAACTGAATGACACGATTCTTAAAAGCGAGTTGTTCGTCTGACCAGGAAAAATCCATGACAAAGCTTGGGGGCGAGATGTGGGTAGATTACAGGACAAAACTGTAGGGATTTTTGACCTCAGCGGTGGCGCTTTCTAGCTCAACTAAGGTGCCGACCTGCAGCTCAGTTGCATAGTCCAGCAGCATATTCATGGCCACCTGATCTTCAAGGGCAAATCCGGTGGAATCAAAAACAGTGGTCTGTTGCTGATGGTGACGATACTGGGCTGGAGTCTTGACTACGTTAGATAGCTCAGCTCCAATCTGCTGCAGGTCTTTAAACTGTTGACATTCGCCTTCGCGAATGGCCTGATCTCGAAAATCAGGACACACAAAACTGCGCTCTAAAAGACTTAAGGGTACCTCAAACTTACCAGGAAAATCAGCCCCCACTGCGTTAATGTGTAGCCAGGGTTTCAGATTTTGATCGGGAAAGACCGGTCCATCATTCACATCCACTGACGTTGCTGTGCAGAGGATATCAGCTGCGGCAACAATATCAGCAACGTCTGCCTGGCAAATCTCTAAAGGGTCTAACCCCAAACACGCTATACGTTCAGCAAATGATTGACTTACGGCTGGATCGCTATCGAAAATGAGCACCTTCTTAAGATCAAAGCAGCGGGAAAGACCATGAAGTTGTGTAACGGCTTGGGCTCCTGCACCAATCAAGCCAAGGACTTGACTGTTGGGTGAGGCTAGGAGTTGGGTTGCGATCGCAGATGCCGCTCCTGTCCTCAACGCCGTCAGAAACGTCCCATCAATCACCGCAGACAGATGCCCTGATACCGGATCATAGGCAGAAACCGTGGAAAGGACCGTCGGTAAATTATATAAACTCGGGTTCTGAGGATGATATCCTACCGCCTTCACCACAATCTGCCGGTGCTTCTCAAACAATGGCATCCATTCAACTAAGCCTACATGGGGTTGCTCATAGCTGAAGCCGGTGCGCACAGGGACCACCGTTTTTGCAGGATCAAATTGTTCAAATGCCTGGGTGAGTCGAGCAATCATCTCATCCATCAATGCATTCAAACCCACATGCTCAACAATGCGTCGAGTATCCTCCACTGTGAGTATCAGTGTTTGTAACGGCGGCATAGACGCCACAATAACGTTATTAATCGCGCTAGACTGCGCCAAAGAAACCATGGGAAAACTGTTTGCTAACTCGCCGTCTCTAACAAATAAGGCCTTACCGCACCAGGGCTCTAAAACAGACCCTGCAATATTGGTAAAACTCGAATATTGACATCAAACGCCCGCTCTATAAACCAATAGAGTGACATTGCGCCCAATGACAAAGCACCAGTCCTCATCACAAAGCTTGGATAAAACCACTGATTACGTAGCAAATAAAGTACAGGAAAGATGACAGCAATAATAATTAACTGTCCGATTTCCACACCTAGGTTAAACCCAAATAAGGATAAAGCTGCATTTTGACTGGTTACCCCCAAATCTGCCAATACATCAGCAAATCCAAATCCATGAAACAACCCAAAGAGAAAAATAATTAACCATGAGCGTCCCCGAAAAATAGGATAGAAAATGTCCACCGCTGCCAGGCCAATGGAAGCCGCAATAATAGACTCCACTATCCGAGAAGGCACTTGAACAATCTGTAGTGTTGCTAAACAAAGCGTAACACTGTGAGCAATGGTGAAAGCAGTAGCAATCTTAACAATATAGATGAATGCAGTTGAAAACTTGTCCACTGGTTGCCATATTGAATCTTCCTGTCGGCTTAGCACTGATGGCAGCAGTAAGGCACCTAAAAAGAAAACATGGTCAATACCTTCTACGATATGTATTATCCCAAGATAAACAATTGCCGAAAAGCCCTGCCACAGACTACCAGATGTCAGATCTAATGTCTGAGTCTGTCCTGGCTGTCTAAATATCATTAGCGGTGTAGATTCATTCTGGAAGGTTCCTGTCATCCAATTTTCTTCTACTAGCAACATATTTGTATGCTGCGGCAGCTGTTCTAGAATCACATCGTATGTAACATCGATAGCTTCAGGCATAGCCTGAAAACCATTTAAGTTATATTCAAGGGTCAAAAATTGGGAAAATGTGGTGTTTAAGAATCCATACTCCTGAAATACAGGACTACAGGCTTGAGGAGCACAGCTAAGGGTCAGATGCTCATCTACATAGGCTCTAATCTGCTCTATATAGGGCTCAATATCATCTCTGCGAACTTTTTGTTCAACAGGGAGATCAAGCTCAAGTACTTCACTGAGTTCCTTAACGGGCATCTCCACCCGTGCCGAAATAGCATCTTCCCTAATCTGAAGGTAAATATAGCTTTGACCCAAATTATGCGCTGTCGCACCCGGTAATAAAGATGAACTAACAATGCACAATAAACAGGTCAGAGTAGCAAGTAAAACTCTGACTGCAGTGGACCCCGTCAGCTTACCAAGCATGATTCATACCAGGCCAAAAATTGGCCTCTCCTCAAAATATCAATGAAATATGAGAAAGAACTGAATGTTGTCTTAAAACAAGCCTATTATCAAACCTCAGCCCATCAGCAATTGTTTAATGCCCAGGCCTGCTTACACAAGTCTCGCTTGACCGTTCTTCAAGAAATATACATTAGATTTCCTGTTCTCAAAACATCATACGTATATCTTTGTATCTAAAGTTAAACGTGTCCTCGTGTTTCTACAGACAGTACGGATAGGTCTTGATAATGGTTTTAAAGCTCATATGAACTTTGTATGAACTATGTTTGAAGTTGATATAAAGACAACTGCGCTACTGTGTAGCAACTATTCCTACCTTGCAAAAGCGGGTTCTACGGCCATTGCTTGTTCGGCATTGCTGCTCCGAACTATGATTTTGTCTTGAAGATATGGTTGTATAACCTTTCTCATCGATCTGTTCATCCTCTCAAGCAGCAGCGGCGCTTATTCTGGATTGTCCTTGTAGTATATAAAATAGGCATTCCATCAGCGCTATGGGTTAACATTAGTAATCTAGACAAGCTTTAGGTAATAAAACATGAGGCTAAAGACCTAAGTTTTAGATTAGGTCTTTAGCCTCATGTTTTATGGCGTCAGTTTGCCCGCTATTAACTGTGGATGAGTGGATGGGTGGATGGATGATTGTTACTCAGACAAATGCTCTTTGAGAATCTGCTCCTGCTGTCGCACCGCAGCCAATAGCTCTGCATTTTGAATGATGATGCCTACTTGATTGTTAAAAATGTAGAGACACTTCTGATCGCTGTCATCAAAACTAGTACGATACAGCTCTGGGACTGGTCGATCATGTACTAAGGGTAAGTCTGGATAATGTCCCGCTTTCTTTTTATTGATCAACTGTGTCACGCCAATCAGCTCACCGTCTTGATTGAGAATGGGCATACAAAGCAGACTGCAGGTGCGATAACCACTGCTGGCATCGGTGGCTTTGGCACGTTCTGACGCTGGGTGATGGTAGAGGTCAAAGGGGATATTCAACGGTTCACGGCGCTTAGCGACTTCTCCTGCAAATCCCTCACCAACATTAAGGCGAATTTCTTGTACGTTATTGTCATCAAATTGGATGCGACTCCATAGTTGATTGCGATCGCGATCCAGCAACCACAGCGTTCCTCGATCTGCACTCATCAGTTCCTTGGCTGCATCAACAATACGTCCCAATATCTCCTCGGGTTCTGCTGTATTCAAATCACAGGAGCGCACAGCTGCCATCAAGGTTGCCGCTACTCGCTGCCCCCGCGACGTCTTATGGTACGAGAAGAAACTCTCCAGAATAATCTTAATGGCAGCAGAGTTAGCATTGACAGTTTCAATATCCGCTGCCGTAAATCCTTGACGGTCAATTCGTTCCGCCAACGGCATATCTGGATGCAGGTAGGGTAACAGCTTGTTGAGCAGTTGCACCACCGCAATCAGTTCACCTCGATGATTAATCAACGGTAACGATAACAAGGTATAGGTGCGATAGCCTGTCTTTAAATCTTGCTCTTGGGCAAACTCCGAGCGGGGATCATCATAAAAGTCGTAGGGAATGTTGATCATCCGACGATGAGCCGCTACCTCTCCGACAATACCTTGATTAAGCGGTACTCGGATTTCGAGATCATTTGCCTCATTGTCAGTTTCTGCCACAATTGACCAAAATTCCTGATGGTCTGAATCAAACAGAAAAATTGTTGTCCGGTCGGCCCCCAAAGACTGACCTAGCTTGAGGGTAATAGAACGCAGGGTAGTATCCAAAATTTCATCAAAGCCTTGTTTATCCATCACCTGGTCTAACAGCTCTAGAGTTTTGCTAACTACACTCTGAGGATGGGTCGACTGACGTTCTAGCTCAGTAAAGTGCTGAACATTTTGCAAGGCAATACCAACCTGAGTATTGAACACCTCCATGTGTTGTTGACTGGTATGATCAAAACTGGCCTGGAAACAAGCTGGAGCTTCAGGCCAGGTGTCAGGGTCATAAGATGGAAATCTTCCTTGACGGCGTTTGTTTACTAGCTGTGTCACACCGAGTAACTTACCGTTGCGATCGCGTACTGGCATACACAATAAACTACAGGTGCGATACCCTGTTTCGCGATCCGTTAACTTGGCAAAACTAGATTGGGCATGGTCATATAAATCAAATCCGATATTGAGAGATTCTCCAGTCTGGGCAACAATACCGGCATAACCATGCCCAATGGGAACTCGTTTTTCCTTAAACTCGCCATTTTCAAAGGGAATGTTAGACCAAAGTTCCTGGGTTTCGTGATCCACTAACCAGAGAGTTACACGATCCGCATTCATCAATCGTTTAGCCGCATCAATCACCCGCCCAATTACTTCATCTGGATTAAGATTACTTTGAGACACAGATGTTGTAGCATTTGTCAGCGCTTCTGAAGTCTGAATTTGTTGCGTCAGACGATAGCAATAATGACATCGCTCCAGAATTCGTTGAATGGGCTCAGCATATTCTTGCAGCTGAGCTTCATCTTCTTGCATAAATCCCACTGGATCGATCCGTTCTTCCAGGGGAGCTGTCGGATTATGAGAAAGTTTGAGTTTGTTCACCAAATGAACAAACGCTATTAATCTACCCTGGGAGCTAGGTAGATGAAAGAATAATTCATTATGGCTTGGATAATTTTCAGTCTTCTGAGCAGCTCCCTTAGTCGCATGGATAAACTGCTTGAATTCTGTCAGTTGCCCCGTATTGGCCTCGTTAGTCAAAATGTTGATAGTGGGGTATTTAGCATTGCCACTATTGGCCTCAATCGACCATAGCTCATTCCTTTCTGGATCAATAAAGAAAACGGTGGTGCGATCAGCACTCAATAACACACTCATTTTGAGAGTGATATCGCTCAAAATCTCATTTAGAATATAATCAAACCCTTTGCCCTCCATGACATTGAGCATCGACAACAGCTTTTGCTCCTGTTTGGAGACAGTTTTCATAAACTCCTCGTAAACATTCGACAAAACCCGCTGTACCCATTGATTATTAAATACGGTGGCATAAATGCGGTTGTAGACGCGCAGTTGTTCATCTCGTTTGACCACCAACCCGGCTAGCTGCAGTTCTAATTGTTCGCTACTATCATCAGCAGAAACATCGCCATCTTTGAGAATCCGCTCATAAAGCTGCAATAAGGGACCTGTGCGTTTCTCGATGTTGAGTAAGCGATCGCGAATAGTCTTCAAATGGGGGGGCTCATCCTGAGCTTCCCAATTATCCAAAATGCGACGCTCTACCAAAACCTCTACATAGCGTCGTTCTACCCCTGCTTTAATGGGTTCATCTTGTGCCGTTATCGCCTGACATAGCTTTTGGGTCAATAGCGGTTGTCCACCCGTCCAATCCAAGATGCATTTCAGTAGCTTTTCTGGGCACTCGGCATTGACTAACCCTTTAGCCAGGGTACGTGCTTCTTCAAATGTAAACCCGTGTAGATCAATAGCTCGTCCCACATTAAAGGGAGTGCAATACTTATCTTTAATTAAATCGGAGGGTGTTGTTACCCCCAACAGTGCAAACGTCAGCTGACCTGAATCTAGACAAGAACGGATGCAGGCAAAAAAGTCATCCGTTTCAAAGGGCAGACGCCGCATACTATCAATTTCGTCAATAAAAATAACAATCGGCTGAGTCACATGCTTGAGCAATATCTGCTCAATAAACTCATTAAGTACTTTAATCGGCGAGAGATAGTCATACTCCTTGAGCCAATCCCGTAGCTTTACCGGCAGGCAAAAGCTCGTCACCAATCGCCGCATAATACCGGCATACCATTGCTGGGCCGTAATATCTTTACTGCCAATTTTGTTGAGGTCGATAGCAGCACAGGCCACGCCTTCCTGTTGCAAACGATGAAATGTACGCACACGCAGACTCGTTTTACCCATCTGGCGTGAATTGAAAACGTAGCATAGCTCACCCGCTTTTAACGCCTGATATAGAGCCTCATCCGCTTCTCGGACAATATAACTAGGAGCATCCAGGGGCAAATGTCCCCCAACTTTGTATTTCATCATCTACCTTCACCTGAATGTCTAAAAATGTCGTCTTATGGCTGCAAACGCTCATTAAAATACTGGCGATAAAGATCAAAGCTGGGCACCACACCATTTCCCTGCAGCTTAACCAAGCCTAAGCTGTGGAGCTTAAACCCATGGGCTGATTCAAGAGAAACAGGAGCCTGACTGGCCAAAACCTGGCTAAACGCAGCCGCTAAAACAGGATCACGATTCAAATTCCACAGGTGACGACGCAAATGGTCACCATAAATACCTGATTCTGTTGGTGCAGTTGTTAACAGCTGTTTCCAGGTCAGCTCACGCTGCACAATATGATAAAACGCAAATCGAACCAGATAAGGATGACCACCAATCAGCAGCATCAGCTGTTGGATTTGTTCCGTATTCCAGCTGAGGCCGTGGCGATGAGCTAAATCGGTAACCTGCTCCAGATTGAACTCCTTGAGTTCAATGGGCAATCCAACATTAAAAGGCGATTGATTAATGTCTAAAGGGATATATCCTTCGGTTGAATGCACAACCACCAGCCGTAGTTTTTCCCAGAGACTACTGCCACCCACCCCATACCCTGCTTCTTCATACCAGGCTCGCAATAGACCAAAAAAGTCATCGACAATATCGGTGTACTGAAAAACTCGATCTACCTCATCCATGCCTAATACTAAAGGGGTTGCAATTTCTGGCAACAGATAATCCTCAAAATAAGCAGTGCAGTTATCTTTACTACCATAAGCATCTGTCCAAAAATCCTCTAAGCGCGGCGGCACATTGAGCTTACGAGCAACTCGCAGACAAAGCCAGCGCAGCAATTGCTCAAGACTATTAAAAATTTCACGATCCGCATGTTGGAAACTCAAGGGAATTGTTTGATACTCTTGGTCTTCGGCCTTGCTCAAGATGCGAGCCATGAGCGAAGTTTTGCCCATCTGCCTGGGAGCTTTAATGCGAATTAGGGCTCCAGGCTTAAGGATCTCGTCATAACACTGAGTGTCTTGAGGTTGACGCTCGATGTAAAAGGCAGACTCCAGCCGGACCTGTCCCCTAGGAATTTCTGGATCAGCAACAGGAGATGGCGGTGGGGTATGCAGTAGGGTGTGGGCGTGATTGGCAGCAGTGGAAATGATCTGAGGTGTTTGCTGATCATGTTCTGTCTGATATCCAGATGGCAATTGGGGGAAATGGCCGGTTTGAATACCATGCAACAGATCTCGATAAAGTATATTCTCATCCCCTGGCTGCGTCCAAAGATACTGCTGTGCCTGCTTGAGATAATTTCGCAGAGCATGGTTCAGAGAAAAAGATGACCCAGTTTGCAGATGTAAGACCAACAATCGAGGTTTTTCGTTGTAGTTATTAATATGCTGTTCCCAAATCCGTTGTAGTAGCTCAATCAGCATCTCACTCATAGCCATTTGAGCCGACAACAGTAAGATAAAATAGTGACAGCTAGTGAGCTTTGTCTCTAGATGACTGACCCAGCCACTGCCATTATTGGATACGGTATCTAGATTGGCTAAAAATGGATAGCTATCAGGTTGCACTGCGTTCCCGATAGTCTCTGCTAGCTGGGCATCCGGTACTTGATCGCGATAGATAATCGTAATCTGTTTTGGTGTCTGCTGTTTAATCGCGCGCTCAATCGCTCCCCTAAGGCGTTTTTTCGTAAGCCTTTCACCTAAAGCATCTGAGATTTTATGCCACAGTTTATAACCGACAGATTTCTCAATGTAGTCTGGTTTAAACGGATAAATTTCTTCGTAGGTTTTGCCTTCCCAAGACCCTACAAAGACTTTGCGTTCTAAATCACTTAGATGCTTTTCAGTCTTGCTATAGACTAGCCTGTCGACAAATTCTAAGGCGGCGTCTGCATCTATTGAAAAACTGCTGCTGGACATGGGTGTGACAGATCATGGAATTGATTTTAAGCAGGGTATGATGCACGGTTTTAAGGTAACCTTGTCGTTTATTTTCTGGCAAAGCTAAAGTTGAGGTTTACAGGGCTTTGCTGAGGTTTTATGAGGTTTTGATGAAGCCAGCGGGTAGTGCTTTATTATTACTTAATATTTTTTGCTCTAGGTTGTGAGCTTTTCTGGTTACGTCACGGCGCTCAAACCTAGATACTGCAAATACACAAAAGTTAGACAGACGATTTGAGAAGTTAGCCATCAGGAACACAAGGGGTTGCATACACGATAGGTACAACCTACCCATAACTCCTGACTTCTTTTCAGTATGGCTGTCTGCAATCAGTTCAACCAGGGACATAACTTTCTCATAGCTAAGGCGTGAACGCACTATATTCTGTCTTGCCTATTACCCCAAAGGAGAAAAAACAATGCCTCCAGTTTTCTTGGTCTCACTCCCCTTTATTTTGCTATTGCTGCTATCTAGAGGAATGAATACTCAGTCAGCCCAACCCAAATCAGCCCAACCAACCATCGAAAAAGTGATAGATATCATTGACAGTCAGGATGGCGATGAAATTATTATTGTTCGCCAAAAGAAACGCTCTTAATATAGGCCGATATCTGTATTAGCTCATCCAAGTTCGACATTTTTGACATCAGAAGCGGGAAGGGTGAGCTAGAGTATAAAGATACATATTCCACAGCCCATAATGTTCTTCGTCCTTGTAGAAAACTCTCTAGTCTGCAACCAAGTTTCACTGAGGTAACAGTGCTATATCCTGCCACATCGATGAAGCAAGCCTGTGTTAATCAGCTGCATGAGAAATACATTCAGATGCTGGGAAAGCCATTAGGGTATCTGACCACTACCCTTGACCAGCAATTTCAACCAGACTACGGTGTTCTATTACGGGTATTTGCAGCTAAAGTATTGGATAAACTGAGCGCTAGCACGGCTCTTTATCATAATGTTGAACACACCATTCTAGTTTGTCTGGTAGGCCAGGAAATTTTGCATGGTAAGCACCAGCTTGAAGGTAATGTTACCTGTGAGGACTGGCTCAATTTTATGGTGTCGCTGCTCTGCCATGATATTGGCTATGTGGGCGGTGTTTGTCGACAGGATGATACAGCACGGCGCTGCTATGTGCGAGGTCAAGTACAAATACCCGCCAGCCAAACGTCAGAAACGGCCTGGGTTAAGCTAGCACCAGGCACAACCGATGCCAGCTTAGCGCCCTATCATGTGGAGCGCAGCAAGCTGTTTGTACAGGAAAACTTTAGTCATTATCAGGTTTTAGATTTAGAGGCGATTCAGCGAAATATTGGGTTTACTCAGTTCCCCGTGCCCGATGTGCCTGCCTATCAGGTTACCGATCACTATCCCGGTCTGACCCGTGCAGCCGATCTGATCGGTCAGCTCAGCGACCCGAGTTATTTGCAAAAGACGGTGGCGCTTTTTTACGAATTTGAGGAGTTGGGCAAAAACCAGGAACTGGGTTATCGCACCCCAGATGACATGAAACTGGGGTTCCCTAAGTTTTATCGTACTCAGGTTTATTCTTACATTCAGCCCGCCTTGGCTTATTTGCAGGCAACGCCTCTGGGCCAGCAGATTGTTGAGAATCTGGAGGCCAATATAGAAGCGGTGAGCAGTAATGAGCCAGCTTTATCCAGACTCTGAACTTTAACCCAGAAAGACGGTCTGATTCTTTTCTTTACTTGGGTTTACAACATTATCCTAATAGTAGAAGTCGCGGCTTGAAGTAGCTATATTTAGGCTTAATATAGCTTTGCCGCCATCTACCCATGGAAAAAATTATCCAATCGGCTATCACAAACCTTGTGAAGTGGACTCCTTCTGGTGTGGGTATGGGTATGACAGCCCATGCACTTTTAACTGGCGATTGGATACAAGCAATTCTTGCCTCTTTCGTAACAGCTTGCTCATCAATATGGGTAAAGTTCAGCAGCAAGTTTATGGAGGAAGCTGGCAAGGAAGCTGAAGTCAGGGGGGGAGGCTTAGCTAAGTGGATGTTTGTAATAGGTGATCAAGTTGCTGTAGCTTCAAAGGCAAAAGCACTGAGCATTTGGAGACATTTAACATCAGACTTTGAGGATAAGTATTATCAGAGACTGACTTATATTTGCCGTAACCATGAGACTCAAGGACTGGATAAGGATCAGGTCCTAAAGTTGCAGAAAGTATTTGTTCCTCTCAAGATTTCACAAAAAAGTCTCGCTAAGATTTCCCCCGATTTAATTCAGAACCTTCCAGAAAAGCTATCGAAGCGCCAAGATATTGGTCAGATTTTGATGAGAATGGCTAATGACTATGCATTTCGGCGTCTGGCGATTTTAGGTGCACCTGGTTCGGGTAAAACCACTTTGTTACGATATCTAACACTAATTTATACAAGTCGTCAAGAACGAAAACTCTTGTACCCTAAAGCACCATCATATATTCCGGTGCTTATATATCTGAGAGATGTACGAGAAGTTATTATCAACAAACCAGATTTATCATTGGCTGATCTCATTGACTGTTGGCTGCAGCAATTGCAGAAGATTGATCCACTAAAGCCACCCCCGAATTGGTTCGCCAACAAGTTAAAGCATAGTCAATGTTTAATCTTGTTGGATGGGTTAGATGAAATTGCTGATGAAGCTGAACGACAACAGGTTAGTGAATGGGTCGATTTCCAAATGAAAGAGTATCCAGAAACAGCCTTTATTGTTTCTTCCCGTCCATTGGGATATCAACATGCTAACCTCCAGCAAGATGTCACGATTTTAGAGGTACAACCCTTTAGCTTTAGCCAAGTAGAACGCTTTATTCAAAATTGGTATTTAGAAACAGAAATCAGAAATCAAGAAAATTACGACGATTTGGGAGTGCAAGAAGATGCTAAACAACAAGCAGATGATTTGATCAAGAGAATTCGAGATAATGCTCCATTAGCAGCAATGGCTGTAAATCCTTTGCTGCTAACAATGATTACTAATGTTCACCGTCGAGGTAGTGCTTTGCCTGGCAAACGAGTTGAGCTTTACAAAGAGATTTGCCAAGTTTTATTAGAAAAGCGACAACGAGCAAAGCGTATTCCTGATAATTTGACAGCTTCTCAAAAGATATCTGTTCTAAAATCATTGGCTTTTGCTCTTATGAAGAATAAAATACGTTCTTTTTCACTTAATCTTGAAATTGATAAAATACTGCAGGAGAGACTGATTTTAGTGTCTTCTGACACATTAGCCTCAACTCAATTCCTAAAACAAATGAGAGAAATTAGCGGATTATTAACTGCTAAAGAAGAAGGGATTTATGAGTTTGCTCATCTGAGCCTACAAGAATATCTGGCATCAGTTGAAATCAAGGATTTAAAGGAAGAATCAATATTGATTAATGCAATTAAAGCTCCAGAACAACTTTCCTGGTGGGCTGAAACGATTCGACTTTATTCTGCTCAAACAGATGCTAGTGGAATCATCCAAGCAGCTCTTTATTCTGAAAACATTGATACCTTATCATTAGCTTTCGATTGTCTAGAAGAAAGTCTAAGTATACAGCCTCATACGCGCGAGGAGCTTGAAGCATGCCTAATCCAAGGACTAGAATCTCATAATCCAGACTTGTTCAAGTTAGCTGCAAAAGTCAAACTATCTCGACGCCTGGAAAGATTGCTCAGAGTCGATGAAAAGAACGCAATTGATACTAGCTATATCACCTGTGCAGAATATCAGTTATTTGTTGATGAGCAGCATCAACAAGGAAAAAACCATCAACCTGATCACTGGTGTCAATATCATTTCCCTTCAGGTATCGCGACTCAATCTATCCAAGGAATTAGGGCTAGTGATGCTCAAGCTTTTTGCCAATGGCTAAGCCAACAAACTGGGCAAATTTATCGATTACCATATATTCAAGAAGAGAAAATTTACCCCATAACACAAGCTGATATTGGTACATGGAGTATAGATTTGGAATCAACAGAGTACAAACTAGTAGGGGTGCCCACAAGACAATGGCAACAATGGAAAGATATTTTAGCTCAATCAATAGAACAGCTTTTTATATCAGATTTTGATGCTGCTCCAGACTATGCTGTCGCTATTGATCCTGCATTTGATCGCATTAGGGCTCTTGAACGTGTAAGAACACGTTCAAAGACAAAACTTGACCGCAACAATCATACTTTTATTGAGCGTGCTCTTAGCCGTATCTATGCACGTGCGCATAACATTGACCGGGCTCATAGCATTGACTTTGATCTTACCTGCGCTCATACGGATACCCGTGCTTATGCTCTTGCACTTGCTAGTAGCTTTGCACGTACACGTGATCGCGCCCGTAATCGTGCTCGTGTTAGCATTAGCGATAAATCCCGAAGCTTAGCTTTTGCCCGTGCCCGTACAAGTGCTAGCATTCGGGCACGGGCACGTGATCTTGAGACTGCACGTAACAATACTCTTGATCTTGTTAGTGTGCTTGATCTGAACTTTAATCTCGACCTTAATTTGGTCAATACTCGTACTATTAATCTTGAGTTCGATCTTGTTCGTGCTTACTTAAATACCTTTTTACTGATTTTAGAGCTTCTGATTGAGGCTTATGGTCAATTTTTAAAGCCTCAAGATTGGATGCTTTGGGACAATAAAGAGACTGAGAAGTATAACCATGACAGGGATATTTTAATTCAGCTATTTAGTGATACAGCAGACTTTTACATCATGTTCTTAATCATCCAATTACGACAAGCGCAAAAGCTTCCAGCATGGGAAAGTATCCAAATTATTAAAGAAGAGCAAAAATAAATTGAGTGTCACGTAAAATTCTAGGCTAGCTGACGTTTAATTAATTCTGCAAAAACTCCTGGCTGCTTTGCCAGTTCGTCAAAGCTACCAACCTGTACCACTCGCCCTGCTTTAATCACATAAATGCGATCGGCATTGCGGATTGTGCTCAACCGGTGAGCGACAACAACGCGAGTCACGTTAAGCCGGTCAAGGCTTTCACTGACAATGGCCTGGGTTCTGTTATCCAAAGCGCTGGTTGCCTCATCCAACAGTAACAGTTTTGGATTCAGGGCTAGGGCTCTAGCAATAATCAATCGCTGACGCTGACCCCCAGACAGGTTACTGCCGCCTTCGCTCACCACGGTGTGTAGCTGCATGGGAAAGCTGCGGATATCGTCGGCAAAGCCTGCCATTTCTGCTGCCCGCCATGCATCATCCTGGGTAATTAACGCCCCACCAGAGATGTTTTCAAAAATTGATCCGGCGCTGATGTGGCCATTTTGCAGCACCACGCCCAGCTGTCGACGGATGGCGGTTAAATTCAAACCGCACATATCGCGACCGTCGTAATATACGGTGCCCGATTGAGGATGTTCAAACCCTAACAATAGACGTAGCACCGTTGACTTGCCCGACCCTGACGGTCCCACCAGGGCAATAAACTCCCCTGGTTTTGCTTCTAAAGTGACGTCGTCTAAGATTAGCGGACCATCGTCTCGATAGCGAAACGTAATGTGGTCAACGCAAAAGGCTCCGGTAAGCTGTCCAGGGTCGGTTTTTTCGGTGGTGACTTCAGGGGATGCTGCCAGGATGGGTTGCGATCGCATCCACAATGGAATTACATCCATCACATCGATCATCGTCAAACTCAGATTAGTGACACCGCCAATAAAGATAGCAAAGGCCGCATTAAAGGCCAAAAACCGCCCCGTTGATAGTTCTAGCGGTCCAACCAGCGTACTGGCCACCCAAAATAGGGCAATCGTCGTCACTGTCGGAATAACAGTATTAAACACATTAACCGAGTCTTCCAATCGCTGGGTACTCAGCTCTATCTGCAACAGCCGTCGATACTTATCACCCCACTGGGCAAACGCCCTCGACTCCGCCCCAGCAATCCGCAGCTTCGACACCCCATTGATCAGCTGCACCATCAGACCATACAACTCACCTCGCAGCTCCAACATCGGTCGTTGTTTTTTAAGCAAAAGGGCTCCAGACGTTACCGTGACCACCATAATCAACAACGCTACAGCTAATGCCAGCACGGCTAGCTTCCCACTGTAGTAAAACAGCAACCCCAGATTTAACAGCGCAAACGTCCCTGACAAAATCGCATCTAACGCCGAACCACTGAGGATACGCCGAATAGACGTAATACTCGACACCCGCGACAGCAAATCTCCAGTGGAATAGTCTCGGAAGAATGATGTTTGCAACTTCAGCAAGCGGTCCCATACCGCCGCTTGCAAGGTCACATCAGACCCGGTCTCCAATCGCATCGTTGTGATTGCCTGCACCAGCTGAAAACTGGCTCGACCAATCGCCACTGCCACCAATGCCAACCCAATTTGCAACAGTAGACCCGCACTACCAAACGGAATCGCATCATCCACCAATACCGCCGTCATCTGGGGCAACACCATACCCAGCAAGGTCACCACGACCCCAGCCAGGCCGACCACCGTTAGGTCTCGCTGACGGCCATGAAAGGCAAATTTCAACAGATCCCAAGCCGTCAGGTGGCCCTCAGGTAAAGGCCGATAGAACATAAACGCCACCGGCTCCACCGTGTTGGCCACAGCCTCATCAATTATCACCCGCTGGCCGGTGGCATCCATCATTTCATAATGGGTTTGGCGGATCGGCAGTAGCGCCACCGGACGTCGTCCATCTTGCGTATAGGCTACCAGCGGCCCCGCATCCTGCCGCCACCAGCGCCCCCGCAACAACACCTGCCGCAGCCGTAGCTGCGAGGCCCTGGCAATAGCTTCTAACGGTTCTTTAACCTGATGGGCCTGTTCTGACTCTGCCGGAGGCTCAATCTTGACACCCAAGGCATGCCCAACTGCGCCTGCGACTCTGAGCAGAGGCGTTTCTGCCAGTAGATAATCGCCTGCACTGGGCTGTAAGACAGAGACCAATCCCTGCAGCGTTGTTTGGGTCACCTCCTGATTGAGCTGCTGTCGAGCTGTAAACTGTTGTTCTCCTCGCTGTCGATCCGATTGCCAACCCGCTTCAATGATCTCTAGCGCATACTGATGAAAGAGATTTAATCCCTGAATAAATTCACCATAGGAGATTTTGGAACACAGCTGATTAGCTGATACCACCTGTAAATCGACTGGCTGATCATGCGCCTGTACCCAGGTGGTGCGTGAGATCGGAAATAGGGGAGCCGATGGCTGTAGAACAAACTCTTCAGTATCGAGCCAGTACACCGAGTTATTGGTTGGTTTTACCCACATCATGGCGGCTTTAGGGCTATAGCCATCAGCGGGTTGAAGACTTAAAGTTCCAACCATATCGGAGACTTCTGCAATCGATCTGCCAGGAAATCCCTTCACCAGGGTCAATGCCTCTACCCAACGCTCGACCTGTCGCAGTAAGGGGATGGTGACATGACCACAGATATCGCTGCTGTCATCGGCCATTGTGACGATGGTCTCTATTTCACTTGCCTCAAAGGCCACCGCCATCAGAGCCAGATCACAGGACCGGGCATCTGTTCCAACCATCAAATCTCCAACATCGACCGTCCACAGATAACGACGTTCACCCACAGGTGCTCCATCTTGCCAACCCACTACAAAAATACCTAAACGGCCAGATTTGACGCGCCAAAGCCCAGCCGCCACCAGGGGGAAGATATCATTGCTGTTAATGGACTGAATGCTAGAGGTGCTAGAGGGGCTTTGGGAATCTGCAAGAACCATAGGATCAAGTCGTCGAGATAACAATAAACTTCAAAACTCTCACTCAGGGGATTGCGCTTAAATAAATTCCCAGGTTGAGGCTGTAGATGGGTAGATGAGTGATGGGGTAACAGGGAATTTATTTAAGCGCGGGTGCCTAAGCAACCGCTAATGCTGAGCCTGAACTCCGAATCAAATCTCCATAGTGGCCATCCTTTTGCCAAAGTTGTTCATGGGTGCCTCGCTGCACGACTTTGCCTCGATCTAGCACAATAATCTCATCGGCATCGCGAATTGTGCTCAGTCGATGGGCCACAATAATACAGGTGCAGCCACGTCGCCGTAGATTTTGATCAATAATCTTCTCGGTTTCTGTATCTAGAGCACTGGTGGCTTCATCCATAATCAAAATCGATGGATTGTTTACCAAGGCGCGGGCAATTTCTAATCGCTGACGCTGACCGCCGCTGAGGTTCTGGCCACCTTCTAATAGCATGGCATCATACCCATAGGGCATGGCCAAAATTGCTTCTTCAATTTCGGCATCTCGACAGGCTTGTTTCAAGTCTTCATCAGATACTGTGTCATCCCAAAGGGTAAGGTTGTTGCGGACGCTGCCTGCAAACAATAAAATATCTTGCTCCACCATAGCAATGGAATTCGTCAGGGTTGCTTGGGAAATCTCTTGCCGGGGGCGACCGTCAAAACTAACTTCGCCACTTCTGGGCTGATATAGTCCGGCGATTACCCGAGCTAGCGTGGATTTGCCCGAACCACTGCCGCCAACAAGCGCTATTCTCTGTCCGGGTTGAATCGTCAGGTTAAAGTCGTCTATCAGAGGCGGGTCTAATGGACTATAGCCAAAGGAGAGATTACGAATCTCTATGGTGCCGGAAAGTCGATGGTGACGGGCTGCTTCCTCTGCTTCGGAGACATTTTGTTTGCAGTGGGAACAAAATGCAATGTCCGTTTCATTTTCTAGTACATCATCCAGTCGGTCCAGATTACCTTGCAGTGTTTGCAAGGTGCCAGCAAACTGTACAAGGGTGTTAACTGGCCCCTGGAAACTTTGCATCAGGAGTTGGAAAGCAACTAGCATACCAATGGTGAGACTGCCATGAATAATGCGCCAGCCACCAATAATTAGCAACGACAGGGTAGCCAGTGTGGATAATAATGCTGGCAGTAGGCCAATCACGCGGTTAGCCAGCCCCAGGTTCTGCTGAGCATTGATGGCTTTGGTGTGGTAGCCTGCCCAGCGCGCAAAAAAGTCAGACTCTAAACCACCGGCTTTCAGGGTTTCCATCCCCTGTAATCCGGCTACGGCGATCCCGGATGCTTTACCGTATTCCTGCACCAGGCGTAAGTTGGCATCCTTACGCTGGCGGGACACCCATTGCAAAACGCCGACGTTAATCACGGCAAAGGAAATCACAATAATGGTGAGGGGAATGTCGTACTGCAACATTGCGATCGCATAAAATACGATCATCACTGAGCTAATCAGGGTTGTCGTCAAGCGCCCTGACAGCACGCTGGCCACACTGTCATTCAGGCTAATGCGACCGCTAATTTCCCCGGCAAACCGCTGAGCATAGAACCCTACTGGCAGCTGTAGCACATGCCAAACAAACCGACTGGCCATCCCTACTGCCAACTTGATCCTGAGGGCTCGCAAATAGCGTAGCTGCAGCATCGTCAAAACAGCCTGCAATAGCACGACCAGGGCGATCCCTAACAGCACATAGGGCAGCCAGTCCAGACGTTTAGCCAACAGAATATTGTCAATATAAATGCGGCTAAATGCCGGTAGGGCCAGGGTTGGCAGCACCAACAAAAAGCCCGCTAGCGTACAGTACAGCAACGCTCCGGTTGAACCTGCCAACCGCCGAACCAGAGAGCCCATCACATTGGGTTTGCGCCCCCCCGGTTCAAACGTGTCTGCGGGTTCAAAGGTCAGCGCAATTCCGGTATACCCCTCATCAAATTCCTGCAGGGTGACCCGCCGAGGACCAGTGGCGGGGTCGTTCAGGTAAACGTAGTTGGCTTCAAACCCATCTACCACCAAGAAATGGTTGAAATGCCAAAATACAATAAATGGCGGCTTGAGCTGTTTCAGGCTGTCTAAGCTTTTTTTAAATCCTTTAGCCTCTAAACCATAGGTACGGGCAGCTTTAAGCACATTGGCAGCGGTGACCCCATCCCGCGACACACCACAGGCGTGGCGCAATTCTGCCAGGGGGACATAGCGCCCATAGTACCCCAACACCATACTGAGGGCAGCGGCACCACATTCCACCGCTTCCATTTGCAAAACCGTTGGGGATTTAATCCGACGCGCCATCCAATGTTACTCCTCTGAGTAAATCACTTAACGCCAGTTTGAATTGCTAACCGCAACAAAAACAGCATCTGAATAAGCATCTAAATAAATAATTAGAAAACGTTGAGAAGGCAATACTTCTTAACGTGATACGTTTGCGGAGTTCAGTCTGAGGTAGCTGCAGGCAGAATAGGGCAAAGTCAAGCACCATGAGGACGGAAGCATGAATCTTTAATCTCCTCCTTTTGCCTCACACTTTCCGGCTACGCTTGTAGGCATATTCATCAAGCAAAACAGCTTGTACAATATTCGCGCACTCACATTGCCATCCCATTCATGGTTGCCGGTCTCACAGATATCACAGCCAATGATGCGCCGACCGCTGCGTACTACTTCACGCCACAAACAGTAGACTTCTTCAAGGTTTAACCCACCGGGGACCGGAGTACCTGTATGGGGACATAGCTTGGGATCAAGACCATCAACATCACAGCTAATGTAGACATGCTCAGGCAAATTGCGCACAATATCCTGACATTGCTGCAGCCAGCTTTGCCCTGCATAGGCCGCCTGCTTGAGCTGGGTGTCCAGGTAGGTAACGATACGGCCATCGGACTGATCAATCAAGGCCATTTCACCATGGGAAATGTCTCGAATCCCAACCTGCACCAGCTTTGAAATCTGAGGCAGCTGCATCGCATTAAACATAATCGATGCATGGGATTCTTGAAATCCTTCGTAGGCGTTGCGTAAATCACCGTGGGCATCAAGGTGCAGAATGCCAAAACTGAGATATTCCTGAGCTAGGGCCTCTAGAGCACCTAGAGGCACACTGTGGTCACCACCAATGATGATGACTTTTTTGTGGTGCTGCAGGGCGGTTTTGGTTTGAGAGCGCACCCAGCGACTCATGGTGCGACAGCCCTGGTTGACTCGGGCCAGAGCGGCGGCTAAATCTGAACTATCGCTAGGAGTAATGCCGCGCTCAGCACTATGGATAATTGCGATCGCATCCGGTCTCAAGCGACGGTTTTCAGCTAGCAACCACCCTGGCACCGGCAGCATATAAATTCCCTGTCGCCACGCATCAGGATGATCAAAATCATAGAAATCTAGCTGGGGTGATGCTCGCAAAATTGCCTCTGGTCCCTGGCATGTCCCATCCTGATACGATGTTGTTACATCCCAGGGCACACCCAGCACTATGGTGCTGGCATGGGTATAGTCATGGGGGAAGCCAAACAAATTACCATTAACAGCTCCCACCCCCCCTGGATCAAAGCTAGCGATTTTCTCAACAATGCTTTGCTCTCGCTCAGACGTCACTTTTCCAGACTCTTTACCCATACTATGCCTCAAGCATGGTGCTAATAAACGTGGGCAAACAAAACGCTGCCCCATGGATGTCGCTGTTGTAATACTGCAGATTAAACTCTCGGGAAATTTGCTGGGCTCGTTGTTTATCGAGGGTAGCCACAGGGTGTTTGCCCCCCTTGGTACAGTATGTAAAACTCCACATACCCGTCGGATATGTAGGAATAAATGCTAGATAACAAAAAACATTCTGAGGATTAAAAATATCGTTTAGACAAGAATTTAATTCTATAAACGCTTTCTGATTAAAGTGGGGCGATTCGCTTTGGGCTGTCATCACCCCTCCCGGTCGCAAACAGCGATAAACGTCTTGATAAAATGCTTCAGAGAATAAGCCTTCGGCGGGGCCTACGGGATCAGAGGAGTCAACAACAATCATATCAAAACAGCTATCTGGAGACTGTTTCACATATTCAATGCCATCATCAATAATCAGCTTGAGCTTAGGATGATCAAAGGCCGATGACAGGCTGGGTAAAAACTCCTTAGACGCTCGAACAACAGCCTCATCAATTTCGACCATGGTCACGTTTTCAACAGATTCATAGCGTAAAATCTCACGAATACTGCCGCCATCGCCCCCACCAATCACCAAAACATTCTTGACGTCTGGATGGAGAACCATGGGCACATGGATAATCATCTCATGGTAGCCCTTTTCATCCTTTTCACTACACATGACCATTTTGTCAACGGCCAACATCTTGCCATATTCAAAGGTGTCAAATACCTCTACTGTCTGGTAAGGAGACTTTTCCCGAAACAGGCAGTCTCCTTTATGGCGAATTGACAAGGCAATATTTTCGTTGCGATCGGTGAACCAAACACTGCGGCTATACTTGGGAACAACCAGCTGCTGGGCGGCTTCATCCCTAAGCTCTCCCAGTTCTATGCTGGCTTTCTCCAATAAATCCATCTGTCCACGATTAATCTCTACAGCTGAGCCATGTTCAGCCTGAAAGGCCTTTTTCAGGATTTTGTAAGAGGTCCATGGGTTAACGGAATCACCACAGGTAAACAGATCAACCGCCGCATATCGGTATTCTGGCCAGGTGTGAATCGCCAGGTGACTTTCCTGGATCACGACAACTCCGGATACGCCAAAAGGGGAGAAGTGATGAAAAACTGAGCTAATGATGGTAGCGCCGGACTCCTTAGCTGCACTCACCATACTAGACTCGATACAGGGTACGTCATTGAGTATTTCCGAGGAGCAACCATGGAATTCAACTAAAATATGGCGGCCAAGAGATTTCATGCACGTACAACCTCAATATAACCTACTGTAAACCAGTCACGTTTAACAGGATTCAGCATCGTCATCCTACAAGTCAGCCTACGCAGAGCTATGACAAACCAAAAAATAGAGAGATGAAAACCAGCAATAATAGACTGTCTCAGTAACTTAGCTAGATTAGTTTATAACTAAATTGGACTAACTTGAAGCGCTATCTTCATCGCAACAATTGCGATTTTATATGGGTCTAACCCTCGATGTGCCAGCGTTGATTCTGAATGAGTAGCTGAACAGCTTGCTCCTCGGGTAGGGGTTTGGCGAAGAAATAACCCTGAGCATATTGACACTGCAGCTGTTTTAGGAGGCGAGCCTGCGCCATCGTTTCTACACCTTCGGCAATAATATCGAGCTGAAGACGGTGACCTAACGAAACGATGGTGCCAACAATATCGGCATGTTCACTAATGCTTTCCATTCGATCAACAAATGATTTATCAATTTTGAGCGAATCAATGGGAAACCGGTGAAGATAGCTCAAGGATGAATAGCCGGTACCAAAATCGTCCAAACTAATTTGCAATCCTTTATTCTTCAGTCGCACCAGCTGTTGGATGGCTGCATCGACATCTTCCATGGCGACACTTTCGGTCAACTCCAGTTTGAGGCCACAGGGATCAATTTGATGCTGCTGCACAATTGTGGCAATCGTCGTGGCTAGATCCTGTTGCACAAACTGACGACTTGAGAGATTGACACCGATAAACAAAGGCCTGGGTTTTGGAAAGCGTTGTTGCCACTGTTGAATTTGACGGCAGGCTTCATGGAGTATCCACTCTCCCATGGACAGAATTATACCGGTGTCTTCGGCAATACCGATAAAATCATTGGGTGGGACCATACCACGCTCAGGATGATGCCAGCGGATCAAGGCTTCGAAACCGGCTATTTCCCCTAAGGTTAAGTCAATAATTGGCTGGTAATACAGCTGAAATTGTTGATCGTCTTTGGCATGACGCAGGTCCATTTCTAATTGAAACTGCGATACTGATTTGACGCGCATGTTCTCATTGAATACTTCATGGCGATCGCGTCCTAAATTTTTAGCTTTTGCTAGCGCTCGATGGGCATCTTGCAAAAGTTCATGGGCCCGATACCCCCATCCTTTTTGATGTAGCGCTATACCAATGCTGATGGTTGTGCTAACTAACTGACCGTTAATATGAATCGAGTCCATCAGGCGTTTCTGCAGATGGACAGTGGTGGAAATGGCAGCTTGGGTATGGGTAACCGCTGGCACAATGGCGGCAAACTGGTCACTACCAACCCGAGCGACTGAGGCGGTAGGTAGATGCTGTACCAGCCGCTCGGCCACAATTTTCAACAGTTGATCGGCAACCGTGACGCCTAAACTTTCGTTCACTGATTTGAATAAATCTAGATCGATCAGAAGCAGCGCCACCAGAGGGGCAGAATCAGGCCGCTGATCTAAGCATCGCTGTAGATATCTCAGGCTAGATAGGCGATTCGGTAAGCTAGTCAGTGAATCGTAAAAGGTGCGATCGCAAACTTGGTAGGCAATCGTGCTGCTGAAGGTAATGGCAAAGCCTAAGGCAGCAGGGATAACAGGAATCCAACCACCATAGAAAAATAGCCCCCACCCGATGCCGATTAAGATTGAGAGTGCGATCGCGCTACACAATGTCAGCACCATCAACCGCTGCATGTACCAAACCAACGCTCCCCCAATTAAGCACCAACTCCCAATCCAAAGGATTTCCTGCCATTGGGTCCAGCTCCATATCAGACCATACTTCCCTTCAACCACCGACAAAATTTGGCTGACAGCTCGGGCATGCATCAGTACTCCAGGTGTTTTCACATCTGCCGTGATTTGGGTATTTAGGGGAGTAACAAAGAGGTCATTAATACTAGAAGCCACCGTCCCAATCAAAACAACCTTATGCTTGAACCAATCTGGATTCACCTCATCGTTCAGTACATCCCTTAGAGATACCTGTCGAATAGCCTCATTACGAGTCTGATATTGCAACATCACCTGATATCCGGTTGTATCAGCATCGTGATAGCCCCCTGTCGTCGGAATCACTCTTGGAAAAAAGGTATTGGCAATCGTCAGCCCATCCCACCCCTTGGCAAAAACATGCGGGCCATAGCGACGTTTCAGCACATGTAAACTTAACCGGAGGCCGAGGGAGTAAAACTCATCGGGTTCGACTGATGCAAACATAAAGTTGCGGCGGATGACTCCATCCGTATCGGCCACAAAATCAGCAAATCCCCAACGCTCAGCAGGTACCTCCTCAGGGGCCAGGTTGTCACGAGTTACATCCAACCCAACATCATAAATGACATAGACATTGTCAGCGGTTAGTTGTTCGAGCAAACGCTGACGTCCAGGAGGATGTTCGATGTTTCGATAAAGATCGAGTCCAATTGCTGCCGGCTGATACCCCTGTAAATGCTCTAACAGTTCAGCCACTGTTTGATCACTGAGGGGCCATTGATTAGAGTGACGAATATCCGCCTCAGTAATCCCGACAACGACCACCTCAGGCAGACCTGACTCCGCTGCATAGTAACGAACTTGGCTGTCAAACATATTTAATTCTAGGGTTTCAAGTCCCCCCAGCTGTCGAACACCGATGACAGCAAGCGCAATCCCCAAAGCAATCAATATGTAGCCATATTTCTGTAGCTGTCGCCATAGCAACAGCTGTACGTAACCTAGGTAACGACGGTAAGAGCGACCAAAGCGCAATGGATCTCTTTAAAGTAGGTAGTCAAATAGAGGTACAGGCACACCAGTTTAAGTGTAAATGTACCTACCAAGGATTCCCGATCATCACAAAACCCGACCAATTTCGCTTAATAAACCTTGCAAGACTTGAGTTTTGTGGTGTTTTACCTTGAATTGCCAGTACTTCAATTTTGCTAATGCTATCTTAATCTAGAGAAATCTGGCGAGATTAAGACTGATTTTAAGCCATGGATAAGGCACGGAGTGACAAAATTTCAGAAATCAACCTGCGGCTAAAAATGGATGGCTTCAGGGTCGCTCTAGAAACTAGAGGTAAGCGAAACTACTTGTACCTCACCGCTACACTACCCCCAAAGCCAGGTAGCAAAAAAGCCAAGGCTCATCAGCAGCGAATTTCGCTAGGGTACCCGATCAGTTTGCCCGGATTAAGGCGAGCAGAAACACAAGCTAGGCTCTTGGGTACTCAGCTCATCAATCAAAGCTTTGACTGGAATGATTGGTGGAAGCCCAGAGCACCCGTGTCCGAAAAGTCAGGCGCTGACCAACTTAAGGCTTATAAAGTTGAAGTGTTTGAACATCGGTTGAACCGAGAAAAGTATGGACCTGACGAGCTTGAAGCGTTATGGCGACGTCGTTTTTTAGACCGGGGGTTGCTCAAGCTGAATGTAGAAAGACCACTGTCTTTAGCTGACTTTGAGGCGATCGCGCAGGCTCTTACACCCCAAACAGCTCAGGCGCGATACGTCGTCACTGAACTTAGGCATTTTGCTAAATTTTGTGGATTAGATAGGGTTGATGAATGCCTTAAGCCATATCAAGGTACTTATAGTCCTAAAAAACCTAAAAACCAAAAAATAATTCCTGCGGATGAAGAAATTGAGGCGCTACTACCTAAATTAATAAACCCCAAATGGCGATATGTCTTTTGCATGATGGCAACCTATGGCCTACGAAATCACGAGGTTTGGAATTCGTCCTTGGAGTATCGTACAAAGCAGGGTAGGACTTTCCCGGTATGCTTGGTGGCCGCTGGAAAAACGGGGAGCCGTGAAGTGTATCCCATGCCTTCCTATTGGGTAGAACTATTCAAATTAGATAAACCAAATTTACCTGAGCTAACAGTGTCTCAAATCCGTCATGGCGAGAAATCAGCTCGCGCTTTTTGGAGGCAGTGCGATCGCATTATTGATCAAGAAGTGATTAGCGAAAGGCCCAAATGGAAACCCTACTCTTTGCGCCATGCTTATGCGATCAGATGTATTCGAGCTGGGTTGCCTGATGCTGTTTCTAGCAAATGGATGGGGCATAGCATCGTCACATTCCGGGATATCTACAGCAAGTGGATCAATCGCACTCAGTCTGAGGATATTTGGCTAGAACTCGATATTTAACTATTCGGCCCTCATCCCACGCTATAGGCTTGTCCTTAGCGGTGGGAGTGCGTCACGCAGCCTTACCCTTATTTAATGCTTTGTTGCAATTTTCAATGTGGTACTGATAATCAGCGCCAATTGTTCGGTAGTGCGTCCCGTATTTGTTAAATGCACCAGTTTTTCTGAGTTGATGCATTTTTTTGACTATCGTGACGTCTTTACCAGAGAAACCAAGGGCTACGCCTGCACGAAGAGGATCAACCCAACCTGTCGTTGGTGCATTTAGCAAATCTGCTCGCAGCTGTCTATTCTCTTTTTGCAAAGTAGCTATAGCAAAGATTATTTGGTCTAGCTGTTTGGCGAAATCAGATTGTTGATTCATCACTCCTCCACCTCCCGCTCCTTCACCTCAACCGGCCCCAACACTTCCCCCGCCTTATCCGGGTTCACCAGCTCGATTTCACCCCGCCGCGCCCGCTCCGACTGGCGATCGAAGTGGGTACCGAGCAAACGCAGGGCCAGGTAGGTAGTGCCGGTGGTGACTCCGAGGAATATAAAAATAGCTGTCACGCGGCTGCCTCCAACAAATTCAACTGTGGCCATGGCTCTTTATCAATGCGCCGCCGAGCGATCGCGCAATTCTCTGGACTGAGTTCGATCAGCGTGTAATTGCGCCGATGGCGTTTGCATGCCATCCCAGTTGTCCCCGCTCCCCCAAACGGATCGAGAACATAGCCCTCAATAGGAGCACTCGCCAGAATACAGGGCTCGATCAAAGCACTGGGCATCACCGCATAGTGCGCCTCTTTGCAGGGCTCGGAAGCTATAGGCCATACAGAGCGTTTATTCTTGAGGCCATTGGGGTTCGACTGTAACGACTGACCACCGGGGATAGAAGATCTGTGTCGTGATTCGGTGTCGGTTCTTAGTTCTTTACGATTATCAAAAACTCGAGGCCTGCGACCAACTGGATTTAAATGCTCGGCGGCCGCCAATGTTTTGCCGCCGGTAAAAGTTGAACCGTTATAGCCCGCGATCGCAGGTTCCTTAATCGCCTCATGGTCAAAGGCATAACGGGGTTGCTTAGTTAGCAGAAACAGATACTCATGAGCTTTGGTACAGCGGTCTTTAACGCTTTCTGGGAGGGGGTTCACCTTTTGCCAGATTACATCTTGCCTGAGGTGCCACCCATCCGCCTGTAATGCCATCGCCACCCGCCATGGAATCCCGATCAAGTCTTTCTCTTTGAGCCCATTAGTGAGCCGATCAGGACGGTTTTGTCTTTTCCCATCCTCTAAGCTGTCGTTGCCCACCACGTTGCGGCGAGATACAGCCCATTTAGATGCGTAAGAGTCACCCAGGTTCAGCCATAGACACCCGTCATCCCGAAGTACTCGCCAAACAGCACGAAATACATGGACAAGATGAGCGGTGAACATCTCTGGGGTGGGCTCTTGCCCAAGGCAACCATGCCATGGGGGAATAATCATCTCTGGCAATCCTGGCATAGGCTGATAAGACATCTCTGGCCAATCACTCCCGTTGACATCGTAATCACGCAGGCCAAAGTATGGCGGGGATGTCACGCAGCAATTGAAATGCTTCTCGGGAAGCTGGGGGAGAATATTCAGGCAATCGCCTTGGATAATTTGACTGATCTGCTCACCTTGAAATAAAACCATCACCCCTCCTCAATCCTCACTCTTCCCGCCAAATCCCGCTGCACCTGCCCCATGATCTGGGTTAGGTCTTTGCCAGGGCCAGAGATAGACTCATTCATCGCCTCTAACACCATCCGCGCTGCCTTAGCCCCGGTGCAATCCAGCTCTGCCACTAATCGCAGCCATGGGGCGTACTGATGCTGAATCGCTAGTGAGAGCAACAGCATCCAGTCTTTGACATCAAACGTGATCGCTCCGCCGTTCTCAAGCTGGGACGCAATAAATTCCCAGTGGTAACCAGAGCGGTCTGTTGACTGGATATCGCATCGGGGAGACCAGATCTGAGCTTCCCATCCAGGCTGCAAGCCATCCTCATGGTCAAACCGGATCACGCCTGGCTGCTCCTCCGCCCACCGATCCAGGGCCTCCCGCAATTGAGCTGGGGTGAGGGGGTTAGGGTTGGGTGTAATCGTGTTATCAGGCATTGCTTGCTCTCCTTCTATCTCAGACAAAAATGGTGCTCCGCCTGGCCATGGGCCGACCTTCAGGCTGTCTTTAAGTGGCATAACTAAATATCCAAGCTCAACTGCATCTTGATCTCGACCGTTGCCGCACCTTTCTGTTGCAACTTTTGGATGTATCCAGTCACCTTCGCCTCTTTAAGCCGCTTGGGTTTGTCGCTATTTGTATAGCCCTCCCAGTCCTCACAGAACTTAGTTACGTCGAATTCTTCCAAGCCTTCTTGGCCGACTCGCTCAATCTTTAAGGCGAATCGAATGTAAGCATCGTCGTTGATCAGCCCTTCAGACCAATCTCGGATTAACTCATGCATCGAGAGGGTGACCGGCGCTCGGCTGTACTTTAATTCAACTTTCTCTTCTAACTCGAGATGGACGAATTGCCCTGAGGCTGTGTCGGTGGTTAGTGTTGCTGTCATGATTTATTCCTCCGTAAGTCTTGCTATCAGTGCTTCTAATTGCAGCTGCGTTGATCTCCTAAGATTTCTTGGATCAACCGCAATGATGTATCCCTTGGTAAATCCTTCTTGCTCGTTACCCTGATGAATCGTGAAAACTCCAACGTTTTCGCCATGTTCTCCTGATGCAATTTGAAAAAGCTGGCAGATGTTTTCTAGAAAGCTAAAATCAAGATCGTCAGCGCTAAATTGTTCGTTCACTCCTTCCTCCTTTGGTTGGGGTTCTAGTGGGTGGTGTAATCAGAGGCGTTCAAACTCAACAACCCACACGTACGGGTTTGACTCGAACGAATATCCCCGAGCAGAGTTGATGCCGTCCCACAGCTCTATAAACTTGTTAAAAGCCTCGGCCTCTCCACAGGCCGTGTTAATACTTCGCTCGATCTCGATCCCTTCAGCGATGCACTGGGCGGCTGTGATCTCATGCAAGCGCTCCATCCGTACGTCAGTGATACGCAGTTTCAACCGACACGCTGCGCGGGGCATAAAGATACTGGGTCGCCATTTAACATTCTCTGGCTTCCAGTCATCGCCCACCCAAGACTGGTTAGATACAGCGATGTGCAAATTCTCTAGCGATGTTGGGTTCCACACCTCGTAGCTAGGCGATACATCACGCTTTTCGCCATCGGCTTTATATTCCAACCTGACATCAACAAAATCTTCATCCCACCAGCATGGACGCCAAGTCTCGCGAACCCATAGAACGTTTCCTGGACTTCCATGTGGGCTACGTCGTTCGACGAATTCGTCAAGCGTCTTGTAGGTGTGCCATAGGGCTTTTTTATCCCTAATGGCATACGGGTGATGCTCGTCATGATTGACGCAAACTTCTGTCGAAGGTACCCGCCGAGTCACCGTCTTCCGCCCTTCAAGAATCGCCCGCACCATAGGGCCACTGAACAGAATAGGGCGTTCTTTGGGTTTGGTTGCTGTTGCTGTTTCACTCATCACTCTTTCCTCAAAATGGACAATCCTCTTCACTCTCTAGCCCCCAGGCATAACGCACCCAATACGCATGGGCCTGGTAGTCTTCGCTCATGTGCCGCTGATAAAACTTGACATCGCTCCACCATCTGCGAAGGAACACAGGAATTTTCAACAGGAGCCCGCTAGGCTCAGAATCATCAAAAAACGGCTGAACCATTTCCATCGAGAACGGACACTCAAAATCACATTCTTCAGAGCCCGCTTTTAGGCAGCCTTGGCCCTCAACCAAGCCGCATTCTTGGAGCCAATACTCGTGATCATCTTCTTCGTCCCACAGATCGTTGGGCTCATCGTCATAGCAGCCCGCATATGGGTCAAAATATGGCCCATCCCCGTCATATTCGGTGTAGTCGTCAAGATCGTAATCATCATGAATAAATGGCTCTATCGATACACCGCTCATAGCTCTCTCCTTTCTTGAACTTTGTTAAATAGCCTTTTCCTTGGCAATGCGCCCAACTTAATCACCAGCTCGTCGCTTAATTGAGAAACGATTACGTTTGTCGTCCAATCATCCTCAATCCTGAAATTCTGCTGCTGACACCAAAGCCTGAGACTTTGATCAAATCCAGTTGAATCTAGCTTTTGGAAGAAAGAGACCATACCCAGCTGTGGGGATAAATCAACTGGAAGATTCATGATTCACCTCCTCTCGCTGGTACCAGCAACAGCAAATCCAACGGGTTACAGGGAAACGCTGGCACACCCCGAGACTTCCACTTCACCGGGACACAGAAAAAACAATCGCGCCCAAGAGACTGGCCAATGCGCACCACCTCGCACACCTGATCGGGAAACAGCGGGACCGGATGACCCTCCCGAGCCTTGGGAACAACGAGGTCACCAGGTGAATATTCCGTTGGTTCGGGCTTTGGGGTGGGTGGGATAGGGGTTGAATCGATGATGATTGGGGCGTCGAAGACTGAGAGTTGGTCTGATAGCAAAATATCCATGGTTGTCTCCTACCCAATCCTTGGCGCTAGGTTACGGAATCTGGTGAAAGCAGGCTCAAATAACAACTTGACCGTACCTGTGGGACCATTGCGGTTCTTGCCAACGATCCATTCGGCAAGCCCTCTGTCAGGCGTGTCAGGATCGTAATAATCCTCCCTGTACAAGAGGATTACGGCATCTGCATCCTCTTCGATATTTCCAGATTCCCTCAGATCACTCATTAGAGGTCGTTTCGGATTGCGCGACTCAACACCACGCGACAGCTGAGACAACGTCCAGACACTAAGCCCTAGCTCCTTCGCCATTCCTTTAAATCCACGGGAGATCTTTCCAAGTTCTGCGACTCGATTGCCTGCACCGCGATCTCCCATAAGCTGGATGTAGTCCACCATGGCCAGATTGATCGTGCCTGGCCCATTCTCAGCATTGATTCGCTGAATATTAGCTGCAACAGTCTCAGGTGTCTGGCGAAAACTATCGTCAATCCAGACGGGAAGACCGGCTAACTTTGTCACTGACTCACCTAAGCTTGGCCATTCATGTTGCCCTACTTTGCCATCTCGTAGCCTCCCAGACTCAATAGAAGAGTCAGCCGACATAATGCGATAACCAAGTTGCTCAGCGCTCATTTCAAGGCTTGAAATGTAGACCCCGCGCCCCTGAGCTGCGACATTAACAGCCACGTTAACCAACCCAGCTGTATTGTGAGTAACGGTCAGATCTTCAAGCAAGAAAAGATGATCTCCGTCAATCTCAAACCCGTAGTAATCGTCTACGCAATCTTTTTCTACAGATACGCCAGTATTTCTCCAGTCACGCTTAGTCTTTAGTGCTCTGGCCTGCTTCCTTTCGACTTTAGTTGGGATAGAGTCAAGATCTCCAGAGATCCTGACTCGGTAGTACGTACCGGAAAAGTTGACCTCCTTGATAGTCCCCTGCTTTGAATTGAGGCTAGTTCTGAAACCAAGGGTGTCTGCCAGATACTTGACTTGCTCAGACAAAATCTTCGATTTCAGAGTGATTTCAAAGCAATTGAACTTACTGCAATAATATCCATCTGTATCCAAAAGCCCTGCGAGCAAATTCATCCGTTTGTCTATTGAGTTTGCGACATAGCTGTCTGGTATACGCTTATCGCCTTGCAAGCCCAACTCCCCCAACAACGTCCATAACCCTTTAGCGTTTGACGCATTAATCAGAACATGCTCAGGGCAACTTTCTCTGTCGTAGCAACGATACTCACAGCCAGTTTTACTTGAGTAGTCCCGCAAAAAGTTTTCTATCTCAGGATCAGGGTTATGAATTGAACCCTTTCCGGTGGAGCCATCACCAAGCCAGACACCCAACAGATAAGGATCGATCTTAAGTGGCTGGTCTGGCCAATCTACAGCAACTTTGTACCCCTTAGCTCTTTCCTTGAATCGTTGAGACTTATCAAGATATCCCCTAACAGAGACGTTAAAAATGTCACCATGCTTGATTGTCCCATTATCTCCACTGTATTTAAGAGACAGAATATGACTTTCATTTACTCGATAGTCAATAGCTCTTTTTTGCCTGACCCAATACATCATTTCTCTTCCACGAGCCAAGCTTAATACCTTCCTCGGCTTTGAATCAGGACCCATTAGCAAATCACCTACGGCAACATTCTCAACCGCCTTAAGGGTTCCATCAAACATCACAACCCTGGTGCCTTTACCAAGGCATTTACCCATCGACGGACGACCAGCCAAGATAATTAGCTCACCTGGTTTTACTCCACGAAGCATTTCGTCTAAGTCATAAAAACCAGTCGGGATGCCTTTAGGGATCTTGTCATCAGCTGCGTCTTCAGTTTTGCAAATATTCAAAGCAACTACCTGGTCAAGCTTGATAACACTGCTTTCACTAACGCCCAATTCCAAAAGTCTGCCTAGTGACCTCTGAGCTTCACTTAGGCAATCACCCAACCCCCGACTGACATCTTTGGAAATCTCTTGGATTTCTGCGCCTGCACGGGCCATGCAGCGACGAAAGTGCTTTTCAAGAATTAAATCGGCGTGTTGCTCGACATTTGCCGACGTTAGGCATAGATCAAACATTTGCGCGATCGCACTCTTCCCGCCAACCTTATCCAACTGCTTGTTATTGGCCAGCGCAGTGCATACGGTCATCAGGTCAACAATTTGGCCATCCCTGTGAAGCTCTAGGCAAGCCTGGTAGATGGTGCGGTGGTTGTGCACATAGAACGCCTCTGGGGGTAGCTTGTGAGCAATCCGAGCGATCGCGCCTGGGTCAACCAGGATTGCGCCGATGATGTCGTACTCAGCGTCTATGTTGGCAGGGTCAGCCGTCTTAGGTGACCGAAACGGGAGAATGGGTGTGGTGTTGTTAGCCTGCATTTCGATATCTTGCTCCTAGTACGTTCTTTGCCCAATTTTTTTCAGGCGGAGGTGAATATTTCCCTGTTTCTTTCTTTGGTAAAGGCGCATCAATGACGGTCAAAGCTGGCTGTTGTCGCGTTTTCTGTTGGACATCCAGCCAAAGAGCCTCAAGCTTTGCCCAGTCAGCATCCCTGATCGCCCTAGTGATAAACGTCACGCAAGCGGCCCGATTGTCGGGATGATTGCCAGTTTTTTTGTTTTTAGCAATTAATGCCAACAATCCTGCATCAAAATCGCTTACGTTTGGCCCTACCCAGATATCTCCCAACCCATGAGCGACCAAAGCTGGATGTCTGTGGCCAGGAGCTAAAGCTCTAGCCTTGGCTTTGGCCTCGTACTCTGCAACCTCCCACAGCTCAGAAAGGTCTATCGACTCGGGAGACTGCTTGTACGTAACAACGCCAACTTTTGGCGGCGGCGGAACATTACCCCCTTGATCTTTGCCTACCGATTTAGCCTGACCCAAATCAAGCGAAGCCGATCCCGTTTGCCCAGAATTTTGTTCATTAATCTGAACAGAAGAATTGATTTCCTCGGGCTGCGTAGCAGGCTTTTCAAAAGGGGAAGGATCCTTCTTTCTTTCTTCTTTTTCTTTTAAATTATTCTTATATATAGATGAACGGTCATTTGACCGGGGTTGGTGCGGTTGTTTGACCGGGGTTCTTTGGTCATTTGACCGGGGTTCTTTGGTCAAATGACCGGGGTATGGTGCGGTCATTTGACCGGGGTGGTCGATGGCGCTCTGCGTGTTTCCTATATGAAATACAAATTCAGTTACACGTCCTGTTTTTTTTGCTCTAGAGACGATTTTTTGCTGTATGAGATAATCTAGTCGCTTTCTAATTTGCTTGTCCGTAGAAAGCCCTAGCAAAGCCTCTTGAAACTCTTTTATTGATATTTCCCCTAGAGGTATATCTTCCGAATTGGCTTGGTTGGAGTTGCTTGAGATAACGCCGTTGGCACGAAATTCAAAAAAATTGATCAATGCTGAAGCTACGGCATCAGCGGTTATGTCGTAATAATCCTGCCTAATGACTGCCATTATTTGTTTTGGTTGATGGCGAATACAGGTTTCTCTCACAACCCTACCCCCTGAAAATCGATGAGGCGTTGTCTAATGCCTGCTGGGGAGCCACGGTGAACAGCCCATAATTCAAGCTTCTCTTCATCGCTAATGTGGTCGAAGTTCACTGTGCTCGGAGGAATTTCAAGCACACAAACCCGTCCCCCGTTATCGGCGGTTTCTTGTCTCATGATTTCAGGAATTACTTACTAAACAACAATGAAAGTAAATGCACCAAGGAATAACGCTCTTTGCGGCTACGGGCTGGCCCTTTCTCTGAGTCCTCTGCAAAGCTGCCGTAGCGTCAGATAGACATAGGCCACAGCTAGACCCTTCAGTTGTCCCGATCGCCATGCAGGCAACGTCTTGTAGTCAAATATCTCTTGCCATCTCTGGGTATAAGTGACGCCCTCAATAGTCAGCGACGTAATCAGCCTGATCGATATTCGCTCCCAGTTCTGCTCATACCATGAGACAGACTTAGCGATATCTCCGTCTGTAATCACCTTTTCCTTGAGCGCGCGATCGCATTCGGTGGGTGGGTGAATGTGCTTCATGAAGCTTCCTCCGTTAATCCTGCGGCAATGCGGTGCAACGCCCACCGCTCCTCACCAGTAAGCACGCTGCTCACTCTCGGGCTAAACACCTGCCCCATCCCATAACACCCATGGCAGAACAACCCACCTTGCCGCTTTTTGCTATAGCGACAGTTCAGGCACGATCCACGCTCCTGATGGGGGAATGCCCTAGCGATGGGTCGAAGAATGGGGCGGGGATTGTTATAGGGAGATCTCATGCGGCCTCCTGCTCACTTGCACCAGCGGCTACCTGTAACTTCTGCAGCAATCCCTGGATCATTGTGTGGTTACCCTCGGGAGCGCTCACAAAAACAAAATGCTCCCAAGTCAACCCATGGATAAAGGCCAGCTCTTCAAGTGTTAGCTGTAAATTTGCAGTGGTCATGCGGCCTCTTTTGCCCTACCGTCAATAATCTTGGCTATCCTGTGATGCTCTTCCGCATCACGAACCTTCTCCCCTTCCACGGCCACCACCAGCCAGCCGTTCTCAGCAGCTAACCGATGCTTCAGGTTGTCGCGGTCGACTCCCCTTTTGCTGTAGTGCCCAGGGCCATAGCCTTGGATTTCAATCGCCACCCGACTTGGGTAGTGGCAGAAATCAAATCGAAACCGACGCTTAGGAATAAGCTTTTGCTCAACATAAAGATCGAGTCTGGGGTAAAGCTCTACCCACAACTGACCAAAAGCCAGTTCTAGCTCAGAGGCTTTGGCCGCCCAGTCGGGGCAGATCGGGAGAACAGTAATCTCACTCATGGTCACCCCTCCCCGAACCACCCTGGGCGATCGCAATATTCTGGAAGGCCACCACAGCCCTCAGCCGTTGACAGGTCTCTTGGGTTAGCGGCTTCCCCTCTGGACTTGCGATCACCCAGTAGAGATCATCGTCCTCAATAGCCCCAACACTCCACAGAGCGAAGGAATTGGTGTTGTCGTGGAGTGAGGCGAATTTGGTTGTGGTCGGTGGGCTGAACAGAATACTCATGGCTGTTTATCTCCCCCTACGACGGGCACACTGAACAACATTGGTGAGACCCCTCACTAGGAAGACCCCTAGGGTATAGACGTCCTTGTTGTCGTACACTGTTGCTGTTGCGGACATCTCTGCACACTCTCCCGTGTAACATAGATTTGAGTCAATTCAATGCATTGACTTCTGTTGATGTATTACTAGGCGGCTTTATCGTTTTGAGCTTCTTTCACGAGGACTTTTCTCGCCCAAGTAGCGAAAGGTATCCCTTCCCTGCTTGCAGCGCTTTGCATCAAAACAAGTTGCCACGGAGCAAATCTAATTGGAACTGGCTTTGTTTTTGGCCCTTTTTTGCGGCCTGATTGTTTCACTGTCTAGTGCCTGTATACGTCTGTCTATAGAGTAATACAGTTTTGATTGTATAGCAACACTATACAGCTGTCTATATGAAGATTACGGGGTGAGGTGATATGTGTTTGACGATGCGAAAACTAGAGCTGCCAATGACCATGGACTCCCAAGAGGGGCTGGATAAATTAGCCGAAATAGTTAGATCCGCTCGCGAATCCAGAGGGCTTAGTTTAAGAAAGTTTGCTGAACTTGTTGATGTATCTCACGGCACAATTGATCGCCTTGAAAAATCCCTGAGTGATGTATCCGATGATGTGCTGGAGGCACTCTCGGAAGTCGTTCCATATACTTACGTAGAACTTAAGGCGATAAGCCAGGGGCGAAAACCAGAAGATCTGAGAGCCTACGTCACTGCTGAGGATGTATTTGAAATAGCTGTGTCTATTAGCAAAGAAGAGCAAATACGGCTAATGCACATGCTTCTTGATCATCAACAATCAGGTACGACTAAAGCATGACGCCGCACCTACATACATACGTAACGATTATTTTTTATACAATGTGCTTTTAGTGACTTCCTTCGAATAAAAAGTATCGGGGGCACAGCAGTAAAAAACGCCGGTATCCTGAAATCACTCACTCATGAAAAGTAAATCGTTTGAAAAGGAAGGTGGACCTGAAGGCCTTTCTATTTTGGCCAAAGAGGTTTTAGAGAGAGCCAAAAACCTCTCAAAAGAAGAAAGATTAAAGTTAACTCACCTGTTAATTGATCTCTCTGTAAAACTTGAATGACATTTCTACAAACCAGGGCGCTCTGCTAAGTCTCGGGGATACATCGTTTAATTCATCGCATTTTGTAGAAAATTCCATCATTTAGCTGATTTATAACTGCAAGGCATCTTACAAAGAAACAATCCTTAGAATAGATTCCTTTCAATGCAGTTATTGATATAAAGAAAACAAGAAGCAAAGTATTGACTTTAACTAATGCTTTGCTCCTTGTTTTTTCTATTAGAAAATGACGGGTTTTAGCCTTTAGTATGAGTCTTTAACTATCTACTAAGGTTCGCATAACTTTTTCTGAGTATCCGTATACGGTGTGTATAGGGATGTTATCTATGTTTTTAATTTTATTGTGAGTTGCTTGTCAAAAGTCGCAAGCCTAACGTTATATCGAGAGGCTATTAGATGAGTTTAAAGGAAATTATCGATCAATTGCCTGATGGGGCAGAAGAAGCATTTGTTGAGCGCGAATTTACCCCTGCTTTTATTCAGGCTTTAGGTTTCACTAAGGACGACATATTCTTTCAGTTCCCTACGGGAGCGGGTCCGGTTGACCATGCAGCAGGCAAAAGCACAGAAAATGGCAGGTTTATTGACACAAGACGTGATCCTTATCTATATGTCGAAACCAAGGGGCAAGACAAAGATTTGGCTGAAGGTCAAAAGGAATATGTGAAAGTTGTAGATCAGTTGAAGCGCTACCTCTTGGGCGATAAATCCGAGTCGGTGCAATGGGGTATCATTACAAACTCGCTGCATGCTCAGCTATTCCGAAAACACGGAAAGGTTATATACCCAGTGACTCCGTGCTTGGAGTGCTCAGACCCAGACGGAATTGCTAGAAAGTTTCGTGAGCGGATGAATATCGTCCCCAGGGGTTTAACGATAGCGATCTACAACAATAAAGGTGGTGTTGGCAAAACCACTACTACCATCAATTTGGCTGCAGCTTTAACGGTTCTTGGTAAGCGTGTGCTTGCTATTGACTTTGATCCTAACCAGCAGGATTTAGGCGATGCCTTGGGTCTGCCTCCATCTCAAGGGCAGATGTGGCGAATGTTAACAGAAAAGAATGCTGATATTTGTGAAAGCATTACATCCTATGAGTATAAATTTCGAAGTGGGGAAAAAGTTGGCTTTGACCTGATCCTTTCCGACGCGAAAATGGTTTCTGAAGCCGATGAAGTTGGATTAAGGCAGTATGTTAAAGATCATTCGCTATTAAAGACTCTGGAATCAGTAAAACAGACTAAGTACGACTACATACTGATCGACGTACCTCCAAACTGGCGAGTTTTTTCTCAGCAGGCTGTTTATGCGGCAGATGTCGTCCTGATGCCAGCGCGCCATGATAATCTCCATTCCCTGCAAAATGCAGGCATGGCAGTCACTGATTTATTACCAGAAATACAGAAGGGGCGACGAAGGAGCTTTGGGGATGCTGGGCCTATACCTTTAGTAGTACTTTTTAATAGCCATCCATCTAAAATTTCACCTAGCCTGTCTGAAATTATGCATAAGGCTATTGAACAGGTCATCAAGGATGGGAAGAAAAAAGGATTTAATTTGAGACCATATTTTTACCCTAAATGGACTAAGGGGCGTCGAGATTTTGAAATGGTGAAAATTCGCTATATGGCGAACATTGCTAAGGCCGATTTTCTCCACACACCAGCTGCATTTTGCTCAAAAGTCGCATTTCAGCAATATAGAAAATTCATTAAGGATTATTTGTTATGGGGATAAGAGATATTGGCAATCTTATGTGTTTGCCATTTGACGAAATTGAGCCAGGTCCGTTGACAGAAGCTCATGAGTTTTTAATTCATGAGGCTAGTAGTTTGCTTCGAGTAAGTCAGCGAAACTGGATACCTCTCATTGTTAAAGAGGTTGGAGTTGACCAGTATGAAGTCGTAGCGAATGCATTTGTCTACGAAGCGATCGCAGAAGCTGGACTTGAGAAAGCCTGGTGCATCATTGCTGATGACTCTGCTGATACTGCCTTGGTATCCTCTGTGCTAGCCCATGACACAGTACCTCGTATTAACCTATCTAAGGCTACACACAAACAGATAGCGGCTGCCCTCGACTATCTGATTAAGCAGCCTGGGACATTACTTAAGGGAGTTAGTGTAGCTACAACTGCTGGACGTATTGACAGCGCTCCACGTAAGTACTGGAAGACTCTGGAGCCAATTACCAAATTAAAATGCAGAATTACAAAAGGGAAGCTCAAGGAACTGAGAAAGGTTTTTTACTTAGAGCCCGAACCTCTACCTGAGGTGATCACTGATCCTATACTTCTTGATACATTCACTGCCACAGAGCTAAAGAAAAGGGCGAAGAAACGAGGGATAACAGGCTACTCCAAGCTTAAGAAAGCCGACCTGATAAAACGACTGTCAGAGGCTGAGTAACTGATTTTATCTTGAGCTGAAATCATTGAAAGGCTTGTTCTCCGGTATTTTACTTTGTAGATATATCCAGAAAAATGTATCTCAAAAAAAAAATTTAGGCTAAAGTTGTGGTGATTTAAGTCAAGTTCTTCTGCTTTAGATAATTCATTCATCAAAATTAAAAATGAAGAAATGAGGTTGACTTATGGCCTTGGTTGAAGGATTTACCTTTTCTGGATTTTTTCTCACTTATGGGCTCGAATCGTGCCTTAATGCAATTGCCGGAAGTATTCAGGTATGCCTCAATGCTCCAACTGCTATCGATCTTATTCAGAAAGGGCCGCTAGAAGAGGGATTGCATCATATAAAAAAGGCGGTTGAACGTGCTAAGCGCAATCATGTTACCGAGGCATGTCAAAGTTTAAGTAAAGCTATCGAGAAGTTTGAGGCAGCGGCTTCTCAAAATGAGGGTACCCCTAAGCTAATTTCTTATTTCTACGCCGCTAGATGTAGCGAGTGTTTAGAAGAAAACGATAGGGATTTTAAATCCCACGGAGTTTGCAAAGGTGACTGTGATGTGTTCGATAGAGAGGTGCTTAAAAGTCTTCAAGAAATAGAGCACGAGGCGCTTCAATCTGCTATTGCGGGTGATGCTATGGCAGGTGGGTTGATAGGCTTGACTGGAGGTGCTTTTTGCAGCTTAGGTGTTTTGCATGTTGCAGCATTAACTGCGCCAATAATGTTAGCTCCACCTGTAGGGATTCCAATAGCTGCTTGTTGGGCAGTATGTGGAGGAGTGATTGGAGGTTTAGGAAATTTTCAGGAAGCATCAAAGAAATCTGCAGCAAGTCTACATATCAAAATTGAACCACTCGACTGTACAGCCCAAGAGCTTCGAGAAAAAATATCAAAACGCCTGCCTGAGAACTCCGACGAAAACCAAGGCTAACTCCTACCTCCGATACTTCCGCCCATATACCCCCCGCCTCACCCGCTCAGCAACCGTCCAAGGCCAGGTAATCACAGCAATAACGAACGTCACCCATTTCCGCCATTGCGGGGTCGTTTGTGTGGCTTTGGTTTGGTCATGGGCGGCATCCTGTGGTTAGTTATAGGGTGCCCAATGCTGCTTTGAAAACAGGGATAAAGAGAGATTTATCTCCTGTGAAGAATATTCTCTGGAAAACCTAAAATTATCTATATCTTTTTGGTGAAAAGCCAATATTATCGCTAGGAAAGTTTGTGAAAACTCGCTAGGAAAGTTTGCGAAAACTCGCTGACAAGCTCAAGATTGTATGAGCCCGCAAGGGGAACTTAAAACATCAAAGGCCACCTAGGGTGCAGGCGGCCTCAGTTCGTGCATTCAATGGAGAGCAGGCCATGAAATTACACTCAATCAACATAATAATCCCCACCATTGTTTTTGGAGTAACCCTGCTTGGGCTTGCTGTGCTTTGGCGTGGAGGCTCATTCGCAATTAGGTCCAGCTCGCCTGATAGCAGTCATGAGATTGAGATCATCGGCCCTGAGAAGGAGGTGACGCAATAGCTGTGTGTGGCCCTGGCTGCTGTGTGGGGTGGCTGGGGCTTAGTAGCTGGTTATGAGGTGCCGATGGTTCAGATGTAGGCTCATGGCTATAGCTTGGTTTGGGATAGGTGAGATACAGAGTTACGGACTTTGTTTGGGTATTTTGATGGTCAGCTGTATTGGCCCTGTCCCAAAGGTTTCAGCCATGCGTTGCCTTAACTCAGGCATAGTTTCACAAGTTTTAGCCATACCAATGACTTGCCAAATGTGCTGCATTAATTTTTGAAGGCCATATTGACTAGAAAGCCATTGATGGTAGTTTTGTCCTCCTCTTGGCTTTGGCGCTTTCTCCCTCTTGCCAGTATCCTGTCAGTTCCTCTAATTTCTTCATAAGATTCTCATATTCTCATCCTAAACTTAGGAGGTATATATAAAAAGCCTTGTGTATATCCTTTAACGAATGAGAGGCCAGCATCGGAAGAGTCGTTAGAATCTTCTTGAGCTTCTAGGTTCTATAGAGCTGTTGCGAAATAAGGGAACAAAGTGACTCAAACCCTTGCATGCCAATGCTTTTAGCGTGATAAGGCTCTTATTTCTTGACAAGCCTTATAGTTAAGGCTTGTCAAGAAATAAGCTAATAGCTTCAAAGGGCTACGACACAGGCGATTCGAAAGCTGTATGCCCAAACTATGAAGTTGATTTTTAACAGCTAAGTAGGTAAGGGTAGAAAAGCTTACCTAGATTGCAAAATGTAAGTACCGCTGAGCCCTACGCGGAACAAAGACTTTAGCTTAGTTTCCTTTTGGAAGAATAGTTGAATGTTTCAAGTTCGGACTACTTACTTAGGGGCTTCCTATCCTTTGCAGTACCTAGCAAGACAGTCAATTTGCTAGAGAGGAAAGAACAATGATCTGGAAACGAATTTTACCCTTTGTTATTTTGTTTGCTGTTGCTCAAACACCATCTTATGCTCAGCTTGATAATACTCCATTTGATCCAGGGACGTGGTCTAATGGAGGGAGGGATGTGATAGACAATTTGACTTCCTACAATTTTAACCTCAGAAATCGCTGCGCTACTGATATGCAAGTTGAGATCGAATATATCCCTTCAGGATCAAATGATTGGGAGACTGCATATTACGTCTTTGTCCCTGGAGAACGTGGGTATCTAGTTGATACGCGAAACAGATATGTTTACGTCACAGCTGAGCCCACCATCGACTATGGTTGGCGCATTCGGAGACATCGCGTAGATATGGGAAATGCATTCGTGCGCTTTGAGCATCGGATTTGTTGATGATGGTGGCTGAAGGATGAGTATTAGAGCATCTAAACAATGAAATCCATGCCTTAGATCCTCTTCGGTACAATGATAAGAGGTGACCGCCGGGGGATTGGACCCCGCAGCCTAGGATAGGAAGCCCGACTGGTGACCCACACGCGGCCCATACAGCATGCACGCATTTTGCGTGCATGCTAGTTTTCCAACTTTTCTGGATGTGGAAAAATTAGTACATCTCCAGAGTGCCTTTCTGTAAGTTCTTTCTTGTTTTTATCTCTGCTACGTAGCTTGATCTTGAGATCTAGAACTTCACCTAGTCTCGGGTTCAAATAATTTTCTGGTAATCCGGCACAATCTTCCACATCTAAATGAAATAAATCCATTTGATCAAGAATTTGCTGCTTGCTAATCACTTTTTCTGTTAGTAAAACATCAGCGGTATTTTTGATTAGCTTAGGTTCTTCTAATGGCAGATCATCATCTAATGGTTCAAATGTCTTCCACCCATTCCGGCTGTATGATTTCCATAAAGACAAAGCCTTTTTTGAGTCTGAACAACCTAGGTCTTCTGCCCTTGTTATGAACATCGCAATTGAAAGCTTCCACCTTTGCTTCAGAAAGCGAAAAGCTTCAAGGTTAATCCGCTTAACTTCCTTATAAAAAGCTGTTGAAGGCATTTGAATTGCAGCGGCGAATCTATTGGCTTGATGTTCAATTAACTTGAAATACTCAGGTTTATTGAGACATATCTGAGGAACATTTCGGTGAAGTATTAAATGCCCTAGTTCATGAGCTGCACTGAATCTCGCTCTTGCGCAGCTAAGTTTGTCATTAGTTATCACAATGTAGGGAACCCCGTCTCGCCAATGAGAAAAAGCATCTAACTTTTTTGCTTCTAGGGATCTACGAACTACTATTCCTCCATTGTTCTCTAGAAGCCATAGAAAATTACTTATAGGCCCATCTCCAAGCCCCCAAAAACGTCTAACCTCGATTGCAATCCTTTCAATTTCTTCATCAGATATATGATTTGGGTCAGATGGCAAATCAAAGTCTGGAAAATTTACTTCTGGAGTTTCTACGAAAACACTTAGATATAAAACTAGTTTTACAAGCCAATTAAACTTGATCTCAGCTTTTCTTCTAGCATTTTTCGTAGCGCCACTCATTGATCTGTAAAAAATTGGCGCTACTATTTCAGAGTTTTCTGTTGATGAATTAAGAAAAAATGAGTACGGAAAATTAAGCTTTTCACTTATTTTTTCTAAAGTCTGCAAAGAGGGCTTCCGTTTGTTGTTTTCGTAATTTGAAATAGTTTGACGAGTTACGCCAAGCAGCTTACCAAACTCTTTGCCAGTGAGTCCTCTAGCTTCTCTAGCTTCGATGAGGTTGACCCCATTAAATCCTGATATGTTTTCTAACAGCATAATTAACCTTCTTCTTCTGCAGGACGACGGCGAATAATAGGCAAATCGGGCTCCGGAATGATTTCTTCTGGAGATAGATCTCCTACTTCAGGCCTTGGTTCATACTGCACCTCGACATCTAGTTCATTTGTACCAAAAAAGCCAGGATGCCGCTTAAGTAAATCTATTTTGTCAAGAAAAATTTTCCATTTAATGTCTGGAAAGGCAACTGTAGCAATGCTGGGTAAAGTTGCTTTCAAGGGGCCATAAAGAAATATTCCATAAACAGGCTCTCCTTCTAATTGCGGACGCTCATATAAGTCCATTTCGAGTTCAAGCTGGCCATTTGCTGAAGCGTAATTTCCTCTGAATTGAGCTGGTCTAGGTTTTCTACCTCTTTCTGGAACAGAAGAAGCAGTTAAAAATAGACGCCCAAATTGCACCCAGGTGTAATTGCTGGTTTTCCTATGATTTTTTCGACTTTCAACATAAGCGCTTGGAAAACTTGCGGCTAATCTCTTCCATTCTGTCTCAAACTTTCCTCGTAGGTAATGCCCACGTACATCCATCGCTTCAGGTCTTTCAAAGGTTGGATAACTTACATTTTTCTCAGTCACTTTATATGACCTATCCAATGCTTGAAGCAAACCAGTCAAAAACTCAGTAGGGCATGATTCGTACAGTAAATTATCAAAATTGGATGTTGATGACGACATTTTCAGGTCCTATTGAATTTTGACTCGTTTGCACGACGTCAAAATTCTGTCCAAAAAACTCATTTTTGTCAACACCTTGTTTGTGACGTATTGTGTAATGCTTCGATTTCCTTGAACTTCAGCCACTTTAGATCGGTAGTACAAACCCATATCTTTTCATCAATCTGCTGTGATGCAATAACTAGTCCTTGTCCATAAGCCCATTTCCACCACTCATTAAACTCAGTTATCCCTGGTTGATCTGGTCTATCTCCTCATTGGAATGCCAATGAGGATTAATTGCCTTACCCCACCGCGAACAAATACTCACTCATTTCAGGTACCCCCTCGCCCCGCAAGCCTCGCCCCTGCGATCGCACGCTTGCTGATCCGTCGTGCTGAACTGAAGGCGGTGCGGTCGGATGCGATCGCTAATTTTTTGGTGGCCGGTGAGATGGCGCTGTGCAGTAAGTTCACAGCGTCGTTTTAATGTGCGCCCGTGGTTTTTGTATTCTTTGTTTGACATTTGTATATTGTTGATATACATTGGTAATGTGCTCGATGCACAGCAGCCACCCCCACCACACGGGCCGAGCTGCACCACCATTCACTCCCACGACACATTCGCTATTTACTCATCATGAAAACTTACCAAGAAATCATCAACACAATCACCACCAACGACGCCACCGTCGAGGCCGTGGCAACTGCAATCACCCTATATCGCTGGACTCGCGGCGCGGCCCAGGATGCCATTGATTCAGGGCGCATCACCCGGCGTTGGTGGGAGAACCACGGTCGGACGTACGCGACCATGGCGGCTCTTGTTCTGTTGCTCATCGCCTGCGTGCTGGCTGCTGCTGGCGTGGCTGTTTATCAGTGGGTGTGTGACTATGGTGTGCCGATGACGGTGGCTGGACTGGATGCAACCTGTCGGTTTCTGTTGTGCTACGAGACTCCGGCTGAGCCCGTGGCAGATACGGAGTTAGCGATGTTGTTGGCTCCGAATATTGAGGCTGAAGAGTACATCTCCTGGGCTACCGAGAAGTGGCCTGCTGATATGGCTAAGGCGTAGGCCCAAAGGCTCTGAGCAAGCTGAGAATACTGCTCGCGCTGCAAATAACAAATTATTTATAGAAAGAACCATGACCAACTATCCCGCTACAGATGCAATATTAGTCGCTCCCTTGAGCACCGCCACCGCTGCAAACTCCAGTTGCAAGTTGGAGAGAGTCGCTGTTCTTGTCGGCAATGGCCATGGGCAGGAGAAGTATTTAGAGATGTGGGTGCAGCCCGATAGTTTGGCCGCTGTGATTAAGGCTAAGCGGGCGTTGTGCCCTGGCAACTGGTTCATCCTGGAGACGTTTGCAGGGGATCAGCTGCCAGAGTTTGGGTTGGTTGCGTAGGGTTTCGCCCCAGCTGATTGACGCCTATGGGGCTGGGGCTTTTCTGTTTTTAGTTTTTTAGGAAGAAATAACTATGCTTGAGATCTTTGACAACGGCGACGTCCACTGCAACGGAAGCTACATCGGCTCTGTTTGCTATAAGTCTCACTCCGGTCGTTGGACAGCCTACTTAGCCACAGAGAATGGGGATCTACCTATTGGGCAGTATCCCACGAAGGATGGGGCGGCTCTTGTGGTCGCGGGGGCTCATGACAGACTGCAGATTGTGGGTGAGTGGGTGGTGTGATGAAGCGAGCTTTTGAGAAGTGGAGAAAGTTGGTCTTTGCTAATAAGGCAACTTGGTCTAAGCGAGCATTGTTCTGGTACTCATTGAGCAAGTATGCCTATGGCCCATCTGAGACAGGGTCGCCGCCATGGTCTTTTGCTGCTAGAGCCCGACATTATCGCCTGCACTGGAGGGCGACGGAAGAAAGGGGGTGGGAGCTGTTCTGTAGCTACGACGATGGTGGCGATTTATTCAATGACCATGGATGGATGCCGCGGTGAAGTAGTGTTTGCCCTGGCCATCTTTGAAATGTCTATGCGGTCAGGGCTTTTCTTGTTTTGTTTAATGAAAGAGATGTATGAGAACAGCGAGGTGGTGAGGTGAGTCAAATATTGCCAATGATTCCAACGAGTATCCCTGTGGACGCTGTTCAATACTCTCGACTTAAGGGCTTGATCCCTGATTGCGAGGACCCTGAAGAGGTTATCAGGATTGCATGCGATGTGATCGAGGCGCTTAGCTCGATAGTGCGCGAGCAGAACAGCTACATATATCTGCTGGAAAACAGCGAACTGCCAGAAGCTTAACTATAGGAGATTTCTGAATAATGCCAATTTTAGGATTAACGACAAAGTCTGATACGCCGATTGAGACCAGCCAGCTGGGTAAGTCCTGGAAGGGGGCTAAAAAGCAGCAGAATCGAGCGGGAGCGGATCTTAAAGACAAGTTCCGCCTGGATATTCCACCGCCATTTGACAAGGTGATCATGGCGAGCTACAACACCATGCAACCGACTGAGCTACGGGTATTTTTCCCTCACCAGGAGACAGACAAAGTCTTTGAAACCTGGAACGATGCGGTAACTGTTCAGGGTCTTCAGCATCGTTGTAATGGCGAGCGGATTATTCGGGAGGTTGTCACCAAGACAAGTTATCGTGGCGGGAAGCCGTATCCTAAGCGCTGTGGTCAGGACTGCGATCGCCCATGTCAGCGGAAACCCGATGAAGCCATTTGTTCTGAATGCACGTCTACTGGTTATCTGAAGTTCTATATTCGTGAATTGTTTGGCATTGCTGGAATGCAGCAGGTGATTGTCCAGACGGTCACCGGCATCAATGACGTCGTTGGGGTGACCAAACAACTCAGAGGATTTGAAGAAAAGTACGGTAGTTTGTCTAAGGCGTCTATCCCATCTCCGATGACTTGGGGGTATATCCCTTTTGTCCTTCGACGGATTCCCAAAGACATCGCTCGTCCCCTGTACGACGGAAAAGCCAAGAAGTATACAGGTGGATATGGCAGAAGTGAAGCATGGCCCATCAAGATTACTGAGGATGAGCAATGGCTGTCGTTCTGGAATACCTATTTCCGGAAGCAGATGATCCTTCAGATGGCTGAGCAAGGCCAACTGGCATTGTTGCAACCAGAGGATCAAGCGCTTTATCAGGAGATGTCTAAGCTTGAATTACCCATGGCATCGCCTCAGGCATTGCCCGTTGCTGAAGTTGAGCAGAAAGCGATCGCACCTGCCTCAGCCTATGAGAAACCAGCATTAGAGCCTAGTGTTGGGGGGTCGGATGAGATCGAGGCAGAGCCGATTGTGGATACGTTTACTGCGGCTGATCAAGATGCAGCAGCAGAGTATCGAGAGCAGATGCTAGGGCGCTCTCCTAAGGAACGAGTGGCAGCGGTTAACGAGTTTACGAAGCTTGATAAATCAGTCCAAGATGACCTTTGGGGGCAAGTTGATCAAACCCTCCATGGCATCGAGAAAACATCAGAGCTAATCGAGCTGATGCTGCTCCATTATGGTGAGTCCCACATGGTCAGGCAGACAGATGCGATGAAGTTAATCGTACGTCTCCAGGATGAGTTGGGGATTGTTGATGAAGGACTGGCTGAACTCTTTATTTCTGAGCTACCAAATCACATTAGGCCTGCCCAGAAGGAACAGCCAACGACGTTTAACGGTGTTGGGATTGATTGATGCTTAGTGCTGCGATCGCTGGGCTACACAACATGAACTTAATTTGGTGACATGATGGACTTAACCATGAATTTGGCAGAAGAGACTAAACGTTTGATTCAAGGCTCACATGATATTCGATTGCAGATTCACGAGCAGGGTAAGCGATTAGCTCATTTACAAAAGGGCGAAGCGATCGCGGTTGCTCGTTTTAACTCGATAATTGCAGTAGATAAAGCTTTAACGAATGCCGATAAACGGAAAGCTGCACTCACCGAGCTAAAGGCAAGTGACGAAGAATATCTTGCCATTGAAGCGGAGATGGACACCATTCGCAATGAGATTGAATTGCTACAGATTCAACTGCAATTTAACTCTGACATGATCAAGCTCAATCGTGCCCTAATCAACGCCCAGCAGTAATCACGCTGCCTTGCCCTTGCAATGAGGGCGATGGGCCTGAGCTTCGGCTCTATTTGTGACAAAGGATAACCATGAAGAATAAACAGCAATCGGCTGAGATTCTTAATCTCAGAGCCCAGCTTCAGCGCAGCAATGGGGCGCAGTTGCCACCTGTAAAGCCATGGCAAAACCCTCACAAGGTAACCATTCAGAGCACTAAAGTAGTTCCGGGGTGGAGGTCATGACTACCATGCGCGGGATGGTTGAGAAAATCCAGATCGACAATCACATTCAGTTTCTCAAGGGCATAGCAGCAGACGAGACTCAACCCATGGGTGAACGCCAGCGAGCTATCGGATTACTAGAGCAACTGGGTGAGAATTGGCAGCAGCCCAGCGGCAATTAACTTTCAGAATCACAGAGGCTGATCTCCACAAACCACAGGAGACGGTCATGGACGACTTTACGACAATCATTGGCTCCCTAGCTTTTGGAGAATGCGATCTAGATGAAGCGATCGCAACCGCCAAACAGCGCCAGCAACGACGACAGCAGATATTGCGGAATGCGAAACAACCTGATTGCATTTCGCCCAAACGCTATTTAAGCAATGGAGAGATTGAAAAATGAGTGAAAATACTTTGACCTTGCAAGTACGCAAGGCTATTGACACAGAAAGTCTGGTCGAATTTATTAGAGAGAATTTACAGGGTGAAAATCTTAGTATTAAAGGAGTTGCTGCCCTCTGCGGTGTTGCTGATACTTCTATTATTCGGGGCGCTGCCTTTAAGTCGGCTGCATTAGCTCAAAAGCTTGAGGCTAAAGGGTTTGAGTCCGCTGCCTTAGCTGAAGAAGGATTTAATCCTGTTGCCACATGGTTGACTATTGACTATTTCGCCAATGAGTCGAAGGCTAAGGCGGTCTACGCTAAGGCTATTGCCAATACATTTGGTGCATTTGGCGTCAAAACGGCTTTCAATCAAATTTCAGACGATCAATTCAATCAACAGATCCAACCAAATGAACCGAAATTAATTGCTGGCTTTGTCGATGCAGGAAAAGCTCTTGGTGAAATGTTTGGTCCTGCCTATGGTGAGAGTTTCGCATTGTTGAATATCAAGAAACACTGTCCTAACGTTGCATTGCCCGAAGTCCCTGCCAAAGAACGCGCCTCTCTTAAGTCATCTGAAGCCCTGCTGACTCCCACTGAGATAGCTGATCAGTTGGGTATGACCTACAAAAGCAGCGGTAAACCCAATCCTAGGGCTGCTAACAATATGCTGGCTGCATTGGGTTATCAGGAAAAGATTGAAGGCAAATGGAGTGCTACCGAAAAAGGAAAGCCATTCAGCGATCGCAAGCCAGTGTCAACCAACAGCAAATCCGATAAGGATCAGTTGCTCTGGTACGCCAGCATCATTGACGAGCTTCGTGGTCAAGAGATGGAGTCTGCAGCATAGCTTCACGTTGTGCACATCAAAAGTTCTGACATTTTATCAGGACGTCGAATCAATCAAATTTTAGGAGAAATTCTCATGCCTCAATTGACGACTGCATACAACTTGGCCCTGCAATGGCTAGAACGTGAAGGCTACAAACTGATTGACCAGGGTGTCTACAGCAAGCAACCGGAACTAGAAGGCCCTCTGGAGATCCAGGTCGTTGCTCATGAGCTAACAGGCCATGCCTACATCCGAGTGGTGGATGCTGATGGCAACTGGAATGACTTGCCCGAGATTGAATGCTATTCGACAGAACAGTTTGCCGCTGTCGTTCGGAATCTTGAGTATTTGGCTAAGAAACTGGGAGGGGTGCAATGAACAAACCACAACTCCCAGATGATTTAGAGGCTGCGGTCACCGACGGCGATGTAGACACGACAGCCTTACTGCTGCAAAACTACAACCCGATGTGGAGCTGGAGCACTTGCTACCGAGCGGCCAGAGCATTATGTGGAGAGCTTAAATAATGGATCAACCACAAGAACAACCCCCTAATCGGTTCATCTATCTTTCTGATGAAGAGGCCAGTATTTGCCAGCAAGCGCTAAGCAGTTACTTAGACCAGGATTTAACTGAAAAAGATTTAATGACCGCCTACCACCTCGCTGGAAGGATAAAGAAGAATAGAACAGCTCGCATTGGTACGCGATCGTAGTAGCTATCAGGGCTCTATCAAAGAAAAACGCCTATCGGTAAACTCACTCACTTGCCTGAGGCAAAACACCCACTCCGGATCACACAGGTCGGGGCGGGTGTTTCTGTATGCGATGTGAGGCTCATTCACCTCTGCGTAAATCTTGGTGCCGCAGCCGATGAGTACGACCAACTCTCCTGTGCCGGTGTGGCGATACCGCTGAGGGAAATACCAGTGGGTGCGAACATCACCTGAAGGAATCTCAGGCCACGGCTCCACGATGCCAACCACCTCATACTCATGCCAGCGTCCGGCGGCTGGGTCGTGTTTTCGGTGGCGGTAGGTCTGGGTGGGGTTGGGATGAAGCATAGATCAAAGCTTACCGAGCAGTCACCAGCACATTCATTGGCCCTTCGTTGTCATCGTCTTTAGGGTTGTATCTGCTTACAATGCTATCTATCCCATGCTCTGCCTTAAGTCGCTCAGCAATTCGGGTGGCGACATGATTGGGGTCATACAGATTGTGAGGAAAATTTATCCAGTATGCAAGTGATGGCTCAGGCTCAGACGGAGCATTGTCATATGTCTGTACTCCCACATGAAAGTTGCCGAAAATCTCAATACTTAGAATCTCGTGATGTATCTGCATCCCGCATACGCGATTAAAAGTCAGGCTCACCTCTCCAGGGCGGGCAACAATACTGAGTGGCGCTTTGGCCTTAATGCCGAATGGATTGTTCATTTAAAAGTGCGATTGTCTTCTTCACCAAATCATAAGCCAACCCACACGCGATCGCACACCCAGAGTTTTTGCTGCTCAACCCCTTTAAAACCAAGCCTTTCAGGAGATTCTTGCTGGTGGGCCGGAAGCCTGGCGCGATCGCAGGTTGGGGGGTGCTAGGATGGCGGCAAGAATTTATCTTGACTGAAGCAATGAAGACCTCAACGCATTGGCAGGTAGACTGCCTCAAAATTGACAGAGCCCAACGCTCTCTTTTATTCAGTGCAGTTTTATCTGTGCCAACTCATAGGCAGTGTACAAATGAACGGCACTTAATCAATGATTGGTCCCCCAAGACTAAAAATATAGTGGTGGGATTGTGGCGGTTCCGAAAGCACTGCAAAACAGTGGTCAAGGATCTTCAGTCTCAGCCTGGGGACTTTGATTTGAGCCCAAGCAGTTTTACTAGGGGTATTCATTGGCCTTTTGTATTTCGCTAATGACCAAAGACTGCCAGGGTATCTATTTGTGGAGAAGGACGATGGGAGGTGTTGGTGGGTGCCTGAGAGGATATGCAAGCGTATTGAAGAAGGAGATTAAAAGTTATGGCTGGTAGCAGGATGAATTGCTCGCTGTGGTTTTGGCTTAGACCCAAAAAAGTCCTAAGGATGGGCGATCTGATTCGATACTGTAATGCGTTTGGGTGGGCGTTGGTCGCTTTGGAATTGACGTCTGGGCGATATAGAAAATAACCATGCTGGAGTACTACACCAAGATCCACTTGATTATTGATGCTGTCATAGGACTGGCGGCATTCATCTGGCTGACAGCGTTTGTGGTCGATAGGGCCATTTCTAGGGCGGCTCGATTAGTGATGGGCAGAGAGGCTTACTACACGCTGTTGGATGAAATCTGCAAGAAACTGACAAGTAATGAAAACCTACACTGACCCCCGATTCACGCCGCTGTACTCCGAACACGACGAAGCCTGGAAGAATCCCACGGGCATTGTCAATGGTGTGCTGGGCCAGAATCACCCAGCTGGCTATTGCACCACGATTGATGATCCGGATGTCGATGGCATTGTTATTCATCCACACCATGATTATCAGGGGCTCAGTTCAGCGATCGTCTTGGCGAGAACCATGAGCATGGGCAAGATGGCGGAAATCTGCGATGGCGACGGAGAAGTCTATCTGTTTGATGACATGACCCTGTTAGTAAAACAGTGGTTTGTGGTGGAGCATGCGTTTTTACTGGTTGGGGTGGTGGAAGATGGCCCTAGTTCGCCTCCCCGACGCACCAGGCCCCCGCGCCAACCCTAAACCCCGACAACGCTACGGAATTCTCAAAGAACCACCGTGGAGTATGCCGGGGCTAGTTGCTCAACCTTAGCTCGTCATCACAATCTATAGCCAAGGCTCGGGTGAAGCACACCAACTGCCTTAACTCCTCAGGGGACAGTAGATGAGTTGTCAATAAATTGAAAATTCTCGGAAAGTAAAAAATCAGTATTTATTGCCCATCTTGCATTCCAGACCGAAGAATTCTTTCCTCTTGTTTTTGAAACAATTGTGTAACCAGAAGAATTTCTTTTGACCATTTCTTGCAGTCCCGGTATTAATGCATAATCTGCAGCCCCATTACAAACAAGACTTTTATAGCTTTTTAGGCTATTTTCGATTAATCCTATTACTTTGAATTCTGACCATATCAATGGATTTTGGCCGTGATTTTTGTACCTATAAATGCTCCCAAGCCTAGGCTCTGCTGGATTTTTTGTTTTTTGTACACTTTGTGAATGCTTGATGTCTTCGTATTCAATTGAAATTAGATCTCCTGGCTGGCAATCCAAGGAAATGCATAGCCTGTGCAAAACCTGTGTGCTTATATTTGGGCAGTTCTCCATTTCCACAAAGTTCTGAATTTTAGATTTAGTCAAACCAGAGGCTTTTGCAATATCTGCGACACTCTTTTTTTGCCTGTTAAAAATAAACCTAAAATTCCAGTTCAGTGTTGTTTTTGGTTTTTGATTAAAATACTCCTTCTGAGTGAAGCTTTTGTTTAGTTTAGGTTGGTAGAAGCTGATTAGGTCAGCTTCAATTTGATTGCAAGCCCTGTACGAGCACCGGATGTATGCAATTTTATTGCTTGCTTCTAATTCTTTGGCTTTTTCGTGAGAGTCCCATCTGTCTTTAATCGATTTCGCTTTCCCCACATACTGGACTTTATTGCTTGAATCAATAGCAAGATAAACTCCACACACAGATGGCAAGGCATTTTTTCTTTCGAAATCTACTGTCGGCAAGTCGCCTAAATTCAAAGAATCAATGCCTATCATTTTCTTTGTCCTCTGCCATCTGATTTTTGATTAACTGAGTAAATGTATCCAATCGCTTCCCTCGAAAATTTGAGATTACGTCCAGCAGTAGTCCGATAGAACCTTTGTTGCCATACAACAATCCACATCGGGCGGCGTAGTAAGCGACGATCATGGGTGTTTTTTCACCCATGCGAATAGTTTTTTGTGTCCTTTCTTTCATAAGACCCTTTGACATCTGAATCCCATTGTATCTAAAAATGAATTTATAGCAAGGGTTGATGAATAAAGCGGGATTCGCTATATTTAATTCAACCGGGCACGGGATGCCCACCCCTCCCCAGGGCAAACGGGGCGCAGGACGTGAGGCGCGTCACCGGGGCATAAGCCAGCGAGCGTACCGGAGCCGGTCAGCGACTAAAAGACTTTGTCGTTTTTCTGGAGCCAATCGTCATGAGCGTCACTACTACTGCTACCGCTACAATCACCCGCGCTGACGAATCCATCATTGTTCATGGCTATACGTGGCAGTGCATTTGGAGTGTCCAGGATGATGACGATACATTCTGGCGGGTGGGCTTGGCTGACGAGCCTTACAGTGAGAGCTCCTATTTTGATGAAGTGGACACGCTGCAGGAAGCGATCGAGTTTGTCACATCTAGCCACTCCGACGCTGAGATGGAGGAGATGGCGGAATAACAAATATTGCTCCAGGGAACAGCCCCCTGATGCTGGAGCTTATTCAGGGCGTGCAAGGCCATCTGGTCGTTAGTACGGAAAGGAACCGGACTGGCCCACCGCAACGGGCCACCACGACACATTCCCAGGAGGAAGCGCACCATGACTACCCAAATCGCCACCAAGTGAGACAACATGCACTGCTTCGCAACGAGCTAGAGCGCCAAGGGTTTTCTGCCTATAGAGCTACTCAGTTAGCCTCAAATGCCTTAAATGGCACCCACACCCAGAGAACTCTTGAAGATTTTCAGCGGTTGGGTGTGAACTTGCAACTAGTCGGCACGAACGCATCCGATATTCTACAAGCGCTCACCGATTAATTCTAAGGGGCTCGCCCCAACACACAGAAAACCCCCGACAGCAAACCGGGGGCGGGTCATCCAGATCGTGGGTGTGTGAGGGCAGATTTTGGAGACTCTCGCTATAGCGAAGCTTAGCGACGAGAGGAATAAATCACCCCTCACAAAACAAAAGAGCGTGGCAGATCACACTTTCACATTCTAAACACTATAATGTGACTATGAGCCAAAAAGCATTTCGATATCGTTTTTATCCAACTCCTGAGCAAGAAAACTTGCTGAGAAGAACTATGGGTTGCGCTCGACTCGTTTACAACCGCGCATTGGCTGCACGGTCTGACGCTTGGTATAAGCATCAAAAACGGGTTGGGTACAAAGAAACGTCCGCTATGCTTACGCTCTGGAAAAAAGAGGACTCGCTGAACTTCTTGAATGAGGTTAGCTGTGTCCCCTTGCAACAATGTCTCAGGCACCTTCAAAAGGCTTTCACCAACTTCTTTGCAGGTCGGGCGAAATACCCCAACTTCAAAAAGAAGCATAATGGTGGAAGTGCTGAGTTCACTAAGTCGGCGTTCAAGTTCAGAGACAATCAGATTTACTTGGCTAAATGTTCCGAACCATTGCCGATTCGATGGTCTAGGCCATTGCCTGAAGGTGCTAAACCTTCGACTGTGACGGTCAAGCTTGATCCGTCTGGTCGTTGGTTTGTAAGCCTGTTGGTGGACGTGGGTATTGAGACATTGCCTAAGTCTCCTAATAAAATCGGGGTTGATTTGGGTGTAACAAGCCTGATTGCTGACAGCAATGGCGGGAAAGTTGCTAATCCTAAGACGTTTCGCAAAAAGCACAAGCGGCTTGCATTGGCTCAAAAGCGTCTCGCTAAGAAGCAAAAGGGCTCTAACAATCGGCATAAAGCACGGTTGAAAGTAGCGAGAATCCAGGCTGAAATAGCTGACACTCGCAGAGATTTTCTTCATAAGCTGACTACTCGACTGATACGCGAAAACCAAGTAATTGCAGTCGAAGATTTGGCAGTGAAGAACATGAAGAAAAACCACAAACTTGCACTCTCTATCAGTGATGCAAGTTGGGGTGAACTGGTTAGGCAGCTTGAGTATAAAGCTGATTGGTATGGTCGGACTGTGGTCAAGATTGACCGATGGTTTCCAAGCTCTAAACGTTGCAGTAATTGCGGGCATATCAGCCCCAAAATGCTGCTTAATGTTAGAGATTGGGTTTGTCCTGAGTGTGGCCATAGCCATGATAGAGATATAAATGCTGCGATAAATATTCTTGCCGCTGGTCTAGCGGTCGAAGTCTGTGGAGCAACTGTAAGACCCGAACAGAGCAAGTCTGTTAAGGCTAGTGCTACGAAGCAGAAAACTCTCAAGCGTGAGCCTGGGAATCCCCCGCTATAATCTTTGATTTAGCGGTGGGAGTAGTCAACGTAGCACTAGTAAAGACGCACCCTACAGCCATAGTTCCGTACATTCCAACTTTCTAGACCTTTGGCTAGGGTGTGGCCTGTGCCCAGTCGATACGCTGTAGATGTCGAAGCTAATCCTGCTCTCCCCCTGGCGGTGGCGCTGGGGGTTTTGTTGTTGGGGGACTAACTGTTAGTAATTGGCGTTGACCACGGAGGTGAGCAGATCCTCGAAAACCTTGGTTTTCCGTTGACCTCCGTGGGGCCTTACAGGGCAATGGTTTCAGCGTTGGAAGTGGCTAGAACTGTAGGCTGATAGAATGGCTATATCGACATCCGTGGTTTAGCTGTCTGGGGCGTGCTCTATGACGGGCTTCTGCTGGGGGTGTCTTTACCGATCGACTCAGATCGGAATAGTTGGAAACCTCTGTGCTGCTGCAATTCACTTTCTTCGGGCTCTTGCTTTACCGATCGACTCAGATCGGAATAGTTGGAAACTAGCTATAGTCTGGATGGCCATAGCTTACTACGCTAGCTTCGTTCACTTTACCGATTAGTTGAAATCGGAATAGTTGGAAGAATGAAAGAAACTCTTCCATTCTTCCTTTACCCATCACCACGCTTTACCGATTGTTGAAATCGGAATAGTTGGAAATAATAGTCCATTTTTCTTACCCATTTCGGTAAGCTCTTGCATCACCTTTACCGATCAGTTGAAATCGGAGGGTTTTTAGCTAGCGCTATTAGATCTACTACTCAGCCTCAATAATTTCTAGTGCTGCGATCGCTTGAGCAGAATCCTCATTTTTTATTCTCATTTCTGTCCTAACTATATTCGTTCAACCATCTTCTTCACTTTCCCTCTCAACCGTCTACAGCTCAGTAGCTCATACTCCTCAGCATAGATGTTATGCAACAGAACAAAGTACTTGCCAGTGGTGTGAGGCAATACCTTATAGACTCGCTTATCTGTAGCAAAGTAACCTACACCAGATTGAGCCAACTGATAGATTAATGCTGGGTCTTTCAAGTCCTCAGCAACCCTCAGTTTAGCCACCGGTTCAAGGTCTCTCTCTTTTCTCCAGGTATTGGATAGTCTGCGTTGGATGGTGCGATCGCTCTTCCAATCAGTTTGTTTTCGGATGCCTGCTAAAGAAGTACCAGGTAATTGCCATTGACCATCAATGAGAGCGTATTTGGGAAAGGGTTTTGCCTCCCCACCTTCGTTTGCCCCTGTCGATATAGCAGAGGCGACGCGCTCCCATGGCTTCAATATGAATTTCCTAGCATTTCTGTTGGCTTCTGCATTCGCCGCCCACCACGCCTGTCGTTGTCGTTGTTGGGCATCTAACTGGGTGGACAATGCCTTTGCCCCTGCTCGGGTCAGGAGGCTTATTGGAACCTCTGCGATCGCACCCAGTTTGCCTAAGCTGAGCGATCGCACTACCTGAGCAATGCCGGATAGATAGAGTTCCGTCTGGTCATTAACCACCCGTCTTCCACGCCAAAAGGTACCGAGGCCATTCTTGAGCCATCGGTACACAGTGGAGCAACCAACATCCATTAACTGGGCGAGTGCAGCAGGTGTTGTCAGTACCTTGCCAGTGCCTTGCGGGTCCATGGCCCGAAGCACATGCCAAAGTCTGGCCTCTTCTCTGCCGCAGTCAAGGATGCGGGTATAGATACGGGTGGTTAGCTGTAGAGACATAGCACAGCAAACCGGTTCCCCTCATCGGAGAACCGGTAGCGATCGCGCAGGATTAATAGCGGTCCATAATCTTCTGAGTCACTTCCAATGCCCCTTTGGCTTCATGCAGGGCAATATCAGAAAGCACTTCTTCCAGTCGGAGCAAAGCATCAATAATCAGTCCCGCCCCGTGCTTCTCAATGACAGGACGAATCACATCCATCGCCTCACCGACCTGGCTATCCCAGTCGTAGTCATCCGTCAGACTCTGAATGGCTTGATCGGGTGTGGGCCAGGGTAACGACTCATAAGAAGCCCCGTGGTTCATTCGAGAGGGGAAGGCGGCAATGTAGCCTTCTTTGGTTAGTTGCAAGGTGAAGTTAGTCATCGATCTACGCCTCCGCCCAAGCTTTGATGGTGGCGTTGATCCGAGACTCAATCTCAAGCTTCAGGCGTACTTCAAGATCACTAAGCTGACCTTCGATGTAGCTACCTGCATCTAAAGCTTGAGTCAGCAGCCATAGGGGACAAACAACAAGCCACAACAACGTGTATAGGAGTATTCGCATCGTTCTAATTCCGTAGGGTTGGCGGGGCCGGTCCCGTAGCGATGGAACCGGCGGTGAGGTCTTACATGTCAGGCAATTGGCATACCAGCTCAGCAAACAGCTCCAGCGCTTCATCCGCTAATGAGCTGTCGTGATGGCACCCTTCGTCAGGCACCTCTTCCAGGTCGATACCCCGTAGGAAGTGCTGAACGTTGTGCTTGGGTACCCGGTACTCGTAGCCGTTGTGTTCGACGTAGAGCTGGCCAAAGGTAGGGTTCTTGGTGATTTTCATTGGTGAGCCCTCCCCTTGTAGGCAGCCATCACGGAAGCCTGTAGGCACTCACTCCACCACAGCGGAGCGTCTTCACCGGCCAGCCAGATGATGGTTGGAATCCCATCTGCCTTAGCCTGATTGATGTGCCCTGTCAGTGAGGCCATGTCAGTCGCACGGACCAGACGAATGCTGTTAACGTATCCAGCCTCAGCCAGGCAGGGTTCATTGGACGCATGAACTAGCGCATGATCTTGCTCAGCTACTTTCAGGCATTCCGCAGCCGTGGCACCAGAGGTGATAGCGGGGTACTGGCTGTAGCGGCTGTACTCCCACTTCAGCGTGGTGATATTAAAGTCGATCTTTCCAATAACCTGATCGCCCCAGAAAACGGTGTGGCTATCACCATTGGGACTAGTCGAAAACTTGGGTATAGTTTGCATAATCCAAATTGCTAAGTGGTTTGGGTTGCTTAGCCCTGGGTCGATCTTTGGACGGAGAGACCTGGGGCTTTGCTATAGCATAACTATAAACCGACAATCAACAGTCGTCAACCGCCAGTTGACAATTATAGATTGTTGATTAATATATAATTACAACCGACAATTTATGATGGAGTACGCAGTCTATGGCCGTAATGATGAAGGTTCGCAAGGATGTCGATTTCCCTGGGCTTGGAGGACGCATTAAAGAAGCAAGGGAGGAGTTGCAGCGGCAGCAACTCCCAGAGAGGCTTAGCGTGGCCAAGATTGCTACAGATGCAGGGATGACCCCAGCGAACTGGTACAAAATAGAAAATGAAGACACTAAAGTTTTGCCGCTTGAAACGCTCCGAGAAATAGAAAGGGTTTTAGGTGTTTCTTTCGGCGTAAGTTTTGACCAGCAGCCCGAAGAAGGCAAAAAGAAAATTATTTCGGATGATGGCACCGAATGGGAAGCGCCATTTTAGAAGGAGGGCGTCATGATCATCTTCAAACTCAAAGAAGTCCAAGCTCGATACAACGTGCGCAATGTTGCCCTGGCTGAATACCTCGGCTTAAAAAGTGATGCTCTAATTTCTGAATATCGATCAGGAGCCAAAACCCCCAAGTTAGATCGCGTTGACCGAATTATGGATGCGATTCTTGCACTGGGCAACAAAGAGAAGTTAGAGCTTTATCCGCTGTCGTTTTCAGACCTGATAGAGTACCGCCCAAACAGCACCCAAAAGTCAAAAGAGAATCAAAAAGAAAGCACTCTTTTTTGATTGCATTCTTCTCTCTTTTCTCTGTTTTCTCGCTATAATAGCGCCAACAGATTTTAGCAACGAAATAGAGCAGTCGGCAGCGGTCGGGGGACGTGCTGTTGGTAGTGGGATTTTAAAGGGACGGAAGGAAAAAAGAGTTTTGAATTACGAAATGAAGTTTCTGAGGATTAACAAATGAGTGGTGAAATAATCGAGTTTCGAAATATCGCAGACGAGATAACCATACGTGAAAGTGACGGTGTGGCAATTGTTAGCATCAAGGCTGCTGCGCGTTTGGCTGGGAAGGAACCAGGGTCGTTACGATACCACTTTAATGGGGGGCAAAAAAACAAGTCTGAATTAGCTGTAATGCTTGAAAATAAAGGCTTTGATGGGGGGCAAATTTTCCGCTTCTCTGAGGAGGGAGTCCCAGATCAAGCTCTTGGAGTAATTCTTAAATACTATGCCTATAAAGCTGGCAAACGATGCACGGTTCAAGCTGAATATGCTTGTGATCAATTTCAGGAGATGGGTATTCGGGCTACTTGTTATGCCGCTAAGGGGTTAGTTCAAATACAGTCACCTACCGATACGGAAATTCCCGCAACGGCTTCAAAAAGCACCTTAGCGCTGCCATCTCCCAAAGAAGTTGTTGAGCTAACTCGATACATTCTTGAACCCCTAACCCTAGGTAAGACAGAGGAACAGTCTAAAAGCCTAAAAGCTGGGGCAGAGATTTCCGCAGTGCAAGCACTTTACCCTGAACTGTCACCAGCGTTAAAGCCTGCACAAAGTATGCTGGCAGCCACTAATACTGTTGACGCCGAAGATATTGTCTGGTTAACCCCAACTTCTTTGGGTAAGTATCTTGGGCTAAGTGCCGTAAAAGTGAATCGGGCACTAACAGACATGGGGCTTCAGATTAAAGTTGATAAACCTGCCAAGGGTGAACCTAAGTATCTGCCAACTGAATGGGGGCAGGAGTATGGCCGAATGACTACCGCTAATGGAAGTGACGGCGACATGACTACCTATCAGCATCTCAAGTGGAGTAAGCGAGTGCTGGAGGTATTTGATGGAGGTGTGGCGGCATGACTTACACCACCGATCAGCTGATCGAAATCATTGACTCTGAGATGATGGCGCACATTAAAGGAGAGCGTGAATTTGTCAGGCTCGATCGCATTGAAGAAAAGTTTGCAGCCATTACCAGCTATCACGAGGTTCGAGAGCAAGTGCATGCTTATCAAAAGCAGCATGGAATTAGCGGTGTTGTTGTCGAAACTCGCGAATTGCCTGACGGTTCTGTGATTCGTTTTCCTGTCCAACATGATCAATTAGATTTGGTCGATGGCGACATGCAGGTTTTAGAAGCTGCCAGGTTTCGGGTAGTGGAGGCGTTCCTTGAGCAGATAGCGGCTGGTCAATACTACTTGTGTTATCGAATTGAGTCTAGAGATGGTGGTGAATGGGATATGGAAACTACCCCTGAATTTATCCGTTACTTCATCCAGGGTTTGCAATGGGCAGAGATCTCAATGTACGACAGTGGCGAGTTAGTCTTGCAAGTTGGCTATGGAGAACCTCATGAGTCTGCTTATATCGCTGGCAAGAATTGTGAATGCTGGTTTTTCTATGCCCAATCGTATTGCAGAAATTTAGGGGTGAAATGATGAACCTATTACCCTGGCATGGACCCGCACTGGGAAGTGTGGGAGGGGGATTCGTGCGATTTTCCCTATCCCTATTAGGCAGTTTGTGGACCGGCTGAATGAAGGTGACAAGTTCCATCCGGGTGAATTACGGTAATGTACTTCTGCAATATCTCAGAGCCCAGAACACACTCTTGATCGTTTTCCACCATCGTCACCCGACAGAAGTGCTTTATACCGTCAATCTCAAGCTCCAGAATTGCGGCAGGCTGACCCTTGTGCTTCGACCACTCCGGTTCTTCACTGCGTGGGTACGGAATTGCCCCCAAAGCCTCGAATTGTGAGCGGTTGAGCGTCGTTTGGATAGAATGCGGGTCGATCAGCAATTCACGACAGACCCAGGATGCGCACGGCCCTGTCGCCTGCATCCCTTCAATTAGTCGAAATGTGACGGAAGTTTTTGGTCGTGATTCAAGATATCGTCCCTTGGGATTGCGTGCTGTAATGGCAGGTGTTCCCAAAATCTGACTGCCGAAGAATGCATCACTAATCTCTGGCTTCTCAGACAGCATAGACTCAACACGATCTCCATCAATCCTCGCGGTGCGGAACTCTGTTGTGTCATTGATGCCCCGTAGGCGTTCCACCACGGTTTGAGTAATGCGTCGATTCGTAACCAACATATAACCTTGAGGCTTCTGAACGGCATAGCGTTGAGAACGCAATATGCCGCTGATGTCAGAGATTTCAGATGCCTTGACCGATTTGTCACTTGGCTCAGAAGAGTATTTGCATTGGATTGCCCATCGGAAAGGTACGGAACCTTGTACCGTGAACGTCACCAATTCGGTTGCGAATAAATCGATGCCGCCATCCGGACCAGTACCTTGGTAGTCAAGATCAATGAACCCGTAACGTGACAGCAAAGTACCCGTGAGCTTCACGAAGAGTTGATCATTAATCGCTTCCCACGCAAGATCGCTCATGTTTTCTCTGCTACATAACTATTATTAAATCTACTTTTCCATATAGCTACCCCTTATAAGGCTAGCTATATGGAACTTGCCGGTATATTACGCCTAGATTCGGCAGCTGTACGGAATTTTCCATATAACTTCCAACGCTCTAGGGCATGTTTGCCCCGTGATGCTGAAGTGACTGGTGCAGCCCTGCATTCGTGAGGATTATCCCTATACCGATTAGGTCACTGTGCTAAAGACAACTCAATGTAGCTTGTAACTCAGTAATCAAAAGCATATTGACCCTAGGGGGAGTTTTGAATCATCGCTTCTGTCTCAGCTACATTGTGATTCCACTCATTACCATCATTCCACAATGTAAAAAGTTGTTCTTGAAAAAGAACATACCAAGCACTATCTTTAGGTCTCAAAACAACTCTGGGTAAGTCACCTTCTCTTAATCTATAACCGTAGTGTTCAATGTATAGAGTACCTTTTGACGATTCAGGATCAACGCCAAAAAAGCCGAAACTAGGTATATAGTCAATTGTTCGAATTTCTAGGAATTCAGGATTTTTCTCTTTTAACCTACAAAATATCGTGATTGATTCTAAAATCTTTATCCTGTGCCATTGAGATGATGTCTGCATATCATATCTAGCAGCACCAAGGCTATTTGCTACTCCATTCGGCTCTAGTATAAGTATCTTTATTTTTCTACGGCTTTCTAATATGCGGCGAAAGTTTTTAAAGTATATGCTTGAAGTTGTTCCTAGATTAATACCAACAATCCATAGCTCTTGTGCTTGTGAGATACTTTCCTCAAAATCTTCTGGAAATTTCTCCTGGAAAACACCATGGCTAGACTCTGAAAGCTTTTTTTGTATATTCTCGATCCGATAACGATTTCCTAGTAGCGAAACCGTAATAAGTATTAGCACAGATATGTTGATAGAGGCAATCCAGCTAGGATTTGATATACCAAAGATACCTAGTATTAGTAATGCAATAGCTGTAACTATTGCAATGTATAAGTCTATATTTTCTCCACGCCTAATCTCCTTGACGATCCGAACAATTAACGCTTCCATCTGAAGCCTTCCAATAATCTCACAGCAATTGAATGATAAACACAAATCCGATATGTGGAAGCTACTACTCTACAAATGCACTTGGAGCCTAACAATTGGTTAGATTGAAATATTTCGGTCTACCATGCAGCCTTAAACGATCGCCTGAAAGGTTCTGTATATTTCCTAAAGACTTTCTGTCGTGGCATCGTCCTTCATTGTCGGTCAGACCTTAGTGGAGCATTTGGGAGGCTTTGGGGCTGAGATACGAGACTAAGGTCGGGGGTGGGGTATTTGGTTATTAAGGCTGGTGGCGGCTTAGATATTCACCAAGCCTGACACATGAACAATAGGAATTCAGAAGGGGCGTGCGTCATGCGTATGCCCTGTTTTTGTGTGGGTAGTTTCCCCTTTCGGGGCAGTGGGGTCTGAACCCCTAAAGTTCATGATGGGAGAGATTAATCTGATCGCGTTTCCGTCCCCTTTCGGGGTAATGGGATCTAAACCCTTGCCCCCTACACAGAGGTTAAGGAAAACATGCACTAGTTTCCGTCCCCTCTCGGGGTAGTAGATTCTGAACAGCCTCCTGAGCAGTTTTACTTAAACTGAGGTTATTTGTTTCCGTCCCCTCTCGGGGTAATGGGTTCTGAACAAAACACAGAGGTGTGCGACCACACCGATGGCGAGAAGTTTCCGTCCCCTTGCGGGGTAATGGGTTCTGAACCCCCACCTTCTGGAACCCTTACTATACAAGTCCTCTAGAACCCGATTTCTGAGGGGGTCTGGAAAAGCCCAGATAAATAGAAGCTATTCCCAATAAAGCCCTGTGGAAAACGTCTGAAGCCCTTGCCCAGTAATGTATCTGAGGGGGTCAACGAAATAATGCAGTTTTCGAGGTTCGGCAGACCCCCTCAGAAAATGAGGTGGTTTCGCCTAGCTTAACTGAGGTGTTCGGGAATGTCCATAGGCTTTCAGGAAACCTAGAGGCAACGAGGGTTGGCGCTGTTCTTGGTCGGAGAGCGTTGGCCCTTGCCGTGAGGAAAAGCCCGTCAAGGTGACTCGCACAACTCAATGGGATTGCTACAATCTCTACCCAGATATCTACTCTGGTCTGTGTTAAAAACGATCTACATTAAAGGTGCCACTGTTTCGAAGAGGACACCCTATCCCTATGGCTATGCAACTCAAGGTTCCTTCCATCGTTTGTGATGGTTGCGCTGACACTATTACCAAAGCCATCACCGAGCTGGACTCCGGTGCAAAGGTCAACATTAATGTTGAGACGAAGGAGGTATCTGCCGAAACCAGCGCCTCTGAAAATGCTGTGCGGGAAGCGATTACTGCAAAAGGTCATACGGTGGAGTAAGATTTCTTATCCTGCTTAATAGTTAATCGTCGTGGGGAGCGCCGAAGGCCGGATTCTGAATAAAAGTTTCATCGGTCAACATATTCAGAAATGCCAGCAAATCCTGTCGCTCCTACTCGGTTAAGCTCAAACCCCTGAATGAAGTTACTCTTGAGGGGATTGGCAGGGGCAGCGGTTGGTTGGGGAGTGAACGGGCGTGCAGTGCCGAGAGTGGTTGCATTCATCCGATAAGATGTCCTATTAAACGAATAATTGACACTTTTCTGCAAATTCTGAGTCAATGCTTACATCTTCTTCCCAAAAAACCCTTTAAGCTTCAGGGTTGACGACCTGAATTACAGTTTGCACTGTGGCGACTATTTTAATTGTTGAAGATGAACCTCGGATCGCAGACTTTGTGTCAAAAGGATTGAAAAAAGCAGGCTATCAAACCCAGATAGCCTCAAATGGGAATCAAGCTCTTCCCTTAGCTTTATCAGGAAAATTCGACCTTATATTGCTAGATTTAGGGCTATCTGGAATGGATGGCAGGGAAGTCTTAAAGGAAATCCGTGCGCAAGCAGTGCAGATTCCTGTGATTGTTGTGACGGCTCTTGACAATGACGAAATTCGAGAAGACGTTCTCTCCTTAGGGGCTCAAGCATTCATTGCCAAGCCTTTCCGGTTTAACAGTCTATTGACGTGTGTTCGTTCCCATCTTATAGAAGGCGTGAGCTCAACCCCTCAAACCCAATAAGAACTTGAGGGATTGTGCACACTTGAAAGGTGCGATCTCTCCCTACAGAACTGGGTACTCTAGACACTGAGAGCAGACATACTGCTCCTTCATATTATGAGTAACTTCCTATAACAAAGCCGCCCTCGGTACCTGTGTATTGGGGGCTATTTAATGCGTATATCAAGTGTTGCAGTTGATGTAACTTGCTCCCGAGTACTCCATAGGGCTGTGGTAGGGGTGAGCGTCAGAGGTTGGTTGGGGTATAGTTTTCGAAGTTTACTGATCAAAAGGTAAGTATGCTAGACAAACCCCTGTTTCTGTTGCTGGCTGAGTATAACCAATGGATGAATAGCAAGATTTACGACGTGTGTTCAGAGCTACCAGAGGATGAACTTAGGTTAGATAGGGGAGCATTCTTTGGCTCTATATATTTGACACTCAACCACATCACCTATGGCGACCTGGCCTTTATGTCAAGATTTACCGAAAATCCACCTCAGGTACCGGAACTTGGGGCAGAGCTTTTCTCCACATTTTCTGAGCTTAAATCTGCTCGTTCTTCTCTTGATATTCGGCTTGTCGATTGGGTATCAACGCTTGAAGATTCCTGGCTTGACCAGGTGCAGACTTACAAGAGCAAAGTCGATGGGAAAGTGCGTTCAGTATCTCGAAGGTTTCTGATTATGCACATGTTTAACCACCAAACCCATCACCGGGGACAAGTGACAACGTTATTATCTCAGCTAAATCTAGATGTTGGCAGTACGGATATTCCGTTCATGCCGCAATTCACAACGGAATAACAATGCCCAAAGGCTAACGTTGGTTCCGTGAATGCTGAAGCTCCCTGGTTGTAACGAGTGAAACTGTCAGACAGCTAAACCACGGATGTCGATAGTCCTATCCTATCAGCCTGCAGGATTTACGGCCTCAAGCACTGAAACCCTTGTCAAATAAGGCCCCACGGATGTCAACCAAAACATAGGGCTTTCAGCGATCAGCCGATGTCCGTGGGTGGAGGCAGTGCCTTCCCATTCCTTTAAGCTTTCCTCCGTTAACCCCAACCCTCCCTGGGCAAACTATGTGCGGCTAGAGCACAGCAAGCATCTCTAGCTGCACATAGCACGACATAACCCCCTGGGAGTCCGCCAATACTTCTGGGGGTTTTATCTCGGAGGCTGCCCACCCACAGAAAACGCCCAGCATAAGGCCAGGCGCAACCACTATAAGTGGCAAATGACTGTCATACTATAGGACATATAACGGGTTACTTTGGGTAACCTGGATTACACGGCTGGAGCTGATCGCCGCGCTCCGGCTGCCGCAACACACACTGACTGCCTGGGGGTTGACTGGCTCCCAGGTTTTTTGGTGGGGAGGGTGGCTAATGACTATCAGATCCGGGTACTTTCCCTAGCAGCGTTTCTAATTCTGATTCCAGTTTGTCAAGCAGCGCGATCGCATTTTCGTTGCTGGCGATTTCACTTCTCAGTTCCCTTGTCAGCTGACTGATTTCAGCTGACGCGCGTTGAGATGCCTTGGCTCGTCTCACCACCGACGCAAAAGCTGGTGACTGGTGTGCTTCTTCTAGCTTTTGCCTCATTAGCGACGCTTGGGGTACCCCCAACCAATCTGCTACCAACTGGAATTCTTCAGACGCTGCATCGGACAAGCTTATATTCCGTTGGTTTTTCCCAGGCATCGCTTTTTCTATATTTTTGGGCATCTCAATTTTGATTGAAGAACGAGGTTTAGGCAATTGTATAGCTAAAGCATAGAGATAGCATTGCTATTTCTTATTTTCTGAATTATCCTTGTCTTTAGTGGCGGCATGACCTAGGCATGACCTAGGTCGTCGACCGGACACAGGTAGGTCACCAAATCGCTGAAACCTTTTAAAGGAGAGACTTAAGGGGCAATGAATGTTCAGGTCTTAAATGATGGTTTTACGGCAGCAGAAGTTAAGCTCTGCATCAAGTCAGAAACTGGAAGATCTGTTGCTTCTAGAACAATTCGTCGTTGGCGTCAGAAGCTAGACATTCATCCTTGCGAGTTTGGGACTTATACCGGCAAACAGCTGGATGCACTGGTTAGTTTGGCTGGTTGGCTGCGCTCAGGCAGAAACATCAACCACTTCATTGACGTTCACTTCGATTTACTTAAGGAGATTTAATTGTGAGAACAACAGAAGACTTGAAAAAAGCTAAAGCCACTGCAGGTCAAGGCTTTTCGACCGATCGCACTCAATCTCAAGCATCACATCAGGTACAAGCACCCAGTACTGCCCCTAGCGAGTCTGCAGAACAAGCTAAAGAGGCATCCCTGGCCTTCTCTGATACTGCAGCGGCTGCTCTTGGGCACCAACTGCAGAAAAAAGTTGATGTCATCACAGGGCTTGAGCGGAAACTGGAGAGCGCCGCTGATGCGATCGCGTATAGAGAGGAATGTATGCTAAATGGCTCAACGCTAGAAAGCATGCTGGCCAAACGGCGTTCAACTTACCAATTAGGAGAATCGGTTCAAGCTGACGCCACGGTGTCCATTGAGTTTGAGCGTTTGGAAGGAGGGGATTTGTTGACAAATTTATCAGCGCCCAAATTCCCAGACCCGAAAACGTTTGCAAATCTCCTCAGCCCCGCCCAAAAAGCGCGGCTAGATCAGGCTGTTTTAGGCCCTGCAAAGTGAGCAGGATCTACAGGAGTGTCAAGATCCTGGTTGACCTCCTGTAGATAATTTGCAGGAACAGCCGAAACCCTTCATCTAAAGGAACAGGAAGGTTTTAGCAGGCACAGGAGATCGTAGCAGGCAAGGTTCCCTGTAGGGGGTTAAATTCAGTCCTGTCCTGCTCATTGTCAACTTATAAATTGTTTAGCGAACTAGGTCGATTTTAAAGTCATGTCACGTCGTCAAAAAGCCGTCAATAGAAAACGCCCGCAACGGACAGCAGACCGTGGACCGGTATTGTTCGTTGGTGGAGCTGCGATTGCTGTTTCCATCGCCATGCAATTCACTCCGTCGAGCCGAAACTTCCGGGAGATGAAATCTGAGGTTAGCCAGCTGCAAGATCGGCAAGAATTTCAATCCAGAGTGCTGGCTGCAGAATCAAAAGCGAAAGCTGAAGCGCTGGAAGCCGAGTTAGAAGCTCGTGAGCTGGAAGCTCGTCAAGCCCATATTCGTTTTTACTCTGGGTGCATCATTACGTTTCTCCCGAAAGAGCCGGGCGAACGCTATGCCAGCAAGGTCGCCGTCATCACGACGGATTTTCGACCCATCGATAAAAACACGGGCAAGCCGTTTCCGCCGAAGACAGAAGTCTGTGACGATCGCGGCACAACGGCTGAAATTGGTCCGGACGGCTATGTGGATATGAGCACCGTGGCCAGGGCGACGGACATGGACATCGTAAACAACAGGTTTGCCAGTGCAGCGGACTGGAACCCAAGGGCGCATCGTTCAGAGATTCAAATTGATCAGTAAGGAGAAAGCCGTGGTAGCTGCTGCTGGCGATGGAGCAACTCAAAGTTCCGACACAACAACCCAAAAACTCAGTAACTTGAGGGAGAAATACTCCAAAAAAAAGAAGTCTGATACTAAGACCCCTCGTTCTCGTAAAACGTCTAAATTCAAGGCTCCAAAGCTAGGAGCTATTTTCACGCCAGGCAGCACAGTATGTATTATTTTGTGCTTTTTGCTAATCGTGTTGATTGGGTGGCTCCTGTTTCAAGGAGCCCATATCTATGCGGAGCTTGGGCGAAAAGTTGGCGAGTCGCAGGTGATCGATTGGAAACGCATGGGGGCTGGTATTGTTGAGGACTGGAAGTATGGGAGTTTCCTGCGTGATCTCCTGGCGTTCTTTTTAGATATTGCCGCCAGTGTGCTTCACGCACTGGTTATCACAACCTACGGTTTTGGATTCATCATCATTTTCTTGTTGCTGCAGTCAGGTGAAATTGCTCCAACGGTGATCAAGCATTCACCACGATTAAGAAAGTCCATCATTAGCAGCTTTCGTAAATTTAAAAAAATCAACCCTCAGCAAGGGGATTCATCATTGGTGACATCCATGATTGAGGATTACAACCGATACTATGAATCTTTTATTTTTGGCTTGAGGGTCGTTCAGTTTGCCTGCTTCTGCATTGATGGGGGAGTTGTACTGTATGCCGCTCCACCGCTTAAAGGCGGTTGGTCGGTATGGGCTACCGGAATCGACTGGACTAACGTCATGCGTGGCTCGATAACGTTGTTCTTCCTATGGCTTGCTGTTTGGTGTTTCTGCTTGGTTCGTAAAGGAGTTCGATTATTTAAAGGAGATGTCAATTGATGCTGTCACATCCGTCCATTGACGCATTGCTGCCTGAGGAAAAATCTCAAGCGATCGCAGAATTATCTCAGAATTTGAGGGAGGGGAGGGTTTCTCCAACCGATATTTATGCAGATATTGCTGAGGAGCGAGAGACATCGCGAATGTTTTCGTTCCTGACTTGGGGAGCTGCAACATCTTTGGGTCTCAGTGCGGTTGCGCTTGCTAGCGGAGGCGGAGCCTTGTTAGCGGTAATTTTGTTTGGTGTCGGGACGGGTGGAAACGGCTACTTTGCTATCAAGCGGTTCTTTGAGTTTAAGGAAGACATCCGTGATGACATGATTGGGGACTGGCTCACAGATGATGAGTGGGAGGACTTAGAAGCTCTTTGTAAAGGAGTTCCGGAAACGGCTGATCCCTTAGTTAAAGAAAAAACGTCTTCAGTCTTAAAAAACATGCTTGAAGGCGATAGTGAAGAATCTGCTGAAGGAGAGAAAGACGTTATTGAACCTGCTATTGATACAGATTACGAAGTTTTGACGATTGATGACGATGAGGAAGAACCGGATGGCGAAATATCGTCTTGGACCCCTCAGTACAGTACTAAATCATCCGATAACGATTGGAGTATAGACGACAATGCTCCACGGTCGATTTTTGATGACCACGGGGTATCCCCTGAGTTTCTTTCAAAAACCAAACAGGAGCGGGCCACCATTTTGCTGCGTGAGCTAAAATCCGCTGGCTGCGACATAGAACAATTTGTGGGCGATCGCATGATTGGTGCAACCGGAAATCAAGGGTCAGGAAAATCTACTATCTTGATGATTTTGGCCATCATTGAGTCAGCGCTCAATGATAAACAGATTACCTATGTGACCTGCGATGATGATATCTATCCGGTTAAATTTACGCGAATCTATGGCGGCGATATCGACACTGGCAAACAAGGGTATCAGGCGGTCATCAAAGAAATTAGTGCTTTAAAGAAGGGCTCAGCCAGGGATCGGATTTGGTTTCTGGACGAATGCACTAAGACATTGAGGTCCATGGGCAAACAGTCTAGTACGGATCTCTGGAACAACTTGATGACAGGGTTTGCTAAGACTGGGGGCTGCGTTCGGCTAGTGATGCATGGCAAAACAGCCACATCCATGGGTATTCCTGCTGGATATTCAGATCAAGCCAAGTCTGAACTTCTGATGTTAGGCGCTTTATGGGCCAGAAGCGTGGGTGCAGACTATAAAAAAACTGGCAAATATCCTTCAGGGACATACCACGTCTTGGAAGCTCAAAGTAATGCTTACGAGAGCACAGGAGAGGTAATTAAGCTGCCTGATTGGCTGAAGTTTGTCAAAGTGGAAGGCCGCGAAGGAGATATGGTCCCTTGTTATGTTCACAGCGCTTTAGAGCTATTTCCTGAGTTAGACGCTCGATTAGATAAGCCAAATAATTACGAGCTTCCTTCTGATTTTCTCGATGACGGAGGCGACGAAGACGAAATCGAAGAGTGGGTCAATGCCTTAGAAAGGGTCGCTAACGAAATTCGTAAGCAGTGCGCTATCGGAAACGGTACATCAAGTATCACCATCAAGATGGCAGCTCAGTGCTTTAGCGGTGAAAAAAAATCTGAAACAGAACCGTCTGAAAGAGAGGGTTATTATCCCCTTATGGAAGATATTTGCAGGTCTCTCCAGAGCATGTACCCAGATCAGTTCAAGGTGATTAAGGGTTCGCCTGGGTTGCGCATCATGTACCTGCCTGCCGCTGAAGCTTACGGCATTGAATAACAAATGTCTAACCCTACACACCTCAATTCACTGGGAGCACAGGTTCATGATATTGAAAGGGAAAAACATAGATTTGCTGATAGATGCCTTGCAGGTAGCAGAAGAGCTCGCACATCAATCTGGGGTTCCTAACCTGAGCAGCGAATATCAACAGCTTCTTGATGGCATTGAGAGTTTGGGTCAGGTTTCGGCTATCAAACTTTCGGATAGCGAGGTTAAAACTTGCGTTGATGCACTAGCAATTGCGCTAGATGTCGACGATGAGATGTTTTATCCATTGTTTGAATACATAGAGAGCAACATATCGCCTCATCAAACGAGAAGCGCACAGCCAACGGAATTTCGAGGAAAGTTTCCAGAAGGTTTTATCAGCGTTCAAAGAGGAGATCAGACCATTTTATTGAGATCGCATCAATTACAAGCTGGGGATGTAGTGTCATTCAACCGGCGCTTGATGTGGGTAAAGGGATGGGATACCACGAAAAAAAGCTGGGAGCTTGAGCCTGTCAGTCTTGAAGACATTCAATACGAAAATCCTATTGTTAATGCTGGGGCCACCGTACTCAAGCGCTTAGCCAAGTGGGGGATGAAATGAACCCCCGCCCCTTCTTCATCCCTCTCATCCTCGGCGCATTAATAGGCTGGTACGCCAATACCAACTTTTGCGTTGAGGCGTCGGCAGCTAGTGAAATTGAATACCGTTGTTACTGGTGGAAAACAAACCAATGAAAAACCCAATCTTTCTATTCTTGTCTTTAACCCTAATCATCCCTGCCCTGACACCCCCTGTCCTAGCCAAGGGTGCGGGTAATACCGGTCGGCCCCATCGGATTGAGACGACCAATAACGACAATGGGACTGTGACCACGACGACAGATAGCCCTGAGTCATCGACGACCACAACGCAGGATTCTAGAGGTAATGAGCTGCGGTGCGAGGCAGCGCGGGATGAAAGTGGTGATATTGTCTGGCCATGGGATTGCGATGCGTCGGGGCCTGATTTCGAATGACACTCCCAATCCCCCTCTGGCCATCCGTCCCCCTCTCCACCCTAGCCCATCCCCGACGATGGCAACGGATACGCTTTTCCGCCCATGATCAGTTACCTGAAATCCCAGGGCTATACGCTGTTATGCGTGGCCGCCAAACTCTATACATTGGCCTATCTAAAAATATCCACCAGCGCTGGAATGCCACAGGCGATCGCAGGCATGGGCGGTATTGGCTGGCGTCTCTCAGGGCATCACACATCGCCTATATAAAGACCCTGGACTATGTACGACAAGAAAATCGATACATCAAAGAATTTCGGCCCCCATGGAACGATACGAGTTATCCATGGTTTTGGAATTGCGATCGCCCCTGGCTTGGCAAACTGGGTGCCATGGGGTGGCTGGTGTGGGCGAAACGAAAGCAGCGGAGACGAGTGCGGCTGCGAGATGCCCTGGGGACATTGCTGGTGTGGGTCGGGTTGGTGGGGGTTGGGGTGTTAGTTTTTGAAGTGATTGGAGGTTGAATGGTGGAAATTTATTTTGTTGGGCTACTAAACGGCGATTCATTCTTCTGTTATGCAGAGGACGACTACGACGCGATGAATCAAGCATGTGCTCATTACCGAATAACTTACGACGCAATCAATGAAGCGTGGCCAAAGTCAAAAACAGTTCATGCGAACGATCAAGTTTATTTAAATAGCAAATGGGTTGTGTAGTGTAATTGGAGAATAGGATTATGTGGAAGAAAGGAACGATCAAGTTGGCTGCGGCCCAGAATATTTTTAGCAAGTTCGACATTAAACCGATAATGTCCGAAGTAGACCCAGGTAGAGCTATTGGGTACTCAGCGGCACTTCCATGGGGTGGTGGTCGAATTAAGAAATCAGGCTTAACAGATCTCTGCGCGGAGATCGTTAATCAGTTAAGCGACAGGGCAACCTAGATAATCTCCCCGGAACCCCCACCCACCCCGCTGTAGTACCAACCAACACTCCGCAACGGGAACAATCATAAGCGCTGCCTGGGAGCTTTCGGCGGCGCTTTTTCTTTGGCTAGAATGGGGGCGTACAAGGGAACAAGTGGGGCTATGCCTCATCATGGTTAGGGCCGCCTTTCGGGGTGGTCTTTTTGTTTTGTCTTTAAATAGGAACAGCCACATCGCAAGCATCTAGGCTATCCTGTGGGTGAATACTCCGCTTTCAATCGTTACTATGTTAGAAAATCCAGCCGTATTAGAAGCCCTGATTGGAACAGTGGGCCTCGTCTCTGTCGCTGCGACTGCCATCTTCTCCAGGGATTCTGTCAAGGATAAGCTGAAGCAATTAGACACTCTCGCTGATCAAGTTGAATCCAGGATTGAAAAGCGCTTTTCTCAGCTAGAAAGTACACTCGGCTACATCAAAAGCCGTGTCGATGGGCTTGAGAAAATCTTAGAGGACGACATCATCTCCCCCGCAGAAGTGCAAACCATGCGTGATGAGATCCTCTCAATCAAAGAAAAGTTTGGGGATGTATTTAGCGGGGGGCAGGCATGAGACTAGGTTCCATCCTCGCAGGCATCAATCTCGCTCGAAAAGCGATCGCAACTGCCAACCGCAATCCCCAAGACATCCGCAGTGTTTTGGCATTGGTTAATAAAGTGGTCGCCCAAAAGTGTAATGGTGCGTTATTTGCGGATCGGGTCGGGGGTGAAGTCTCTGTTGGGTTCCGAATCCAAGGTCGTGGCTATGATGCACTGCCCGCCCCTGGCTATCCCACCTGCTGGATATGGTGCCCCAATGGATACCGGTTTAAGGTGGGGCTGGATGAAGCTGTTTCGGATATCCTCGGGGAAGACTTGTCACATATGGTGACCAAAGGATAAGCTGTTGCTTAGATATTTGATTGACGATCTCACTGATAGTCTGAGCCGCTGTAGTAAGCGGCTTTTTTGTTGTCAGCACGCAATCGACTCGGATCAAACAAAAACCCCCACTAGCGTTCAGGGGTCCTAGCGGGGGCGATGGTTTTATTGTTTGCCAAATCAAGAATTCCCGATTTGAGGATGGGCCTAACACCCACATCACCCCCGCCGAAGCAATACGCCCCGCAGTCTATTACGGCATCAGCAGCGGCGTCGGATACGATTTCCTTGTATTCGGTGGGGGTGAGTCCTTCGGGGGTGGTCATGGGTTGTGGTTGTGGGGTTGGTTGTAGGGTGCCCAGGAGGTGGCTACTTCACCGCGTACTGAATCACCGAATGCCCGTTTGGGTCGAGTGCGGCGGCTTCGTTGGGGAGTGCTGCCACCCATAGGATGCGATTGGCGATGAGACTGATCTCAAGCTTAAACCCGGATCAGTACCCCAAAAACAATCAAATCCGGATCATCAAACCCTTTCGGCTGCAGTACCTCTGTTGACTCCAATGAGCCGGTGACATTTGCCTGTCCTACTTCCAGTCTGTATGTGTTCAGCGTAATGTTTTGTGGGTTTGGGTTTGAGTTTGAGACAAATCCATCAACGACATAAACAAACGGGTGGTTGTAGTATGCATTATGGGCGACGCCTCTAGCAACAGAGGTTCTAATTGTTTGGATGGTGTCGCCCACTAATGGCAACTCCCCGGTTGCTGCACTGTAGTAAGCCTGCAGGTTGAATGTACCTGTCGCAGAGTTAGTGATTAAGGCGTGATCGTATGCTACTGAAGGTAGTCCGCGACCAAACGCAGTTTCATTGGTTCTGTAGTCAGCCTCAGGTGTTGGGTAAGACGGGAGTGTATATAGTCTTCCAGGCAGACCAAGCGGGATTGCGTAGCCCAAAGAATTCAAGCTATCTTGCCTAACCTCAGAAAAGTTAAGGTAGGCCGTATGAATTCGATTGCCTTCATTTTCCGTTGGTACATCCCTCTGGTAGCCCATGCCCCAACCTCGGTCCACAACCATTAAATTAGGAGGGAGAACACCTGGAGCAAACTGAGCCGTTACAGCCCCAGACATATCAAACTGAAAGTTAAGGTTTGGATCGTCGTCGTCGTTGATTGGCTCGGTTGTCACAATCACAATTGCGTTGCCGCTATTGCCACGCTGGTGAAAGCTAAAACGGCTACCTGTGTCGACAAATGAATAGTCGACTGCATACAACAGCCTGGGATCTTCAATCCCTCCTATCCACCATTCTTCGCGTGTGGAGCCAACTATTTTGTAAGCCAAAAATTCAAGACGGCCTTTTGTAGATTCAATTAAATTAAACCAGCGTCGGCTCATCAGATTTTTGTATAACCAACAGACCAAGCGATCGCAGAACCATTCGTAGCTGTGACAGTGAATTCAAGGCTTTGGTCTTTATCAATCACCGTCCCAATGCCTTGACTAAAAGTCACCGTAGTTTCGTCCGGAGAGGTGCCGACAGTTAGATTGGTATCGTCGTCTACTCGCGTTGTCACTGTCGCTCCCCCGACTAGCTTAAGCGAGAATTTAGTGATTTTACTGCGGTATTCTGCACCAGTGATCACACATATTGTCTGGCTGACCGTTGGTGACTGAATCTGCCCATGTTGGTCCTCATGCATGGCCACTGGAACAAATTTCTCGGGTTCAGTCGCTGTTGCTGGGACATGTCGGTAGAGCGCCCCCTCTCTGGGCTCACTGCCAGTAGCCACTAGCTGATTATCGTACTGCTGATATGCCCTGTTCTCGCCCTCGTTATCTTCATCGTTAGGATCGTCGTTTGGATTAGTGGCTTCATCGCCTTGATACAGGAGAATCCCGCGCCGATTGGCCACCACCCGTAAGGCTTGGGATAGGTCATCAACAATTCGCCTAAGCTCTTGGTCATCCACATCCCCGCTCTCACCAGATAGCAGTGAGTCGACGGATTCGCCAATGCTACGACTGATGCGCTTTGGCCGATTCCTACCAAGGTACCCACCTGTAGCACCAACCTGGCGGAACCTGCGATCGCCTGCATAAATCTCCTCAACTGGCAGATCAGATCGCTGAGTTATCAATTGGAGGGTTGCCTGTCGCCGTTGTTTTGTGGCTTCTAGGACTCTATCAATAGCGGCCATTAGCTTGCGGGTTGAGTCTGAGTGATTGAGTTGGTGGTGTAGGAGTTCCCTGTTGTCACCGAGATTGCATTTGTAAGCAGTGAGTTTATCCCAGGGGATGAAAAGGTAATGCTATTTGAGGTATAGGCTCTGCCACTTTCAATCGTAGCGGGAGAGGCCAGGGCTTCAGTTCCAACAACGAACCCATCCCCATCCTTCCAGCGTTTGTGTGTTGCGGTCCCGGTTGCTGTGGCTGCCCATGTTTTGGGGAGTGAATTAGCAGTAGCCACCCCGCTAACCGCAGCTCCAAACGGTGTGGCATCTAGGTTGATGCTGCCAAAAACAATCGAAGCATCGCTATTAGTTATCTCTACTGTAGGGTTGCCAGCTCCAACCGCAATTAACGCTGTCACCGCGTCAGCTGCAGCAGTTTCAGCGTCAACAACAACCCCATCCCTGTTTTTGAATCGGATATACCCTGCTGAACCATCTACCAATCCAGTTATGCTGCCTGCTGGGATATTGGCGGTTATCTGCCCCCCAACAGCAGCGCCAAATGCATCGTTTTCTAAGGGTTGCGAAAGATAAACAATTGAGCCATCTTGGTTAGTGAATTCAGCGGTTGGGCTGCCTGCGCTACCCACATCTAGAAGCGCCCCAACTGCATTGATGGCTGCATTGATTGCCGCTGTTGAGTAAGGCATTAGCTAATCTCCTTAATTGCAGGGGAACCCCATAGTGTTAACTTCCATGCATCGTTATTTCTGGAAATCTCGATCAGCCTTTCTAGAAACCTCTGAGCGACAGATCTCTGCCATGGAAAGCAACAAATTGAAACCTCTGAAATATGGCATAGCAACCCTAGCTCATGAATTCGGTTTATTTCATAGCTCAATCGTCTTTCGTTTACCCAGCTTTTTAAGTGGCATTCTAACGAATAAGCTGGCTTGAGTACCTCAGAATATGGGAGCTTTCCTCGAAGATTGATGTGTCGCTGTATGCCCACTCCGTCTAACAGCCCATGGGATTTTGCGATCGCAGCCAATTGTATAAGTCGATCCCAATAGTCCCTGTTTTTAAGAGCGTATTCATTCCAAAGCAAAAGACTATCTGGCTGTAGTTTTCGCATCTCTTCCAGCACAGCTAAAAGCCAATCATCAGGGAAATTGCCCATAACTTCGTTCAACACATCCCAGGAATGAACCCCTGTAATACCTTCAATTTTATTGCGAACCCATCCCATAAGTTCTTCTAGGGTGGAAACCTTAGGCTTGTGGCGTTTATCTAGGATGTTGTGGCCATGGATAATGTTGCCCTGGCTTTGCAGATCTTTGAGTAATTCTTTGGCACTCCCTCGATGCATCGAACCCTCTGACCATGCGCATAGTGTGATGTGCTGGAAATCCTTATGAAGGAGTGGATTTTTGTGAATATATTTGGAGCCTATTATCATCAAATTGATTCGCTATTCCATGTTGAATTACCGCCGCCGCCGTTCCAGTAAATGCGATTAATCTCCTTACCTCCGGTTGAGCCAGGCTCTGTTCGGCTTACCTGAACAGGTAGCTCAGCGGGGCCGCTAGGAATGTTGTCTGAGAAAATTTGTCCGCTCGCATACCATCGGCCACCTGCCCCATGGACTCTTGTGATATCACCATTGGCCGCCGCAGTGCCCGCCGAGTCGTAAACATATCGGCCATAGCCTTGGGAAATAACAAGAAACCAGTCATTGTCACTAACCCCAGTCAATCCTTCTAATGTCGTGAAATCAGCCACCGTTGAACCTGCCGCCATATCACTCGACTCCTATCCAGTCTTGATTTGTATTTAACGCTAGCCACTCTTGCTGACTTATCCCCGCCCAACTTGTTGAGCCTGTGCCAATCCCCAGCCAATCTTGATTTGTGTCGATGTCAAGCCAGTCCTGATTTGTATCAATATCAAACCAGCTGGAGCCGCCGCCAACGTCTTCCTGCACATCGACCTCAACCTGGATCTGAGGCAACTGTCCAGCTATATCAATCGTGGCAACAACCGCTACGTCCACCCTGATGGCAGGTAGTTGCCCAGTAATATCAATGTTGCTTCGGAAGATATCAACAGAAACCTGAATAGCAGGTAGCTGTCCGGCAAGGTTAATCGCCTGCTGATACCCCCCACCAATCCAAATACCAGAACACCCCGCCGTTGCCCTGGCCTGGAGGAATTCAAATGTCAGCGCATCTCCTTTGTAGGCGTAGGTGCGCCCGTCGACATCCACCACATCAATCTCAGGCAACGGCGGAGACATCAACAGCGCATCATTAATCGCCAGCTCGATCGCGTACCCCCGCTCTCGGCCAATAGCTAGGTCGCGGTGTTTAGCCGCAAGCGTTTGCATCTGGGTATCACTAAAGGCCATCCCATTGGCCACGGTGTAAAGTCGTTCTTTCTCGTAGCCGGATGGGCCACCGGGGGGCATGTAATTGGCAGTGCCGGTGAACTCGGACTGGTTTTCATCAATACCAGCATCAAAATACTGGGTGTCAAATGGTTTGTTGGGGCGGGAGCGATTATAGTTGCGGTTTTTGGTAAGGAGAGCATCGGGGTTCGCCAACTCTCGGTTGATGTTTGAGCGAATTCTGATCAGTGGTTCTTTGGCTTTATCAACTCGGTCGTACTTGCCGGTGGCGTGCTCAGACCACGAAAAATCTAAATCTTCAACCGTGATTCTGTCCCATGGGTTTTCGGCGTTTTCATCGAGGATGATAGCCGCTTGGCTCGCCGTGAACCGGTAGCGCTCCATCGGTTCGCCCGAGCCATAGGTGATGTCTTCCTGGTCCCGTTCGATCTCCCGCATGTTGAAGATCTCGTCACGGGGGTCTAGCGTCCGCCCGTTCTGAAGTTTTGTGCGGATGCGTTGTGTGAGACGGGCTGTGGTTGGGTCTTGTTTGCCTGTTTCATAATATTCGGTTTCTGTTTCATCGCTGAACTCCCTCAACTGTGAGGGGATAGTTGGGTTCTGAAACATCAACGCTTCAGCCTGGAAGATCTGCACCCGCGTTGTCTTCGTGGGGTTTGCGCCAGTCGTGAAACTTGTGGTAGTGATCGTTCGTACAGCGATTCCCTCACCAAAGCTGTTAGAGCTCAGGTCGTTGAAATTTATGGTCTCATCCTGAATGTCCACCGACGGATTTTCGATGGTCCCCAACTCATACCCCAGCCCAGCCACCTTGGTGATTTCTGCGGGACGCTCTGGGTCAGGGTTGGGTTCGTAGACGAGATCGTTCTGGCCACGGGTTATGGTTGCGATCGCTCCCGTCGAAGCCAACGACAATTCAGTGGCTGTGATTTGGCCACTGGAGTTCTGATGGAGATAGCGCCAGTCATTGGCATAGGCCAGGTCCGCCAGTTGATTGAGGTAGCTATTCTGGCCCCGTTTGCCGATGGGGCGATCTATTGAATAAGGCCACGTTCCAAGGTTGATGTTCGCTGGGTTGACATCGCTAGCCAGAAGCAAACGACGTCCTACTGCATCAGCGGTCTCTGCTTGGCCGTAAATAATCCCGGAGCGATCGTCGTCGAACTTGCTCTGATTACTCCACAGCACCTTACAGCCCAGTTCAAGGATCAGACTGCCCCGCCCTGGTCGGCTGGGGTTGGCGACAATCTTTAGGTGTGTCCAGGGCACTGTCAGCCACGCGGTGTTCGCATCGTTGCGGGGGCGTATTTGCACATCCTGTCCTACACGCCATCGGATGGGGTTGAGCAGTGGATCGATGGATTCGGGGGTGTTGTAGGCGGGCTTTATCTCTAGCTGGGCTTGGATGGGGATTTTGCCAGGATCACTTTCATCGCCCAGGGAGGTGTAGCCGGGAGTGAACGCGCCGTAGTGGGCCGACCAGTCTTGTAGATCGGGGCCGATGAGGATTTGAAGGGAGCGGGCGCTAGTGTTGGCGATAGTCATGCTGAGAAGATATCCCCCTCAGCTAGCTGAATTGTGAAACCTTCACCCTGTTGAAAAACAGGTGGCCTAGCAAAAGTCACATAGTATTTTGAATAGTACTTTATGCGTCCTGTGGATGTTGCAATTTCACTGGCATCTGTGGCAAGGGCTCGGGTGCGCGGAGTGTTTTCAAAGAAGTATTGCGTCCCATCTTCTAGTTCAATCTGGGGATTTAGTCTAGCTCTCCGCAAGCGATCGTACTCAGACCATAGCTCTCGGACTTGATCAGGTAAATCCGGTTGCGTAACACAAATGGTTCGTGTTGCCACGGCCCAAGTCCACAAATGTTTGGGGTGAAAAGAGCTACCGCTAACACTCACCCCGCCCTCATTGGAATAAGTGGTTTCTCCGGCTAGCTCAGGATCGACAGCCCTGGGGAGCTCACCATCTTCAAAAATGGCTCCTTTGAACCGAACAGTCAGAGATCCTAACTTCAACTGCAAATACAACGCCATTAAATGCCCCCTAGCCGCCAGCGGGCATTTTCAAACAGACGATCTCGCTCCATCTGCCCTGTATCGTTGGCTATGTTCTGGGCCAGGGCATCTAGCAAAGGCATCACCTCACGGATGCGGCCCACCTGCTGGCGAAGTTGACGGATTTCGTTTGCGATCGCAGCACTCTCACCATTCCCACCAGTGGTTGCAGCCGACGGGGTAGCCCTCATGATTCGTTTGGTTTGTTCTGGACTGTAGATTTGTCCCTGGGGTGGATTGGGCAGGATTGTAGGCTGAGTGAATAAGAATGGCTTACCACTAAATACGCCCAACTCAGGGCCAATGTGTGGGGCTTCTCCTACGAGGAATGAACTACCAGGGCTGACCGGACCACCATGACGACGGGCGGTTAGTGTCTGGGGTCTGGCGGCTGACAGTATACGGGCGACTTCGTTAGCGGCGTTGATGTCTAGCTGGCGTTGGTTTGCTGCGAATGCGGCTCGGTCCTGCTGCAGTCCTGTTTCGGCTTCAATGCGGCGTTGAGCCAGCTCATCTTCTAGTGTGCGGCGATCGTTGGCTATTTGGGCTTCTAATTGCTCTCGGCGCTGCTGCTGTTGCTGCTCCAGTGCTTCCCGCTGTTGAGCCAGCCTCAGCTCTTGTTCCTCACGCTGTTGGGCTAGCCGTTCTTGAGCCTCAGCCTGGCGAGCCTCTACTTTTTGCTGAACAGCCTCTTGTTGAGCTGCCAGCCGATCAGCCTCGGCTTGCTGATCGTCGTCAAATTCCCGCCGGGCTTGATCGATGGGGCTAACTGGGTCCCCACGACGACGACGCTCTCGGCCAGCAATTTGATCAGATCTCCGTAACGCCTTCTCTTCTAGTTCGCTACGGCGTTTAGCTTGGGCATCTTCATTGGCAAACTGTTCCTCTAGCCGCTTCCGTTCTTCACTGTCGGCAGCTTGTTCTAATTGCAGCTGTCGATCCACAAACCGCTCGACAGCCGATAGTTTTTGGTCGTTCGCTTCTTTTTCAAGCCGCTGTTGCTCGGCTAAGGCTTCCTTCTGAGCATCAAGCCGCTTCTTAAGGGCTTCGTCTTCAATTTCTTGCTGCTTTTTGAGTTGTTCCTCCCTAAATTCAAATTCATCTTTTAGCAGCTTTTCGCGCTCTTCAAATGCCTGTTTCTCTGCATCAATCTGAGCATCTAGCTGTTTTTGCAATGCATTGGACTGTTCCTCAAATGCACGATTAGCGGCTTCATTAAATTCATTAAATGCCCTGACCGCCTCATCACGCCGCCTATCTTCAGCTTCTTTTTGGGCCTGAATCTGAGCTTCTAATTGCTGCCTTACTAACTGAGTTCGCTGAGCTTCAATTTCAGCTTTTTTCTCAGAGGCTTTCTCGGCTTCTAAAACACCATCAGCTTCGAGTTGAATGATCTCATCCAGCTCTTTGCGTTTTTGGGCAACCCGTTCTTCAGCAGCTCTAGCCTCAATTTCTCGGATGCGTTGGGCCGCCGTATCCTCATCCAGTCCATTAAGCTGCTGTTCTAGTACGGCATTAATCGCCTCCGCTTCAGATTGATTGATGCGGGCATTGGCCGCTTTAACGTCGGCTTCAACGGCTTCTAGTCGTTTTTCAGCAGACTCCTGTTTGGCTTGCTCATTTTCCTGGAATGACTCTAGGTCTTGCTGGCGCAACTCGTCTGTTTTCCGTAGTCGATCTTGCTCAACCTGCAGAAGTTCATTGGCAGATTCAATCTGACTGTTGAGAGCTTTTTCTGCAGCCTCCGTCTCTTTGATCTGGTTCTCAAGTGCCCCACGTTGGGCATCGGCAATACCAAAAGCGTTACCAAATAATCCGTTCCCTGCCTTAGACAAACGCTCTTCTAGATCTCGGCGCTGTGCCAGCAATGCCTTTTTTTCTTCCTCAGCTAATTTAATGCGCTGCTGCAATGCCTGCTGATCAATATCTAGCCCTTCAGCTCGTTCTGCGTTGGCTTCTTTTATGGCATTTTTCAGCCCCTGAGCCGCATTAATACTGGCATCGCCTAATGTGTTTGTCGCACCTGCCAAGGCTTCAATCTCATTATTTATTGCCGTAATTCGAATGGATTCTATGACGGCTAAAACCCCAACTAATACGCCAAGAGCGGCAGTCACAACGCCTGCTGCGATCGCTAGCCCTCCTAATGCTGTTGCTAAGGCAGAGACTGGGCCAGCCGCCGCCGAGAATGCCGCTAAGCCTTTTCCTGCAGCTGCCGCTCCTGTCAATATTTTGACTGCAGCTAAACCTTTTGAAGCAACAGTGACTAGCCCTGTTGCGATGCCCGCTAAAGTCCCAGCAAAATTCACGGCGTTAATTGCAATCATTCGGGCAAGGATACCTTTGAATGCAAAATCAACGAGAACAGAATTCTCAGACAAGGTCTCAAGTATCCCTAGCAGTGGCGTAACGACATTCCCAAAAATACTGAACACTGACACCAACGATTTAGATTGATTAAGTAATCCAGAGAATAGATTTTGAGAGATCTCACCAATAGGCTGAATAATGCGTATCAGCTGCCCAGCAATCTGACCAATCGTTTCTGATGTCCGACTAAATCCATCAGCGAAGCCATCCACAAAATTACCTAGTGCATCAGGGTTGTTTTGGATGAAGTTAGTAAACCCATTAATCACAGAAGCCAAAGCACCTTGAATTGTGTCGGCAACGCGAACAAATGCGCGTCCCAGTCCGTCTACTGGTCCCTCCCCAGCTCTTAGTTGATCCAGTAGGTTAGATAAACTTGTCCCACTGATTGCAACAAAAAACCGTTCGACCGATTCAGTCAAGGGATCAAATAAACCACCAGCTGCGGCCTCCGTTACCGTGTTTAATGCCCCAGTCAGCCCCCGAATCAAAGCTTCTACTCCAGGCCCTAATGCTTCACCAAAGGCTCCTGCCAGTGTTTGGATGGTTCCGCCCAAACGGTTAACCGCTGCGCCTATACCTTGATTCAGATCTTTTTGCAGCTGCTTAGCAACGCCCTCGGAGTCCTCCCGCAGTCCATCGTAGGTAGATCTAACAGTATCAAGCTGCTCCAGGATAAGAGCAATCTCAGAGGCGCTACGACGGTCAAAGACGCGCTGTAAGAATCTCAGGCGTTCTTCTTGAGGTAAATCCTCAATCCTGCTCTTAAGGTCTTCCAAGACATCCAGGATGGGTAGTGCCTCACCCGCAGAGTCGAATAAGGTGATGCCCAATTTATCGATAATCTCGGTAGCCCGTTCAGCTGGGGGCAGCAGTTTAGCTACAGCGTTTCGGGTGGCCGTTGCCGCAATCTCTGGGCCACTTGCCGATCTGAAGCCAGAGAACAATGCCAATAAAGATTCTAAGTCCTGGCCAGCTGCCCGAAACGCACCCCCAGCTTTACCAAAGGCTTGCTCTACATCGGTTGCTGTCGTGACGGCTGTGCTCGAAGTGAGCAAGGCCAGTTTATCGGCAAACTCTTCTGAGGACTCGCCAAATACATTGGCCGCTAACTGAAATGATTTAGCAGTCTTGTCGATGTCTGTAAAGCCGGTAGCCTCTAAGGCTGTAATAACTCCATCAACGTTGTTGGCTGCCTGGTTTGCTGTTGCCCCCAGCTCGATCATGCGGGTAGCAATTTGAGCCACCTGAGCCGGAGTCTTGCTGGTTTCAATACCAATACGTTCAGCCTCATCAGCGACTTTAGCAGACACTCTAGCCAACTCTTCTGCACTGTCAACCGAGCTACGGGCCTTGGCCTCAAAGTTTACCAATCCTGCTTCTACATCAGAGAATGCTGCGATCGCACCTCCACCCAGCCGGATCGGTGCAGATAAGGCAGCCGTGAGCGCAGTGGTGATTGTCTGAAATATTTCTTGCCCGATCCCCTGGAAGATCCCAGTTAAGACGTTTCGCCCTCGACTCCCAGCATCCCTAATGCTGCGCTCAAACTCACGGCTATTAACCCGTGGTAATCGAAACTGACCAGTTCCAAATTCACGCTTAAACTCTCGGGTGTCGGTGCGGGCTGCCCTAAGATCTTGTCGGTACTGCTCTTTATTGAGTCGCAGCGTTGTAGAGACTGGTTTGCCTAATTCTTTTTTCTGCTCTTTGACAGTTTTGGTGGCTCTAAAAAACTGACTGGCGTTGGCCCTTAATTCTGTGGTAGCCGTCCCACGAAACTTTTTCTTCTCAGATTCTATCCGCTTGGTGGTGCGGAAATACTGGCCAGCGTCAGCCTTGAGCCTTACGGTGACATCTCTCACAACAGACTTCTTGGCCTGTTCTGCTCGCTTCAGCCCCGAGAAAAACTTATTGGCATTCAGTCTTAACTCAGTGGTAGCCGTGGACCGAATATCTTTCTTGGTCTGCTCAATGCGTTTAGCTGCTCTGAAGTATTGAGTAGCATTAGCCCGGATATTGACCGTGACATCCTTGGTTACCGTTTTGCGAGCGCGTTCAACCTGCTGAATGCCTTTGAAAAACTTATTAGCGTTTAGCTTAAATTCGGTAGTAGCGGCTGATCGAAAATCTTGCTTCGCCTTCTCAGCTCGCTTGACCGCTCTAAAAAACTGAGTCGCATTTGCACGGATCTCTACCGTGATAGTTTTAGACAGTGTTTTGCGAGCCTCATTGGCTGCCTTGATAGCCCTAAAGAATTTAGTGGCGTTGGCATTTAGCGTGGTGGTAGCAGCAGATCGGAAGTCCTTTTTTGCGGACTCAGTCAGCTTAATAGCCCTAAAAAACTTTCGGGCGTCTGCCTGCAATACCACCGTAGATGTGCCAGTCAATCGTTTGCGAGCGGCTTCTGCTCGCTCTAAAGTGCTCAGCAGGCTGCTTTCATTCCTGGGCTTAAAATTAACAACAACGTCAGTTGATGCCTGTTTTTTGGCAGCCTCAACATTGCGAAATACCTTAAAGAACTGATCCGCCTTGGCCCTGAAGTTGGCACTAACCGGCTTACCCAATCGCGCTGTTGCTTTGTCAATGCTGTTGAGCGTGCGTCGTAGGGCGCGATCGTTAGCAGTGAATGTGACCGCGACTGGCTTCCTAAGCCTGGCAATGGCCCTAGTCGCATTATTGACCGCGTTAAATAATCCTTGGATCTCAACCCCAATTTTTACCTTGATGGGTTTGTCAATGTTCCGGCGAGCTGCCCGAATCTCTTTAACAGCCGCCAGGAATTGACTATTGTCAGCTGTAAATGTTGTGTTTTGAGTTTTCTTGAACTCACGTCGAGCATTCTCGGCAATCTCCAGCGCTCCACGGATCTGATTAGTATTTACTCTGAATTCAGCCGTGATAACTCGGTCTAGCCGATTCTTAACCCGTTCCGCTTGCTCAAAGGCTGCCAGAAAGTTCTTAGTGTCTGCCCGAAGCACAGATACAAACTCTCGGTCCATTGCCTCTGCTTTTTTGCGAGCTTCAGCAATACCTTTGTTGTAGGCTTTGTCGTCGAGCTTTAAATCTAGGGTTAATTCGCCTAAGGAAGTCATGCCTTGAGTCTCGCTCTAGCGGCGGCTTCTGCCCGTGGACTAAGTTCTCCAGCATCGACCAATTCTTGGAGAACAGCTAAGGTGTCAGCGGCTACAGGTTGTTCAGTTGCCCAGGGGAGGAAATCTTGAGGCTTCCAGTCTTTGCCATGGGTGGCCGCAAAGGATGCGATCGCAAATTGAGCACGGTTTTGAGTTGCAGTGTCACGGCGACGCATCTCTTCAACAAAGTCATGCACCATTCGAATGGGTAGGGTAAGAATGCTGTCCCAATGCCACAACGGATCGCTGATCTTTAGCTCGCAGAGGGTAAGGTAGAGCCCCCAGAAATACTCATCGAATCGAGCCCTATTCTCTCTGGCTCGCTGGACTCGGGTACTGGCTTTTTTATGACATCCTCAGGCGCTTCCTCGGGCTCTGGTTCTGGGCGTTTGCCATCGAACAATTCGTTCATGGCATAGTCTGCAATTTCTTCGATGATGCTGCCAGGGAGCATATCTGTAATGGCATTAATCACCTTCCAGCGTCCTTCGGAGCCAAGGAACTTGCTAGGTTTTTGAGATTGCAACCCTTCCCAATCAGCGTTAGGGAACTCAATCAAATAGGTCTCTTCAAGCCGTTCTTTGTGGTTAACCACCCACTCCAGAGATAACCGGGAGCACAGAATCATCCCTGCCATATCCCGGCTGGCAGCTTGGTTGGAGCGCTTAGCCTCATCTTCTAGTCGAGCAATATCAGGAAGCCATTTAGTAAGCTTACCCATAGCCTCGGTGTCATTGGCCGAAGACCGGACGATCCAGCTCGTTACTTGGTCCAATGGCTCATTAAGAGCTTTTGAAATTTGCTCGGCTAGTTGTTTCAGTGCCTCAATTTTTCCTGCTTCAGCCTGAAACCGATTAAAGTACCAATCTCGCTCCAGTTTGTTGAATCCTGGGCGGGATTGTTTGCGTAGATTTTCTAGGAACTCATTGTTGTCCATTGGCTAAGAAAAAATCAATAGTGTCGTTAGCTTCAAACAACTCCCCACCACTGGGGTCTTGCTGCATGAATTCGGGAATGCTTACCTGATACTGCTGGCCATCTCCCTGTACTGGTTCCACGGAGCCGAGCAAGCCGAGTGAATACACCCAGCCTGCTTTGATTAACCCGTTTTCAATCACAGAATTGACCAAGGTCAGGCGGGGGGACTGCAATAGCTTTATGGCTGCCATCGTTCAAAGTTGTCGCCCAGGTTTGCAGACACGGTTACCTCATAGGTCCGAGCAGCTTCCACAGGGCCAGCACCGCCAGAGGCTGTGAATGAGCCAGTATCCTGAATACGTTTGCCGTCTTGGTTCACATAGATAAAATAGACGCCAATGCTCGTGTCATCTCCGTCCAACAACGATGGGAGCACCACTTCACCAAGCCCACTATTTCCGTTGAATTCAACCCCAGAGATGGACAGGTCAAACGTAGTGTCGCCTTGAATGTTGGCCTTAGACTTCATGTCGGTCACTTCCGTGGAGGCCACCGTCGGCGTAGGAGACATGTCGGTTACACCCAACAGTTGACGCATCTCATAGACCGTCAGCGATGTCACAGGGCCTGCCATAGGATACTTGACGCCTGTTACTGGGACCGCTGCCCCGGCACTGGTAATATCTACGAACTGAATACCAGTGCCCAGATTTAGTCGGACAACATTGTAAACGGTGACGGCTTCATCATCGGCGGGAACTGCCTTAAGAGCAGGGTCAAGGCGAAGCGTATATTCAGTAGCACCTGCAGTTCGTTCTTTGATCAAGTACCTCTGAGCATGGCCAGCAAATTTAATGTAATCGCCGACCTGCACCAAATTTGTGGGCAATCCAAGCGCCCCATCATCAACACTGATCGTACGCCTCCCTAATACTCCAGCGCCATCCACGGCGACTGTATTAGAGCTAGGGAAGAAAATCTCTGAATCATGTTCTAATTCTGCGCGATCGCTCGCCCCCGCTGCTGCTCCATCAGCCGTCGTCAAAGACAATGTAAGCGTGCCTGCACCTGCCCCCGCTGCTGCGTCAGAGTCAATGGTATAAGGGATTGGCAAAGTGCGACTATCAGGGATAGGGCATACACTCGCTCGGTCATCTGATACGAGCTGAGAAATCGTAGGGAAACCCATGGTTTTGAGAACTCCTATGAGAAATAGATTTATGTGGTGGGCTTAGCGTTGTCAGTCTTGCCCTGGCTTAGGGGCATGTGTTTCAGGGGAATAGGTTTACCACCTTCATAACCATAGAGACTGATGCCAACAGCGCCCTCACTAGCGCCTTTTTCAGCCTCGGCAATACTTGAAAAACGTTTAGCGCTTGCAATAAACCCCGTGGGCTCTTTGCCTTGGGTTGGCTCAAATTGATTGTTGGGATGACGAACGACGTAGAAATCTTTTAATTCAGGCATGAGTTAAGAAGGGGTGTAAACGACTTTGTTGATCACTTGAGCAGTCCGCACGTAATAACGACATTGCTCATAGGTTTGGGTGTTAGCAGGCAGATACGTTCGAGGACGGGCTGAAATAATGCGAGCGTCCGCGTCAATCACGTTCATCGCGTGAGCAAGTTTAGTATTGTCGAGGTAATTGACTAGCTCGATTTGGTACACTGGCTCTCGATACTTCTGACCACCACTCATTGATCTGGGCTCACCTTCAGCCACACGAAAAATGATGCATTCCAGCTCTGATTGGCTGGCGGTATCAGCTTTAACCTTGCCCGGCAGTTCTGGCTCGGGCGGGATGATATGTACTCTGGGGCTACCATCCTTCCACTCTCCTAAGTGCGGTCTCAAGATATTGGCCAGGTATTCACTCAACTCAACCGCATCAGCAAAATTTGCACTCATGGCAAGAACCTCACTGGCTGCTGAGACCGCTTAAGCTCACCTGTATCGATAATGTTTCTGGGAGATGTCACCACTTCGCCATTACGGCGTTTAGTGGCTCTACCGGAAGGCCAAGCCCACTTATACCCAAAGGCGGCTTTAATCTCTTTCTGGCCCTGTTGAGCGGTTGCCCTAAATGCACGAGCAAAGCTACCTGTCTCTTGGTAGGCATCAGCAAAAACCTCAACCGCTCTGAAGTCATCATCAAAGCCAAAGTTACCCGCGATCGCATTCAGCATAAACTTGCGTCCAGGAATGCGCGTCCCACCTCGCAGCACAGCGCCATTATGCACAATCAGTGCATGGTCAGCCGTGTTCGCGTACTGAGCCGTTTTGTTAGCGGGTAGTTTGGGCGGCTTCCACTTGAGAGACACAGGCAAGGAATAGACCTACGCCTACAATCTTGCAGATGTGCAAGCTAAAATAGGGCATTCCTGAGCAAATCGTGATCACCAATTGTTACCTAACGACAAACAATTAGGAGAGGCTTTAAAAAAGACTCGCGAAAAATACAGCAAATCCCTTAGGTATATGGCTGCCGCTGAACTTGGAATGGCAGACACCTTTCTAAGGGATAGAGAAAGCGGTCGTACTGACATTAAGTTGGTCGATTTGCTGATGATGGCTCAGTCCTGGGGAGTAGACCCCGTAGCCTTGTTTGCCGAGCTGCTCCACCAATGTGGTGTGGAGCGGTGGGAACAGATAGCTCAGGCGTTAGACTGCACCATACCGATGGCCAAACAACGATTAGCAGCAGCACAACAGCGTTATGGATTGACCCATGGACAGGTGTGGAGTAAATACTTACAGGAGCAGATTCGGCTATGAATTTACTTTGCAAAGTTCAACATTCAGCCTGTCTTATCCGGCTCCCAGTAGATTCTTTTTGCGAGCCCGCAATTAATGACTTTATCTACAAATGGGATTCCTGGAACAGCGTTTTCGCTGACATCCAACAGTCTAGCGAGGGCTTCACGGATGCAGGTTTGAACGCCGTGGATTTGGCTTCTAGCGCTCACTGGAAAACAGCATGGCCGGTATATGACTATGTAGTGGATAAACTCAGAGAGTGCCCATTGCTTGGGAATTTACCAAGACACGAAGACTTGATATACAAGTATGGTAAAGATGCCGTAGATCACTTAGCAGTCAAGTTTACGGCTGAAGACCGCATCGGACTGATGAGTGACGAGTGGCACGACTTAAAGATTGTTGACTATGAAGATCTTCTCTCAGTAATCTGCTAATTTTGAATCCCAGCCGCTTCACAGTGACTTTTTTCAGTAGCTTTCCAGGTTCGATAACTGCCTTGATCCTCCGCCTGCAACCATGCCTGTGCAACAACCCCAGCCTGAACGCATTTATCCATTTCTGAAGATTCAGAGCCCATCAAGCGATATTGGCTTTCCAGATCCTCGGCAGTTTCCACATACAGGCTGTCAACCTCCCTAGCTGTCAACCAATCCAGTCCACCCAAGAAGTAGAAGGAAATTACGCCACCAAGCAGCAAAAGCCCCAACAACCCGCGAAGGGCTTCCGGCGTGATGGCCTCTGTTCCGGTCAATTGAAAGCTTTTAGGTTTTGGCTTATCAGGCATAGCTACACACCAAACTCAGCACCCCCATTGTCCACATCTGATCCCTAGCTGTCCGGGCGTCTGCACAACCCCAGACCTTTGGCCAGTGCGATCGCACCCAAACCTATCTCACCCCGCCCTCAACCTCACTAACCGACGTGCCAGGGGGTAACCAAAACTGAATCTCTATCCGGCGTTGGCCTCGGGTGCGAGTAGCCCGCCCAACATAGCGCCGAGTGCCATCCATGAAACGGACATAAGCCCGGACAGTGGCCCCTTGTGGCGCAGACCGGGTGAAGCTTACCCGCCCTGTTGCTTCTCCGTTAGAGTTGATGCGGATTACCTGAAAGCTCGCCAGATCCTCCCGCCTTATGTATGCTGGCTCCTCTCTGGCAGGGGGTGTGGGCTCAGCAGCAGGTGCAGGCGCAGGTGTAGACCCCGAACCATCCCCACACATATGACTTAGATCGATGCGCTCGCCTCCCATATCCATGTAGCAGGCACGAACAGGGGTGGGGACTGCGATCGTGAGTACTGACAACAAAGCGATAACTGTGGGGGCTCTCATGGTAATGCCTGGGAAACTGCATCCAAGGTTACCGGAGCGTGTTCAGCGATCAGGACGTTTTTGCAATACGAGACTTTTGGTTAATGCTATCTATTGAGGGTATTGAGCATCCCCAACAAATAACCCCCGAAGCAATGAGCGTCAGGGGTGGGTTTGCTATCTCTTTTTTGCCAACCTATATATTCCAGGAGTTATTACTATGATTGCAAAATCAACCAATAAGTCCCATCTGAAAAAATAACTTAGGTGGGTTTGACCAGATGGAAGGACAAACATTGGAATTGTTATAGCGGATTCTAAAATCAAATCTATAACAAGCCAGATAAAACCTAAGAGAAATCCGTTTGGTTTTTCGCTTGATTTATAATACCAAAATGACATAACTAAAACAGCAAGAATCACAGTGACGAAATGTATTGTTAGTGGCACTGGTGACCAAATTCCAGCATCTTGAATAGGGAAGATGAGGGCTTGTATTGATACAAGTATGACAATAAGTATCCATAAAACAACCCCAAAGATAATTGGTTTTATTTT